>JBBRAO010000013.1:0-72775 GCA_038206725.1 Kapaibacterium sp. (SeqCode)
TATTAGCAAATTGTCTTGGGAGAAACGAATTTTCATTTTCAGCCGCCAGCTCTTCACTCATCCGAATACTACCCAAAAAGCCGCCTTCTTCCTTACTGACTAGGTTAATCGTCGCGCCAAAGCTTTTTATAATGTTAATTCTTTCTTCGCTCATCCAATCGGGCATAAATATTACCACAGGATGACCTAATGCCCCGCCTATTGCCGAAAAAGAAATTCCCGTGTTACCGCTTGTGGCTTCTATAATAGTATCACCCTGTTTCAGTACCCCTTCATTATAAGCATTATAAAGTATGTGATAAGCCATTCTATCTTTTATGCTTCCTGTCATATTAAGGTTTTCGGATTTGGCATAGATAACGCGTTCTTCACCTTTATACCTGAATTTTATAGCGAGAATAGGAGTATTCCCGATCAAAGAGGCTAAACCTCTGACCTTTTTTATATTTTCTTTTTGCATATTCTTGTATCTATTTTCTAAATGAAATTTAAATTACAAACCATTTATCCAGTCTATCGACGACAATATTGGATTTCACTTTATGCTGGAATTCGTTTGTATGTGGGTTATAATCGTAGTCTTTTTCCCATTCTGTATGATTATCCGCAATCTGATTTATGCCGTCAATAATTGAAATCAATTCGTTGTCGGTCATTGTCGGATGCAGAGATAGCCTGACCCAGCCGGGTTTTTGGGATAAATTACCCATATTTATTAAACTGGTAATTTGTTGCGATTTTTCATAGCTAACATCAAGTAAATAATGTCCGTAGGTGCCGGCGCAAGCGCAACCGCCCCGAACCTGAACACCAAAGCGATCGTTTAATAATTTCACTATAAGGTTATAGTGAATATTCTCAATATAAAATGATATTATTCCAAGACGATCTTCTATATTATCAGCTAATATATGTAAATTTGGAATTTCGCGCATTTTTGGAAAAGCCAGCTTCAGTAATTCCTCTTCGCGTTTCTTTATATTTTCGGTACCCATTTTATTTTTCAATTCTATTGCCAAAGCTATGCGAATAGCTTGTAAAAATCCGGGTGTCCCACCATCTTCTCGGGCTTCAATATCATCAATGTATTTATATTCGCCCCATCTATTTGTCCAATCAACTGTTCCACCGCCGGGTTGATCGGGTGTAGTATTATGGTAAAGATTAGAATCAAAAACTAAGACACCGGAAGTTCCCGGACCACCTAAAAACTTATGTGGTGAGAACATCACCGCGTCGAGTTTTTCCATCGGATCCGCCGGATGCATATCAATATCTGTGTATGGAGCTGAAGCCGCAAAATCAATAAAGCATACACCACCGTATTGATGCATAATTTTTGCCATTTGATGATATGGGGTTCCCACACCTGTCACATTAGAACAAGCAGTAAACGAACCGATTTTCAGTGCTCTATCTTTATAAATTTCTAATTGCGCTTGTAATTCATCCAAATCTACTAATAAATTCTTGTTAGGTTTGAGTAAAACAACATCGGTGTTTGTTTCGAACCAAGATGTATGATTGGAATGATGCTCCATATGGGTAATAAAAACCACAGGCTTTTCATTCTCTTTTAAACAAGGCCCACCTGATATTCCAGCACAGAATTTAAGACCCAGCATTCGTTGAAATTTATTAATAACACCGGTCATACCCGAACCACAGGTTATTATAACATCGTCGGGTCCGGCATTCACGTGTTGTTTTATCTTTTTCAGTGCCAAATGATATGCTTTTGTCATCATAGTACCGGTTTCACTGGTTTCTGTATGCGTGTTTGCTACGAACGGTCCTATTTCCTTGGATATTTTATCTTCAATTGGTTGATATAATCTACCACTTGCTATCCAATCGGCATAAAGAATTTTCATAGAGCCGTACGGCGATGTATAATGTTGGTCAATACCAATGATGTTTTGTCGAAATTGTTCGAAATATTTTTCCATAGTTCTCTTAATCGGAGTTAATGTTCTTATTATATATTGATTTTCGTATAAATAATTCAATAATAATTACTTTATATACTTTTTCATTATATTTTCAAAAAGCAAAATTATAAAAAGAATTTTACACAACAAAATATTCAACGTTTTTTAAGAAAATAAATGACATAAAAAAACCGGTAAATTGGTTTCAATTTTTATATTATATTCATATTTCGTAATTTTGTTAATTAAATAAATTATAACAATATAATTCTTAAAATGAAAAGTCAACGAAAATTCAGATTTATTGACGAAGAAAAAAATACGTCAACAGCAAAAATATTAATATTAGTGTTATCTTTCATTATATCTGCCTTGTTTTTCGTTACTCGAAACGGTGGTGATACAGGTAACGCGTTAATTACGGCAATACAACCCGGCAAGGTTTGGAACAAAACTGACCTTAGGGCTGATTATACTTTTCAAGTGCCTAAACGCGCCGATGAATTGGAACACGAAATTGACGAAGCGAAAGCTAACGTTTATCCGGTATATCGAATTGATGAAAATGCTCAAAATAAAGCAAATAATCAAGCTGAATTCCTTATCAGCACGATTAATCCTGAAACCGGCACTTCAAAAACATTACCCGAGTACTTAATAGCACCTATTGCTATGCTTCCTAAGCAAGAACGCGTGGTAGTGCTTAATTCCATAAATCGCTCGTTTGACAAATTTTTCGAGATTATTTATAATAACGGTCTTTCTGATATATCTCTAAATCAATTTACTTACGATGTTGTAACCGTCAGTGTACCGCCAACTGATAACTATATATTAAAGAAAAAATTACTTTTTGATAAAGAATCGTTCAAAACAAAGTATGCTCAAATAATCATAAGTAACTATCGCAAGGATTTCGAAGCACTCTTTACTTATATCTCGGATAAAGTATATTTCCCAAATCTTATTTATGATGATGTTTTAACTGAAGAAGCCCGCCGAAATGCCGCTTCGGATGTTCCTAAAACGGACGAATTAATTAAAAAGAATTCTATCATTATCGCTCAAGGACAGACAATTGATGATAATAAAAATTACGTCTTATCTATTTATTTCAAAACTTCGAGCAATGAGTCAATCAGTGGTTCGCGTGTTCTTTCGGCTTTGGGAAATATAGTTCACTCTTCGGTATTAGTAATACTTATATTAATGTATGTTTTTATTATGAGGAAAGATATTTGGGTAAGTACATCCAAAGTATCTCTCATTTTCCTTTGTATGATAGCTAATTTATTCCTTGCCTGGTTGACGATGAAAATAGAAACGCCTTGGCCCCTTGAATATATTATCGTCCTGCCCGCGTTCATATTGCTATTGGCATTAACCATCGATACTCGAATAGCAATACTTTTTGCATTAGTGGCGTCGCTTCAGATAGCAGGTGTTAGGAACAATGACTATATCATTGGTGCGACATATATCATTGCAACCGGAGTAACAGCCTATACCGTTAGAAAAGTTACTAACCGTTCGCAGGTTCTGCAAACGATTATTATTATTTTAATAGGATTTCTTATACCAATATTGTTTTTCGGGATAGAAACCAATTCGACGATGGATAAACTTCTTGGAAGGATTGCTATCGCATCGATAAATTCGATTATATCACCGATGTTGACTATTGGGTTATTGATAATTATTGAACGATCAAAAATAATGAAAAGTATGAATCTACATTTTAATCTCAAGGATTATGATAAACTAGACCATCCTTTATTAAGATTACTAAATGAAAAAGCCCCCGGAACTTTTCAACACTGCCTGAGTGTAGCCAATTTATGTGAGATATGCGCTTTGGAAATCGAAGCCAACCCGGTGTTAGTACGTGTCGGAGCGCTTTATCACGATATCGGGAAAATGAATAATCCCAAATATTTTACAGAAAATCAAAGCGATGGTATTAATCCACACGACACCATTTCCTCAAATAGAAGTGTTCATATCATTAAAGGTCACGTTTTAGAAGGATTGAAATTAGCAGAAGAATACAACTTACCGGATTATATTTCAGCTTTTATCCCATCGCATCACGGAACTACATTAATTAAGCATTTCTACGCCAAAGCATTAGAAGAAGATGACACTATAAATGAAAAAGAATTTCGCTATAATGGAGCCAAACCGAAAACCAAGGAACAAGTTATCTTGATGATTTGCGACTCTTCCGAAGCAATTTCGCGAGTTTCCGGTTTGTCGGAAACCGAAATAAAAAAAATGGTGATAAATAGTGTCCACGATAAACTTGTGGATGGCCAATTTGACGAAAGTAACATCACAATTAATGATCTAAAAAAAATCGAGAACGTAATCACTCTAAGTATATCAGGTACAAGTCATTACAGAACGAAATACAAAGAAATACCAAATAAATTATAAAAAATATTGCAAAAAAGTGAAAATAAATGAACTTTTTTTCAACACGAGAGAAAGAAATGGACTTCTCAGTTGTCTATACTAATGTAAATGTACAATTTTATGAAAAATGATGAAAATAAAAATATAAATCTAATTAAAGACTTGCAAAGCAAAGACAAAGCTAAATCAAGGAAGGCTTTCGATGAAATTTATAACACATATTCCAGTTTAGTATTAAAAATTTGCAACATTGAATTAAAATATAGTTATTTGGCAGAAGATGTATTTCAGAACACTTTCGTTCAATTTTACGAAAATATCTCGCAATTAAAAGAATTAAAAAATATCAGGAATCTACTGATTACAATTGCACGAAATAGTTGTAAAAATGAACTGAAAAGATCAAAGACGCTTAGCTTGGAAGATAGCGAACTTGAGATTGAAGACAAAGAATACGACAGATTCCAAAAAAGTGAGTTGGTTGACAAAGCCATTGCCGGATTAGATGAGATATACAGAGAACCACTAATGTTAAAAGAAATATGTGGTATGACATACAAAGAGATTTGTTTAAAGTTAAATTTAACTGAAGAACAATTAACAATGAGATTATACAGAGCAAAAAAAGCTCTAGCAAAAGTGTTAGAACCGATATTAAAAGAAATTTAGAAAGAAAATAGGCAAAAATAGATGACAGAAAATTATTATATGGAAATTCAAGAAAAAATAAGCAGGCTGTTCGACGGGGAACTCGACGACAAGCAAGCTGAAGGGCTCTTGAATGAAGTAGCTGAAAACAGCGAGTTGCAAGCTCTATACTTAGAGCAGAAGACTTTGCACAGCTATATGCAAAATCCATATATGCCTGAAACAACAGGTTTAAAAGACGGTATCCTATCAAAAATAAAACTCGACACGACTTCGGTTAGAAATTATCAAATCAAAAAATATGTTTTAAGATCAACTATGGCGGGATTATTCTTGTTGGCGTTTGGCGGAGCATTTCTCTGGTTCAATGGTAATAGAATTGCTTATACCGGCACAAACTCGAATGGCATTCAAAATACGTCAGGTATTAATAGCACAAACAAAAGCGATAATACCGAGGGCAACAATAATTTTGAATCTAAACGCAGAATTCCGGTTGTTTCGCAAGCTAATTTGGATACAAAAAACAACAACAGTATAGCTGAATCGCAGAAATCATCGAACCGCAAGACCAAAATCAGTTCCGGTTCAAGAAAAAACTATTTGGCTAATAACACAAACATAAATACTGAATTATCTTCTGAAAGTAAAAGTGTAATTAACTCCGAATTATCGGAAAATACTACTAACAATTTGGGAACAGAGATACCAGAAAGGAATCTTCTTTCTTATTCGAATTTGTTTTCAGATACTCGCGTCGCTTTGGAACAAAATATTTCACTACCTAAATATTATTTAAACCCTGTTTATAATTATAAGACGGCATTGATTCTTGATAGATTAAACCTCCAATTCAATTGGTACGGTTTGTCGAAAAGTGCTCCATACTTCAAGCCGGCTAATTCGAAAACAGGAATTTTAAATGATTTCTCGTTATTCTTGACCTACGATTTAACTGAAAATACCTCAGTTGGCGTATCATTCGGTTACGATAACTTCCTAATGCAATATGAAGGATGGGAAGGGAACACTAAGTTCCGCTACAGTCAAGAATACTCAACACCTTGGATTGGTTGCAACATTAATTATAGATTCGAACCGATTTTTACATTTGCTGATTTTTATGAAGTATCGCCTTTTGTCCAACTGAATACTGCTTATGCCAATGTCGGCGTCTATACACAGGCTTCAGTTGGAATAGAACTGGGTGTTTCAGCAAACACTTCGATACTTGCCGGGTTTAACAGCGGATGGCTCTTCTACAAATATGAAAACTATGAATTCACGAATAAGAATGGTTTAAGTATAGGATTGAAATACGGTTTTTAACGTTAGGTGAAAAAAATATTGGAGTGGAACTCCAATGATGACCCGTTCAACGAACGGGTTTTTTTTATTTACTTTTTTCTAAACTTAATAAGTATTCTTTGCGCCAAATTCCTCCACCGTAACCGCCCATTGAACCATCGGATTTAACAACTCTATGGCAAGGTACAATTATTACTATTGGGTTGTGGTGATTCGCGTTACCAACTGCGCGCCAACCATTTTCACAATTTACAGCATTAGCCACATCAAGGTAAGTTGCCTGCTCTCCATAGGGAATGTTGCATAGCTCCACCCAGACCTTCACTCTAAAATCTGTTCCTTTCAAATCTAACGGAAGATCGAAAAGTTTGCGATTTCCCGCGAAGTATTGGTCTAATTGATTAATAACCTCACCCGTTAATTTGCCGGGAATGATATGGTAATTAATAAGTTCGTCGTCAACGAATTCCACACGAGTAACTTTATCGTTTTCCGTGTGTATATATAGATTACCTATTGGCGAATGGTAGAAATCTGAAGTAGTCATAATAAAAAATTTAAAATTGTTATAAACGTCAAGTAAAAATACAAATAAATTCAAAATAAATAGTTATATGAAAAAAATAATAATACTCATAATTGTATTAATACCATTGCAGTTATTTGCTCAATTTGGTAAAAATAAAGTTCAATACGAAGAATTCAAATGGAAATACATTCAATCATCGCATTTCGATATTTATTATAACGAAGGTTCAAAGCATCTTGCCGAATATGCGGCTGTAACCGCTGAGCGTGCTTTGGTTGATGTTGATAAGCTTTTAAACTACACACCCGAAGGCAGAACCGCATTAATCGTCTATAATAGCCACAACGAATTCCAGCAAACCAATGTGGTCGGTTCGTTCTTGAGTGAAGGTATTGGCGGTGCTACAGAATTAATGAAAAACAGAATTATCCTTCCTTTTCAGGGCGATTACCAAATTTTCAACCACGTTATCCGCCACGAAATGGTGCATTCAGTTTTGAACTTTATGTATTATGGTGGTACTTACTCTACTGCTATAAGTGTGGGGCTGGATTTAGAATTTCCTCTATGGATGAATGAAGGATTAGCAGAATATACAAGCCGCGGTGGAATGGATAATGAAACCGATATGTATATGCGCGATTTGGCAATGTTGGGCGATATACCAAGTTTGAAACAACTTTACGGATATATGGCATATCGTGGTGGACAAACATTCTATTGGTATGTAGCTCAAAAATACGGTGAAGAAAAAATCAGCGATTTGCTCACTGCTCTGAAATCCCTAAGAAGATTAGACGACGCCTTTGAAGCGGTATTCCATAAAAACGTTGAAGACTTTTCCGAAGAATGGCAATCTGATATAAAGAAAAGATACTGGCCCGATTTGGAAAAATATACCGAACCAAAAGACTTTTCGATGCGACTGACGAATCAAAAAAAAGACCATACATATTATAATTCATCACCTTCTATTTCTCCTGACGGTGAAAAAATGGCTTATATTTCAGCACCGGACGGTATTTTTGCAATTTACACAAAGAAAATTGATGATAAAAAACCCGGGAAAAAACTTATTTCCTCGATGCGCAGAAGTGATTTTGAAGATTTGAATATGCTCACTCCGGGAATATCGTGGAATCCTGATGGCACGAAATTAGCCGTTTCAGCAAAATCGGGTGGTGAAGATGGTGTATTTATAGTAGAAGAAAAGACGAGAGATTATACAAAACTAACTTGGAATTTGAAATCAATTGCATCCGTGCATTGGTCGCCCGATGGTAACAAACTAGCTTTTATCGCTTCAGTGAATAATTGTGCGGATTTATATGTATATGACTTCAAAACTAAAGACTTAATCAATCTAACGGAAGATGTTTTCACTGATAGAGATCCGGTTTGGGCAGGGGATAGTAAAAACATTTACTTCATATCCGATAGAACGATATATACAACTCCGGCTATAATTCCTAAAAATTTCAAAATGTCCGATTATAACGTTTATCAATCCGATATTTATAAAATAGATATTGCCACAAGTGTAATAACCCGCATAACCGAAACACCAGAAGAATTCAAAACTTCGCTTGCAGTAGCATCCGACGCTAATAAAATTATATACGTGTCAAACAAAAACGGAATTGGCAATCTTTATGAATGTGATTTGGCAAATAGTAGCACACGCCCTTTGACAAACTCTATCACAGGCATTACCCAAATATCGCTGTCTAAAGACGCTACAAAACTACTTTTTTCAGCGCAAACCGACGGTGGATTCGATCTTTTTATGCTGCGTCATCCATTAGAGATGAAGCAAGATAAACAAGAATTGCCGCTTACAGAATTAATCGAGCAAAATAACAAAAAAGAACAACTCAAAAATCAAATATCAAATGAAAAGCAAAGCTCCGACACTTCAAAACCGCTTGAGGGATACGGGGATTTTCAAATTGATTTGTCGCGTCAGGAAGTTGTAAAACCCAATCCTCGAGCAAAAGCACCACAAAATCAGGTAAATCAAAGTCTGGTTATAGCTCCGCCGGAATCACTCATCGACGGTGAATTCATAGAAAATGACTATAAAATTATATTTACTCCTGATTTCATATCGGGAAACCCAGGTTACAGTACTTATTATGGAGCTCAAGGTATCGCTCAAATGCTTTTTTCCGATAAAATGGGCGATCACCAAATATTTGTTCAGGCGAATCTTTACAGAGATTTGAAGAGCAGTACTATTTTCTTGGGTTATAATTATCTGCCGAAAATAATTGATTGGCAGTTTTCAGCATATCACATAGCCGGTTATGTATCGGGGTACCAACCTGAAAACGTAGAAGCATTAACCGGTTATACCATAAGCGGTTATAGATATAGAAATATTGGCGTGGGGGCTTTAGCAAGTTATCCGGTGAGTTTGTTTCAACGATATGAAGCAGGTGCCGATGCTATGCTTCTGACAAAAGAAAATGTTTATTTTGCTCAGTATGAGCCATCAACATATAAGTTTCTTGTTGTTCCAAAAGCTAAAATGGTTTTCGATAATACATTATGGAGTAATTTCGGTCCCGTAAGAGGTTTGCGTTATTTTGTCGAAGTGAAGGGATCTCCTGTAATCGGCGGCAAAGGTGTTGGCTTTGCTTCAATTGGAACCGATATTCGATATTATCAACCTATTATTCGAGATTTAACCCTTGCGCTCAGAGGGTCGGCAAAAGGAAGCTTTGGTACTAACCCTCAGAAATATTTTATTGGTGGTCAAGAGAATTGGATAAACGCAAGATTCAAAAACCAACTTTTACCTTTCGCCCAACCGGAAGATTTCGCTTTAATGGAATTTCAAACTCCGCTGAGAGGGTGGTCGACTGCTGAAGCTCAAGGTTCGAAATTCTTTATGGTTAACGCCGAACTCCGCTATCCTTTTTTAACGGCGCTTTTCGCAGGCGATACACCGTTTTTTGTCAAAGGTATTGAAGCCGTTGTATTCAGTGATTTGGGTTCCGCGTTCGACGACAAATTTGTTTATTCACATTACGATAAATATGGTGTTGAGCAGATAGATTTGTTATGGTCAGCGGGATTTGGGGTTCGCACTTACATTTTCGGACTGCCGATTAAATTCGATGTCGCTTGGATGAAACAAATTAGCGGTTGGTCATCGCCAGCGTATCTTTGGTCTTTAGGATTTGATTTCTAAGATAAAAAAGCAACTTAAGTTATATACAAATCAACTCCAATTTGTCTGAACCACGATTCAAAGGATTTATTGGATTAAAGGATTTTTTGGTCATAACGCGGAAGCGATAATCCATCTTCATCGGTTTACTCATCCGATGACTGCCAGTCATCGGATGAGTTTGGAATTTTCCTTGTTCCCAAGCTCCTGCTTTGGAACATAAACATCTACATCTTCACAAACTTCGCTGTCACACCACCCACTTTTACATAATAAATTCATCGCGGCAGAGCGGAAATATCGATTCTAACGCATAAATGGGTTGCGTTGTTTCTCGATTTTCAAATCTTTCAATTGCGAAGCTTTTATGCCGAATCGTAAGTAAAACCCTTGGTTCGAGCCGAAAGGGGTCCAGTTGAATTGCAGGTCCCAGCAATGTAAATCTTTGTTCAAACTCAAAACAGGTGTGCGGAATTCTTTGTTGATTACATCGTAACCTGTCGAAGTGCGGATTTTCCAAGTTTCTGCAATAGTAAAGTTCAGCGAGGCATTTAGAAACAATGAATGTTGAACGGACGCTTGGTCTTTAGTTGTTTGAGTGAAGCTGTATGTGGCTCCAACATTAAAATCCCAAGGTAAATTGAATTTACTATACCCCGGGTTATTTTCACCAAATATGTCCGGTTCTTTGTATTTTTTGAATCGGGATGTAAATCTTTGTCCCAAAATCGGCTTGACCTTTTCCGTTGTTGCGGAATCTTTGTCTCCTCCGGCTAATTGAGGATCGAACGAAACTCCCGTTGAGGAAAATCGGGTCGATAAACTAACGGATAGATTGGTTAATCTTGCCAAGCCCTTCCCGTTAGCCGCTAAATATTGGTTAATCTTCTGATAAGAAGTACTTGTATCGCCGGTATATTGATTCACCCTTTTAACAATGGCTTCATCGTAAGGTGTAAAAACGGCATTGCCTGAAAATTCTAAAAAGTCAATCGCCGGTGTGCGGAAACCCATTGAAATATTACTCATCTTTAAAGAATCAGCGGCAAAATTGTAATTACCGTTGAAAGTCAAACTCAGCAATTCGTAATTTTTAGCATCAAGACTATCACCTTGAGGAACTTTCATTTCAAAAACGTGTCTATCACTATAATTGATTTGTAATGCTTCTTTGTTAAACGCCAAACCCCCACCGTCATTTGAAAAGCGATTATAAACGACCGTATCGCCATAAGCATCTTCGTAAGAACTAAAGTATGTTTTATTTGTTGATTGGTCGGGATGCCAAGACACACTCATATTCGGTTGATATGTATGGCGGAAAGCCTTCACTCCAATATATTCCGGCTTTAAGAAAAACAAAAATGGGCGGCGGCTGTCAACAACACCGAAGACTTTTGTGGAGAGCGATGCTTCAAATGCCAAATTTTGTTCATAGAAAAATCCACTATTATACGTATCGTGCGTCGAGGAATCAGACGCGGTAAAAGTACGGTTCAATTGACGACGATAAATGTTGGCGTTATACCTAATCGAAGGAGTCAAAGTGAAATAACCCAATTTCGGTGAAATCGAAAAATCCGGTCTTATCTCAATTCGGCTTCTATCACCAAGTACAAAATTGGTATCAGCCCAAGAGCTGTCCGCTTCTTTCATTTGCTTAACGGACATCGTTTTACTATTATCGTAAATTGCGCTTAAGCGTAAACGAGTTTGGAAATCGCGTACCCATCGTGGAAGCAATGTGATATTATTCAACGGTTTAATAGTTGGAATATTAAACATCGCATTCGTACTTTGATTATACGTTTGTGTGATGATATTTTGTTCGCGGTCGTAAGAAAGCGAAAGTGAATTGCGGTTATCGAAATTCTTGGTGAATGATGCACGCGAAGAAATGTTCTGTTGGCTCCAATCAGCTTGACTGTTGGCATAAGAGCCTGAATAAGAGCGGCGGTTGAAATTCGCACTGGCGAAATTAACATTAACATCCAATTGCTCTTGCGGCGAAAATTTTTGCGAATGTTTTGCTTCGACTTTCCAATTAGTTGTAAACGGATCATCAACATCCATTCTTGTAGAGCCGTATTCGAGGTTCAAATATCCGTTAAATCTGTCTAAAAGATTCCAACGAGTTGAGTTTTTTAGCATATACCCGCCCTTGGAATAAATATCAGCTTTTATCTGGGTATCCCAATAATCGGAAATAGCAAGATAAAATCCCATATCTTTGAAAACCACACCACGGGAGGATGAAAAATAAAACGAAGGAACAATAACACCTGATTGGCGGCCACTTTGCATAGGAAAAAATATTCCGATTGGAATAATAGCAAGTGGTAATTGCTCAACATAAAATGTAATCGGTTCAACAAAAACCTTTTCACCCGCGACAAATTTCATTTTCTTAGCGCCAAAGTAATAATGCGGTTCGGGGGCGTCGCAAGTGGTATAATAACCATTTTCTATATAGTATTCCTTTGCTGAAATACGTTTAATTCTATTTCCAAAATAATATCCCTCGTCCAATTGGGTTTCGCCCATAGAAATTAAACCTTTCTGTGAACGCAGATTAAATTTAATTCTTTCGCCGGCGAATTTTTCTCCTTTGTCATCGAAAACAGGAAACCCTTTGGGTGTTTTATTGGAATCCAAAGTACCATAAGCCGTTAGCTCACCTGTTTCAAAAGATATATCAATAATCTCGGCTTCTAAAGTTTGCTTTTTCAGCTTTATTAGTGCATTTCCTCTATAGTGCATAATTTTCGATTGAATATCTAACGTAATCGTATCGCTTGCTCTCGAAAATACTGTTGAGTCCAATCCGCCTTCGTGAATTCCTTTATTCTTAAATATAGAATCCGCCGGAATTGAAATCGTATTTTTCTTGGGCACAGAATTGGTATCGGTTTGCGACTTTAGTGATGCAAACCCGAATAATAGTATGAAAACGAGAATTATGTAGTTACTTTTTATCATCTAAATCAACAATTTTTGCTTTTTCGGGTATTTTGAAACTTTTTACAGAAAGCTTTTCTAACGAAAATTCCTCAATTTTAATCGTTAGTTTACTTTTTCCGCTAACGAATACAATTTTTTCAGGGTATTCCTTCGACTCGCCGTAACTGTAATCTACTTTATAGGATTCCCCAGGATTTGTACTTTTATGTTTATATCGTGCAATAGTATTATAATTTTTTTGTAACCACAAGCTGTCTTTTGCCAATACATCGCCATAAATAAGAGCTTCCAAAGAATCGTTCGGCTTGGTATCTTTTTCAAAACGAGATATATCGCCATAAGGATGACAACGGATTAGCCCGATTATATCTTGATAGGAAATTGCTATTTGGAGAGCTTCTTTGAAATTTTCCTTTGTTGGTTTACCTTTGTAAAGTATGGCGTTCCATTTATCTAATAAAAAGAACTGCTCTTTTGTAGAAAAGAGTTCCGCCAATACCATATTAAAAGGTCCAAGTACTTTCATCCCGAGTGTATCACCGTTTTGGTTGATGCTTGCGCTAAATTCATTGGAAGTTCCGGAATTTATATATTCGATGGATGTCATAAGCGATATATACTTTAGCTCTTTTTTAGGGGGTACCGGTTTCGCTTTGGGTTTCTCCAAGGGTTTTTCTATAGGTTTCTCTTTTAGGCTGTCTTTGGCGGTTTTATCCACGGTTGAGCAACTAATCAAAACAGAAATCAGACTTATTAATACAATCAAATAATACTTTTTCATACGATTTTTTTCAAATTTGTAAAATAGGAACTTAAAAATTACGAATATTTATAATATTAAAAAAATATATGAATGTTACTTTCATCACGAAACAATTCAAAATAAAAAACGTCTTATAAAAATTATATTATAAAATCAGTAAAAAAATGCTTTATGTAACGAAAAAAATGGGGTTTTCTGCTTCGCACAGATTATATAATCCCGACTTGACCGACGAAGAAAACTTTGAACTTTTTGATAAGTGCAGTAACCCAAGCGGCCATGGTCATAACTATACTATCGAAGTTACAGTTGCCGGCGGTGTGCAGGAAAAAACCGGTTATGTGATTGATATGAAGAAGCTAAAGCATCTTATTAAAAAAGAAATTATTGATAAAGTAGATCATAAAAATCTGAACTCTGATGTGGATTTTCTTGTTGGTATCAATCCGACAGTCGAGAATTTAGTTCTTTCATTTTGGGGAATACTTGAAAACGAGATTCCTAATGGACGACTTTATCAAATAAGGTTATATGAAACTGATTCAAGTTACGTAGATTATTATGGCAATAAAGGTAAGCAATAGGGGCAATGATGAATAACATAATCGAAGAATTGGAAAAATTTGACGCGAACGGCAATCGCGAGCTATCGGTAGAAGAACGTGCCTTGATGATATCTCAATTAGAGGCTAAATTTTCGGAAGTGCTCGATATATTGAGGATGAGCAAAGAGGATCCTAATTTAACCTTTACTCCCCACCGAATGGCAAAAATGTATGTGAACGAATTGCTGTCCGGTAGATTTACTGAGCCACCTAAAATAACGGTATTTCCCAATCGTAATAATGTTAATAATCTGGTCATCAGTAAAGGAATAAAAGTTATGTCGCTTTGCTCGCACCATTGGCAAGTTATTTCCGGACATTGTTCTATTGGATATATCCCCGATGAAAACGTAGTTGGAATTTCGAAATTGACACGTATAGTGGATTGGTTTTGCCGTAGAGCCCAAATTCAAGAAGAGCTTGGCGAACAAATAGCCGATTATATCGAGGACTTGATTCATCCGTTGGCTTTGGGTGTTGTGATAAATGCGAAGCATTATTGTATGATAGCGCGTGGTGTTAGCGCCGGTGAGGAAGACAGCGTAATGGTTACATCGGTAGTTCGCGGATTAATGATGGACGATGCGACATTAAGAAATGAGTTTATGAAGCTGATTGATTAATCAAATGGTAAAAACCGAACAGTTAGGCTTTGAAATAGAGATTCCGTTTCGAGCCGGTGGTAAAATCATCTGCGGGATTGACGAAGCCGGAAGAGGACCATTAGCCGGACCGGTAACTGCCGCGGCTGTTATTTTGCCGGAAGATTTTGAAAATACCATAGGCATAAATGACTCGAAAAAATTGACATCTATTAAAAGAGATGAGTTGTTTGAAATAATTATACGCTCAGCAAAGGCGTATTCGATTGTTATGTCGAGTGTAGAGGAAATTGAAGAAATTAATATTCTCCAGGCGACTATTTTAGCGATGAAGCGTGCTGTTGAGGGACTTGAAATAAAACCCGATATATTGTTGGTCGATGGAAATTACTTTCCTAAATGGAAGTACGACCACCACTGCATAAAAGGCGGCGACGCAAAAAGCCTATCCATAGCGGCGGCGTCGGTTTTGGCAAAAGTTGCGAGAGATAGATATATGGTAGAAATAGCACATTCGCTGTATCCGCAATATAACTTTCCAAAACACAAAGGTTATGGAACAAAAGAGCATTTTGACGCGATAAAAATGTTCGGTATATCGCCGATTCATCGGCAAAGCTATTTAAAAAAGTATTTTGCGGAAGAAAAACAGATTAAATTGATGTAATATTTCGTAATTTTGAAGACTATAAATGAATAAATTTTGTTTAACATTATTTAAATTGGAAGCAATGAGAAAAGTAATTGGAATTATTGCAGTATTTGTCCTATTATCAGTAATAGCGAAAACTCAACCAAAGGATTTCACTAATGAAGTTCTAGCAGAAGTAGGATTAGAAAAAATCACTTACGGTGAACTGCAAAAGGCATATCAAAAAAATTCGAATCGAAAAAGTGTCGAATTATATAAACTACCAAAAGATAGTTTATACAATTTTTTGAATATCTATATTAATTACAGATTGAAAGTTCAGGATGCCGAGAAAAAAGGCTATCAAAATAAGCCGGAAATAATCGAAGAAATAAAACAAAGCCGGAAAGCTTTGGTGGAATCATATTTTTATGATGATCAATTATATAAGCCGTTTTTAAAAACGATGATTGATAAGCGCAAAATCGAAAAGAAAATTGCGATAATTATGCAAGGTTTCAACGATATGGCTGTAACGGATTCCGCCGCGGCTTTGACTGCTATTAATGAAGCTGTGAACGAGCTTAAAAATGGAATACCTTTTGAAGACGTTGCGAAAGCATATTCTATGGATAAAAACACATCCCAAAATGGCGGACTAATTGATCGTTGGATAACAGCGGGTTCTGTAGCTCGTCAATTAGAAGACCCAATTTACAAAACCGCTAAAGGACAATTATATCCTGACGTTTTAGTCGTCAAACAAAGCTTTTTCATTATGAAAGTTGTTGACGAATCTCCACGTAAATTCGTAAAAGCAAGCCATATTTTAATTCAAAACAATCCTGATAAAAATATTGATTCTATTGCGAATATCGTATTGGCTAAATTGAAAAAAGGCGAATCTTTTGAAAAATTGGCTAAGTTATATTCCGACGATCCCGCTACAAAAGACATTGGCGGTACTTTCCCTGAATACTATAGCCGTTCAACCGGTTACGAAAAATCGCAAAAACAATTAGTCGGCGAATTCGAAAATGCTATGTTTGCTTTAAAGAAAGGCGAAATCTCCGGAAAAGTAACAACTCAATACGGCATTCATATTATCCGTTGCGATGATATACGCGATATAGACCCTGCCGCTGAATCCGAAGAACTTCGCGCTGTTTACAGAAGAAGTAAACTTTTCACCGACAAACAAAATTTATTGGATTCATTAACTAAAGTTTATGGCTATAAATTAAATGAAAATGTATTAGTTGAAATATTAAAAAATGTTGATTCATCGAAAACAAACCTTCAAAGCGAATGGGCTAAGGATTTGAAACCTGAACTTTTGAATAAAGTTCTTTTCGAAATGAATAAGAAAAAATATACAGTTTCGGAATTTGTTAAAATACTTAACGAAAATAACGAATTTAAAGGTTATTCTTTGAATTTAGACGGCTTTTTAAGAGCAATTCAAAACTACACTCGTCCAATAGCATTTGACGAAGAAACAAAAAATTACGAAAGTGTAAATCCTGACTTTGCTTCTATGATGAAAGAATTCCGCGATGGAATACTTCTTTTCAAAGTAGAGGGCGACGAAGTGTGGAATAAATTGAAATTCGATTCTACAAAAGCGCGCGAATTCTATACAATCAATAAAGATAAATACAAAACAGATTTAAGCTATGATTTAAGTGAAATCTTAGTATTCAACGATTCAGCCGCTAGCAAAATTAGTAATAATTTGAAATCAGGAACGAATTTCGATACATTAGCTAAGCAATCTACTCAACGCGGTGGAATGCGCGAAAAAGCAGGTCGTTTAGGCGTAATGTCAACAGTTAAAGACGAACAAGCAAAGTTGGCTTTACCGTTTTCACCGAAAAAAGGACAGATTCTTCAACCGATAAAACTTGAAAAGGGGATAGCAGTATTACGTATTAATGAAATCTTCCCGGTTCGCCAAAAAAGTTTCGAAGAAGCAATACCCGATTTCGCAACAGCTTTCCAAGAAATTCGCCAAAAAGAAATCACTGATAATTGGCTGAATTCTGTTAAAAAAGAAACAAAAATTGTTATTAACAAGAAAACTATAGATACAATTACAAAATCAAAATAAAAACGGAGCTTTGATGAAAAAGATTATATTGCTGCTATTTATTCTGTTGACCACCACCGCATTGTTTGCTCAAACTCCGCAAACAGGTTTGGTTATGGATAAAGTTGTGGCGCGTGTGGGTAATATGATGATAATGCAGTCCGACATAAACGGTCGGATGGCGTTATGGGCATCGGAAGACCTTTCCGTAAAATTGGACGACAAAGAAAAACAAAAGCAAATGCTCGATATGATTATAGACGAAAAGTTAATCATTGCAAAAGCTATTGAGGATTCTTTGGATGTAACCGAAGCGCAGATAAATCAAACCTGGGAAATATATTTGCAGAATATGATTCAGGAAATCGGCTCCGAAAAGCGTATTGAACAGTTATATGGTATGAGTATCCCTGAAATACGCCAACGTATGAAAATCGAAATTCGTAACAAACAGCTTTCGGATATGGTTAAAGAAAAAGAATTTGGAAGTTTGAAAATTACACGCAACGATGTGGAAAAATTCTTCAATACTTACAAAGATTCTATTCCCGATATACCGGAATCAATAGATTTGTACCATATTATTAAAAAAATCACCGCTAAAGCAAGCGCAAAGGATGATGCGCGTAAATTCGCTTTGAAAGTCAGAGATTCGATATTGAAAGGCGGCGATTTTGCAGAGTTTGCTAAAAAATACAGCGATGATGTTTACTCCAAACCGGAAGGTGGGAACCTTGGATGGTTCGACAAATCGAAACTATTCCCCGAATTTGTGAAAGGCGCGAGCACTTTAAATACGGGTGAAGTTTCTATGCCAATCGAAACACCTTTGGGATATCACCTTGTGCAAACTTTAGAAAAAAACGAAACGCAATTGAATACACGCCATATACTTTTCAAAATCGGTAAGAGCGAAAACGATAGAATAGAGACTATGGACTTTTTGAAAAAATTGAAAGACAGTGTCGATAAAGGCGCAAGTTTCGAAACTATGGCTCGCAGATATTCCGATGACAAAGAAACCAAAGGGTTTGGCGGAGCAATTGGTGTTAATCCTTTGGAATCATTCCCTACTACCATCCAAGCTTTATTGAAAGATATGAAAGACGGACAGGTAAGCGACCCTATGCCTTACGAAGCGGATTCATACCAGCTTTTATACCGTAAACGCACTATCAAACCACATAAAGCTAATTTGACCGACGATTACAAAAGAATTGAGCAATACGCATTAGTTTACAAACAAAACGAAATGCTCAAAGAATGGGTAAAGAAAATGAGAAAAACCCAATATTGGGAAATTGTAAAATAATGTTTTGTTTTCCGGTCGAATTTGGATTACCGGACTAACACACGACGTTAAAGATGTTTAGAGACTGGTTTTTGGACCGGTCTCTTTTTTTTGTGCAAAACAGTTTGTTTTCCAGCTCGTTACCAAGCTCCTGCTTGGGAACGTTTTTATAATCTCCCAATTCATCCGATGACTGCCAGTCATCGAATGAGTAAACAACTATTTCACCAACACCAATACTTCTTTGCATCTTGTTTGATTTGGCAATTTACCTTTGTACTTTTGAACTAGTTTTAAATTCATACCGATTGCCGATGGGCAGAAATTGTTTATCGGTATGTCTTTCGGTTTTATGCCATTGATTACTTTTATTGCTTGCTCGGCTTCTTTAACCCCGACCTCAAAATAGTTCGCACCGCACGCTCCGGTAAGCCCTTTTTTCACTTCATAAGGGTTATCAGAAAAACAAGGGATTAGTGCTTTATCGGTGATTTTTAATATCCCCGGTATAGCTGGTTTTACTGAATTATCACCCGCTGTAACAAATACATCAATCCCTTCGTTAACCAATGAATTAACCGCGTCGGTTATATCGCCGGAAGCGGATATAGCTTTTTCACGAAGTTTAAAACCATTCTTTTTTGCGAATATTCGCAGTTTTTCCATACAGGCTTCCGATGAAGCTTCTGCGGGATTGTAAACTGTTCCTATAACTTTCGCTTTTGGGAACAATTCCCTGATTAAAAGTACCATTTTTTCGATAGGTTGAAACGTGGCAACACCGGTTACGTTCGGCTGGTGGTCGGCACTGGTTTTGGCAACGCCCATTCTGTATGGATCGGTAACAGCACCAAATATATGGGGAATCTTTTTGTTTAAATTCGCAACGACCTGCAATACCGGAGTAGAGCAGGTCATTATATAATCGTACTTATCTTCAATCAGTTTTTGAGTAATTGATTGAGCAATAGCGAATTCACCTTGAGCGTTAAACTCAACCAATTTAATATTTTTCTTTTCTAAAATGCCTTCTTCTTTTAATCTAGTTTTAATCCCATTAGCTGTTTCAAATAAAATTGGATTTTCATTGAATAAAATCAGAGCCATTTTCTTTTGTTTACTATTTATCGCTTTTTTTTTTTTACTTTTGTTTTCGCATAAACAATTTGTGTAGCATCTTTGTATATAGATTTGTTAATCTTGATACCAGTAGCTTTGGCTAAAGAGTCATTAACCACTAAGTCCATTTTTTTGGTCATTATGACCGGCATTTTTGCAGGATCCTCGCCCAATAATACACGAACTATATAATCTCCTGCTTCGTATCCTGTTTGGTAATAACTGGAACCGCATCCCAATACCGCATAACCGCTGGTAGCGTGGTCTGTATCGAAAGATAGCAGTGGTATTCCGGCTTTCTTAGCGACTTTGGCATAAACATCAATACTTAAATTCACTGTATTGTCACCCGGTGCAATAAATAACTGCACTTTTTTATTCACTAAAGCGTTTGCGGCATCCATCACTTCAGCCGATGATGTTGCAGGCATTTCGACCAACTCTACTCCGATTTTTTTGCTTTCTTCTCGCATTTTCTTAAGTACAGAAACGGAATTGGCTTCCGAACTGTTGTAAACCACACCGTAGCGTTTTATATTAGGGAATGCTTTTTTGAAATTCGCAAAAATAACATCAAGCCTTGGAGGACAAGCCGAACCTGTCGCCCACGGCAGATGGTCGGTAATCGTTTTAGCGGCTCCTATAGCGAAAGGATTGTATGTGTAAGTATATATAACTTTTGTTTTGGAATCGCCGCCACCGGCTTGGATAGCGCCTTGAACAACAGGTGTCGAAAGCGGTACAATTATGTCCACACCGCGGCGGTTCAAATCTTGCATTATCTGCGAGATCATATTGAAATCGCAGTTCGCGTTTTTATATAATATTTTAAAATTCGCCCCTTCAACAAAACCGCGATCCGCCATTCCGTCAAAAATACCAACCTTACAGAACTCAACCATTGGTTCCACAGCAAACTGTACCATTCCAATTGTCGGAACAATTTGGATGTATTTGCCATCTTCGTCAACATAACGCTTCATCAGTTTTTCATATTTCGGCGGTATCTTTAAACCGAATTTGGCTAATTTTTGTTTGTTAAAGCCATAGTATGACAATTTATATTCTTCGAATGGCAAATCATTAGGATTAGCTCCATATAAAACTTTTTTCAAAAGATGAGCTACTTTAATACCGCTTTCGGTATAATCGTAACCAAAAGTACCGGACACACCACGTTCCAAAGCCGATGCCTCGGCGGAAAAAACCGGTATTTTATATTTATCAGCCACTTGAATAACAGACTCAATCGCATTGTAAACTATGTTGTCGGGTGGAAGTAGAACCGCATCTAGTTTTTTACTGCAGATGGTTTCAGCGGCTTCTTTAACATCCGCAGAACCGGTTATAGTAACACCTTCCATAACAACATCGTTTCTTTCGGCTATAGCCTTACGTAGGTTTTCTACATTATAAACCGAATTTGCGTGACCCGGATCCCAAATAGCTCCAATACGGATTTTTCTATTATATAAAGAACAAACCATATTAAGAAGTGTTTTCATATTAACCGCGCCATAAGTGCCGGTTACATTCGGCAAATGTACAGAGTCGCTTGTTCCCGCCTTAATTAAAAAAGGATTAGCAACTGTACCGAATATAATAGGAATATCCTTGACGCGACCCATTGCCGCTTGAGTGGTAGGGGTGGAGAATGAAATAATCGCGTTAACTTTTTTCATTTGGAAATTAGCGATTATCTGGTTAGCTAATTGAACATCGCCGTTTGCATCCTGATACATTATTTCACAGCTGTCCAATAAACCCATACGTTTCATTTCCGCATAAAAAGCGTCACGTGTAATATTTAGCAAACTGTTATCGGAAAGCTGTATTACACCGATTACATATTTCTTAGGTGTATTATCGGCTACAGCAGTCGAATCGGTATTCTTCATAACCTTAGAGCTGATAAACCATATAACAGGTATTGCCAATAGGCACAATAATAGTGTTATCAGGAACTTTCTATATCGTTTTAGTCTATATTTAATTAGATTATGGCTTGGGTTTTCGCTTTTCTTTGTTACTTTGGTTACAATTAATGTAAGCAGTACAAAGAATGCCGTTATTAATTTCAAATCAATTGGATTCATACCTACCCAAAGCGCAAAAGCTATCATATAGCGATAGATAATCGAACCCAAAAATGCACTTGCAATCATAACAAATATATTTCGCGAACGGAATATTGTCTCACCGATTATAACCGAAGCCAAACCGATAATCAAGCTTCCTATACCCATACCAATATCGGCAAATCCTTGATATTGTGCTATTAATCCACCGGAAAAACCTACAAAAGCGTTTGCGAACATAACACCAAAAATTGTGATTTTGTTGACATTTACGCCCGAGGCTGATGTCATAATCTTATTATCGCCGGCGCTTTGGACGGTTATACCCAAATCGGTTTTGAAAAACAAGGACACCAATAACCACAACACCGTCGATACAACAAGCAGGGCTATTGCGAGCCATACTTCTGTCGGTAAACCCGGGTTCAAAGTGTCAATGCTTGTAAAAACCGTTTTTGCATTAATCAACGGGATATTTGAGCGTCCCATTATATGAAGATTAATCGAATAAAGAGCAATCATTACTAAAATACCCGCCAGCAAACTGTCAACCTTGAGGGAGGTGTGTATTACTCCGGTTATTGCTCCGGCTAATGCACCGACGAGCGAAGCGATTGCCAAAGACAAGAAAGGATCCCAGCCATTTGCAATAAGTATTGCACTTACAGCGGCACCGGTTGTGAAACTACCATCTACTGTGATATCATTAAATTTTAATATTCTGCCTGTAATCAGCGTGCCAATAGCTAAAAAGGCATACAATAAGCCAAGATTAAATGCGCCAATCCAAAGTTCCATAACTATTTTATCGTATTGTTGATAATATGTAGTACAAATTTAATAAATTTGAAAAACAAATAAGTACATTTTTTTGAATATGAAAAAATAAAATACGAAATTGGAACAAAATTTAGAATATATAGTCGGCAATTTGAACGACGAGCAGAAAAAAGCTGTTGAATTTATAAACGGACCACTTTTAGTTGTTGCCGGTGCAGGTACCGGTAAAACAAAAGTTTTAACTCATAGAGTGGCCTATTTAATAGCAAATGGAGTGAAGCCTTGGAACATACTTTCGCTGACGTTTACAAATAAAGCCGCCGGAGAAATGACCGGCAGAATAGCAAATTTAGTTGGCGAAGACCGAGCCGGTCAGATTTATTCGGGAACATTCCACTCTGTATTCGCGAAAATTCTGCGGATAGAAGCCGAAACTATAGGTTATAAAAATTCATTTACAATCTACGACGCTGATGATCAATTGAGTTTGATACGAAGAATAATGAAAGATATAGGAATTGCTCCGTCGAAATATAACGGTAAAGAAATTCAATGGAAAATCTCGAATGCGAAAAATGAATTGATAACAGCCGGTGAGTTCCAAGACAAAGCAATGACGGTAATAGATAAACAGGCCGCGTTAATTTACAAAGAATATGAAAGAATGCTGATTGCGAGCAACGCAATGGATTTCGATGATTTGCTCGTGAACTTCATTTATTTATTACAAAAGTCCAAACCAATACTCGAAAAATATCAAACACGTTTTAAATATATTTTGGTTGATGAATACCAAGACACGAACCGCGCTCAATATATAGCCGTAAATTTGCTGGCTAAAGCGCATCAGAATTTGTGCGTTGTCGGTGACGACGCTCAAAGTATTTATCGCTGGCGAGGAGCCGATATCCGCAATATATTGGATTTCAAAATTGATTATCCCCATACACAGACTATCCGTTTAGAAAAAAATTACCGCTCGACAAAAAATATACTTGGTGCGGCAAATTCGGTAATAGCTCATAATAAAGAGCAAATCCCGAAAACTTTATATACAGATAATCCACAAGGTGAAATTGTCGATATATTGAAGTTTGATAATGATATGAATGAAGCGCATCACATCGTATCATTGGTCCAGCAACACCACCACCACGAAAATCCTTGGTCTGATTTCGCGGTATTGTATAGAACAAATGCTCAAGCTATGACATTGGAAAACGCATTTAGAAAGTTGAATATACCCTACCAAATTATTGGCGGAATGTCTTTTTACAAACGAAAAGAAATTAAGGATGTAACAGCGTATTTGAGACTGCTTATCAATCCGGTTGACCAAGAAGCACTTATTCGTGCTATAAACGAACCACCTCGTGGATTGGGTCCAACATCGCTTTCGTACATTCAAGATTATGCAAATCGCAACTTCATACCTTTGTTTGAAGCTTTTAAAAAAACGGAAGACATATCTGTGTTGCAAAAAAGAGCTTCCGATAAGGCGAAGGAATTTGCCGCTTTTATCAATAAGTATTGTGAACTATTGGAAACCGAAACAATTTCTTCGGTTATAGAACAATACTTAGAGGAATCCGGTCTTACGAAAATGTATTTGGAACTCGATACACACGATTCTCGAGATAGATTGAACAACATCAACGAATTCGTTTCGGGTATTGATACATTCTTTGCTATTAATCCTGAAATGTCCTTGCAAGATTATTTAGAGTCGGTTTCGCTTTCTTCGGATTATGAAGAAAAAGACTTTTCCCAAGATTCGGTGAAATTAATGACTCTGCATTCGGCTAAGGGTTTAGAATTTCCTTATGTATTTATTTCGGGTATGGTCAAAGGTTTACTGCCTATGGAACGCCAGGAAGAAGTGGCTGATATAGAAGAAGAAAGACGCTTGATGTATGTTGGTATGACACGTGCAAAAGAAAAACTTTATCTGACCTATCACCAAAAACGCTGGCATTTCGGAGATACGAAATTCACAACCAAATCTCAGTTTTTGGAAGAGATTGCACCTGAATTTCTGAGACGTAACGACAAAAAAATAGAACCGATTCAGGCTCCAAAGCAACCGCGAATTCACGCTGAACACTCTCAAGAGAATATATATTTAGATGATACACAGCATAGCGACGATTATTCACAAATCCCGCAAAGCAATATTCATTTGAAAGTCGGGGATAGGGTATTCCATTCTAAATTTGGTAAAGGTAAAATTGTTTCCATCAACGGGATTGGACAGTTCCAAAAAGCTGTCGTGTTTTTTGATTTAGCAGGACGAAAACCGCTAATGATGCAATACGCAAAATTGGAAAAGATATAAGCACAATTATCATTTAATAAATGGGTTTAGCTCAATAAACAGCGATGCGTTAATACATCGCTGTTCATATTTTTCATTATTAACAGTCTTCAAATTGCTCATTATATCAATATTATTTTGTAATTTAGAATAATGCAGTATTATATGTTTTACAAAAAAAATGATTTTAGATTATGAAGAAAATACTAGTTTTAATAATATTATTATTTGGAACATACAATTTAAACGCTCAAATTATTGAGCCGCGTTATGAGTATGGTTCAGCGTTAATCGGTATTAGCGAAGACCTATATCAAAGGGATTTAATACGCAAAGCCGAATATAATTTATTACAATTAATAGATAAATTTCCCGAAAACCCCGGTAAAGATAAATATCAATTGTTACTCGCTCACATTGATATCAAATCAGGAAATTATAACGTAGCAAAAGCAAAATTAAGTGAATTTATAACCGAACGTCCCAATTCTCCATTTGTCGCTATGGCGGCCATTTGGCGCGGATATGTTACGTTTGAGCAGGATAATTTCAAAGCCGCTGAAAGTGATTTCCACTATGCCGCTGAATTAGCCAAAGAGCAGTATGACCTCAGAAATAAAGAAATTTATGATGAAATTCATTGCACGTCTCTATATTGGGAAGCAATAAGTATTATTCACCAAGGTAGCCGATTGAGCGACGCTGAATTAGTCTTCCAAAAACAAATTTCCGAATGTCCGGCTGATATGTATGCCGATGACGCACTGTTCGGAATTGGTATGGTTAATGAAATTCAAAAGAATTACGATAAGGCGATAGATAGCTATAAACTTTTAGCAAAGCAGTACCCAACAAGCAATAGCTTTATTATTTCTCGTTTGCACGAAGCTAATTGCCATTTGGTTATAAAAGAACCCGCATCGGCTCTAATGGTTTTGGAAAACACCGAAACGCAATTGAACCACATTCAAAGCGGCGATTCGATTGGAAAAACTTATGAAGAACAATCGAATCTTAAAAACATACGCGAACGCATACATTATTTACGCGGCGAAGCATCGAACACAGCCGGAAATTATCAAAAAGCACTTGGCGATTATGAATCTTTCTTGGATACTTACGAGAACTCCGATTTGGAAAATGCTGTACGCTTGAGCGCCGGTTTCTCCTTATTAAATTTGCGCCGCTACGATGAGGCACTAACCTATTACGATGAAATTATCGAAAAAGCCGGTACCAATGAAGAGATGCAAAGGGATAAAGCTCTATTATTCAGAGTCGTAACATTGAAGCGTTTGGGCAAAACCGAGGAATCAAGGATAGAACTAATGGGCTTAGCGGCTAAACCGGCTTATCCCTATACCGGCGCGGCTTTACTTGAATTAGGCCAATTATATTACGAGCAGGCTGATTACACCTCAGCGCGCAAAACATTAGAACGTGCTATCAGCGAAGCGGCAAATATAATGGAAAAAGAGCGTATCCAACTTCTTTTAGCTTCGACATATACTCAATTGAAACTATGGGAAGATGCTTCGGAAGAATATGCTTTAGCCAAAAAAACAGCTAAAGAAACAAATATACTCGATATGCCGGACAAGGGATTATATATAGCTGAATGTAGTTTCGGTAGGGGTATCGCACTAATACAGACTAAACGATCTCAAGAAGCCATACCGGAATTACTCGAATTTTTAGCCACCCCATTCAAGAAAAACCGTGAAGATAAAGCTAATTTCTGGTTAGCTGAAGCATATTACTCAATGGGTATGATACAAAATGCAATAGAAAATTACAAACAAGTAGTAGATAATTACCAATCTTCATCGAGAAGAGAAGAATCATTATATAGTTTAGGGTGGTCATATTTCGAGCAAAAACGTTTCAAAGAAGCCAGCGAGATTTTCGAGACTCTGACTCGCGAATTCCCAAAATCGCGTTTTGTCGCCGAGGTATGGACTCGTCAAGGCGATGCCTACTACGTCCAAAAAGATTATACAAAAGCCGCTGAGGCCTATCAAAAAGCCGCTAGATTGGCACCCGGAACAGAGCAGGGTCAATATGCAGCATTCCAACTTTGCGATGCGCTGTACAGACAAAAATCTTACGAAAACGCGATAACCGCATTGTTAAATTATGTGAGCAAATACAGCAGTTCAGCTTATGCTCCAAATGCCTTGTATTTAATCGGCTGGATTAGATTCCAAGAAGCAAAATATGAGGAAGCTATTGATAACTTCAATTATATGATAACATCCTATCCAAACAGCGGTTTAGTTGCACGCGCTCAATATGCTATTGGAGACTCCTATTTTAATATGGGTTCCTACCAAAGCGCAATGAATTCATATCAAATAGTTATTAACAAATATCCCGCAAGTAATATAGCACCGGAAGCGATGCGCGGTGTGCAGTATTGCTTGGTTGCAATGGGAAGAGATGAAGAGGCGATTGGTATTATTGATAATTATGTAAAATCGAATATCGAATCTCCGTTTGTGGAAGATTTTGAATATAAAAAAGGCGAGATGTTTTTCCAACGCGGTCGCTATACCGACGCTGTAAGCGAGTACAAAAACTTTTTGAATAAATATCCGCAAAGTGAAAAAAATGCTGAAGCACTATTTTATATGGGAAAAAGTTATGATAGAGTGAATGATTGGAAACAAGCAGAACAGGCTTTTGCGAGCATAGCTAAAGATTATCCCGATAATGAATATGCAAGTAAAGCATTATTGGAATTAGGCTTGATAAAAATCAAAAACACAAATATTAAAGCCGCGGATTCAATATTTGCAATTATTAGAAAAAAATATTCCGATACTCAAGATGCCGCTCAAGCCGGTTTTGAAAGTGCCGCTTTAGCAGTTCAACGAGGTGATACATTAAGGTCAATAGCACTATACAAAGAAGTTGCTAAAGGTTTCCCACGCCACGAATTTGGAATAAAAAGCCGTTTCAATTTAGCTCAGTACTATAATAGTAAAAATCAAAATGATTCCGCTCGGTACCAGCTTTCGTTTTTGACAAATATCGAAGAAGAACCAATTTTGGCAGCCGAGGCTCAATACAGAATTGGCGTTCTTTACGCCCGCGATAAAAATTACGAACTCGCGGTTGAAGCATTTACCCGATTAACCGAAAAATTCCCGGGTGTGGACGATTGGTACTCTTATGGTATGTTAGGATTAGGCGATGCGCTTACAGAATTGAAATTAGATGAAAAGGCTATTGAAATTTATAAAGCGCTGATTGAATGGAGCACTGACGCAGATTTCGTAAATACTGCGAAATCGCGTATGGAAAGATTGCAAAAGAAAATCGAGAAAAATACGAACAATAACAAGAAACGATGATTTGATAATAATGCTATTGAACTGTAATCTGCTATTTGCGAAAAAATATTTTTTTCATTTAGCAGATTATTTTTTAAATTATTGTAAAAATAAGTCATTCATAATGTAACAAAAGACTTTTTTTTATGTATATATATGTAGAAAATTAAAATTTATTAGTTATTTTTATTTCGGGAATTATTATGAGAAATTTCATTTTAATATTATTTTTTTTTGCTTCTACGATAAGTGCGTTCAGCATAGAAAAAACTATTAAACTTCAATCGGAAACACCGACTATTCAATCATACATCTCCTCTGCCGAGTTGCCAAACCATATACAATGGGATAAATTCAGCAGAGAAAACAAAAATTGGACAATTTCAATAGAACCCATCAGCCAATCACCTGCCCTTGCTTTTGGAACCCCTATAAAAATTGATTTTAATTTTGCACTAAATGCCGGCAATATAGAAACTGCGGCAAAATTATTCTTAACAAAATATCAATCAACATTTCAAATCAATGTTGCCAATCTCAAATTGAAAAGAGCTGAAAATATATCAGGCAAATGGTACATTAGCTTTGTTCAAGAGCAGGGTGGGGCAGAAGTTCTGTTTTCTGAAGTGGAGTTAAGAATAAACAAGAATGCGGAAGTATTTGCTTTTAGAGTGCATTATTTCAATAACATAGACATAACGCCTACACCTACAATTACTCCTAAAGCGGCTTTAGCTATAGCTGTCGATGGGATGACCACGTCGAAAGCAAACTCGAATGTTCTGTTGAGTGAGCAAAAAGTAAGTGATAAATTATATGTTATCCCTATTTATCAAAGCGGAAAAATCACTTATAAATTAGCTTACAAATCGGAGTTCAAAACCATAGGTGAACCCGGAAATTATATAGCATTCACCGATGCTCACAGTGGTGAACTACTAAGTCGTGAGAATTTGGTTCACAATTTAGAAGCAAAAGTAAATTTTACAGTTTCAACTGTCGATAAATTCCCGATTGAGGGCGAAGTAATTAAAAGTCTTCCTTATTTCAAATTACCTCTTGACGATAAATCATATTATTCCGATGAAAACGGTGCAATTAATTTAGATTTAGATGCTTCGAAAGTAGTGAATTTTCCTTTAGAAAGTAAATACTGCGCGGTTTATTTTGATGGGGGTACCGGTAAAAATTCAACAATTTCAACAGTCCTAAATCCCGGCGAAAATTCCTTAATTTTCAATGATAACAATAGTAATAAATACGAACGATTTGCGATGTATCATATTAACCACGCCCACGCCTGGATAACTGATATAGATCCTTCACTGACTTGTATGGAAAATAAATTTAGCATTATCAACTATTTTGATAATATTTTTGGTAGTGGAAATGCAGCCAATGCTTTTTCAAGTGGTGATACAATAGGCTTTGTTATGTACCAACACGAAACAGAATGGCTATCAACATCACCGGCGGTTTTATATCACGAATATGGACATTCTACCACGACCAATTTCAACCGTCAAAGGGGTATAGTAGGTGAAATAAATATGTCCTGCCACGAAGCCATAGCCGATATTACAGCAAGTTATATGTTGGATACACCGGATATGGGACGTGGTGTGTTTTTAAAAAATCCTAACGAATCAATACGCAAAATTAAAAATAATAAAATTTATCCTGAAGATGTTTCCGGTGAATCACATAATGACAGCCAAATTTTATCAGGTGCATTGTGGGATATGAGAGAAACAATCGGTTTGGAAAAGGCTGAAAAATTAGTTCATTTCGCACGCTACGGCTTGCCGGATGATACCGACTACGGTATCGCTTGTGCTGAATGGTTAATTGAAATTTTAATTGCAGACGACGATAATGGGAATTTAGGCGATGGTACACCAAATATGAACGCGATAATAACAGCATTCAATAATCACCATATCGGCATAGCTTTATTAATTCCAAGTCTTTTCGAGCATAGTGTGTTAAATGATAATTTTGACAATTTAAGCAACATCACAATTGAAGCAGGTTTTAAACCTACCGCATTACCAATTGATTTGCCAAATAATATAAAATTAGTGTATTCTTTAGATAATTATGCTACTGAAGATACATTATCAATGATTAAAACCGGTAAAAAATATTTTGCTGATATTAATGTTGGCGATAAACCATCATTGGTGCAATACTTTTTTATTATAAATAACGAAACCGGTTCAAATGTTTCTAGCCCAATGATAAAATCACAATCAGCTGAAAATGTTTATAATTACAACTTTTTATCAGGTTTCCGTGAAATAGCAAAAGAAGATTTTGAAACTGAAGATAATATTATCATTAATAATAACAATACCGTTGGTGGTCGCTTTGAAATCGCCAAACCAATTGAGCTTGTTGTAAATTTAGGTATTCCTATAGCATTACAACCGGCAGATGATATGAGTAAAATTGGCGATAAATGCTTAATTACAGGAGCCGCGCTTCCAACTGATACATTAGATCCGATGGGACCGTTTGCAAATACTCTGACTTCCGGTAAGATATCGGCAACAACGAAGAGTTTTGACGTTTACAATTATCACGATATATATATATCGTTTTATTTATACGAATTTTATTTACTGTTTTCACAGCAAGAAGACAATGTAAATAACTATTTAAGAGTTGAATGCAGTGAAAATGACTCCGATAAATGGGTTACAATTCACGAAGTCGATAAATCCGGTTTCGACTTTATGGGTGCTTCAACTATTGACATACGTAAACTTGCATCCGCAAATTCCGTATGGAAAAGAGTTCTTGTAAAAGTACCTGATGAATTCAAAAATGCAAATTCAATAAAAGTGAGGTTTTCGGCAGGAGCGAATCCGGCGACTTATGCATTTATAGAAACTTGTGTTGATGAACTTCAGATATTAAGCCCGATTAATCCACTTTCGGTTAACGAAACCAATTTGTTTACTGGTGCGAAAGTTTATCCTAATCCTTGTAAAAGCTATGCTGAAATTCAGCTAAATTCTAAAATTGATGGTAATGCTGATATTAGATTATTCAACGCAAACGGCTTGTTGCTTGGGCAAACAAACGCGCATTTAACGCTGGGTGATAATCAGATGAACGTCGGAAATTTGTTCCCTAATTTCGCAAATTTGCCATCGGGCTCCTACTTTATTGATTTTAATATAGATTCGATGATTTATACCATACCAGTAGTCATTACTAAATAGTTATTCATAAACATACATAACGATAGATGCCCTGCAAGACTAAACTGCAGGGCATCTTTTTTTTAATTGCTGAAGGGTATTCTATTCTTATTGGGATTCTCTATTCCTTAGAATTCAAACAACACGCCAATTGATGGTAGTATTCCAATCGCTGAAGGATAAATCGCTTTTTGTTGGCGCTCATCCCACTGAACTGAGGATACATTTTTTCTATTATATATGTTTTGAATGTCAATATAAGTTGTTAATAGTGAGCTTGATAAATTCCAACGTTTCTCTAATCGCATATCTAGTTGATGTGAAACCGGTAAGCGCTCCCCTTCGTTATAAAGTAGGAAATCCAAATCACCATTTGATAGATAAGGTGTAGTCGGTACCCCTGTTGCTAATTTCCATTTTCCACTAATTTCCCAAGTTTCTGATAAACGGTAACCTAAAGAGATATTAGTAATAAAACGGCTATCAAAAGAACCCGGGCGCGCTTTACCTTCTATTGAAGTAAACTTCGACTCACAGAGTGTTAAGCTTAAAATTCCCCATAGTGGGATGTCGCCCATTTTCTTTTGAATGAATAATTCAACACCGCGTGAAACTCCCGTACCTGTCGAAGTCAGTGGTTCAAGTCCGAAAGGAATATCTGATTTGATATTGTCGAAACCCGACGGTGCTAAAACACCTTGCGGTCTATAAACTCTCGCCGGATAATCGGAATACCATTTGTAGTAAACTTCTAACTGTACTTTCAAATCCTTCAGTGGGGTATGAGCATAACCCAAAACAACTTGGTCTGCACAAATAGGATTTAGCTTTTGGTTTTTGTCTCCTATTAACCAAATATATGCCGGCGATTGATAATATCTTCCAAATGAAGAAATTATTGTAGAATTTTCGTTTATCATATAGAATATTGAAAGCCTTGGTGATAGGAAGTATTTACTTTCCGTGGAGCTGAAGTAATCTCCTCGTAAACCGCCTGTTACTGTATGCTTACCCCAACTTGTAGTAACACTTGCATAAGTAGCGTTTTTAAATACTCCAAATGTAGTATCCACTTTCAACTCTTGAGGGACACCGTTTTGGTCTGTACGCATAAATCCCGGTATCAAAATATCGTATTTAAGCAATGAACCAACTTTAAAATTATTTCCAAATGTGAATTCCATTTTCTTATTCGGTATCCAAAATACTTCAGTTTTCAAACCTATATCGCCTTCTTTCGATTTATTTTTAAACAAATCCACCAAATTGGAATCTCGCTGTAATGTTGTGAAATTTGTGAAAGCCCTACTTAAAATTACATCAAAAAAGCCCTTATCGAATAGATGTTTCCAAGTTGCGCCAAATATATATTGTTGTTGACTCGGTACAGCGATAGTACTATTTTTATATTTACCTTCAAGCGTTGTATTGTCTATTGTAACATCGTCTAAAACTCCAAAGCTCAATACTTCAATGATATTCTTATCATCAATCTGGTAATTTACCTTAGCTTGGAAATCCCAATATTGGGGTATGAATGAAAAACCGGCTAATTTGAATATAAAGTCCAAATAGCTCCTTCGTGCGGCGAAGAAATAACTGCCTTTTTTTCCTATTGGCCCTTCCAACGAACCGTCAACGCCGGTTGCTGATAAATCAACACGCCCGCGGAATTGATCTTTATTACCACTACGCATTTTAATACTCGTCAATGATGAAACTTTATCGCCATAACGAGCGCCGAAACCACCTGCTGAAAACTGTACATCCTCAACAAAATCTATATTGATTATTGAAAGCGGACCACCGGTGGACCCTTGTGAGCTAAAATGATTAATATTAGGCACTTCAATGCCGTCAATAATATATAAGTTTTCAAATGGAGCTCCACCTCGTACGATCAAATCATTTCGTCCGGCACCGCTCGTGTTTACGCCCGGTAATAATTGTAAAGCTCGAACAGGGTCCTCCTGTACTCCGGGAGCATTACGAATATCGGTTCCGGAAAAAGATTGAGTACCTGTTGCGGCATCGAGAATCTTAACAAAATACTCTCCTTTAACAGTAATTTCCTGACCTTCGATAATAGCTTCAGTTAATTGAATTGTTACATTGGTAGTTTTATTGCCTATCACCTGCACATCCGACTCGGTATAGTTTTGGAATCCGACATAAGAGAACTTTAAAGTTACTCTTCCGACGGGAATATTTGAGATAACAAATTTACCTTCGGCATCGGTATAAGCCCCCAACTTTGTATTTTCAACTATAACCGTAGTTCCGGTTAGCGGTTGAGAGGACATTCTGCTGGTAACATAACCGCTTATAGTACCGGTTTTAGGGGTTTGTGATTGAAGTTGTGAAGAAGAAAAAATCAGAACTATTGCTAATAATAAAGTAGAAAATTTATACATAATCATTCCTATAAAAATTAATATTTTCTAAATTACGAAAACTATTTGATAATGCAAAATAATCGAGGAGTATAATTTTATTCATCTGTTGACTGAGAGTCAGGGGAAAATCTGTCCTACTGAACCTTCCGAAGGTTTCAAACCTTCGGAAGGTTGTAAGTATTTACATCTTCACAAATTTACTAACGCCATCACCGATTTTCACAAAATACATCCCTTTTGGCAGATTCGATATATCTATTTGTAGAGACGTTGCATGCAACGTCTCTACTGACATAACTTTTTCGCAGAGTGTGTTGAAGATGGAAACTTCAGAGGTCTCATCAACTTCATGCTTAAGCGTGGGGTTGGTTCCACTAATAGATATCATTATAAAATCACCCGCGGGATTAGGGGAAAGAGAGAATTGCTCATACTTTTGTAAAACAGTACCCGGATATGGACTCCTGTAGATACCAAAATCTGTTGCACCAATCAACATTTTCCCGTTAGATGAAAAACCACTGCACATAACATCCATATCAAATATTTCATCCTCATCAATAATTTTTTGTTCCCAAGAAACACCACCATCTTTGGTTACTAATATTTTGCCAGCCATACCAGTAGCTATCCCAACGTTTAAATTAAAAAAATCAATATCTCGAAGTCCAAAAATCTTCCAATTTTCTTGCTCGTAGATTTTTGTCCATTTTTTTCCATAATTTGAAGTTTTAAAAATTGCATCCTTTGCTTGATCCCCGTTTCCGGTTTTCTTGGCTGTACAAGCCCACCCGATAGAATCAATAAAACACATCTTGTTATAATAATATTCCGTACGTACACTTAGCCAATTATGCCCTTTGTCAAAAGAAACGTGATAAAAATTTGAATCGTTCATTCCTGTAGATATCGCGTATATCGAATCGTTGATAACAGAAATATCCAAAATTCTTTGCCTATCAAATGATTTTAATGTATCCCAAGAATTTCCGAGGTCTTTCGATTGCAATAACACCTGTGTACTAGCTAAAAGTAAAGCATTATTGGATAAATCTACATAAAAATTGAACTCTTTAGTAGGTACTTTAATTTCTTGATATTGATTGCCTAAGCCATTTTGGATATAGATGTAACCATAATAAAGTGGTAACATAGTAATATTATTTTTAAAAATACCACCTTTTAAAGCTAGAATTTCCTCACCTCGGACTGGATTTTCATCCGAAAATTCTTTTTCCCAAGTTTTCCCATCATCAGAAGATATTAAAACGCGTGCGGAACCACCATCGTAAGTAAGAAAGGCTTTGGAAATTCCGTTGGAACTTTGAATATCAAGAATATATCCTCGCTCATAAATATCAGAAGTTCTTTGGTCATAAACTCTTTCAAATTCTTCATCAGATTTGACAGTAAACACGCTTATACACAAACATAATAAGATTGAATAAATTATTTTCATTTTGGTTGACATTTTTAGGTTGTAAAAAGTTGGGATAGTATTGTAAATACTATCCCATTTTTTATGATTATTTATTTAATATTTTTCCTGAAGAAAGTTTATTATTTCCAGATGTAATACTAAATAATATAATATCAGTATTACCCCATTTATTTTCTATGTATAAATCATTTATACCATCACTAATATTATAATGCCCAATAAAAAGCCTTTGACCATTTATGTTATATAATTCGACATTAATATCCTTTATGGACTTAGAAAAAAGTTGAAAATGTATCGTATTCTCATCAATAAAAGTATTTAAACCTAGTTCAATAGAATTATTCTCTTTGACACTTGGTTTAGTAAGTAGAGGATTATACTCACCCAAATCCAAAGGTTCATAACCTTCACTCAACCCGTCAATGACTGTTGTTACGGAAGGTACCCAAGAGCAATTGGCCATACACGGTACTATTCCTGTTGTCGTAGAATAAGCATACTCCTCGCAACTAATTACAGGAGCAGGGTCTAACCTTTGAACTGTTATATGATCATCTGCAGTTCTACAAACTTCAACTGTTGCCATGCAACAATCTGAATCAACACAAGGAACCTTGATATCGTATCTATCAACCTCTTGACCTGTATTATTATAAATAACAATCTCAAATGTAGCCCAACAACTTCTATTCGAAATTCTCCAAATATCCGAACACCCAACTGTTCCAATTTGAGGATCAAAAAGTGCTGGATTTAGCTTGACCACCGCCGCCAAAACAGCTTGCATTTCTTGCTCTGGTGTTTGTGTGTATTGTAAATGGTTGCCCGAACACTTGTATCGTTTATTTGAAAACCCTAGTATTTGGAAATCTTGAAACCATCCACATGCCTTTCTGGTTACATAATATACATCAACGAAGTGCAATCTTTGCAAATGTAATCTTATTATATGTACAGGACTCCACGGGCTTGTTACACAATCCGGCGTACAAGGTTCAGATATTATCTCTTCAGCTGATAATTTGAAACTTGTAAATGTTGCTATAATGATAGCAAAAATCAACATTAATTTTATCTTCTTCATTTCAATCTCCTTTTGAATAAGGGTTAGTTATTACTTCACCACTTTGAGCTTGTGATATAGTTCTTTCAATTTACTATTCTTAACATTCGGATTTCCATTTACTAACTTGTATTCATAATACACCTCACTAATCATTTATGTGTAAAGTGTGCATTTTAAATATTAAACAAAGAAATACGTCTAACCCTTGTCAGTATTCGAATATCTTTAACTGTTTATCGTTTACTGACGCACATTTGCCTATTTGGGCAAGCGGAGGCGGGTTAACCCAAGGGTTAATTCGTCTTCTATTTTAAATAAAACATACTGGAATTATTATTTGATTCTATTGATTATTTTGAACGGGACTTAATAAATGAATTATTAAGCCTTCTGAACAATATGTTGGAATATGTCCTTTTTCTCTTTCATTTCTATATGGATTTTCATAACCTTACCATCGTATAAAAACACAATAAATATTAATTTTTTAAACAAACTCGATTCTTGTTTGATTAATTTATTTAAAATTAAAAAAAATTTTCCAAGTAAAAAAATAAAAATTAATTATTTATACATTTTTTAGCGTATCTAATAAAAGACATTTTTATCCGATGAAGTATATATATATATATACTTAATTAAATCTGGTGAAAATATCACAATTGAATTTATCTATATTCATCTGATGACTGAGAGTCAGGGGAAAATCTGTCCTACTGAACCTTCCGAAGGTTTCAAACCTTCGGAAGGTTGTAAGTATTTACATCTTCACAAATTTACTAACGCCATCACCGATTTTCACAAAATATAATGTACGTATTTTTTTACTTAAAAAAAGAGCAGGCTATAATATAATAACCTGCTTTGTGGTTGAGCTTTGCGGAAAAGGAGGGATTCGAACCCTCGGTACACGTAAATGTACAACGGTTTTCGAGACCGCCCCATTCAACCACTCTGGCACCTTTCCGAAAAATTCAGAATTCAAAGTTAACACTTTTTCTTTAATTGAAAAAGATAATGTTTATAAATGAGCCGCTCTGGTGTATTCAATCAATAAATACACTATAATTTCCCAAACAAATCGGCCATTTCGATAGCCGACATAGCGGCTTCGAAACCTTTGTTTCCGGCTTTTGTTCCTGCGCGCTCTATTGCTTGCTCTATTGAGTCGGTTGTTAAAACACCGAATATACAAGGCACATTTGTTTCCATAGCGGCATTTGCAATACCTTTGGATACTTCTGCGGCTATGTAATCAAAATGCGGAGTAGAGCCTCTGATTACCGTGCCCAATGCTATCACTGCGGAGTATTCCTTGGTTGCGGCGATACGTTTTACTAAAACCGGTAATTCATACGCTCCCGGGCAATAGATAATTGTAACATTATCCATATCCGCTTCGTGTCTTGCAAACGCGTCCAGCGCGCCTTCTAATAACTTACCAACAATAAATTCGTTCCAACGGGCAATAACTATCGCGTATTTTTTGCCCTTCGCGTTGAAATTCCCTTCGATTATTTTAGGCATTTTTATTTCCTTTTATTTTTATTTTACTTTTTAGCGACATTAAAACTAAAGATATAACTGTCAATAACAATGTAATGAAAGCAATTGTTGAACCGGCTTTATAAGCCGATGATTCGTATTTAAATTCAACTTGATGGACACCGCTTGGAATAACAGCGCCACGCAAGCAATAATCCGCTCTGTACATTTTGGTTACTTTGTTGTCTATATATACTTTCCAAGCCGGATACCATACTTCGGAAGCCACCAAAATTGCTTTTCTATCGCTTTTCACACTTAAAACGATATGGTTCGATTTATATTCCTTAACCCCGACCTTTCCGTTTACAGGTCCGGGTGGATTTTGCCCCATACCAGCAGGATTTTCTTCTAAAAGTGCGGTATAGTGTAAATCAGCTTCGTTCGATTTCATCGCTCTTTCCACCGCGTTTTGACTTTTAACCTCATAGTTACCTGCTAACCAAAACCTTGGCATACGCGTATTTTTCTCGGTGTAATATACTCTTTGCTGTTGCAAATCAACCAATAATTCATATTTCGTATTCATCAAATCGTAAACATCGGATTTTGTTGGTGCGGGTGGCATACGCAGTTGTAAATTCAGCGGATTGTAACCTTCCAACATCATAATGCGATCAACCATTCCTTGGTTGCGCTTCATCGACATAACGCCATATTTAGGAATACGGGTATTTACACGGAATAAATCATTATTAGATGACGGAATGAACATTGCTTTTTGTTCAGGTGCCAACGCATAAGCATCTTCAACACTTTGTTTACCTTTGTTAAAGTCGCCGCCGACTAAAAGCAAATCAATAAATATGACCGATGCTAAAACAAACGCAGGTATGGTTCTTGTTAATTTGCTTTTCAGCATAAAATATCCGCATATAAAAGTCAATACGGAGAATATCAATGTATTCATACCTTGCGAACTAACGAAATCAATATTTTCGGCGGGTGTATTGAGCATACCTTGTAAGACATTCGTCAAAGCAAGAATGCCAAATAACGCCGGAACAGAACTTGCTATAAGCAAATACTTCATTGCCGGTTTGGTGATTTTAACACTTGATAGGTAATCCGCACCGTAAGCCGCTAAAATTGAAAAACCGAATACAGCGAAAATCATAATACGCGCCGGCATACGGAAAGTACCGAATAGCGGTAAATTATAGAACAAGCCGTGGATGAAGAAATTGCTCCCAAGTGCGAACAAAACCCCGAAAATTGATATAAAAAGCAGGAAGCCCACCATTCGTTGGCGCCACATAGCTATAATTGCTATCAAGCCTAATATAAATATGCCTATACCAAAATAAAACGCCGTATCCCAGTAATAGTAATATGGAGCCGGTTTTTCATTTGTTACTAATGTAAATTGTGCTTCCTGAGTATTTTCAGCATTTATATAACCGAAAACCTTAGGTAAGAATGTTTGCAGTAATTGTTTATATTCCAATGAACCTTCGGCAGAGGTTTTTTGCGTTGTTTCCTGACGAACAGAATAACTGAACATTTCCTTAGATGGCATATATTGAATCATATATATACCTGCGGCAATAGCCACCGCTATAGCGGCTGAACCGAGGTATAATACGATATCGTTTGTCTTTTTGAATTCTTTCTTACGCAGGTTTGCCACCAAATCCCAAACGAAATACAAGAATAAGAATAATAGCAAATATAAGGTCGTTTGCGGATGCCCGGAAAGCAACATCATCGCCAATATTAGACCCGACCACAGCGCGTAATATATCTTTCGCTGGTCCAATGCCTTTTTGAAAAACAGGAATGCTAGCGGGAACCAAGCGAAGTGATATATCATCATCGGATGGAAAACGTGGCAAATAAAAATCATCGAGAAGGAGTATCCAATTGCTCCTATCAACGCTCCGGCAAAGTTGAGTTTCAAGCTTCGTATCAGCAGGAACATCGTTATCTGTGCTAAAAAGAAATGTAGGATAATCAATAATTGAAGGGCATTCGATGTAAGCACCCCATCGTGAACGAAAAAGTCCATAACGCGGTTCAAAGGATAGTAAAACCCGACCTGTGGGTCAGCCAAAAAAGGCATCCCGCTGAAGGTATATGGATTCCAAAATGGAACAATACCCGACGATGACTCTACAGCCGCGTAATTTTGAAGCGGATAAACTTGCTCCACAAAATCTTCCCAGAAAAAACTGTCTCCGGAAATCTGTCCCCAAAACATAATTGCAGTAGTAACGAGAAATACCGCTATGGCTATTAAAACCTTATAATCAAATTGTAACTTCTTTTTCATAACTTTGAAATATTATTTATAAATTATTCTACAAAAAAATGCAATATAGCAAAAAAATATCATATAACATTAGGGCAAATCCTTATTCAATATAAATCTACCCAATAAATGATTTATTTTTTGTCTAAATTGTATTATTCACTTTTTGTAATGTCATATCCTTCGCGGCTATCTTTAATAGTATAGCCTTTTTCGGCAATTTCTTTGCGCAATTTATCGGCAAGTTCCCAATTTTTTGCCGTTTTTGCATTGAATCGTTCTTCTGCTAATTTTTTTATTTCATCGGGTATATCAACAACCTCAATTGGGCGTTCTGTAAAAACCCAGCTCGCAAAGATTTTATTAATATCTTGTAAAAGTTTTATGAGCTCATTGTTTGCCGATTCAGTCATCTTTTTGGCGTCGTTAGCGTTGATAAAGCCGAATAAATGCGCTAATGCTTTAGGAGTATGAACATCATTAGCCAATTCTTTGAATATTGAAGTCCGTAAAGCATCTATATCAGCCGCTATATCACCGTACTGCCGTTCAAAAAGTTCATAAATATATTCTTGAATGCGCAAACGTGCTTTTCTTCCGGCTTTTAAACCGTCGAAAGTGAAATTTAATTTTGTCCGGTAATGAGCTGACATCATTGAATAACGAATATCTATTGGATCAATACCTTTATCAATTAAATCGCGCAAAGTATAGAAATTTCCGGCGGATTTGCTCATTTTCTCCCCTTCAATTTCCAAAAATTCGTTATGACAGAAAAATGCGGTTGGGTCTATTCCATAACCTGCTTTGCTTTGGGCTATTTCGTCTTCGTGGTGTGGAAATTTCAAATCCACCCCACCTGTATGAATGTCGAAGGGTAATCCTAAAATTTCGTGTTCCATTGCAGAACATTCCAGATGCCAACCGGGTCTTCCGGGAAGCGATTCACCATCCAACTCAAATTCCCAGCACGGTTCACCTTCTTTAAATCCCTTCCATAAAACAAAATCCGAAGCACTTTCGCGTTCGTATTCGTCGGCATCTACTCTGACACCTTCGCGGAAGTTTTCAAAATCTATATGAAACAAGCGTCCGTATTTATCATCTTTGCTCCATTTACCAACGTTGAAATAAACCGAACCGTTTGCTACGTAAGCATAACCATTTTTATAAATACGTAGTATTAAATCTTGCATTATATCTATATGTTCGGTTGCGCGAGGCATCATATAGAAATCTTCAGATCGGATACCTAATTTAGCTATATCATCAATGAATTCTTTTTCGTAATAAAGCGTAAATAGACGCAAATTCTCCTTAGGGTCAGCAGTTTGTTCACCCATTTCCACTTGCCAAGAGCCACTTTCGGGTTGTGAATTGCGGATTGTTTTGTCGTCAATATTAGTAATATTCATTACCCACCGCATTTTATAACCGCCTACAGTGCGAAGTACTCTTTGCAGAAGATCGGCAAACAAAAATGCGCGCATATTGCCTATATGTGCTATGTTATAAACTGTTGGACCGCAGGAATACATCCGTACAACTTCGTCACGGATTGGTTGAAAATCTTCTATTTTACGAGGTTCTGAATTGAATAATTTTATTTGCATTAGACTTTGGATTTTGTAAAAAATACTTGATTAAAACGTACAATTGCTTTTATAATTGTTAAAATGATTCGAAATTTGGATTTAGTATTAGATTAATTGTGAACTTGCACAAAAAACTCGTTCCCAAGCCGATGCTCAGGAACGAGTTTTTATAATTTTTACTTTACAGAAGATAGTAGCGACGAAGTTTCAATACTCCGTTGTTAAAATTTAGCCTAAGTATGTTCTAAGCGATTTCGAACGAGAGGCGTGTCTTAATCTTCTGATTGCTTTTTCCTTAATCTGTCTAACGCGCTCGCGTGTCAGACTGAATTTTTCGCCAATTTCTTCAAGAGTAAGCGCTTGACCTTCCAATCCAAAATACAGTTTTATAACTTCAGCCTCTCTAACAGAAAGCGACTCTAAAACCTGTAGAACCTCAACTCTTAAGGATTCGCGTATAAGCTCTGAATCGGGAGGTGGTTGCTGATCGTTCGGAAGAACGTCGAGCAAACGATTGTCTTCACCTTGAACAAATGGAGCATCTACTGATAGATGTCTTCCCGAAATCTTAATCGTATCGGAAATTTCGGTTATTGACATATTCAATTGCTCCGCTAATTCCGCGGCTGTTGGCTGGCGTTCAAATTCCTGCTCCAATTCACTGAATTTTTTTCCGATTTTATTTAGGGCACCCACACGGTTTAGCGGTAAACGAACAATACGTGATTGCTCTGCCAATGCTTGTAAAATGGATTGTCTAATCCACCATACAGCGTAAGATATAAATTTGAAACCGCGAGTTTCATCGAAGCGTTTTGCGGCTTTAATTAAGCCCAAGTTACCTTCGTTGATTAAATCGCCTAACGATAAGCCTTGATTTTGATATTGTTTAGCAACCGATACAACGAAGCGTAAATTGGCTTTCACCAAACGTTCCATTGCGGCGTTGCTTTCATACCCGCCTTTTTTGATTTTTTGAGCGAGATCAATTTCCTCTTCAGCGTGAAGAAGATCAACTCGTCCAATTTCTTGCAGGTATTTATCTAAAGATTGGCTTTCGCGGTTAGTATATTGTTTTGTAATTCTCATTAAAATTTCCGACTATTTCGCAACTATACAAAAGATTCCTTGACGTTAATAAAAAATCATTATTGTAAAAAAAACCCAACCGCACTTTTAAAACACAATTTTCTAAATTAATCAAATATATGATTTAAACAACTTTATTCGTCGTTATTGACGTGTTTGTGGTGCAATCTCCAAACAGCTATTTTACCGCTTTTCATTTCTATAGGAGCCAATAAATTTTCTGTTTTCAGGTGTTTATAAAATTCATCCAATAATTTTTCAATTTCGGCAATAGATTCTATAGTAACTAACCTTTTTCTATACTCTTCCGAATGTGGAATGTCTTTCAAATATCCGGAGTAATGCTTTCTGAACGCCAACAAACCTTTTACCCCGTTTTCTTTATATGAATAGCTTAAGTGTAGCTTGCAAGTTTCAATGCGTTGTTCGATTGAGATCAAGTCCGATATGATACCGGTTTCTATGTATTGCTTAGCTTGCTTGAATATAAAAGGATTGCCGATAGCTCCGCGCCCTATCATTACACCGTCGCAACCTTCTGTCTCCATAGCCGATTTGGCATCTTCCGCTGTATATACGTCCCCATTTAAGAACAAAGGAATGTTGATATGCTTTTTAACTTTGGTAATATAAGACCAATCAGCATCGCCCCCCATACCTTGACTTCGTGTTCGACAATGCAGAGATATGGCTTGAACTCCTGCTTCTTCTAATCTTGGTGCTAATTCTTCTATAATTATAGAATCAAAATCCCAACCCAAACGTGTTTTAATAGTTAGGGGTATATCAGCCGAGCCGCAAATATCAGAGCAAATACGTGCAATTTCGACCATTGCGTCTGGATGTCTCAGCATACCGGCTCCGGCGTTTCGTCGGACTATATCCGGTTTCCAGCACCCGAAATTCAAATCAATTATATCGGGTTTGAAGTCAAGTGTCTTCATGACCGCTTCAGCCATAATATTAGCATTACCAGAATATAGCTGGATAGCGAAAGGTCTTTCCTCTGCGTCAAACAAAGTTCTTTTGTTTATTTTTTCAGAACCATTCAGAAATCCTTCGGCTTGGACAAATTCGCTGTAGATAATATCGGCACCCATCATTTTGCAAATCATACGGAAAGAATAGTCGTTTATCCCATCCATAGGGGCCAAAAGCAAAGGGTTTATCATTCTGATTTTGCCGAGAGTGGTTTCTTTTTGCATTCTATTTCAGGTAAAGTGACAAAATTGAAATGTCGGAAGCGGAAACGCCCGAAATACGCGATGCCTGACCCAACGACCCCGGACGGATTTTGATTAATTTTTCGCGTGCTTCGTTCGAAAAGGAAGTGATTTTGTTATAGTCGAAATTATCAGGAATAAACTTATGCTCGTTGTTGAGGAAGTACTCAATATCTTTCAATTGGCGGGCGATATAGCCTTCGTATTTTATCTCGAAACCGGCTTGAAGAACAGCTTTTTTGTCTTTGGCAAGTTCCGCAAAAACCTCGCTTGGTGTTTCGCTATTTGATAGCGAAAGGTTCATCAAATCCGCAAAATCGGTTTTGCTTCTTTTGGTTAGGTTATAAATGTCGGTTGTGCCTGTGACCTCCGATTCCTCTACGCTCAACAAGTATTCGTTGACTATTTCTTTGGTGAGTTTTACTTTTTTTGATTCTTCGATTGAAGATTCTATCAGCTCTTTTCTTAACATCACTTTTTCAAAAATCTCATCTTCGATTAAACCGAATTTGTTTGCATATTTCATCAAACGGAAATCGGCGTTATCCTGCCTTAAGAGCAAACGATATTCGGCTAACGAGGTGAACATACGGTAAGGTTCTTCGGTGCTTTTATTAACCAAATCATCAACCAAAACTCCGATATAGGATTCCGCGCGTGTCAATATGAACGGCTCTTCGTTATTGATTTTCAGAGCGGCGTTTATACCGGCTACAATTCCTTGTCCAGCGGCTTCTTCATAACCTGAAGTTCCGTTGATTTGTCCGGCAAAGTAAAGTCCGGCGACATCTTTCGTTTCCAATGTGAATTTCAATTGATAGGGATAAAAATAATCGTATTCGATAGCATATCCGGCGCGGATGATTTCGGCATTTTCTAAGCCTATGATACTGTTAATTCCCTTTTGCTGAATATCAACTGGTAGGGAGGTTGAAAAACCGTTTACATATATAGAGTCGTCGTTCAAGCCTTCGGGTTCGAGCAAAATTTTGTGGCTGTCTCTGTCGGCAAATCTATTAATCTTATCTTCAATCGAAGGACAATAGCGCGGTCCAATTCCTTTGATTCTTCCTTGGAACAATGGCGATCTATCAAATCCCGTTCTTAAAATATCGTGAGTTTCTTTACTTGTTTCAGTGCCGTAGCACATAATTTTGTTTTCAACGTAATTGGTTTTATAAGAAAATGCTTCGGGTTCTTTGTCGCCGGGTTCTGGCTTTAGCTTGGAATAATCTAAGCTTTTGGCTGAAATCCGCGGAGGTGTGCCTGTTTTTAATCTGCCGACTTCGAAGCCGACGGATTTCAAATCGTCCGAAAGAAATTTCACCGCGCGTTCGCCGACGCGTCCACCTTCGGTACTGTCATAACCTGTCCACATCAATCCATTTAAGAAAGTTCCGGCGCATAAAATCACAGCTTTCGCGGTAATGGTTTCATCGTTTAATGTAATTATTCCACCGACTTTATTATTCTGTATCAGGATTTGCTTGACGCTTCCTTCGCCAAAGGTTAGGTTAGGGGTTTTTTGTAAAATATCCAGCGCGAATTTCGGGTACAAATATTTATCAATCTGTGCACGGGGTGACCAAATAGCCGGACCTTTGGATTTGTTCAGCATTTTGAACTGCAAACCCGCCATATCCGCCAGGCGAGACTGCAAACCGCCAAGTGCATCTATTTCCTTTACGATATGACCTTTCGCAGTACCGCCAATAGACGGATTGCATGAGGGTCTCCCAATCGCAAATCTATCCATCGTTAGGAGTAACGTCTGCAAACCCATTTTCGCCGTTGCATTACATGCCTCTATTCCAGCGTGCCCACCGCCGACAACAATTACATCGAATTTATTATTCATCTATATTTTTATTCTGTTTATTCAAAATAGTTTTATAATTTTGAAGATTGTACATTTATTAAATACAAAAATACGCAAATTGACTAAATCTAAATCAAATATCTTAAAACTATGTGTTTTTGCCACCGGACTTTCGGGTGTGGTCGCGGAATACATATTGGCGACTTTGGCAACTTACTTCCTTGGTGACTCTGTAGTTCAGTGGGCTTTAATTGTTTCGGTAATGCTTTTTTCAATGGGATTGGGGAGCAGATTGAGCAAATTTGTTCATACTAATCTGCTGGTAAGTTTTATAACGATAGAATTTATATTGTCCTTATTCGTAGCTTTCTCATCGCTAATAACCTATACCACAGCGGCATTTACACAATATACCGGATTGATGGTCTATTCGCTCAGTATTATAATCGGTACTCTGATAGGAATGGAAATACCATTGGTTATTCGATTGAATAAGGAATTCGAAAGCTTGCGGATAAACATCGCCAGCGTGATGGAAAAGGATTATTATGGCAGTTTGCTGGGCGGTGTGTTCTTCGTATTTGTCGGATTGCCTTATCTTGGATTGACATATACGCCGTTTGTTTTAGGAACTGTTAATTTTTCGGTAGCTATGGTGTTATTACTTTCCACATCCAAAACACTAACAGCAAAACACAAACGATTTACTTGGGCGGCGTCTGTGTTGGTTGCTTGTTTATTAATTGGCGGATCATTTATGGCGAAGCCTATAATTATATTCGGTGAGCAGGCGAAGTACAAAGATAAAGTGGTATTTTCACAGCAATCCAGATATCAGAAGATAGTTATCACTCAATGGAAAAACGATTTCTGGCTTTTTATTGACGGTAATTTACAGCTTTGCTCGATGGACGAAGCACTATACCACGAACCTCTGGTTCATCCGGCGGTTGTAATCGCACGTAAGCCGAGGAATATTTTGGTTTTGGGAGGGGGCGACGGTTGTGCTATTCGAGAACTGCTGAAATATAAATTCATTGAGAAAATCACGATTTGCGATTTGGACCCTAAAATGACCGATTTAGCGCGCTTTAATCCGATTATCCGAAAGTTGAACCAAAACTCGATGAATAATCCGAAAGTCAAAATAGTAAATACAGACGGTTTTAACTATATCTCACAATCAAAAGATATCTATGATTTGATAGTAATTGACCTTCCCGACCCGCGCACGGTGGAGTTGAGCCGATTATATTCGGTTGAGTTTTACGGATTGTGCAAGCATAGTTTGGGTGTGAATGGGGCGATGGTTACCCACGCGACAAGCCCATATTACGCACCGATGGCATTCCGCTGTATCGAGAAGACAATCCAAGCGGCGGGGTTCAATGTATTGACTTTGCACAACCAGATACTTTCGATGGGAGAGTGGGGATGGGCGATAGGTTCACCGACAATGTCCAAAGCCGAGATGATGAACGTTTTAGCCAAATCCAGTTTCGATGCGATAAAAACCCGTTGGCTCGACAACGAAGGTATGAAAATGATGATGTACTTCGGTAAGGATTTCTATAATAAAACCACCGACAGCATACGAATCAACAAAATGAACGACCCTGTCCTATATCGCTACTATTTGAGAAGCAACTGGGATTTGTATTAAAGAAATTATAAATTATAAATGCGAAAATCCGAAAAACCTTATTTCCCATATCAACCTTAGTAGAAAATTCGATAAGATCATCGTTTAACCTTATTGCCTTGTTAGTTGCCAATAAATTGTATCTCATCAGGGTTTCGTTTTTCGGACCCCTTTTTATGAGATTTAGGTTGAAAGACCAAGCAATACTACAAAAAATAGCTGGGCATAAACTATATTTTCAAATTTCCGTCTTTATTGTATAAACAATTGAAATGAAAGTATGAAAAAAATAATATCATTAATATTAGCAATTGCTTGTTGTCAAATAAGCCTTTTTGCGCAAGAACTAAATCCAAATCAAGAAAGTTTCGAGTTCGACGCTATAATTTTTAAAAGCGATGTGCTCGACCAATCCCGAATTGATGTTTATGCCTTAGTGCCTTATCAAACGTTGAATTTTCTAACCGCCGATAATATTTATGGCGCAAAATACAGCCTAAATATCAACGTGTTCGATAGTACCGACAAATTGGTTTACGGCAAAACGATAGAACGCGTTTTAAGGGAAAGCGATTATTTTACCACAATAGGAGGAACGGGTAAATTTGATTATGTTCAACATAGAATTGATATTGCTCCCGGTAATTACAGAATTAAAGTTGTTCTTCAGGATAAAATCTCGAATTTATCGTTCGATAAAAGTCGCTCCATAACCGCTTTGGACTTTTACGATTATTCATTCTCTCTCAGTGGTTTGATGGTAGTCAGTTCTATAGAGGAAATAAGTGGGAAGTACAAAATCACGCCGCACATCTCGGATAATATTTCAACTTTAAAAGACGGCTGGTTTGCTTTTTTTGAAACGTACAATGATTCGACTGAAATGCAGGTGGATTTTGTGTTTCAAATAGTTGATAAGGACAATAAAGTAGTTGTGGGTAATAACCGTATAAGTATGACAATTCAGCACGGCAGAACTCAACATTATTTGCAGATACCTTATAAACCTTCTATGACAGCCGGCACTTATGCATTAAGGGTGTTTGCGTTAACTCCATCGGATAAGCAGGACTTTTCGCCGTCGGAGTTCCTTGCTATAACACAGCGCTCAATATCAAATCTGCCGACATTAGGATCTTATGTGGTAAGTAATATTGATGATGCAATCGCCGAAATGGCTTATGTCGCTCAATCGGATGATATAAAATTTATTAAAGACGCACCGGACGAAGAAGAAAAAACTCGCCGCTTTTACAACTTTTGGAAACAAATCGATCCAACTACCGGAACGGATGTTAATGAAGCTTTCGAGCAATATTATATGCGTATCAATTTTGCAAATAAAAACTTTAAAAGTTCGTATAAAGGTTGGCAAACTCATAAAGGCAAGGTTTATACCATATTTGGCGCACCGGCCAAAGTTGAGCAATACCAAAGTTCCTCGATGGACGGGCGTTATTATGAACAATGGACTTATGCCGGTGGGCGTGAATTTATATTCTACGACGCCTCGGGATTCGGTGATTTCCGTTTGTACAGACCCTACGACGTAACAGAAAAATATACCTATCAGAATTAGGAATTATCGTCTCAGTTTATAACGCTATAACCCACAGCGGTTAAATATATAGTCCACGCTTTCAAAAATTTTGTCGTAAGTGAATAGTTTCTTCAAGTCGTGAGGATTGATATGTTCCAGAAGTTCTTTGTCTTTCAGCAAATTTTCCAAAAATGGGGTTTGTTCGTCCCAAGTTTTCATCGCGTTTCTTTGAACCATCACATACGCCGCTTGACGTTGAGTACCGCGACGAGCTAATTCCAGAAGTACTTTTTGTGAATGGATCAGCCCCAAAGTCAAATCAAGATTTTCAATCATTCTTTCCGGATAAACAATCAGTTTATCAACCAAATTTATAGTGCGATTCAAAATATAATCCAGCGAAATTGCTGAATCAGGTATAATTACACGTTCAACGCTTGAGTGCGATATATCGCGTTCGTGCCAAAGTGCGTTATTTTCCAATGCCGCCATAGCGTTAGCTCTTAATAATCTTGCTTGTCCGCAAATATTCTCCGACGAAATAGGATTTCTTTTATGCGGCATAGCGGAACTGCCTTTTTGACCTACTGAGAAATATTCTTGCGCTTCGCGAACTTCGGTACGTTGAAGATGGCGAATTTCAGTGCCGATTTTCTCAAGCATAGTACCGATTAATGCAATTGCATTCATATAATTCGAGTGGTTGTCGCGTTGTATTACCTGAGTGGATACGTTCGCGGGTTGAAGTCCTAATTTTTCGCAAACGAATTCTTCAACTTTCGGTGAGAGATGTTCGTAGGTTCCGACCGCTCCGCTAATCATTCCCACACTCGCATCACTCAATGCGGCTTGAAAGCGATTGATATTTCTATTACACTCATCATACCACAAAGCTAATTTCAAACCAAATGTCATCGCTTCGGCGTGTATTCCGTGGCTTCGTCCTACACAAGGAGTGTATTTGAATTCGTGTGCTCTACGCGCTAAAACAACTTTAAGTTTATTCAAATCTTCTAATATAAGCTCCCCTGCCTGTTTCATTTGTACTGCCAAGCAGGTATCCAAAACATCGCTCGAGGTCATACCAAGGTGTATATATCGTGATGGTGCACCAACATATTCTTCGACGTTGGTTAAAAACGCGATAACATCGTGTTTAGTAACTTCTTCAATTTCTAAAATTCTTTTTGGGTCGCAATTTGCTTTCTCACGAATAACTTTTGCGTCTTCTATTGGTATAATTCCCAATTTGGCTTGGGCTTCAACGGCTAAAACTTCAATTTCCAACCAAATATTATATTTATTTTCATCTTCCCAGATTCTTCCCATCTCCGGGCGTGTATAACGTTCAACCATAATAATTCTCTTTATTTATAAAAAAGCTCTGCCGTTTTTATTAACTCTATCATTTCTTTAACGGCATTGTCCAAACCCGAAAATACAGCTTTTGCAATTATTGAATGACCAATCGAAAGCTCCTGAATCTCCGGAATACGGCATATTTCTTTGGTGTTGAAATAGTTCAAACCGTGTCCCGCGGCTATTTGTAAGCCGAGTGAATGAGCATATTTCGCCGCTTGAGCTAATTGGTATAATTCGTCGTGGCGTTCAAATCTATCAACTAAATCGGCATAAGTTCCGGTGTGGAGTTCCACCATATCGCCACCCGATTCTTTGACTGCGTCAATCTGTCTATTTGTCGGTTCAATAAAATAGGAAACCTCAATACCATTTTCGTGGAATCTTTCGCTTAAGTTCTTGTATTTTTGGATATCATCGGCAACATTTAGACCGCCTTCGGTAGTCAATTCCATTCTTTTTTCTGGCACCAAAGTAACCAAGTCCGGTTTAATATTCAATGCGATTTTTACAATTTCTTCTACCGGAGCCATCTCCAAATCCATTTTTGATTTTATCACTTCGCGAAGCAAACGCACATCCCTATCTTGAGCGTGACGTCGATCTTCCCGTAAATGACAAACAATACCCTGTGCTCCTGCCAATTCGCAAATTCCGGCCGCTATAACCGGATCGGGTTCTATTCCACCGCGAGCTTGGCGCAATGTAGCTATGTGATCAATATTTATATTTAATGCAATCATATCAACTATATTTATTTGTTAGTCATCTTTTCCGAAATCTCTTTTGTAAGGTTTGAACCACTTCTCACCAATTGAGATATCAATATAAAGTTTACCGAATTTTTCATCTAATAAGCCATTGTTCAATGTACCACGCGAACCCACAACTATACCGGCGTCAAAAAACATTGAATTTGAACTCGGGAACCTCATTCCTACAGACAAACTCGTTTCTTTCATATCATTGCCACGGACGTTATAATACAAATCACGGTAGGCTAAACCAAAGCGATAAGTTATTCTGTCTATATAATTTCTGGTGAAGCGTGGATTACCGAAATATGTCAGACCAACAACGTATTGATTCGTTTTACGGAATGTTATATTCAATCCGCTGTTATATGATAATTTTGAGAAGTCCTGTGCTATATAATCGGCGCCAATTAAAAATCTTCCTATCTGATACGATAAACCTAAGCCGAATACTTGAGGCAATTCGGTGGATTTTTCGCTGAATATTGTTGTATCGGTACTTGCGTATATTCCGGTTATGGTAGCTCTATTTTCATAATTAAGTTTCTGAGATAATTCCCAAAAACCACCGATGGAGAAATTCTTACTTATCTGACAATTCAAGCCAAATTTACCACCCCATCCGGTAAAATAATCATTAGTGATTACACCGGGTGAAAATGTAGTCGCATCGCTTGAGAATAGAGATTGTGAAACGCGCGAAGCTAATCCAAAAGTATAATATGCCTCGCCGCCGACTTCAAGAAATTTGAAAAATCTACCGCTCATTCCTAAGAAAATATCATTCAGTCCGCCTTTACCTTGATAAAGGGATTGACCATCTAAGATAATACCATCTTTATCAATTTTTATTTTGTTCGAAATATAATAATTGATTTTTGATTTTGGGGACATCCCCAAACCTACGGTTAAGCCTTTAGAAGTATCTATCGAAAACGCGGCGCAAAAACCCGAAATATTACCGTTGTTTTGCCAAAGTGTAGTTGTTCCATTTGAAATTACGTTTTGGTTAAACAGATAGCCGGCGTCCAAGCGTGTTGTGGTAACTTTTGACCACATAGCAGGGTTTCTCGGATTCAATGTAGTATTTACAGGATAGGATATGGATAAACCATTCGTTCCTGCAAACGCCGCTGAACCGAAATAATTCAAATCACCTATCCCAAAAGATGAATAATTCGAACCACCCTGAGAAAATAAGGCGGTACCGGTTAAAAATGTAAATATCAATAAGCAGATAATCTTTTGCATAAAATTAGATTTAATTATATAAAAAACACAAAATTAAGCAATTTTCACTTAATAATGTTATAATCGAGTTTCGTAATGGTAACGTATATTAGCGCTAAAAATTATTAAAATCTCATATAATTATACCATACGAGGAATAACTCCCACGTAGCAGTGATATCGCGCATACAATACTCTGAGATTTCTCTAATTTTGCCATCGTTGAAATACTCTCCCACCATAGACCCGTCAACACCCTCGGCTTTAGGTGAATGAATTCCGAAAATGCGTGTATAGAAATCGAAGTTATATCTCCTTGTCGCTGCATAAGTAGATGGATTGTAGTATGTTAATTCATCAATCAAATCAACGTGCATAGGGTAATTAAACTTGGTTCCCGCCATTAGATTGCGAGCCGGATGAATCCTATAAAGCGCTGAGCGAAGCATTAGGTAAGGCGCGTCAAAATTTCTGCCATTGAACGAAACCAACTGCGCTTGAGGATATTTCCGCAAAATATTCCAAAATCCTTCGAGCAATTTCTTTTCATTCGTTAAAAATAATTTATCTCCCGTTGGTAAAATTTCCTCAACTCTGTCACCGTCGGGAAGACTTTCGTCCAACGAAAAAGCCGCACGGGAAATTTGCTCCCATGTGCCGCCCTCAGCTTCCTGCATTAATTGCAATCCTATGCAGACGACTTTGCCGGTCATCGGTGTCAGCGCCATTTCACCCTTCTTTTGGGCTATATCTTCTTCGGTTTCCGCTCCGCGCAAAAGGTACTCCTGCTGTGAATGAGCAAGTGTATCCCATTCTATAGGAGCCGTTTCTATATCAAAGACCAAATACTGTTTCATAATTCTTTATCCTTTAAAAATTCTTTTGTGTATTCAAGTAACTTTTTTATTATTTCGTTATCAAAATCGACTTTTGTACTAAATTCTATCCATTTGTACGATAAATGAACTGTAGGGCGAATTGTGACTTTTTCTTTCAATTTCGCCATAAATATTACCATTTCTTTCGTGTGGTAATTCATTGTAATTTTATCCTGGTGATACGCCAAATCGTAAAACCTAAAATTATCAACGAGCCGGATTGCCGAAACGTCAACAGAGGTTTCCTCGTTGAACTCACGTAGAGCGCACTCTAGCTCGGTTTCCCTTTTTTTGAAATGACCTTTTGGCAAATCCCATTTTCTTATGTCTCTCATTAAAAGAAAGTGGGTACCTAATTCGTCAATCAACAATATTCCGCAAGATTTATTTGTTTGCATAATCGTTTTATTTTGTATATTTCAAATATACGAATATTTTTGTAATGTTAATTATTATTAGTTTGAGAAAAAGTATATGAAAAAAGTAATATTGGTAATTTTGATAATCGCGGGTTATTGTACCCTATCGGCCGGAACTCCTTATTATGAAACAAAGATGAATAGCGACGGCAATGAATTACCGCTTGTTTTGAGCGGAGAAACTTTCTACTTTTTATGTGATAGAACCGATATGGAAATGCAATTATTAAAAACTACTGAAGAAAACATTCCTTATTTTTTTAATATTTATTCGATAAAAGAAAATGAACCGCCTTTTAAAGAAATAAAAACATTCTGTATTAAAAGCAATCAATTCCCTACATTTTACTCAAATTCATTGGATATTGCTTTCAAAACAGAGGTTAATAATAAGAGCCAAGAAAAAAGTCTATATAATCAAGCAATTTTTGAAAATTATAATTGTGATAATTCCGAGTATTCTTTGAAGCTTAACCGTTATGGCTATTGGACCGGACAACCTGTATTATCCCCATCGGGTAAAGTTTTGATTTTTACAAGCAATATGGGCGGCGAAAGAAGTATGGACTTATTCGCGTCAATAAAAGATGAAAACGGTTCGTGGGGTATGCCTTTCGGATTGGAGCAGATAAATACAACCGGCGATGAAATAAATCCTCATTTCGGAACGGACGGATACTTTTACTATGCATCCAATTTTAAAAACGACTCAATCAAAGATTTCGACATTTATAAAGCCACATATATTCCAAAGAACGGTGTTCTTATCCCAATTGACGGTAAAAGTCTGACTGACGCAAACTCACCAGCCGATGAATTTACTCCGGTTCAAACCCCGGAAAAGTTTTATTTCTCATCCACAAGAAAAGCCGAAAATATAGAAGCAAATATTTATTCGATGAAAAATGAAAAATCAAGTGCTGTTATTAATATCAAAACCAATATGAATGAAATTTGGGTTAAAAATGTAAACCGCTCCGAATATCTTTGTTTTCCAAAATCTGAAAAAATTAATTTGAATAAAGGTGCAAAATATCAAATTATTCGCCCTGAATATATGAGCAAATACTATTTGGATAAATCTCCCGAAAAAGTTGAATTTGACTTTACCAAAACCCTGAAAGATACATCTGTTAGTTTGGATTTCAATCTAAAGCCTTCTACCAAAGAAAGTTTTATCACAATTTCAGCCGATAAAGCTCCGCTTTTTGTTCGCGGTTATTGGAAACCTTTCGACAAAGGGACTTTTGATGAATTAAGGAAGCGCGAACAAACCGGCTTTTTTAACAAAAGTGTCTTTGTTGATACTACGATTTTCAAGTATTCCGAATTAACAACTGAATCTGAAAATAATCAAGAACAATTATTAACTAAGCTTTTAGCCGCTTTGGATAACTTCAACACATTCCTGCCTGCTCGCGATAGTCTAATTATTGATTTGACACTCCTCTCCGACGAAATTGATATATCCGGTTATAAAAATAAATATCATAAATCCGAAAAACAAAACTCCATATACCACGGAGAAACAATTACAGTTGGCAAGGATAAAAAAGGTTCAGACTTGATTATTCCTGACGGTTTGGATATTACCGAAAGCTCGTGGATGGTGGGTGTGAAAAAAATGAAGCTATCGAACGATGGCAACAGAGTGTTGGCTAAACTTCGTGCATATTACACTTATAAGTATTTGGACAGTACATTGTCTTTGATTTCTCCGATATATAAATATTATTCTTTAAATAAAAAACTTGTGTTCAACTATGATGGCTTTGTAATTGATCAGAGGGGCGACCTTCCAAAAGATTACATTGCTTTGTCTGTTAAAAATCGCTCTTCTATTATTGATGAAGATAAAATTGAAGATTTGGCTAAGGAATACGATTACTCAGTAAAACCTGAAAAAGAAGAAGTATTGCCGACGGATGATCCAAATCCACCAAAACCTTTGCCGAAAATGAATGGCGGGATGCAGAATATCTCGAAAATTAAAATGATGCTAATGCAGAATGTGTATAAAGCCAAAAAACAAACCACCGGAATTGAATCAAAGCAAGACACAACTTATTCGGTCGAGTTATTTAATATGAAGGATTACCAAACCGCAATAAAAGCCTTCGACATTCTTAGATCGAAAGAAGTAAAAGACGTTCGTTTTATTACAGCATACGATTTCCTTGGGAGACGCAATTTCATTATCCGCGCTGATAAATTTAATACACTTGCTGAAGCGCAAAATGCTTTAAGAGATTACAGTTGGGTATATTCTTACGTTAATTTGGAAGGGATGGCGACCGCGGTAAGAGAATAAAAAAGTCAACTCAACCTTCCGGAGGTTTCAAACCTTCGGAAGGTTCACTAATCCTTATTTACAAAACACTTGGCGAACTCGTGATGTCTGAATCAAGTCATCGGATGAATATAGAGAGTTTACCAAAAGGTATGTATTTTGTAAAAATAGGGAACGAAGTAAGCAAGTTCATTACGTTATTAAAAAAAAGAGATGGATCACCGCTTCCGCGGTAAAGACGACTCGTCTTCTTCTTATTTCAATTTTGCAACCTTCCGAAGATTGCGTACCGACGTCAATGTTAGAGTGCTCATCGGATGAGCAAAAAAACATTATTATTTTTAAACCAAAATAAATTAATTACGTCTGAAAAAATAATACATTTACAAATGATTTAAATCGAGGTTCAATATGTTTCGACATATTACATTTAGTGCTTTATTACTATGCATAACTTTATTATTCGTTAGTTGTGAAAACGAAGTCGAACCTATTCATACTTACACCAAAATATTCTTTAATCGTGACGGCGGTGGTAACAAATCTTTTTATATTACTAATACCTCCGACAATGAAATAATTATGAATGTTACGAGATATAACTTCAGAGACACGAATTACACAAAATCAGTTTTTATAGAGGACGAAGGAAGACTTTCTAATTTGATTTCGAAAGTAATCAAAAATAAAATTAATCTAAAGGGCGATTATAAGCAACCCGATCTTTTGACAGGGACTTGGTCTTATTTTTATGTTGTCGATGACGAAAACAATAAGACAGAAATAACAAATACTTCAATAAGAGACAGCCTAATGGTGCTTGAAGTTTTGCTTGAGGTAGGTAGGTAGCACAAGTTTAAAAAAAACTTTAGCGCAAGATTGAAAACATAATAATATCTGTTATTTAAAAGATTATTATTCAATCAGGAAAAAGTTTTTTTTGTATTTATGTTATTTCGGAATAAAGAATGAAAGAAAATATTGAAAAAATTTCTTTGAAGAGCCAACTTCTTCAAAGAGCATACCGAATTTGGTATTGGTATGTAAATAGAGCTGACAAAAATGGCGACCTTTTGTTTATGAATTATGGATATCACGATAAAGATCAAGATATCTCGATGGATGAAAAAAATCATACTGATCGTTTCTCAATCCAACTATATCATCATTTAGCGACATCCGCAGAGCTAAAGAACAAGGATATTGTTGAAATCGGCTGTGGACGAGGTGGCGGTTTGTCCTATATTGCTGAGAATTTTTCACCCGCAACAGCTAAAGGTGTTGACCTCGATAGACAGGCTGTGGAGTTCTGTAATACTCATTATAATATGGTCGGGTTAGGTTTTACTCAAGGCGATGCGCAGAACTTAAATCTTGAGAATAATTCTTGCGATGTGGTTATCAATGTAGAATCATCGCACCGCTACCCCAATATGCCAGCATTTCTAGGTGAAGTAAAGCGAATCTTACGACCTGATGGATATTTTTTATTCACCGACTTCCGACACGATTACGCATTTGAAGATATGAAGAACGATTTGGATAAATGCGGGATGTCAATAAAAAAAGGAAAATTTATAAATCAGGAAGTTGTCGCGGCTTTAGATTTGGATGATGATCGTAGGAGAGACCTAATAAATAAACTGACACCGAGAGTGCTTCATAAAACAGCTCAAAATTTTGCGGGAACAATAGGTTCACCAACATACAAGCAGATTCTATCGCGCAAATATCTTTATTTCAGCTATGTCCTTCAAAACAAATAATTAATTGTGAATTTATGATTTTGAATGTGAAGAAGATAGAAGAGGACGTCATTCCCTAGGCGTCGGGAATCCATTTTCAAACAATTGTAAATTTTTATCTCGTTACTAAGCTCACGCTTGGTAACGTTTTTTTTCTCCAACTCATCCGAAGACTCCCGGTTATCCAATAAGAAAAAAACAAATCATTTGTATTATATATCTTTTTTTATTAATTTTGCTTACCTTTACTGAGTGTTCGTAAATAAACTATTTTGCATTCATTGCAAAAGGCATTCGGTGAACCAACAATTTCATTTTCATTTTAAAAGGCGATAAAGATGAATCGAAAATGGATTAAAACAATAATCGGCGGATTGAGTTTCGCAACCGCGGTTTTCGTATTCCAAGCTTGTTATGGAACACCTCAAGATTTTGGTGATGATTATCTTATCGAAGGGCAGGTAAAATCGAAAACAACCGATCTTCCGATAAAGGGAATCAAGGTTTCAGTTGCCGATAATCTTCAATATCAGATGACCGATACCGAGGGACGTTTCAGTTTCTATACTGATATGAAAGATAATATTAAAGTTATGTTCCAAGATATTGATTCGACTCTTAACGGTCAATACTTAGCCAAAGATACAGTTTTATCTACAATCCAGCAAACCGGCTTCTTAGATATTAAATTGGACGATAAATAATTGCTGACTGCAATTAAAAAGCTAGCATTCCGAAAATTTAAAGAATCGGAAACGAAACTGCACGAGCTGAATTATTTGTTTTGGGAATGTACCACAAGATGCAACCAAAATTGCTTGCATTGTGGAAGTGATTGCTTAAAAGATAGTACTGCCAATGATATGCCGCTCGAAGATTTCTTATCAGCATTGGATACCATCAAAAAACCACCTAAAAATTTTATAGTTGTCTTAACCGGCGGTGAACCTCTTTTACGCCCCGATATTGAACTATGCGGTCGAGAAATCAGGAAACGCGGAATGCGTTGGTCGTTGGTGACGAACGGGCTATTATATGATAAGGAAAAGCATAATTCATTGCTGAACTCAGGGTTGGGCGCGCTGACTATCAGTTTGGACGGAATGGAGGACTCTCATAATTGGCTTAGAAATTCAAAAAACAGCTTCAAAAAAGTTGATAACGCAATAGGTATAGCCGCAAGTTCCGCACGTTTGAACTTCGATGTGGTAACTTGTGTGAATAAACGTAATATCGCGGAGCTTCCTCAGATTCGTAACTTTCTGATTCAAAAAGGTGTCAAAGCGTGGAGGTTATTTACGATAGTTCCGATAGGACGTGCGAAGGATAATCCCGATTTGTTGCTGACAAAAAAGCAATTCAAAGAATTAATGGATTTTATTAGTGAGTGCCGCAAAGAGTCTGGCATTTCAGTTCAATTCAGCTGTGAAGGTTATGTTGGGGAATACGAAGCGAAAGTTAGAGACAGCTTTTTCTTTTGCAGGGTGGGGATAAATATTGGTTCTATTCTGATAGACGGTTCGATATCCGCTTGCCCGAATATAGATAGGTCGTTTGCGCAGGGGAATATTTACAAGGATAATTTCTATGATATATGGGAAAACAAGTATGAATTGTTTAGAAACAGAAGCTGGACAAAAACCGGCAAATGCGCCAACTGTGCTGATTATAAAGATTGTCAAGGAAACGGTCTGCATAATTGGCACGGAGAAATTTTGGTTTTCCATAATGAGCTGTTAAAAGTTGAAAGTTGAAAATGGGAAGAACAATTGTCAATGCGAAAAAGAAGGAAATTTACTCACCCGATGACTGGCAGTCATCTGATGAATTGGTTCAGACATCACGCCTTCGCCAAGTGTGTTGTAGATGATCAGCTCATCAACCCCACGCTTAAGCGTGGGGTTGATGGCTCCCAGCTTTGTCTTGTTCCCAAGCTCCTGCTTGGGAACATAAATAGCTACATTTTCACAAACTTCGCCGTTTCACCACCCACTTTTACAAAATACATACCGCGTGGCAAACTCTCTATATTCACCCGATGACTGCCAGAGGTTGGATGAATTGATTCAGACAACACGCGTTCGCCGAGTGTGTTGTAGATGCTGATGCCAGAACCTTGCCATTGGTTGGACCCTTCGGCAAGTTTTGGTGATTTTAATTATCAGGAATTTGTAATTGGATTATTGAACTTCATCAATTCGCTGAAAAAAAGCTGTAGGGGAAGACCAACCACATTATAATAGCATCCTTCTATTCGGCTGACAAAAACAGCTCCGAAATCGTCCTGAATACCGTAAGCGCCTGCTTTGTCCATTGGGGAACCTGTCTCTATATAGTAAGCTATTTCTAAATCGCTTAACTCGCGGAATGTAACTTCGGTGGCTTCGTAAACTGTAGTTTCGGTTTTATTTACTGTATCTATGAATGCTAAACCGGTATATACGAAATGTGAATTACCGGATAGTGCACTTAGCATTTCCACGGCTTCTTGTTCGCTGTTGGGTTTGCCGAGCACTCTATTCTTCAAAACAACAATGGTATCGGCTCCGATTACTATGGAGGGTTCTGTCAAATGCTCAGCGACATCGCGGGCTTTGTCGAGCGCAATAGAACAGCAAATATGAGCAGGGGAGAAGTCCCCCGAAATATCCTCTTCGACGTTCGAGATGACGATGTCGAAATCCAGTTCGATTTGCTCCAACAGCTTTTTACGTCTTGGCGATTGCGATGCCAAAACTATTTTCTTATCGAAATTATAAAGTTTTTTTATTCCGCTCATTTACTTAGAATTTTATACGTTATCTTCCAAACTAATCGGGTAATTACCTGTGAAGCAAGCCGTGCAATAACCAACCCCTTCATCGGAAGGTACCGACGCCATTAACGCTTCTTGCGATAAATAGTGCAATGAATCGGCGCCCAATGCTTTGCTTATATCTTCGGTTGTGTCATAGTGATTTGCGATTAACTCTTCAGAACTTGGGAAATCCATACCGTAGAAGCAAGGGAATTTGATTTTTGGGGACGTGATTTTCAGATTAATTCTCTTTGGATTAGCACCTTTAACCATATCGACTAAAATCTTTGAAGTTGTTCCGCGGACTATTGAATCGTCAATTAGGACAATGTTTCTATTTTCGATGACACCTTTAACAGGATTAAATTTTGTTCTAACTTTGAATATTCTATTATCTTGCCCCGGTGCGATAAATGTTCTGCCGACGTAATGGCTACGAATTAAGCCAATTTCATAAACCGTTGGGTTTCCCTGCTCATCATTTGTTCTCGCATAACCAAGCGCGGAAGTACTTCCGCTATCAGGAACAGCCATTGCGCGAATTTTATCTGTAGCATCCACTTCAGGACTTTCCAACGCCAAATTTTTACCTAATTTTCTTCTAACCTTATCCACATTATGACCAAAAATTTTACTGTCCGGTCTTGAAAAATATATGTATTCAAATATGCAGTGAGCCGCAATCGGAGTTTCTTCAACTATATTGTAAGATTGAACTTCGCCTGTTTCTACTGTATTATCGTCTATCACGATGATTTCATTGTGTTTTATCGGACGGATATATTCGGCATTTATAATATCGAAGGCTGAAGTTTCGGACGCGACAACATAAGAGTATTTATTTATTTCAGGTACCCAAAGTCTTCCCAAACTCAAAGGACGAACACCGTGCGGGTCGCAGGCGGCTACAAGGCCGAATTCTGTTGCTAATACAAGTGAATAAGCTCCGCGGATAGCCCGAAGCGCTTCTCGTATTTGATCTAATGGTTTCTCTTCACGTGAATGAGCGATTAGATGCATAATGATTTCAGAATCGGTAGTAGTTTGGAAAATTGCTCCTTGGTTGTGCAATCTTTTGCGCAAACTTTTTGTATTAATCAGATTACCGTTGTGCGCCAGACAAAGCAAACCTGAATGATAAACCATATTGAATGGCTGAATATTCAAATTTGTTGATGCTCCGGTGGTTGAATAGCGGTTGTGACCAATTGCCATATCGCCAATCAAAACATCGGTCAAAATCTTTGAATCGCCAAACACATCGAGAACTAAACCTTGGTTACGGTGGTAAGCAAAGCGCTTCTTACATTTCTTTTCATCATAATAAACACTTGAAATACCGGCGGCTTCTTGTCCGCGGTGTTGTTGAGCGTGAAGCCCGTAGTAAGTCATTATGGAAGCGTGGGGGTGCCCGTAGATGCCTAATATGGCGCAGTTGCAGTGTGGTTTGTCTAAACCGTCAAATTTATCACAATTTTCTTTACACATAGATTTGCTTTATTGGTTATTGGTTATCGGTTATTTATTAAATACAAAATTAACATTTTTTTTCGTTTCTCATTTTTTTGAAGTGAGTGAGACTTCGTAAAAATTATCAACATTGTTCTTGTTTTAAAAAATAATAGACGAATAAGTCGCTAAAGAATTCTTTTTTCTATTTGATTTTGATTTGTGAAATTTTCCCAATTACATATTGCAAGTTATGAAAAGCATAAATCCAAAAATATATGTACATAGAGATGCTTTCAAATGCTGTAAAATTATTTTTATGTATGATTGTCAATTATTTTTCACACTTTTTAATAAAATTTGTATTTATTATGTATTTATTTTGTAAATTTGCTAAATTAATTTTAGGTAGATTATGAAGATTTATACAAAATACGGCGATAAAGGCGAAACGTCCTTAGCCAGCGGCGAAAGAGTCCCTAAATATGTGCTTCGAGTTGACGCCTACGGTACTGTTGATGAGCTTAACTCAATAATTGCCTTGGCAATTGCCTATTGTACCAATAAAATTGTAAAAAATGATCTACAGAAGATATGCAACGAGCTATTTTCCTTATGCTCGGATTTATCTAATTCCAAATGTAATTCGGAAACTGAATTGCTCAAGCCGGAATTTATTTTGAATATGGAAAAGGCTATAGACGATTATATGGAACTAATTCCAGCACTTCAAAATTTTATTCTTCCTACCGGCAGTCCTTGCGGTTGCTTCCTTCATCAGGCTCGAACGGTATGCCGTCGTGCTGAAAGGTTAGTGGTAGAATTAGCCGCCGATGAACCGATAGGACCCACTATAATGCCTTATTTAAACCGATTATCGGATTATTTATTTACCAGTGCAAGATATGTAAACTTTTTATCAGGTTATTCTGAAACTAATTGGAAACAATCTAAGGATTAAAGAAATGTCAATCGCACACGTAATTTACAAATTGGGTGATTATATTACCACAGTTGATATTTATCCACCTCGATATTATAGTGATCCCGCCGCACCATCGCCAAAGGAATGTATTTTTGGAGATATTCCCGCTCTCAACAAAGCAACAGTAAAAAATTGTATTTTACAGGCATCCCTTTGCTGAACAGAAAATTACTCAGTAGAGTACCGGGTAGCTCGACTGCCTTAGTAACGGGTGATAATTTCGGTAGTGGTAATCCCGCGGAAATAAGTACTGCTGTTCAAGCACTCAAAGCGGAAACAGAGGAATTAAATATAATAACAAAATCTGTTGATCAAGCTTTTCTAACGCATTATAACAATGTTATCGGAACAAATAAGTGTAAAATTGTAAATTGCCCAACTCTGATTGCCGATGTTGACGATGAATTAGAGATTCAAACTTTGAAGATTCGTAATAAAACAAAAAACCTTGATTTTCCGATCGTATAATTGGAATTTAAAAAAAATTGTTATTTTTGTAAGCGGATTGATTGAATTTAATAATCATTACTTTTAAAAAACTGAATTATTTTTAAGAATGATTATTAGGTTTTACCGCAACTAAATGACGAAAAACAAAAGAGTAAAATAATGGCAAAAGTAATTTTCAAGCTTGAAAACGACATATCAACCGATATAATATATCCCGGAAGATATATGGCGACTGTTCTTCCAACTGAAACTCCACAATATGCTTTCGACGATATTGTTGAGTTAAATAATAAGTTAGTAAATAAAACTCCGGGTGAAAGTATTGCTATTGTATGCGGTGAAAATTTCGGTTGCGGTTCTTCACGCGAACAAGCCGTTTCAGCGCTGAAGGGGTATGAACTAATTGTTGTGGCAAAAAGTATCTCGAGGATATTTCTTCAAAATGGTATAAACTTAGGGTTGAATATGATTATTTGCCCAAACATTTCCGCCGATGTGGACGATGAATTGGAAATAGAGAAATTTAAGGTTATTAACAAAACAAAAAATAAAGAGTATGATATTGAACCTCTACCACCATCGAAACAAACTGTAATAGACGCCGGCGGATTGATTGAATATACTCGTAATCGTTTAAAAAAAGCCAAATAAAAATGAAATCACTAACAAACATATTGCTTTGCTTATTACTAACAAGTTTGAGTTTATCCGCTCAACCCGGTTTATCGCAAGATAAGCTATCGGATTCATCTCAAATTGCGCCTAAAATGATCCGCGATAACATCTCGGATTTTTTTGCATTATTAATTGAGCATAATTACGAAAAAGCTTATCGTCAGATTTTGGAAAAAAGTCAGCTTCTGAACGATGAGCAAAACCTGACCAAATTAATTAAAGAAACTTCAAAAATTGAAGAATTCTATGGCAGTTTAAGCGATTTTGAATATTTCAAAACCGAAACAATAACAAAATCTTATATTAGAATCAGTTGTTTAGGGCTGTGCTCTAAACACCCTATGCGATGGATTTTCACTTACTACCATTCCCCCGATATAGGGTGGCTCGTAACCAACATCAAATTTGATGACCTAACCGAAAATTACTTTATGGAAAAATAATGAAAAAAAGCCTTCTCTTAATAATTTTATCTTTGGTAATTAGTTTACCAATTTATGGACAAGCACCCAAAGCCGACAAAATGACAATCGAATTGGCAAGGGTTTTTAGCAAGGACCTATTTGAGTATAATGGTGTGGCTTACGCGAGGCCTATCCCGATTATTTCGAATGCGTCAACCAACGCCGGTTTCTTTACCGATGCCTATGTTCCTGAAAAAGTCAGTAAGCCATATTTTAAGTTAAAATTAAATGGTATGATGGGCTTTATAAATGACGACTTGAAAAGCTTTGATACGAAAATCCCGATGAAAGCCTACAATCCGTCTGAATTATTAAGCTATGGAAAACTCTCACTTAAAAATGGGCAACCAAGTTTCGCGATTATCGATACCGTTGGTTTATTCGAATATCTGTTATTGAACTTGATTTACGATGGTGTGAACAGTGGGATGCTGAATTTACCAAAAACAGGTTCTACATCATTAGGTTCGAAAGAAGTAAATTATATTAATCTCCCGTCGAACGTGATGGATTCATTGTTCAAGCGTCATCCTCTATATGGTCTGTTACCAGCGGGATCGCGCGATTCTGTCAGCTCTTTGTTGGGACAGTTCCCGACTCAATTTCCTATGACGAGCGGTTCGGATATCAGCACATTAATATTGGGAGTACCTCAAATAGAAATAGGTTCGCTGTTTGGAACGGAACTTTTGTTGCGGTATATTCCAACTATGAATATAGGTAAAACATTTGGTAAGTTTTCATTTTGGGGAGTAGGCTTGAAACACAGTTTATCGCAATACTTCAACCAAGGAAGACGAGACCGATGGTTCGATATGGCAATCCAAGGGGTTTATCAGGGTACCAGCTTACAAAACACTATCGGGGTTACAAATGCACAGCTAACCGCCGATGCAAGTATTTACAATGTAAATCTCCATTTATCGAAGGAATTGAACGATTGGTTTACTGTTTACAGCGGTGTGTCTTGGGAATTAATAAAAATCAATATGAAGTATGTTTATTATTTACCGGTTGAGCTCCAAAGGCAATTAGGTTTGTTAGACGTAGGGCAAGAATATCCAACACCAGGATTCCCCGGTGACCAGGACCCTTCGACAGTTAAAATGGATTTGAGGGAAGAACAAATCAAATGGACAGTGGGTTGCAAGTTTGATTTCAGTAATTTTGGCGTAAACCTCGATTATTCGGTTTCGAAATTTAATATTCTCAGCTTAGGAATGGAATACACGTTCAATAAATAATTTCTGATTGCGAAGACGAAGAAAAATCCCCTAACCACCTTGAAAAAAAAGGGGGAACGAAGAAAATCAGTTTGTTAGTCTTTCCCGCGGAAGCGGGAATCCATCTTCAAAAAGTTGAAAGTTGAAAAGAAGAAAAACCCCCTAACCTCCTTGAAAAAAAAGGGGGAACGAAGAAAATCAGTTTGTTGGTCTTTCCCGCGGAAGCGGGAATCCATCTTCAAAAAGTTGAAAGTTGAAAAGAAGAAAAATCCCCTAACCACCTTGAAAAAAAAGGGGGAACGAAGAAAACAGAATATAAATCAGGAATTATGAAGATACTAAATTATTTATGGCTGTACCTGAAAGATTGGCGCAATTTGCTTTCACATACGCTTATTGGCGTTTTGATTTTAGCGGTTGCTTTTTTTATGCCGGTGAAGCCAATTTACAGAATTGCGATATTAATAGTAATTGTAGCATTCAATATCACAAGAATGACAATTGCCAAAAAGAAGAAGCAAGCAATTCTCCCCGAATCGGAAGAATGATATAAATGAATAAAACTAAGCATTTTATAAATCTGACCAATGGTATAGAAGCGCTCGAAAAATACCAAATTCCGGCGGACGAGGTAAATTTTATCAGAATCCAATCGTGCTATGTGGAGAGCCATTTATACAATGATATACTTTTAGAAATTGATCACAATTTTCTGATGTTTGTGGCATTGGGTTACGAATGTAACGTTTATGACTTCAGTGCTCGTACCGACGATCCAAAAGCTATGTATATGGGTATGGCTTGGATAAAATACGTATTGGAACGCCGTTGGCTGGGGCTCCGACCAAAGCTTATCGTCAAGGGAAAGGATATCACGAATTACGCGGATGAACTTTACTGCAAAATACCGCACCGCACAAGAAACCGTCTAGATTATTTCAAAAAATACCTAAACACCACGGAACTCCACATCAACATAATTACATCCGCCACGACGAACGACAGCAATAACGAGTACTATAGTAGTACGCTGTGGGAGTGGATGGAAGTTAAAAAAAAGCCCTAGCTTTTGCAAACTGGGCCAACGAAATAATCGTACGGGATATTTCACCCTTATTGTGAAATGATTACAAATTTATTTCAACACAAAATTATGAATATTTTTTTATATAACAAAATTATTTTTTAATTTAGCGATTATATTTTGTATTTTTTAATAATTTGTGAATTATTATGGCTACAGTACTTGGACTTGATGTTGGGCCAAACTCGCTTGGTTGGGCTTTATTAGAAGATAATATCGAAAATCCCCATATAATTGATACGGGTGTTCGTGTTTTTGAAGCAGGTGTTAATGATTTGAATACCGGTAAGGAGCAATCAAAAAATGCCGCACGCAGAGAAAAAAAACAAATACGAAAAATGTTGAAGAGAAAGAAAAGTAGAAGAAAAAAACTTGTGGGTTACTTGCAAGAAAACGAAATACTAACTGCTAATAATTTAGAAATCTTTTTTAATGAAACTAATCCGTATGAAATAAGGAAAAAGGCAATTTATGAACAAGTTTCACTAAACGAATTTTCACGAGCTTTGTATCATATTTGTTTGAGGCGTGGCTTTTTAAGTAATAGAAAAACCGACAGCGACGAAGAAACCGGAGCTATTTATGAGGGCGGTAAATCAGGCGCAACCGGAATAACCGAGCTTGAAGAAGGGATGAAAGAGGGCGGCTTTTTGACACTTGGCGAGTATCTGTGTTCGCTCGACCCTAAAGAAAAAAGATTGAGGAATCGTTATACTTTAAGAAAAATGTATCTCAACGAATTTGAAATTATTTGGAACAAACAAGCCGAGTTTTATCCCGAAATTCTTACCGAAGGGAGGAAAAAACGAATACGAGATTCTATCATCTTTTTCCAAAGACCACTTAAATCACAAAAGAAAAATGTAGGCAAATGTAAGTTTGAACAAGACAAGAACAGATGCCACTTAAGCTCATTCGAATTTCAAGAATTTAGGATGCTTCAACAAGTAAATCAATTACGGATTCGTATGACAAACCGGCTCGGTGATGCTGCTGAAGAACTAACTTACAATGAAAGATCTAAATTAATAGAATACTTAAGCAATCATACTGAGCTTAAACTTGATGAAAGAAATAAAACGTTCAAAAAGGTTTTAGGAATCGAAGAAAGTGCTAGGATGAAAATCAATATTGAGCATCTTGACAAATTAATTGGGTTGCGCACACTATGCTCTTATAAAAAAATGTTGGGAAAAAAGTTTGAAAGCTTTTCAAAAGAGCAAATTCAAGCAATGTACCATACAGCCTTATTTGCGGAAAGCAACGAATGGTTGATTAATTACGCAAAAACTAAATGGAACCTAACCGACGAAGAAGAGGTTAGCTATTCTAAAATGAAATTAGAAAAAGGTTATGGTTCACTATCTATAAAAGCTATAAACAAAATGCTCCCTTATTTACGTGACGGTTTAATGTATCACGAAGCGTCAGGCTTGGCAGGATATGAACATAATCTTTATGAAGTGCAAACCAATGTAAAGATTTTAGATTCTTTACCAATGCCAGAAAAAGTGGCAAACCCTATTGTAATGACTTCTTTGTACGAAATCAGGAAAGTGGTCAATTGTCTGATTGATCATTATGGGTTTAAGCCCGATGTTGTAAGAATTGAAATGGCTCGAGATTTGAAAATTCCGCTTCAAAAAAGACTTGATATATTGTCGGATAACAAAAAAAGAGAAAAAATACATAATGACATAGCCGAAAAACTAAATGCAGAATTCGGAATAAAATATCCTTCAAGAAATGATATAACCAAGTATAAACTATGGGAAGAATGTAATCATACTTGCCCATATACAGGAAGGTCAATCGCGTTAAATCAGTTATTTGGAGAAGCCATTGAATTTGAAATAGAACATATTATTCCTTATTCAAGATGCTTGGACGATTCATATATGAATAAAACATTATCCGAAAGAACAGAAAATTCCAAAAAGGGTAATAGAACACCTTACGAAGCATATCATAACGATAAAGCAAAATATGATGATATATTACAGAGAATAAATTATTTCCCTAACCGTAAAGCAAATAGATTTAAAGAAAAAGAAATAGCTCAACTCGATGATTTTATATCAAGACAATTAAACGACACACGATACATAGCAAAAATAGCAAAAGAATACCTTAGAAATATATCACCGGAAGTAAATGTTGGTAATGGAACTATTACTGCTTTATTAAGACATTTATGGGGATTGAATTCTGTGATGACCAATCCGTTTTTAGAAAATGATTGCGCTGAAGCAAACGAAAAGAACAGAAAAGATCATCGCCACCACGCCATTGATGCCATTACAATAGCCTGTACTACACCAAGTATTTTCCAAAAACTATCTTCTATGCATAATGAATTTGATTTGCAATACCTTGATACAAAAGAAAAAGCGGAATATTTCGATAAGGAAAACTTTGCATTTCCTTGGGAGGGGTTTAGAGATGAAGTAAAAAAATATGCAAGTCGTATAATAATATCCCATAAGTTTAAATATAAGGTTTCGGGACCAATGCACGAAGAAACACTTTATGGCAAGTTATATAATCAGGACGGAACAGAACGAAAAAACAAAAAGGATGTTCCTTTATATACTGTTAGGAAACCTTTAATAACGCTGACTGAAAACGAAATTTTATCAATAGCTGATCCTGTTATCAAAGATGTAGTTTTAGAAAAAATATTTGAATTTGGAGGTGTGATTGACGCAAAAGGAAAATTAATAAATGTCTCAAAAGAAGCATTTAAAGAGCCGATATATCTACCAAATCCATACAAAGGTTATCCGAATGTGATTAATAAAGTAAGAGTTCTAAAACCTTTTGGAAACCCAATTCAATTAAGAAACTACAATATTTGGGCAGAATCCGGTAATAATCATCACTCAATAATTTTTTCAGATGAAACAGGAGAACTTGATGAAGATATTACAACATTACATACAGCATATCAAAGGCAAAAGAATAAAGAAAAGGTCATTGAAATTGACTTAGGACCAAACAAAGAAATATTAATCAGCCTAATGCGAAACGAAATGTTCTTAGTCGGCGATATTCCTGAAAACTTCGATTATAATGATAAATCAATTTATCCAATGATTTTTAAAAATGTTTATAGATTGCAAAAGTTTTCTCAAACATACTATGTATATAGAAATCATTCTATATCGATTCTTGAGTCAAAAGATAAGGAGAACAAAAAAACTGAGCCCGGTATGATAAGAATTCGAACTCTAAAACAGTTTGTTTCATTAAATGTTACTAAAATTAGGGTTAATCCAATCGGATTTATTGAAGGAATTTAATACACTTGAATAATATGTTATAAATCAACCATAGGGTTAACACTATGGTTGATTTACGTTTAATGCATAATAATTGAATTCTCTTCAATCCTTTTTTAAAATAAATCATTTATTTAGGATATTAAACAAATTTCCGCACTCTTTTTGCTTAGAAGAATTTACAAAAATGTACTTTTGGAATATTTTTTATGAGCAAAAGAATTATCTATATTGGCTCGCCGTTTTATATCAAAACACAAGACCTGCAATTGGTTTTGACAAATACCGTGACTGGTGAAATAAGTTCTATACCTATTGAAGATATAAGTGTAATAGAACTCGATAATCCTCAAATAACAATTACTTCATATTGTCTTCGTGAATTAATGGATCATAAGGTTGTATTAATTCAATGCGACTATTATCATCGTCCATCGGGAATGATGGTTCCAATCTCAGCCTCAACTCTTATGACTCAAAGAACGCTTATTCAAGCAAAAATGAAAAGCGAATTGAAATCCGTTCTTTGGAAATCGGTTATTCAAAATAAGATAAGAAATCAAATTAGCGTTTTGAATTCTTTGAACCGCCAAACAGAAAGATTGAAAAACCTAATGGAAAGCACAGAGAAGGCTGATAAAACGAATCGTGAAGCGCAAGCCGCAAAATACTATTGGAAAAATCTTTTCGAAGATTTTTCACGCGATCCGGATGGCGATTATCCGAATAATCTGCTAAATTATGGATACTCACTTATACGTGCTATGTTTGCTCGTGAAATAGTAGCCGCGGGTTTGGTTCCGGCTTTGGGTATATACCATAAAAACAAATATAACAGCTTTTGCTTAGCCGACGACTTAATGGAACCTTATAGACAATTTGTTGATTTAAAGGTATATCAGTTCTGTAAACAAAATCCGGAAGAACACTCTTTGATTTTAAACAAAAAGCACAAGAAATACCTTTTGGAAATATTGACTATGGAGGTAGAAATAGAAAAGCAAAGAAAAAGCATTATAAACGCAGTTCAAGATTCGGTTATGTCCTTTGTGAAATCTATAGAACTGGAAAATGAACAATTAATTTATCCAATTATCATTTAACGACAGGAGAGGCACTTATGATTTGGAGTGCTTATAGAATTATGTGGGCATTAGTAGTATTCGATTTACCGACAGATACAAAAAAAGAACGGAAGGCGTACAGTACATTCAGAAAATTCCTTCTTAAAGACGGTTTCTATATGATGCAGTATTCAGTTTATTTCCGACACTGTTCTAATCGTCAAATATATGATACTCACGTCAGAAATATTCAAAAACAATTGCCTGAATATGGAAAAGTATCAATTATAGGGATTACTGATAAACAATTTGGAGAAATGTATAATTTTTGGGGTAAGATTCGAGAATTGAGTCCGCGAACTCCCGACCAAATTACGATGTTTTAAAAAATAAACGGGCTACTTCTCGAGAAAAGCAACCCGTTTTTTGTTTCTTTACAAATTTGTAGTTGTGTAACAATATATATATCAATTTTATACAATATATGTATTGTAAAGAACATTTTTTTGTAATCAATTCACAACAAAAATTAAGTAGCGTATTTTAAAATTATAATTGTAAAGAACATTTTTTTGTAATCAATTCACAACGTGCTTCGGCATATGGCATCGGACCTGTGAATTGTAAAGAACATTTTTTTGTAATCAATTCACAACAAGCTCTGTAAGCGATTTTTCGGCGTTGAGATTGTAAAGAACATTTTTTTGTAATCAATTCACAACCAATTTTATTACTTCTTCTTCAGCCCCAATATTGTAAAGAACATTTTTTTGTAATCAATTCACAACCGTCTCTTCTCTTGTGCGTTGGGTTCTCCCATTGTAAAGAACATTTTTTTGTAATCAATTCACAACCTTCTCTTCGTTCTGCTCGTCGTCCGTCCGATTGTAAAGAACATTTTTTTGTAATCAATTCACAACGTGTGTTGTGTTGTGTTGTTTGGGTGTTGTATTGTAAAGAACATTTTTTTGTAATCAATTCACAACGCAAAACCTAGCTAACTGTAAGTCATTAGAATTGTAAAGAACATTTTTTTGTAATCAATTCACAACACACTTGTCGTAATATTCATAGCATTTGTTATTGTAAAGAACATTTTTTTGTAATCAATTCACAACGCAAATTTAAGTCCATTCCACCAGATCTGGATTGTAAAGAACATTTTTTTGTAATCAATTCACAACCTCGCTTTCTAAATACAACGCTTCCACAGAATTGTAAAGAACATTTTTTT
>JBBRAO010000014.1:0-70763 GCA_038206725.1 Kapaibacterium sp. (SeqCode)
TAGAGAATATTTCCAAGGAAGAAACGCGGCAGGCAAAATGAATAATAAAAGCGCCGACGAGACCTATATGAACCTAATCGGCGGCTTAAGAGAAAAGCTTCGCCGCCTTGCGGAAAAAATCGAACCGAAAGTATATGAATATGGTTTTTTAAAATAAAGACATTTAAACATTGAATCTACCGAAGGTTCGAACCGACGACAAGGTTCAAAGACATAAAGAAAAGTGAATAAACCTTCCGAAGGTTTCAAACCTTCGGAAGGTTAGGAAAAAAAGTTAGGAAAAAAATGATGCAATTTTACGAAAACACATATTACCATTTATATAATAGAACGAACAATGAAGAATCACTTTTTCGTTCTGATGAAAACTATCTATATTTTTTGAAGAAATATCGGCATTATTTAGACGATTATTTGGAAACAGTTGGATATTGTTTGATGCCAACACATTTTCATTTTTTGGTAAAGATGAAGGAAGTTAATCAACCTTCCGAAGGTTTGGAACCTTCGGAAGGTTATGCTTCAAATTCCTTGATTATTTCTAGGAAAATAGGTACACTACTAAATTCTTATTCTCAAGCTTTCAACAAAATGTGGAATCGGCACGGAAATTTATTTAATCAAAAAACAAAAGCAAAAACAGTTCCATCAGATAAGTATTTAATTACTCTGCTGACGTATATTCATCAAAATCCCATACGCTCAGGATTAGTTGAAAAAGCAGAGGACTGGAAATATTCGAGTTATCAAGATTATATAGATTTAAGGAACGGCACATTGCCAAGTAAAGATTTAATATTAAGTATGATAAAGAAAACGGAATTAAAAGAATTAACTAAATTGATAATGATTAATCAACCTTCCGAAGGTTTGGAACCTTCGGAAGGTTTGCGTTTTTAGGTTTGGAACCGACGGCAAGGTTATGCGTTTTCACCGTCTTTTGAATTTCTGTTGATTTTTTCGTAATTTTGTACATTAACAAAGTATGAAATCTTAATGAATATTGATTTAAAGACATTATTAAAAACGGGTGATTTTCCTCCAATCCTTTTGCTCTTCGGTGAAGAGGAATATTTGGTCGAAGACGCGTATAATAGCATAATATCGAAGTTGATTAAAAGCGAAAGCGATAAGTTCAATTTCGATATATTCGATTGCGACGATAAAGCGGTTACTCAACAGCAGGTTGTGGAATGTTGCTCCGCGTATCCGATGATGAGCGAACAGCGTGTTGTTGTTTTGAAGCATTTCGACGACCTATTTTCATTGAAGGCGGGTAAGAAGAAGGATTTGGAAAACCAGCCGTTTATAAAATATGTCCAAAATCCCGCAAAGACCACGAAAGTTATTATTCGCGCCGGTTTGGGAGCATTCGCAGGTTTAACTAAGGATTTATCCGGTAATCGTGAAAAAGCGAATAAGAAAATCAGCGGTGCAAAACTGCCGTATAATTTAATTCTTGGAAACCATAGCTGGATAGAATTTCCGAAAATATACGAGAACCAGCAGATGGCTTGGGCATCGAAACGTTTCAAAGAACTGGGTTATGAAATTTCGCAGGAAGCATTGTATTTGCTGATAAATCAGACTAATCCCGATTTGCGTTCTATCGCTAATGCTATCGAGCAAGTAACAATATATACCGACACAAAAAAATCAATTGATATGGATGATGTAAATCAACTATCGGGACATTCGCGAACATATAATGTATTTGAACTACAGAAAGCGGTAGGTAACCGCGATTTGGGCTCAGCATTAAATATTATGAATAATATATTGAAAGTATCGCGCGATGAGATAGCAATTGTTTCAATTATAACCAGATATTTTATCCAACTTTGGAAACTGTACGAAGCTCAGAAACAAAATGCCGGAAATGCTCAAATTGCATCAGCTCTGGGCGTAAACCCTTATTTTATTGCTGAATTTGTCAAAGCGGGAAGATTGTATAGTGCATCGGACCTAAATTCGTCTTTTTTAGCATTAACGACGGCGGATTTGGCTTTAAAAAGCACTTCTATAGATAGATTTGTTATACTTCAAGAAATGTTAATTAAAATAATGAGTCGATAAAATAAAAAACACGTATGATAGTTTACATTTTATTGATAAATTTGTATTATATTATTCACCAAAAATAAAAAAATGAGGTAAAAAGTGGGTAAATTCGAAATTGAAGAATTGGAAAACGGCTATATTGTTAAGCCAATTGGAAATATTATGTCAAGTGAAGATGCCGAAGATTTTCAGGAAATCACAGATAAAATCGCCGAGTCGGACAAAAAAAATCTAATAATTGATTTTTCTGAAACTGCTTTGTTAGGCTCGTTATTGATTGGACATTTAGTTAGAGTACAAGCTCATTTTGACAGAAAAGATGGTAAGATTGCTTTTTGCAGGTTCCCTGAACCAGTTGATAAAGTATTGAAAATGACCAGAATCAATACTATAATTAATACTTACGATTCTTTAGAAAGTGCGCAAACAATTTTTAAATAATTGTAAAGTAATTTTTTTAAAACAAGCCGCACGATAAACAGTTTGCGGCTTTTGTCGTTAATTTATTTTAAATATGAAAAAAATATTAATTTTATTTGCTATTCTTCCGATATTATTGGTGTCTTGTAAAAATCGAAGTTCTAATGATGTGGAAATTTTAAATAAAACAGGTAGGAACTTCGTAATCTTAGCCTTAAGTTTGGGCGATTATGATGAAAATTATGTTGACGCGTATTTTGGACCGGACAGTTTAAAGCTAAAAGCCAAGGCTTTAGGTTTGAGATTGGACGATATTAAATCGAAAGCTAACGATAATCTAGACGAACTAAAAAGTTTAGATGTTAGCGTTGATTCATTGAAATACCGCAGAGAATTTCAAATCAACTTTTATCAATCTATGTTAGCGAGGATAGATTATTTAAGTGGAAAAAAAACGACTTTTGATGAAGAATCTAAAGCTATATATGGAGTTGTAGCTCCTCGCTTTGATTCTAAGTTTTATTCATCAGTTCTATTCAGCTTGGATAGTGCATTGCCGAAGGGAAAAGGTTCAATTAAAGATAGATTATCGGAATTTAAAAAACGATATATTATTCCTGAAGATAAATTGGATACGGTTTTTAAAGTGGCAATAGCTAAAGCTCGCTATCAAACTGTCAAATTTATCAAGCTCCCTAAAGGTGAAAATTTCAAGCTTGAGTTTGTTAAAGGCAAATCCTGGGGAGCATATAATTGGTTTCAGGGTAACTCTCAAAGCCTGATACAGATAAATACCGAAGTTCCAATTTATATTGATAGACCAATCGATTTAGCTTGCCACGAAGGTTACCCCGGACACCACGTGTTTCATTCCACAATCGAAAGCGAATATGTCAAAAAGCGCGGTTGGGTAGAATTTTCAATTTATCCGCTGTTTTCCCCAATGTCGCTTATATCGGAAGGTGCGGCAAATGCAGGGTTTGAAATAGCTTTTGAAAAGAAAGCCCGTAGAAAATTCGAAAAGCAGGTTTTGTTTCCACTCGCCGGAATTGATACAACATTAGCGGATAAATATTATAAAGTAATGGAATTGCTCGGTAAATTGGATAATGCCTCAACCGATATCGCACGTGATTATTTGGACGGAAAAATTTCAAAAGCGAAAGCAAAAGACTTACTAATAAATTATAAATTGCAAACTCCTGAAAGAGCCGATATGAACATCCAATTTTTTGAAATATATCGCTCATATTTAATAAACTATACTCTTGGTCAAAAAATGATTGAGAATTATCTTTCTAAGAAGAATTCAAGAACTGAAAAAGAAAAATGGCAAGAGTTTTATAAATTACTAAAAAGACCACCATTACCTAAGGATCTATTAACTTATGAATAAACTATCCACCGAAATAAAAACACTAAAACGATATTGGATAACACAACAAATCGGCACAAGTCTTATTTTTCTGATGTTTTATCTATTTTTGAAAATCAACATCGGCAAGATTTTACTCCCAATTTTAACCTATCAGGACTACTTAAACGTTGATTTAATTCTTCCTGTACTGAACTCGGCACGAAGCCAATTGATTTTTGTTATAGCATTTTCTTTTATAGCTATGGGAGTAGTTTTTGTATATGACTCAATGGGTAAATGGAGTTTTAAACTCACAGAATATATAGCATATCTCAACATTGTATTCTTTTCGGCATTTGCTGTAGCCGGGATATTCTTCTCCAGAGCTCTTTTTAATGAGCGGGGTGGGGTATTGGTTCACGATTTGAATATATATATTATTATTATTGATGTATTATTGCTTGCATTCGGCTGTATAATGGTCTATACAAATATCAGTTCTATCAAATTGGTACTTTCGATCACAGGTAATAAAAATAATAAACACAATATAGAAACTGAAGAAATTAAAGATTTAGAAACAGATAAAGATATTAATGAATTATTATAATTGGCGTATAATTTTTAAATTACGTATAATTTGTTAATTTTGTAAATAAAAATTCGAGGATTAAATGAAAAGATATTCGGTAAAAATCTACATCACTCTACGCGAAGGAATTTTAGATGTTCAAGGCAAAACAGTAGAACACGCTTTACATTCTATTTCTTTTGATACATTAAGCGATCTTAAGATAGGTAAATTCATTCGTTTAAACGTTGAAGCAGAAAATATTGATAACGCACGCAAATTAATAGATGATGCCTGCAAACAGCTTATTGCTAATCCGATAATTGAAGATTATCAAATTGATTTAGAAGAAATTTAAGGCGAAAAAATGAAATTTGGTATAATACAATTTCCCGGTTCAAACTGCGACCACGATGCGTTCTATGCAACTAAATTCAATTTAGGAGCGGAATCGGAATATATTTGGCATAAAGAAACAGTTCTGCCAAATAATTTGGATTGCATTATCTTACCGGGAGGCTTTTCTTACGGTGATTATCTTCGTACAGGCTCAATTGCAAGTATTTCACCTGTAATGAGAGCGGTAAAGGAATTTGCAGATAAAGGCGGTTATGTAATAGGTATCTGTAATGGTTTTCAAATTTTAACGGAATCAGGTTTATTGCCCGGTGTTCTGCTGAGAAATACATCATTGAAATTTATCTGTAAAGATATATATTTAAAAGTTGAAAATAAAACAACATCTTTTACATCGGCAATCACAAAAGATGTACTTAGGATTCCAATAGCTCATAACGAAGGCAATTATTTCGCTCAAAATGAAACTATAAAAGAATTGGAAGACACCGGTAGAATAGTTTTCCGTTATTCATCACCCGAAGGCATCGTAAGCACTGAATATAACCCTAACGGTGCGATTAACAATATTGCCGGAATAGTGAATGAAAAAGGCAATGTGTTGGGTATGATGCCCCATCCGGAACGTTATAGTGACGAGATGTTGGGCTGTAATGACGGGTTAATGGTATTCGAATCATTACTCGCTACAATTAATAATAAATAAGGAATCTATATATGGCTTTAATAGGTATAGGTGCACCGGAAATCATTCTCGTTATTGTGGTTATTGTGTTGGTTTTTGGAGCGAAGAAAATTCCCGAATTAATGAGAGGGTTAGGAAGCGGATTGAAAGAATTCAAAAATGCCGCTAACGACGTTGATAAAAAGAAAGATACGAAAAGTGAAATTCCACCTGCTGACGATTCAGATAAACTATAACCAAATTGAGGTATAGAAATGTTTGACGTTGGGGGCGGAGAGCTTGTATTAATATTATTGGTTGCGGCTTTGTTGTTCGGACCAAAAGATATTCCCAAGATTGCAAAAAAAATGGGAGACTTTGTGAATTCGGTTCGTAAAACACGAAACGAATTCACAAAGCAACTTAAAGATTTAGATAAAGATTAATAAGTAAATATTAATAAAATATAGATCAAAACCGTAGGCATTACAAACAAAGTGCTGTCTAAACGATCTAAAAAACCGCCGTGCCCAGGAAGTATAGAAGAGCTATCTTTTATCAGGGCGTGGCGTTTTAGTTTTGACTCGAACAAATCGCCAATTTGACCGGAAACAGCAATTAATATACCAATTACGATTATATGAACATTAGGAAATTCTGCGAAGAAGAGTGCTTTTATTAAATATAATCCTAAAACAGTAAATATTAAATTTGCTATAGCTCCTTCCCACGATTTATTTGGGCTTACAGAACGGTATATTTTATGTTTACCAATAGCTTTGCCAATAAAATACGCCGCTGAATCCCCAATCCAAATTGCCGCGAAAACAGAAATTACAAACTTTGCGCAAAATATGTCGTTCAAAAGTAAATCAAATTCAGTATAATAGCTCAATTTTGAAACATAAAGCATCCGAAGAATGATTAATGCCATAAATGGTAGAGTGATGTATGGTATATAACTCATAGAATTTGCGAAAGAATTTAAAGGATGTTTATCTTTATTGAACAGTGACAAGGCGGCTGTAAATAAAAATATAGCAATAAAAGCCAAAAAGAATATATATCCGACTTTTTCCAAACCACTTTGATTTAAAATAACATAGAGCCCCATTATCAATGCCGCATTGATAGTGTAGGCAGAATATTTAAAAACCTTTTGATTGATATGCTTAAAAAGGTTAAAATATTCGTAAATGCAAAGAGAACTTAATATGATTGCGGCTGCAACCAATGCCAGACCACCTAAATACAAAACAACTATAGCGATTGGGATTCCGATTACGGCTGTCAATACTCTTTTTGCTAATTCTTTTTTCATATATCACCTATATTGAAATTTACGATAATTTAAAAATGCTTATTTGAACAATCAAAAATAATAAAAAAAACCAATCGTTTATACACCATTATTAAAATTATGGAACAAAAATGCAAAACGAATATGCAAACAATTACTCGGGTCAAAAATACGAGGCAATCGAAAAAGCGCAAACAAAGTTTATGTCGCGTGTTTATAGCTGGATGCTCGCAGGATTAGTAGCGACCACAGCCGCGGCTTACTTTACAGTAACAAGCGGGCTTTTGAAAACAATTTATAGTAATTCCATTTTATTAATTTTCTTGATAGCCTGCGAATTCGGTTTAGTTATATTTTTATCGGCACGAATTAACAAAATGAAAGCCTCCACAGCTATAATGGCATTTTTAGGCTACGCTGGATTGACAGGAGTAACTTTATCCGGATTATTGGCAGTATATTCAACCGATGCTATAGTTTCGGCATTCGGCATTTCCGCCGGTATGTTCGCATCCTTGAGTTTGTACGGCTACGTTACAAAGAAAAATCTTTCAGCGTGGGGTAGTTTCCTATATATGGGTTTGGTTGGAATCATTTTGATGGGCGTATTAAATTTCTTCGTTCATAGCAACGCGCTTTGGTTTGTTTTTAATATTGCCGGTATTATAATTTTTGCAGGATTAACCGCTTATGACACACAAAAAATCAAAGAAATGTTTTATTTGCAGGTTCAAGGCGGGGAAGCGGCATCGAAAGGCGCTATTATGGGTGCTTTGCGCTTGTACCTCGACTTTATTAACTTATTCCTAATGATACTACGCTTAGTCGGCGGTGGCGGTGGAAGTAGAAACTAAAACAATTGTTAATTGTCAATGAGAAGAATATAAAAATTAAAAAGAGGAAAATAATCCCGAAGGGATTTAAAATGAATAGCCCTGAATGAAATTCGGGGTGAATGATAACAATGTCTTTCTGACTCCGACTGAGCCAAACGTGAGTTAGGAACAGTATATATTCTGGTCCCTAATTTGAATAATATTGAAATAAGTGAAACCATCTACGACGGATGTAGTTGATTAAGTTACTGCACCTACTCAGCTGACGTAAATATAGCATATATTGAATTGTGATAATATAAAAATAAATAGTATTTTTGTAATGATTATTTTAAAAAAATGGGTAAGTTAAATGTTTAGAATTGAATTTGTTGAAACATTGAATAAGAAAAAACCATTTGAAGAATTTATTAATGAACTAAATTTGATAGAGCAAGCGGAAGTTTTTGTTGCAATTAATAAATTATGCGACCTGAAGAATAAAAATATTATTGTTCCGACAAACATTACGAAATATATTAGAGATGGAATTTTCGAATTAAGAGTTCATCACAAAAATAAAATTTCCAGAAGTTTCTATTTTTATTATGTTGAACACAGAATTGTGTTTACTAATGGATTTGTTAAAAAAACTTAAAAATCCCAAACAAAGAAATGGACAAAGCTATTAAATAAAAAAATGAATTTCAATCTATTTCGGAGACATAAATGAAAACAAATTATGAAGAATTATTAGAAAATAAATTATTAGACCCTGAATTTAGAGTTCAGTATCTATTAGCTAAAGAAAAATTTGATTTGGAGTTAATGATTGATTCGATTAGAGAAAGTATCAAGCTCAAAAAATCCGCAAATACTATTATGCGAAGAGTTAATACATTATCAAAACATATTCACAAGATAAGTTTATACTAATACATTTTATTAGCATTATTTGAAACCAAAATATGGGTTTGCAATAACGAGACTGTCTCAAAACTCCAATATTGACAAACCTACCAGGGCGAATATTCTACTGTGTTATTGATAAATATAGTATAATAGACGCCTAAGTCTGTTCCAAAATTGAACAATTAGTGTTTAAAGACCGTCACGAAAAAAAAAAGGGAAGCATAAATTTGTTTCTCTTTTTTTTCACCTTCTCAGGAAGCAATCTTATCAAGAAAAGTGTATTGTTTGGATTTACTATTGGATAACAGAAGATTAATAATCATTAAAAAAAATAAAATAATTATTTCAGTTAATCGTTGATACAATCAATTATTGTTAAAATAAACAGTTGATTAAAAACAAATAGGATTTGTAATAAATGAACGATGAAGAATTACCTTTCGGTTTAATTGTAGGAAAGATGGTGCACGATGTATTCAGAGTGCTAAAAACTCGAACTGAGGTTGGACTCACAGAGAAGTTATCCATTCATCATTTGGGTTTACTGCTGGCAATTAGTAAAAACGAGCACGATGTGATTCAACAAGATATGGCAACTAAACTAGGTAAAGACAAATCTGCTATTTTAAGGTTGATTGATGCTTTAGAAGAAAAGAAGTTAGTTTCGAGAGTTCCCGATGTAGAAGACAGAAGAAAAAATAAATTAATTCTAACCGATCAAGGGAACGAAGTAATTAACGAATTTATGATAATTGATAAAGGAGTGTTTGAAGATTTATGCGTCGGGTTAACCAAAGATGAATTAAACACTTTCTTTACAGTTCTAGAAAAAATTAAAGATAACGCGCAAAAACTGTAAACATTTTAGGGATTTAATCGTAGATTAAGTCAATTATTGATAATAAAAACGAATAGATGAAAAGCAAAATGAAATTTAACGGATTATTATTAATCCTCATATTATTGGGATATTTAGCATCCAATGCACAAAATGAAATCACATTAAAACAATGTGTTGAATATTCTTTGAAGAATAGCAGCAACATCAAAATGGCAAATTTCGATGTAGCTCTTTCGGAGCAAAGAATAAAAGAAACCACCGGGTTTTACTTACCGAACTTTGGTTTATCTAGTTCAATAGATAATAATTTATTGATTACTACACAGCTATTGCCTGCTGAAATGCTGGGTGGAAAAGCGGGTACTTTTATTCCGGTCAAATTCGGAACTCCTTATAATATGTCTATTGGGCTTCAACTAAACCAAAAGCTTTACGATCTGAGCACGATTTATGATATTAAATCATCGAAAGTCAATAAGGAATTATCGGAACAAACCGCTCAAAAAACCAATGAAGCGACCATTTATGGAATCAGCGCTACGTATTATCAAGCAATGATAATTCAAATTCAGATAAAAATGCTAAAAACTAAATTAGCATCGTCTGACCGTTCATTGAAATCAACAGAGTTGCTTTTTCAAAACGGTGCGGCAAAAAAAATCGATGTTGATAAAATTAGAGTAAGTTACAATAATACTAAATCTCAATTACAGCAGGCTGAATTGAGTTATTCTCAATCACTCAATAACTTAAAGTTTCAAATGGGTATGCCGCAGGATAAACAAGTAGTATTACAGGACAATGTTTTGGAGAATCTAATAAAGAATCCAAAAAACATAGAAAGCAAAAATTATCAAATCGAAAATACTTTGGATTATAAGCTAAAGCAAACCAACTTTACTTTGATGGAAATCAATAGGAAAAAAAGTTTAGCGGCTTACCAACCAGTAGTTACTTTATATGGTAATGCAAGAGTAAGCGCAATGCGTAAAGAATTTAATTTTTTAAAAGCAGGAGAAGATTGGTATCCGAGTTCTGCAGTAGGAATTCAATTATCGTGGTCAATTTTCTCAGGTTTGCAAAGAGATGCACGCTTAACGCAATCGGAACTTAATATCCAAAAAGCAAAAGAAAGCTTATCGCTTACTGAGCAAAGTTTTAAAGTTGATATATCCAATTTCGAGATGAAGTTCAAAAATGCTTATGAAAATATACAAAACGAAAAAGAAAATCTGGATTTAGCGGAAAGCGTTTATAAAAACGTTCAATTGCAATACCAGCAAGGTGTAAGCTCATCGCTTGAACTGATACAAACTGAAAGTTCTTTTGAATTGGCACAAAACACATATTTGAATAAACTTTTTGATTTATTCGTCGCAAGAATGGACCTTGAAAAAGCTCAAGGTAATCTAATGAATTTTATAAATAATCTACAATAAATAATATTATGAAAAAATCTAAGAAAACAATAGTAATTGTGGTGGGCCTGATAGTAATTGCCGTTATTGTAATGCAGTTAAATAACAATCGAAAAAAGATTGTGGCAAACAAAGATGTCAGTACTGATCTAACCTTTGTAACCGTTGGTGTCTCACCTGTTAAAAGAATGGCTTTAGACGATACTCTTCGCTTAGTCGGTAATCTTGACGTTGCCTCCGAAATTGATATTCCCGCCGAAGCCGCCGGGAAAATTACTATGATCAACGCTGAATTGGGTCAAGCAAAATCGAAAGGTAGTGTTATAGCGACAATTGACGATAAGATGAAGAAAATCGCAGTTCAAAAAGCTAATATTGATGTTCAAAAAAGAAAAAAAGATCTAGAAAGAGTCTCGAACTTATTTAAAGGCGGCTCATATACAGAACAACAAATGGATGATATGCAGAATATGTACGATAATGCGGTGATTATGTTAGAACAAGCCGAAAAGCAATTATCAGAAACTCGAATCATCTGTCCTGAACGCGGTATAGTAACCAAGAAAAATGTTGAAGTCGGCGAATATGTAAATATGGGTGCAGCTATTGCGACCATCGTCGATATCTCTAAGTTTAAAATAAAACTTAATGTCTCGGAAATGAATGCGTATTTATTGAAAATAGGCGACAAAGCGACAGTAACAACCGACGTTTACCCGGGAATTACATTCCAAGGAAAAGTTAGCTTTATCAGCCCAAAAGGCGACGGATCGCACACATATCCTGTAGAAATTGAAATTGTAAATAATAGCAAATACCCATTACGTTCAGGTACATTTGTAAGTGCCCAAATACCTCTGCCAAAATCGAGTGAATCATTATATATCCCTCGTGAAGCACTTCAGGGTAGTATTAATGACGCTCAAGTATATCTTGCTGTTAATGGTAAAGCTGTTTTAAGAAGTATCATAGTTGATAAAGGAATTAATACGAATAATAATTTTATCAATGTAGTATCGGGACTTAACGTAAATGACCAAGTAATAACTAAAGGTCAATTAAACCTTGTTGAAGGTAAATCTATCAGAATTATTAAATAATAAAGGTTAATATGTCTATTACTCAACTTGCGATAAAACGACCTACTATGGTAGTGGTGTTTTTTTCAATACTGGCACTCCTTGGTATCGTTTCATATACAAAATTGAATTATGAATTAATTCCAAAGCTTAGTTTTCCGGTGGTCAGTATTGTTACTATTTACCCGGGTGCTTCGGCAAAAGAAGTAGAAGGAACAGTTACAAAAGTGATGGAAGATGCTCTTTCTTCGCTCGAAAGGGTTAAAAGCATTCGATCAAGTTCACAGGAAGGTTTTTCAATGATTACTGTGGAACTTGTTGCTAATACAAATGCCGATTTAGCTTTGCAAAATGCTCAGCGCAAAATAAACGCCATAACATCTAGGTTACCGGTTGGAGCAAAAACTCCATCGCTCAATAAGTTCTCGTCCGATGAAATACCGGTTATTCAAATGGGTGTTGTTGCTAATATGGAGCCTACTAAACTCTATGATTTAGTTGATAACCAAATCAAATCTCAACTTTCCAACCTAAGCGGTGTTGGGCAGGTGAGTTTAGTTGGTGGTATTGAACGTGAAATCAGAATCAATGTTGACAAAGAAAAACTAATTGCCTATAACATTGGTATCAGTCAAGTATTTCAAGCGGTTTCTGCATCAAATTTAGAAATGCCTACTGGTAAAATTGAAAACAATTCCAAACAATATTCTGTTCGTTTACTTGGTAAAATCAAATCAATTGAAGAACTTCGGGCAATCACGATAACAAGAAGTGCAAATGGCGGAAGTGTTAAGCTTTCCGATATAGCTGAAGTTATCGATGGTATTGCCGACCAAACAACATTGAATAAAATCAACGGTGAATCTTCGATTGGTATGATTATTCAAAAACAATCCGATGCAAACTCTGTTAAGGTTTGTGAACTTATTAAAGCAAAACTTAAAGTCATCGAAAAGGAATATGCAAAGGAAAATGTAAAATTCAATATATCGATGGATAATTCGGAATACACATTGGATTCAGCTAATGGCGTATTGAAGGATTTATCACTTGCTATTGTTATTGTAGCTTTAGTGATGTTTTTATTCTTACATAGTGTTCGAAACTCGTTTATAGTTTTAGTATCTATCCCTACATCTATCATATCAGTTTTTATTGGTATGTATATATTTGATTTTTCATTGAACTTACTAACTTTAATGGCATTATCGCTCGTAATCGGAATTCTGGTGGATGACTCTATCGTTGTGCTCGAGAATATAACGCGGCATTTGGAAATGGGTAAAGATAAGGTTACAGCGTCTTTAGAGGGTAGAAGCGAGATTGGATTCACAGCCGTCGCGATCACTTTGGTTGACGTTGTAGTATTCCTGCCACTTTCTTTAATCAGCGGTATGATTGGCAACTTCCTTCGAGAATTCTCGTTAGTTATTGTATTCTCAACATTAATGAGTCTTTTAGTTTCGTTCACCATAACGCCGTTATTAGCATCTCGCCTCGCAAAGGTTCAAGAACCTACGGATAAAAACTTTATCGGCAGATTATCTATCAGGGTAGAAAATGCTTTCAAAAAGATTGTGGTTTACTACCAAAGAGCTTTGAGTTGGTCGCTAAAGCACAGAAAAACTGTATATATTTCGGTTACCGCTTTAGTGGTATTGTCATTTTCTTTGGTAGGTATGGGTTTAATCGGTACTGCATTTATGAATAACGGCGACCAAGGTGAATTTACGGTCAAATTAGAAGGTGAACCGCAAAATACAATCTATCAAACATCGCAACTTACTCAAAAAGTGGAAGAGTTACTAAAGAAAAAGCCCGAAGTTGTTAACTTATTTACAAGTATTGGTAGTTCTCAAAACGGATTCAGCAATAGTGTAGAGAGCAACAAGAGCCAAATTACTGTTAAGATGGTTCCAAAAAACAAACGGTCAATTTCTGTAGAAAAATTCGCCGCTCAAATTAAAATGGAAGTACAAAAGTTTCCGGGCATTAAAGTTACAGCTACACCTTCTTCATTGATGGGTGGCGCGGATGACGCACCGATTCAAGTATTGTTACGTAGCACCGATGTAGATAGACTTTTTGTGATGGGTGACAGTATTATGAAAATAGTCAGAACAATCCCGGGTGCAAATGATGTGAAGTTGTCTATTGATAAAAGTAAACCTGAAATACAAATCAACCTTGACCGCGAGAAAATGGAACAATTAGGGCTTTCCGTTCAATTGGTTGGTAGTACTTTGAATTTGGCTTTTGCCGGTAATACAAACCTTCAATACAGCGAAGGCGACAATGATTACGATATTTCTGTACGATTTGACAAATTCAACCGTAAGAAGATTGACGATATCAACTCAATTACTTTTGTGAATAATCAAGGCAAGTTGATTGAATTGAAAAACTTTGCAACAATAGTACAAGCTTTGGGTCCAAACAAATTAGAGCGTTACGACCGTATTCCTTCGCTGACAGTAAACGCTTCAGTATTTGGTCGTCCGGTCGGAACGGTAGGTGATGAAATCAAAAAAGCTATCGGCGAACAAATCACATCAACCGACATAGATATCAGTTACAAAGGACAAATGGAACGTCAAGCCGAAGCTTTCGGAAGTTTGTTCACCGCGCTTTTTGCCGCTATTTTATTTGTTTACTTATTGATGGTAGCTCTTTATAACTCTTACTTATATCCATTTGTGGTACTTTTCTCGATACCGGTCGCTGTGATTGGAGCTTTATTTGCTCTTGCGCTCAGCGGTGAAGCCTTGACAATTTATTCTGTGATTGGTATGATTATGCTTATCGGTTTGGTGGCGAAGAACGCAATCCTGATTGTGGATTTCACCAATAAACTGCGTGAGAACGGCAGGGCTACCGTTGATGCGTTGTTGGAAGCCGGTAAGGAAAGGCTTAGACCAATTTTAATGACCACTTTGGCGATGGTGTTCGGTATGCTTCCAATTGCTCTTGCGACGGGAGCCAGCGCAGAAAGTAAAAACGGATTAGCTTGGGTTATTATCGGCGGTTTAATAAGTTCTTTATTACTTACTTTGGTTTTAGTACCGACGGTTTACTTGACATTTGAGAAGTATAAAGGTAAAATTAAACGATTCCGGTCAAAAGAATTGGTTGAAGAAACAACCATAATATAAAATCAAATCAAATGTCCAATACCTTGAAAAACGGGTGTTGGGCATTTTTTTAAATTTAATACCACTCTAAAAAGTTTGGATTCCTAAATGTGACAAATATTTCTGCACATTTAGTCTTTCCCACACCCCAACTAAACAAAAATTTCATATATTTGCATATTAAAAAAAAATATTTTTAAATGACATTTGCGGATGTCAGAATATGGCACGAATAACGTTAATTTTGTAAAATTGAAAAATCACATATTTATAATGTAGTTATTCAATTTCGAAATAGAATTTATTTGATAAAACAGAATTTTCCAAATTACTTTGATACTCACACAAATTAATAAGTTGCATAACATTTGGTTTTCTTCTCAATATTGTGCTTTTTGACAAGCAGTCCATATACTTGGCAACATTTACGTCACCATGTTCAGATTCAGCAATTATTCTTGCAATAAATCGGTTTCTTAGCAAACATCTAGCTAAAATAGCTTTCTGATTTTCTTTGTTGAGTGAAAAAAACAGGTAACCAATACATGATAAATACCATGTGCTTTCTTTAAATTGAGTCAACCCTAACGTAAATGCGGTTTTTGAATGATTTTCACCATATTTTCTATATGCACCTTCATTCCTTGGATTTCCATCATCCAACAATAATTTTCCAATGTCGACAAATTTTATACCTGGATCATTGAGCTCTGCTAATTTTTTGCAAATATTTATTGTGCAATTATCCAATGAACTAAACTGTGGAATATCATTAGATGTAATGGGAAAAATTTGAACATGTTTTTGGACAAATTCAATAAAATCGGAATATGGAATATTTATTAGTGTCTCTATATAATTACTTACTTCTAAAGTTGGAAATTTGTAACTATAATAGAACATATTTTCATTAATATGCAACTCGTAACTTCTACTGAAGAATTCTTCCATTCGAAAGCTCATATTTATTTTTCCTTAGAGTGTGTGCTTAGAATACGCAGTATTTGCCTAATTTCATATTTGCTATCTATATGTGATTTTATAGAATTTTCAAATGTGCTTACAGAAATGAGCATACGAAAAGCCCTGATTTTCTTGTAAATATCATCTATTTTTCCAGTATCTTTAACTTCTTCATAACCTTCATATATGTCAGTTTGACCTGATGCAATTTCATCAAGCACTTTTTTTGCTCTTTTATCAGGGCATTTAGCTATTTCCCCAATTTTTCTTATGTCCGAAGCTTGATTTATTTCTTTATTTTTAATTTGTTCAACAATTGTTGTTTCTAATTTAGGATTAGATTTGATAGCTTTTTTTATTGATCGGTTTTTAAGTAATTCGTCGTAATAACTCCAGTTTGTTGGCTGCAAATCATTTACCTTTAGCATATAAGAGAAATTATCAAGCATTCTCTCTGCATCACCCTTTTTTATACCTAACTCTTTAGCCATTGTTTCAACTGGAAGCTTAGACTCTTTTCTACGTCTATATAAATATCCAGCTTGCTCAAAAGGACTCCAATCTTTTCTCCCTATTATATGATATTGACCCAGAAGCGTGAAAATAGATAATTCATCAATATCTGAAGGTAAAAGTACACATTTTACTATTCCCCATTCAATAGGTTTATTTTTACATAAAAGTCGATATGCCGCTAATCGGCTATTGCCTTCAAGAACAACAAAATCGCCATCGCGAACGATCAGAGGATCAATAAGTCCTCCGTTACTTTCAATTGATAGCTTAAGTTGCTTCACATGATCCATTTTGGTCATTAATTGCTCAATGCTATTTTGGTCTGGTTTTGATTCATCAGATACTTGTAGAACACTATAAACTCTAGGATTATCCTCATAAAATTTGAGTGACGCCTGCATGATTTCCACTTCTTTAACTTCGAATTCTTTCTTACCAATCATCATTTTTTTCATTTTTAAACCCTCTTAATTATCATTTAATATTTCTTTTACTATTTCACCAAAACTATAATCGGCAACTTCTGTATACTTTTTTAATTTAAAATCTCCTTGTGCTAAAAACGCTGCATTTTGTTTGGCTTTAAGTAAGTGGTCAACCCAAATGTCAATACTGTTTTTAATCATAATATTATATATATGACAGATTTTAGTTTGTGAAATACGATGAATTCTATCTTGTGCTTGTAAATAATCATCAAGATTAAATCCTCTATCATAGAAAATTACATTATTAGCAATTGTAAGTGTTAAACCTTCTTTTGCTGATTGAGGCGTTGCAAATAAAACTTTTGCATCACCGTTTTTGAATGCTCGAACAGAATTTGTTCGATCTTCAATTTTCATTTTGCCTGTTATTTTAACTGCATTCAGGTTCTTGTATTTTCTTGAGAAATAATCTATATTTCCTGTGAAAATTGACCAAACTATCACTTTCTCATCTCTTCTTATAATTTCTTTTATTAACTCATCGAGTTTTGCTTCTTTACCTGAAAAAGAGCAATACAAATCATCTAACAACCGAGGATTTGAAGTAATTTGTACTAATCTTAGTAGTCTTTTAATTGAGTCTGGAGATTCGTCAAGTAATGTTTTTTCATCTCGCTGCAATAAAATTTGCATTTCAGTCCGCACTTTATTATACATTAGGAATTGTGATTCTTCAAAATCAACATAAGTATCATAATACACTTTATTAGGAAGTGTTATTATACCACTGTTTTTTGTCTCACGAACAGTAAAATCTTTTATTTTATCAAATATTTCGGACACAGATGTCTCAAATAAATTTCTTTTTATTTCATTTGTTGATAAGTCATTAGAAAGATCTGTTGTTGATTTGAACTCGCCAAAGTTTGCCCCGAGACTTTTGCCAAAATCAAGAAAGTAAATTTGAGCCCATATATCATAAGGTCTATTTGCAACAGGTGTACCTGTCATAATAATGCGGATTTTAAATAAACTGGCTATCTCAAAAAAGTCTTGTGTAAGTTTAGATTCTGGATTCTTTAATTTTGTAGATTCATCAATAATAATGGCAATATTTCTAGTTTTTAGAAATAGTCTGATTCTCTCTTTTTCACCAGATATTGTTTCAAAATTTGTAATAACTACTCGAGTTAAGCTATTAAACACATAATAATTCTCACCACGTTTACTAGTCAGTATTTTAGGGTTAATGTTTGTGTGTATTTCAAACTCTCCACGCCAGTTTTCAACCAATTGTTTTTTTGTGACAATTAGAACAGTATCAATTTCTTTAAATTCTAACCAATACAAAAGGAGATCAATTGCAATTTTCGTTTTTCCAAGCCCCTGTTCATGAAAGATTGCTGCAAATGACTTGTCTTTGATTGCTGCAAATGCTTCATATTGATATGGAAATGCATCTAACTTGGCTGATAGATTTTGCCCAGGTTTATTTATTATCTTTCTCATATGATACTTATATTCCCTGCGTCGTTTAACAAATGAAACACTGCTGTTGAATTCAGTTCATTTTTTAATTTTTTTATTAAGTTCTTTATTCTTGCGAAGGAATAGAGTGATGTGCATATAAGAATATGCTTTTCACCATGGAATAATGATGCTTCTATAATATATGATTTATATTGTTCTATACTATGTTTTCGATCAATATCATTCATTGTTTTCGCTTCACCAATAATTAAGTACTTTAAATCTTTGTAGTATAAATCAGGTATAAAATTGCCTATGGTTCTATCTGGTCTTCTACTACTATCAGGTAAATCTATTAATATAAAAGGTATTAACTCACTTGGTATTATTGTAGAAGTATGTTCTGCAATTTTTCGTATATAATTAATATGGTCAATTGATTCAGGCATATGACTAATCTTCAGGTTGAATATCCTTTATAATGTCTTGTAAAACATCGAAAATATTAAGAAGCATGGTTTTCTTTTTATCATAATCTGGATCACTGCTTAATTTTTTTACTTCTTTATATTCTAAGCTGTTAAGTGATTCTAAAAATTTCGCGCCTAGAATATCATAGGGGATATTGTTCAATTCGTTATGTGAATTTTCTGTCACAGCAATTTTTTTTACAGCTTCCGATATATTCTTTTTAAGAAAAACTTTCAATGCTTCTTGATCTTTAAGTACTGCCGGTAATTGTCTGACATTTTGTGCAGTATCAATATTGTCATTTACTACCCATTTCGCAAAATCTTCTTTAGAAAAACCTTTTGAAGTTAGAGCGAATGTAATTGTAGAACGCTGTAACTCAATAAATTTTGAAAATTCTCTTATGTCAAAATCATCTCCTGTTTCAGCAACTACTTTCGAATAAAATACTTGCATATCGCGGTAAGCACTTATTAATTTATTAATCTCCGGACTATTGCCACCACACATGGAAATTATTGAAGACATTGGCATGTGTTCAATTTCACTAAGTTGGTGTAAATATTTACCTTAGAATATGGATCCCACTCACGAGGTCCAACTAAATGTGATTGTAACCTGATTGAGTGTTTTTCCGAATCAGATAATTCAACATAAACGATTGAACTAATATTATCCCAAGGACCTGTTGGGTTTGATATAAGGAACTCTTTGTAGATTTGAAGTCTTGTATTGCCCTCAATAACAATTAATTCTCCATCTTTTTCTTGGTTTACAATAATTGGATGAATAATGCCACCACTGACTTTAATTGATTCCTTTAAGGTATTATAAGAGGTTGATGAATCACCATTGCCTGGATTTGTAAGTGCGAGGGCAATTGCTTCACTTGTTATCTCTCCAGCGTAAATTTCAAGATATTGCTTGATTCTTGGGTTGCCTTTATCAAGATGAATATCTGCTATTTTTAATTCTGTGTACTTTGGTTTCATTTTTTATACTTATTAATTTGGTCAAATCTTAAATCAAAATATTTTTTTGTTGTTTCTGGGTATATTTTTTCAAAATCAAGAAATGCTCGTAAAGCGGAGCAAGTTGTTTCAGTGTTTTTATGGTAGTTCTGGTTGGCCTCACAAAACTGTCTAAACGACATTTTTTTAAAAAATTGAGGTTGATTGCACCATCTTGCAATTTGAGTATAAAATGTTTGTAGTTCAGTATTTTTATATTTTTCATGTCTCATAATATAAGGGAGGCATCCGTATTTCATAAGTATTTTAATTCTTTCAAAAGTATTTTAATTCTTTCAAAAGTATTTATAATATCTTGTTCATTCTGTGAATCATACGCACACATTATATATAGCTTGGTTGTTTTTGTTGAAAACCTCTTCCACAATCTCAATTTTTTTTCAATGATATCTTTATCTTCAATATGGTCGAATGCAAAAATAAAATCACCCTTGTATCTTGTATTTGCAAGCCTTTTTGCAATTTTTTCATTCATTAAACGAATATCTAGGCCTTGGCGAAATTGAAATGGTTTTTTTGTTGCTTCTAATTCATCTAATATTGTTTCCCAACCTGAAAATGCCAAAAAATTATCATCCCAAAGGTATATATAGGGCCTATCCTGGTCAATAAATTCTATTATTGGAGAATGTTTAATTGCTTTATGATATTTCTTGTTTACGCAAAATGAACATTTTCTAAAACAACCCCTTGTTGTAAACCCAATGGAATAATTCAAGTAATCAGAAAAACGTTTTTTTGTTTTTCCTTTAAGGATTTCTTCTTCGACGTAGTTTTGATATAATCCATAATCTGGCACATGATGTTCTATTTTATCCTCAAGAAAATCATCACCATCAGGGAAAAAAACCAGTTCCTCCAATAACGATATTTGGTAGATTTATAACATTATCTGGTATTTTAGTAAAAGTAAAAACTTTTGAAATAAATATTTTATCATAAACCAATAAATTATTGTATTTAGTAATTAATTCAACATTGTGGCCAGCATTTTTATAAAACCCACTTATTTTCATTAAAGCTAGGTTTGGGTGTCTTGTTCCGTTATCTAATAAATCTGCGTCTATAATTCCAACGTTTATTAATGCCACATTCTAATCACTATAGTAAATAAAAATTCTACAATCATATCACTTTAATGAGTTGTCATTTATCATAATTTTTTGATTCTTCACGAAACGTACATCTCATAATGCAAATTTAATAAATTATTGTTAAATAAATACAGATATTCTTAAAAAGAGGTCATTAATATGCCGCAACCACAACCATTTTCAACCAAAATATCCTTTCAAATCTATAATAGTTGGTGTGTTACTGGCACCATTTATCTCTTCCCATAATTCCCCATAATCTGTTGAAAGTCTTCCACCGAGGGCTTTTAGCCTGAGGAAGATGTATTAAAAAAACCTTATTTTATATTCTTAACCTTAGTAGAAAGGCGATATGTGCGAACATAAACCTTATTACCTTATTTTTGCTGTTAATAAGCTAATAAGGTTGGAAGATGATGGTGCCGAATTTTCTACTAAGGTTATATGGGAAATAAGGTTTTAAGATTCTTCCCCATTCAAAATTTTACATTCAAAATTCAAAATTGCTCGAGGACGGATTTCCGTTCTGCTCGGGAATGACCAAAACAAATGATGGACAGGTCGCGACCTGTCCCTACATTCAAAAAAACGTTCCCAAGCGGGAGCTTGGTAACGAGAAGTGAATTTTACTTTCTTAATTTCCAAATCGTCTTAATCGCTATCCCGATTTTTTCCAATTTGCTCAGTTTTATTCGGTTTTCGCTAAATACGTTGTAGTTTTTGCTTATGATTTTTTCTAAAATGGCGTGGTATGTGCCTTTCATTATTTCCGATGCGAGCATAAGTCTTTTATCCTTTACTTGCGCGAGGTAGCATTCGGTTTTGATATAATTGCTTTCGGCTAATCCGCCTAATTGTTTCATCATAGCAATGAATTTGGTATTATACTCTTTTGCGGTAAGGTTGGTTGCACTGTAACGATATTTATCGAGTAATTCAGTTGGAATATATCTATAATTCCGCTTAGCATCGTCTTCCACATCGCGCATAATATTGGTGATTTGCAGGGCGTAGCCTAATGAAACAGCGTATTTAGCGGCGTTATCACTCGTATCGCCAAATATATTCAGACAGATCAAACCGACTATTGATGCAACACCATAGCAATACTTCAGCATATCTTCGATAGTTTCGTAATCTTTTTTTCGCAGGTCTTGCGATATTCCGTCAAATAAAATTTCTATTTGCGAAATGGGTATGCTATATTTGTGAATTGCCCAAGCAAGAGGTTCTAAAAGCGGATAGACAGGGTTACCATAATATATATCCAATATTGCGTCCTTCCAAAATTTCATCCGCTTTTCTTTCTCTGCAACCTCGCGGTGAGATAAATTATCGGATGAATCAACAATATCGTCTAAATAACTGCATAAAGTATATATACTTGTAATAGCCGAACGTTTATCCTTCGGCATAAAGAAAAACGATAGTGCAAAATTGGATTCGCAGGTTGCAATCGCGCCATAGCTTTCAATTTGTGCTAAATCTTTTTTACAAATAGGCTTCATAAAACCATCCTTAATGCTTTAGCAACGATTGTAATCTTATCGAAGGTATTTAATTTTGGACGGAATGTAAAGAGCTCTGCTTTATTAGCTATACACTTTTTCAAAATCATTTCACCACCGGCAAGAACCGCGGCAATTTCTAATTTCAAGCGGGAGTTCTTAAGGTTTTTGATTAAACCGCGTCCTTTGGAGAACAAACTTTGAGTTTCGGCGAATAAATAATCCATACAATTGTTAAAATTCGATGTACTCGGGAAAATGATATTTGCCGAGGTAAAGCATTCGAGCGGAATGTCGAATCGTTCCAAAATATCGAGCGGGATATAGCATCGGTTGATATTTTTATCAATTGATATATCCTGCCAAAAGTTTGCCATTTGCAAAGCGGTGCATATAGCGTCGGAGTATTCTAAATTTGGTTTGTTACATTCATCGAAAAGCGATAATACGAGCTCACCAACTGGATTAGCAGAGTATTTGCAATAATCATATAATCCGGCTAAAGAAGTAAAAGGTTGGAAATCCGAATCCTTTTTAAAAGCTGTGATTAGCTTCTGAAAAGGGTTCAAAGACAAATTTATTTGTTTTATCGTATTCTGAAGGGCAAAAAAGATTGGGTGTTTTTGTTCAAGTAATTCATAATTATATGTCAATGAGCTTTGGAATTGTTCCAAGGCTTCTAATTTCATTTTAGAGTCGCCCACAAGTTCATCACCTAAATCATCCGCCGTGCGAGCATAAGCGTAAATAGCATAGAAGTGGGGGCGAAGCTCTTTGGGAATAAGGAACGAACCTACAGGGAAATTTTCGTAATGCTTGGTTGCTATTTTCTTGCAAAAAGCATAAGAATCGGCAAGATTGTTAACTGTGTAACAACCGGCCGATTCTTTAACTATTTCTTTGAGATAATTTTGCATATTCATAATCAAAAAAAAGCTGAAATTAATTTCAGCTTTTATCTAAATTAATATTTTTCGTAGAACATATATCGTAAATCTTCGATTTCGGCATTTTTGCGTAATACATCAACCCAAGTAGTAAGAGCGGAAACTTGAGATTGTCTGCATATAGCATCCATATATGCTTTCAAATTCTGATCAACTTGTTTTGTAGTAGGTTGAGTCTTTTTACGTAACTCAATCATATAATAACCCGCTATACCTTTGAATGGCTTTTCAACCTTGTTCAAACCTGAAGTTGCTGTTTTTGATATGAAGATAGGGTCTCTTCCAATTCCTTCCAAAGGACTTGACAACATCATATTAACTTGTGAAGCGATTCTGAAATTTGAATCAGCTTTTTGTGCATCGTATAAAGAACCATATTTTTTAAATACGGAATAATCTTTTTCGGCATCATTTTTTGCTAAATTATATTGTTTTTTGATTAGTACTTTGCTTTGAATTTCAGCGGCTACATCTTTAATAGGAATATAATCGCCTTTGTCGCGTTTATCGGCTACTTGAGCAATAATAATGCAATTATCAAATGTACGTGGTTGAATGATATCGCCTTTGTCTGCAACAAACGCTGTATCAACGAAGAATCTTGTGGAAATCCATTCAGGACTTGTAATAGAGAAAGGTTGTCCTTTAGGTAAGAAACCTGTTTCACCGGCAATAAATCCACTTTTCTTAGCAACTGATTCGCAAGTTTGTCCGTCTTCTAACATTGTATAGACCGAACGGGAATCCATCATATATTTGTTTTTAGAAAGTGTGCTTATTTTTGGTATGAATAAAATCTCAGAAAATTTGATTTCTTTGCTTTGAGAGTCTTCAACATAGATAATGTGGTAACCAAATTGTGATTCAACAGGATTTGCCACAAGACCTTTAGGTGCGCCAAATGAAGCTTTTTCGAATGATTCAACCATACGGCCGCGTCCAAACCAACCAACTTCGCCACCCTGAGCCCCTGAACCTTGATCTGCTGAATGAAGGCGTGCTAATTCAGAAAAATCTGCTCCGCCTTTCAACTTAGCAATTAAACCCTTCGCAAATGCCATAGCACTGTCTTTTTTGGTTTCGTTTGCCCATCTAATTAAAATGTGTTTAGCTTTAACGATTGTGTCTTTACCTTCGCGAACGTCGTCTAAACGGAAGAAGTATAGAGTATCAGCTAATTTTAATGGACCTACCACTTGACCTTTGTTCATTACATTTAATATAGCTAATTTCTGAGCGTCCATATTTGTAGGTGAATTATAATCGTGGGTTCTTCCTGAATATTCATTTAATTTCATTTCGAAAACGCTGTCGCGGGCTGGTTCAGTTGTTACTGATGCTAACCCTTCGTTAATTTTTTCAATACGTTTTTGAATCTTAATGGTATCGGTTTTCAAAGGCAAGATTGGTATAACTACATATTTTATATTAACTTTATCTTCTTTCTCTACATATTTTTCTTTATGACTTTGGTAATAATCTCTCAATTCTTTGTCGGAAACCTTCAATTGAGCGCTCATATAATTACGTAAAGGATAAGCTTTATAAAGAATATCAACACTAGTGTTTTCTTCAGTAAATTGCTGTTTAGCAAATTCCGGCGAAACTATAGAAGCGGCTTCACTGACAACTAAATTATATACATTATAAGGGGTAGCAGTTTTAATACTGTCTTCATAAGCCATTATGTATTGGCGCCATTGACCTAATATTTCTTGTTGCTTTTCAGCAGGCAATTTTTGAATATTTGGATTCGAACGTAGATAGTTCTCCGGGTTTGTTATGAAAGTAAGATACATATCTTTCATAAAGCCGCCCGTAGAATCTGTAAAGTTTTTTCTAAGTCCTGCAGGTGGTGTTTCTATTAAAATGTCTCTAATTCTATCATCGGACATTACGATACCGGCTTTTTCATATTCTTTTTCAAATATTACTTTATTAACCATTCTGCTCCAAATATCGTTACTCAATTGCTCAGTATTTTGGTTATCAATACCGTTGTCGCGTTGTGATTGAATGACATCATTAAGTTGTTTGTCATATTCAGTTCTTGATAGGTTTTCGCCTAGAACCTTTCCGATTTCTTGTGCTGATTGATTACGTCTGCCGGTTAAACCATCTACGATGGTATTATCTCCGATAGTAAAAAACAGAACTAGTAAAACGGCAAATAGACCGAAAAACCAAGGTGATATCTTTCTGATATTTTCGAAAGTTCCCATTAATAAATTACTCCATATATTTTATTGTTAAACATTAAATTCAAATTTATATAATATAGTTTAGATACAAACTACAAAATTAAACTTCAAAAAGTTAATAATCAAATTTTTGTCGAATTTAATGTCAAAGAAGCAAAAAAAAATATTTATACCACTTTTTGTATTCGTTAAGCATAAAGGAATTTTTGGCAAAAAAATAATAATAAAATTCAGAATAAATCGTAAATAATAATAAATCCTTCGATATTTTAATAACAAAAATGCATAAAAATAAATATTTTTACACACTATCAATTATAAGTCCTGTTTTTTTAAAAAAAATATGTATATTTGGAAAATAATTGTAACAAAAAACGTACTTTTGTGTTATTGTATATGATGAATATTATAATAGAACTGAAAACTAATTAATTTAATATAATTTTTGAGGAAACGATGATGAAAAAACAACCATTTATTTACAAGTTTGCCCTTTTGATGACGGCAATATTTGTAATGCTATCGGTTAGCAACATCCCTGCGATGGCTCAAGATACAGGCCCCGAGGGATACTGCCTACCAAACCAATGGGTATCAAAACAAAACGCTTTGTATTACTCATACTATATGTGTTATGGCGATTACCCTAAAATGTACTCCTTCTATTTAGCAGTACCTGTGCTAACCCTATCTGATTTACAGATATATATGAAAAGCGACCCTACTAATCGCCCTGTACAAAAAAATTCCGGCGATGTATTCCAAAACTGTTATCAATTTTATTTGATATCAGACTATACAGGTGGGGGTGAATTTGTACCCGGTGAAACTTACGTAGCACAAATGAGAATAAAACCAAATGATTGGACCTATGACTTTGGTTACATTTATTCTTATTGTGATTTTGGGTATTCTTGGTCTGCCGCTTGGTGTAGTGTTAGAATGTTTGCAGATTGGAATATGGATGCCGATTTCGCCGATAATCTAAGCCAAAGCAGACCTGAAAATGAATACATTAATCAATATGAATCACATTTCTGGATGAAAAGTGGTGCTGGATATTGTAATGCTTTCGAGGTAACTCAAGAATTTAAAGTTCCCGAAGATGTAGAATTAAAGAAAACAAGACTACGTATAATGGCTTGCCAAGGTTATACTTATGATTATACGACCTGGAAACAAATTCCATATCCTGGACCACAATATGATAAAGATGCTTGTGTTGATGGATATGTTTACTTGTATGGATATGGTGGTGTAACATATTATGCTTATAACTATGGTTATGGCGAAATAGAAGATTACTTAATCACATTTGCAGTTGCTTTAAAAAGCTCATTCCCAGATAACGTTGCACCAAATAACATTTTGTTAGCTGGTGAGAAATATAACGGTGAAACCCGTAAAAGAAAAGACAAACCAGATGATCCTCCTGTATTGTTCAAACGTCCAATGGTAGAACTTGGCGGTGCAATGAAAGAAGGAACTACATTAAACTATCAAATATTTGGTCCTAAACCTTTGGGTGCAGACGAAAGCCAAAAATTGGTTTATGAAGCTTTGGATCGCACAACAGGAAGTCCTACAATTGACATCAGTGGTAGCAAATGGCCTAATCAAAAGATAGTACCGATGACAAAATCACGCGGTAAATATTCAGTTGGCGGTGACGGCACATTTATGGCTCAATCCGGTGGTGTTTATGAATTACGTTTAACAGTTACTTTACCTGGTAAACCACCAAAAGTAATTAAAAAAGAATTCATTTGTTCTTGGGCTAATGACGTAGCCGCATCGAGTATCGAATCTCCATTAACAGATGGTTTCCCACGTTACTTTAAATATGCACGTGGATTAACTATGGATGCTATTGGCACATTTACTAATACAGGTCTAAATCCTATTTATAAATTCGATGCTTTTTGCAAAATATATGATCCTGATGGACTATTATTCTGGGAAAAATCATATACTTATGATTCCGACAAAGAAGCAACCGGGGTATTAGGACAAGGTAAAATAGCAACCATTAAATTTGGTTCTGTTAAACCTGATAAAGTTGGTCAATACAAGATGTATATCAAATGCGATTTATTAAGTGCTGCTGATATGGAACCTTTCAATGATAGATTTATGAGAGAGGGAGATCCTGAATATACATTCGCTGTTGCCGACGAATACGAAGCACAAGCTTATGCATCTGTAATACCTTTAAAAGACAGTAAAACTATTGTAATCAATCGTCCATTCTTCCCAATAGGTGATTTCAAAAATAACGGTATTTCTGATATCGGTAACGCCTATGCTAAAATGGAATTCAAACATTTAACATCAAGCTATTCAAAATCAGTTGATGTAATTATTGAATCATTACCACAAGCACCTGAAGGACAAAACATTCGTTCGGTAAAATTCCCTCCGATTGCTTTAGAAAAAGCAGGTATGTATGAAGGTACAATGACTATTAAAGCTGTTGGTGACCGTCAAACAAAAAATGATCAAATTAAATTCAATTTTGAAGTAGTTAACTCATTAAAAGGTGAATTCACAGTTGGTACCGGTGGCGATTTTGCTACTATTGACGATGCGATGAATTCGTTGTACAGAAATGGTATTGATGGTCCTGTTACTTTAATATTAATTGATAAAGTATATAATGTTGGTGATATTAATGTTTCTGCTCCTGCTTGGGATTTGACAACAACAATATTAGGTCATAGTCAAGCCAATCCGATTAATATCAAACCATCAAAAGAGTTAGAAATACTAAAAGCTTCTATCACAATTAACTTATTTAGTAAACAAGGTATTGGCGTTTTGTTCGGTCAAAGATTACAAAACAAATATTCTGGTGCTATAATCAACGAACAATTACCAACAAATTTATTAATTTCTTATGCAAATAACCCTGGCTATATTACAATTGACGGTGGAAAAAATAAGAGTATTAAATTTGTATTAAATAGTGGACATCCAACTTATGGCGCTGCATTCTTGTTAGCCGGTGGTTCTGAAAATGTTACTATTAAAAACATTTTAATCGAAAACGGAACTTCTCAAATTAAAAATTCATCTTATGTTCCCGGAACATTCTATAACAAAAAAGATGGTAACAAATTTGAACCTGATGTTGTACTTCAAACAAATGAATCATATTCAGCCGGTATTGTTAACCGTGCTAGGATTTCAAAACAAGAACCTATCACAGTAGAAGGCTTACCACAAGATAAAACACAAGATGCGGGCTATATGCTTGATATCATTCCAAACAGCAACAACGTTTTCGTAAATAATGAAATCAGTGGTTTTGGATTTGGTGTGTTAAGTTTAGGTATGGGACCGGTTTTAATCAAAGACGTGCAAACAGACAAAGAAACATTAGAAAATCGTTATAATAAAAATACATTAATTGAAAATAACCTTATTACTTCAAGTGGTAGCACAGGTATTTTCTTAGGTTTTGAAGAAAACTCTTCAGTTACTCGCAACGTAATTAACGATGTAACAAGTACTTCAAAAGCTACTGGTATAGTATTGGGCGGAAGAGCTCACGGTGATTATGTAGGTTATAACAACGTTAATACAAAAGTAGTTAACAACCGTGTAAGTAGTGTTAATGGTGGTTCTTCAGCAGAAGGTATTCGTGTAGAACAATCACACAACAAATACGACGATCCTTCAAAAGGTATTGTTGTATTCCCATCTGTTTCCGACGATTTAGTAATCGAAGGTAATGCAATATGGAACATTAACAACCTAACAAGCGGTGCTGATGTATCCGGTATCAATGTGTTCGCTGAACGCGTTGCCGGTGTAATCGGTACTATAAACAACCCTACCGGTTTATTAAGAGGTGTTAGTATTATGAATAACACAGTAATAATAGATAACACAACCAAAGGAAACGTTTTCGGTATCGGTATTCAAAACACAAACAGTGCTGAATTATATAACAATGCTGTTAAAGTCATCAACGGTGGCACATCGAATATAAGCTCAGGTTTATTCATCGTTGGTCTTATGCCATTAGTTAACAACAATAATGCGGCTAAACAAGTATTCGAAACAGCTAAAGGTTCAGTTGAATCTAACTATAACGTAATTTACACCAGCCCAATGGTCGATGCTGTAAGATTTATCGAAAAAGCACCTATGCAAAACGCTGATGAAGAATGGTATTTGGCTTTATTGAACAACGGTTCTAAAGGCGAATACAAAACATTACGCCAATGGCAAGCTTGGACAGGACAAGATATTTTATCAGTAACAGGTAAAGACTTCACACCTGACTTTACAATCAGTGCAACAGATATTGTAGTAAAAGCAAAACCAGAAGGTTCTCCTCTTAACAACCGTGGTAAATTATTAGTTGGAACACACTATGACATTCACGGATTACAACGCGGTCAAGCTGAAGAACGTTATGATATTGGAGCAGTTGAATTTATTGGCAAAACCAATAACGTTGACTTCGAAGCTACAATAATTACTTCGCCTATGAAATATCAAGAAAGCACAGGTAAATTAAACGATGCAGAATATATGATGACAGCAGGAACAGTTCCTGTATCAGCAATTATTCGCAACATTGGTACTACACAAGAAGAAAACATTGCTATAGCATTCAAATTGTTTAGAGAAACTCCAACCGGTTGGTTATCAGTTTCAAACTACACAACTAAAGTACGCTCAAACAGCGAAGAATTCGCTTATGTAAATGTTCCTGATTGGGTAATCACACCTGAAACTTATGCAGAATTAGATGAAACCGTTCCGTTTGGCGAATTCTACAAAATGGAAGAAAACGTCACACCACGCTATAGATTAGATTTGACAGTAGGTGATGACCAAAATACAAATGATAATACAGTAAGTCAATATTACAGATTCTATGTAATGAGAGCTAAAACTTACAAGATTTTACAAAGCAATAACTTGATGGTTCCAGATCCAGACGCAGTAGCCGGCGATATCAACTTATTAGCATCTACTTTGAATGCTAAAGCAGTAGAAACTTCATTGCGCGACATTACATTATATAATGTAAGCCGTCAACAAGCTGAAGCAAACAAATTAGCTGATAAGAAAACAGATTTAGCTTATCGTCAAGACGTAGATTATATCAATCGTTTAGGTTGGCCAACACGTTCAATTGACTATACAATGTATAAATCAGTAATTTATTCAGATGGTAACAACACAATATTAAACAGATACGAAAAACAACACTTGATTAACTTCATTCACAGCGGTACAGAATTAACCAAAAAGAACTTCATTATGGCTTCTGAAGAATTCGTTCGCAATGAAAAATTAGACGTAATCAACAAAGGTATTGACCCAGACATCAACTTAAGTAGCGAATTCCGTTTAGAACCACGTTATCCATACAGCCCTCTCGGTTTGGACAAACAATCTTTAGGTGGACGTTATGCAGATTACAGTGGCAAAACAGTAACGGGCGTTAGTGTATCAGGTCATAATACATATATGATTGAGAAATCAGGTCACAGTGCAGACACATATCCACAACCGGGCTTATTCAATTTATTGGAAGACGGTGAAGGTCGTGTACGTACAGCATTCAAATATGATGAGTTATTGAATCCTGACTTCCCTGAAGAAGGTCGTATAATGGGTGGCGCGTTTACATCAGTAAATAGAAATATCTTATACTTGGGCGTAGATTGGCGCAACTTTGATAAAGTTGAAGACATTATGCGCGGCGGTATTGATTACTTGAACCGTAACGGCGGCATTGTTAACCCTATCGAATTATACAGCTTCACAGCAGAACCAGTTGGTCAACGCGTAGAATTGAATTGGTCCACAGCAAGTGAACAAAATTCATTACGTTTTGAAGTTGAAAGATCATTAGTAAGCAGTAGCGAATTGAATTACTCTAAAGTTGGTGAAGTACCAGCGTTAGGTAACAGCAGTGTATTGCATTACTACGGTTTGACAGACAACAAAGTAACTATGAACAATCGCTATTCTTATAGATTGAAGATGGTTGACGCTAGTGGTCAATATGAGTATTCAAATGCAGTAGAAGTTGTATTGAATGGTAACGGCGGTATTGAATTAGGCAACGTATTACCAAGTCCAGTTCGCAGTTCTTCAGATTTCACTCTTACTTTGTCAGAAGCCTCAACAGTAAGCGTTGAATTATATGATGCTGCAGGTGCTTTGGTTAAAACACTTCATTCAGGTCAATTGCCAAGTGGAATCACAACCTTGACAATCAACTCTTCAGATTTCGCAAGCGGTTCTTACACATTAGTAGTACGTTCCGGTGCAACATTGTTAAATAAAAATATTACAATAGTTAAATAACGTAATATTAAAACATAACTTATATATAAAGCTGTCTTGGAAACAAGACAGCTTTATTTTTAAATATTAGTGTAACTTTTTCGTTAATATTTTGTTATACGATTATATTTTATTGCAAATTTGATAGGTTTATGAAGAATTTTTGTGTTTTACTTATATTTTTTGCTTTTGTTTATATAACAAAAGCCGATTTAACTTTGGAGATTAAACAAGTATCGTGGTCTGAAAATGTTGTTACCGGTCAACCGCCAATTCTAACAGCTAAAATTCAAGCAAGACAGAATGGTATTATAACTAGTGTAGATGCCAACGAACTTATAATATATGAGAATTGGGTGGATGGTGCAAAACCAATAAAGGTTACCGGATTTGAAAATAGTTGGCAAACAGTATCTTGGATTCCCGAAAATATTTATTGGGATTCGACTCTGTACCGTGGAAAATTGATTTGGACGTTAGATGGCGAAAGTGTAGAAAGCGATATTATGGGATATATCGGACGATTTGTAGTGTTTCGTATAAACGATCAGGACGAAAAAGCTATAAGCGAAATAAACTATGGTTATATTCCACCAGGAAACAAGGTCCCTTATCAAATACATATTCAACCTTCATTTTTGGATAAGTCCACTGATAATGTCCACATAGATTCTATAAGAACTAAAACAAAATATTTTACTGTGGGGATGAAAGGCTCATTATTGCCGAGATACACTTTTCCTGACCCACCTTGCGACCTAATGACTGATAATGGTTATTACATTAACCTTATGTTTGAACCCGATACTTACGACCAATATTATGATATTTTGACAATATATTATAACCACGGTCTTAAGAAACGCATTCCTATATTTGCAAATAAAGCTGAATATGAAAAAGAAACAGTTTTACATCTAATAAAACCGAATGGTTCGGAAATTCTAACACCTTGTGAAGATTTTGATATTAAATGGGAAAATAATGCAAAAAGCTCCTTTGTTTTAATTTATTATAGCATCGATGGTGGCAGAAATTGGAAATATATTAACAAAGTCAAAGATTCTGTTTATAAATGGAAAGTTCCTGCTGATATAACCAATCGAGCTCAGATAAAAATTGTCCAAGAGTTAAATGAGTCAAGTTCTTTTAGTTTGAATGATATTTACTCAGGAATAAATAAATTGGCATACAATCAAAATGGTTCTCGTTTATTAGGTGTTACTGATAAAGGGGAAACACTTGAATATGATTTGTACAGTCAAGGTGCTCCCGTTGTTATAAACAAATGGTCGTTGATGGATGTCAACGATACACCGACAGAGGATGTTTTTGGTCTGGATTATATTTCCGGCGATTCATTATTTGCAGTTGCTTATAATATGAAAGGAAGTTGGGGTGCAAAGGACCAGGCTTATATTGCATATTTTAATGGTAAGAGTAGATTACCAATTTCAAAATATAAGGTTATGGAAAAATTCTGGGGCAAGAGGCTTCTTGTTGACAAAAAGAAAAAATATATGGTTTTTGTTCCTGCAGGTTCATCAGCAACTTTACCGATCTATAATCCATTGGATTTTTCAATAATTAAAGTACTAAAATTCGATTATCCTATAATAGATTTTAAATTTAACGATAAATTAGACAAAGCGCTCATCGCTTTGATGGATGGAACTGTAAAAGAACTATCTCTGCCGGATTTTTCAGAGGCAAAAAAATATGATATCTCAGATGAATATTTGCCGATTATCATAGGATATTCACCTAATGGGAAATTAATGTCATTAGGGTTTAAAAACATGGGTGGGTTAACCAACAATTATATATATGATATAGACAGAGGTCACGTTGTAGGTGCGGTTCGAGCCGCGGGAAGTAATCCGGTAGTTCATACTTTTAGTCCTGAATCGCGTCAATTTGTTTTGGGATCTCAATATCAAGAACAGTTGATGCTACTTGATTTAACGGGTGAAGTCAATCCGCAGTATCTCGCATCCCATATCGATGGGGCTTTGACCGATGTACAATTTGCTCCTGATGCCCATTCTGTTGGTTCCAGTAGTACATCACCTAACGATAACATTAAATTTAGAATTTTTGCTTTTCCTGATTTCGATAAAAGTGATGGTATATTTTATATAGTACCGGTGGAAGTATCAAGACCAATTCAAAATGTTCCACAAGCATATATGGGAACTCATAATGATTTTTATATTACTAATGTTTGTAATACAGGTATGGGTATAGTAGATTATTATAATCTTAGAATGAAAAACGGAACCCATTTTAAAGTATTAGATGATAATAAAAAGAAAGATACTATTGATCCGGGAGGTTGCGCAAATTTCCATTTAGATTATTTCCCTGTTGACATAGGTACTATTAGCGATTCATTGGTATTTACAGTTTGCGGTATAGACTATTTTGTCCCATTAAATTCGAAATCATTACCAAGAAATATTGAATATACGACACGAGATTTGAACTTTGGCGATGTATGCTTAGGTGAATCAAATTTAATCAGAAGCGTCATATTTATAAATAGAGATCCTGTACCATTGATTGTAAATAAATTTGAGTTTTCCGGTACAGATAAGGTACATTTTAAAAGAGATGATATAAAAGATACCATTATACCAGCCGGTGGTCAAATAGAGATGAACCTGTATTTTGCACCACAGAGCTTTGGGGATAAATCGTGTGAATTAGTGCTTTTCCATTCTCAGCAAGCGAAATATACTGAAAAAATGACATTACGAGGCAAAGGTATAGGTACTTTTGTTGAAGTAAGCCATACCAAATTACTTTTTATACCGGAAATCAATGTAAGAACTTTGTACGTTGTTAATACAGGGGAGACCTCAATAACTTTCGATAATGTTACTTATTCGCCTACCGGTTATTTCGAAACTGTTACACCACTGCCAATAATAATAAGTGGACACGATACTTTAGTATTACAGATAAGGCAACTACAATCCTCCAAAAATCTAGTTTCTATGAGCCTTGATGCAACTCCTTGTTTGGTGCAAAGATCATTAAGCTTAGGCAATTATGAAGGAACTGCACAGGTGAAAATAGCGGATGTAGTAGCAAATCCTACAGATGAAGTCAGTATTCCGGTAACTTATGAAGTACGGGATAACGTTGCTCCATACAAAGGGCGAAGAATTTTCGAAGCGATTATCAGAACTAATCCACGATTATTCATTCCTACATCTATTACAACCGATTTTGATAGCGCTGAAATTTTGGAAAACAGATACGATGGATCGGATCGGATTTTCAAAATTAGAGTAGAGGGTGATTTCGCAGGTCAAGGTAATTTAGCAGTAATTAAGGGAATCCCAGGATATGCTGAAAACAATTTTACTGATTTGTTATTCGACAATAATTGCCTTCTTTTTGGAAAATCAGTAGGTACTTTGGCAAAGAAAGGAAGTTTAACTATTAATATACCATATCCCGACAGAAAAATTTATAGGAATTCCGATAAACTAATAATTACAAGTTTATCACCGAACCCGGCGACAGATTATTTAGATATAGTTTTTGATTCCAAATTGACAGTTAATTGTAAAATTGAAGTCGTAAACCAATTAGGATTGGTAGTATCAAGTTTGGACATTAATGCTACGCAATTAGGTTCGAATAACTATAGATTGATTACAAGCAGTTTAATCTCCGGAAATTACACTGTTAAATTGCTAGCTCAAGGTTATATTACAACCGCCGGATTTTTAATAACTAAATAAATTTATCTTATATGAAGAAAATAATCATAATTTTTCTGTTAATACCGTTTACATTAATATCTAAAGAATATAAGAATTGTATATATACTGCAGATTTATACCTTAATAATAATTTTTATGCTTCGAGTTTCCCAAAACTCCCCAATGTTAATAATACAAGCCCCAATTTTGGGTTTGCTTATGGAATAATGCCCGGAGCCGGTCTCGGTTTGGAATATAAAAGCCCAAAACAATTATTTGGGATGAACTGGAATTACCTTTTAAACATAGGTTATACCGGGTTGGATGCAAAATATACTGTTACTCATACTATTGGATATGATATTTCAGAAACCACTTACGAAAAAATGAATGCTAGAAATGATTTAAAAGCTTTTTTACCTATGGCCTACATAACTAACGGTATGATATTCCATCCATTCGAAATTCCTTTGTCCTTAGGTTTGGGAGTTCGATTAGGTTGGATTTTTAACCCAAAGTATGAACAATCTGAAACATTACTGAATAAGGATAGGTTTTACGAAACCGGAACAAATAAGCGCGATGTGGCATCAGGTGATTTACCTTCAGCCCAAAACTTGTTTTCGAGCATAAACCTTATCGCTCGATATAAATTGAAAAGTTATAATGACCTTGATATAATACCGAGTATATCGTTTAATTATGGATTAACCAATATAGTTAACGGTTTGAATTGGAAAGTCAATAATGTTCAAGCAGGTGTAACTTTAGCATACAATGCAACAAAGCCTTTACCAAAAGCGGAGCCACCAAAACCGCCTTTAAGACCGCTATTGCCGACTCCTATGAACAAAATGAAGAACTTGAATCTTGAACTCAATATATTTGCGGATAATAAGTTAGTTGCAAACGAACCGATTGATATTGAAATCACTCAGAATTATTATTTTGACGAATACTTATTCCCAAATGAGATTTATTATAACGCGAATCAAACCGCTGAATTAACATATTTGGCTGAAAATACTGTAAATGCAATCGCCGATAAAATGCTCGATAACAAAGATCTTGAATTGAAAATCATTGCAAAAACACCTGATTTGAAAGAAAAAACTGAATCGAAAGAAACCATCAATAAAAGAGTACAAAATGTTGTTCAAATGATGACCGCAAATGGTATTGACAGCAAAAGAATTACGGTGGAAAACCAGATTGTAAGCGAAGATTTTAAATATAACGAATTAGCCGACGAAAGCCGATTATTGGTTTTAGAAACTTCGGACAAGGAAAAACTTGTTCAAATAAAAGCAATTAAAGATGTGAAAATTAATGTACGTAAAGTTACTTTGAAAATTGAACCAAAGGTTGAAAGTGAAGCAGGAGTTAAAGAATTCGTAGGAACGATCTTTTCACCCGTCAAAAGCAATACTTTTGCAGACTTTGGTGTAAATGGCGTAGAACTCTTTGTAGACGATAGTTTTTTAGGTACCGACAAAGTGGGCCAGTTTTCTGATGAAAAGCTTACTGTGTATGCTACAGCCTCGGATAACGATAAGATATCAGTCAAAACCCAACGCGAATTAGTGTTCCACCCGAAATATCTAAAACAATATACAAATGCTGCTGTTGCAGAGGGCAGAAGAGAACTTGTAGTTCTAGGATATTCCAGATTTGATAAAGCGAATTTCTTTAGTGTTAACGAATCAGCAAAATCAAAAGTGAATGCAGCTTTGGCTCAAGGCAAAAAGGTTTATTTGATTGCGACAACAGATGATTTGGGTGAGCAGTCATATAATGATGAATTAGCACGTAGAAGAATGCATAGTGCTATTGAATATCTTGAAATAGATGCAGACAAAGTTGAAAAAATATTCAAGACGAATAATTCTCCAAAAACCGCTTTCGACAGGGTCTTGAGCAGAGGGGTTTATGTTGAAATAGAATAGTTTTTATTTAGAAGTTTGTTTGGGATTTAATCCATTAGCAATCATTCTTTCAAATTCTTTTATATCAGAGCGATTTGCGTTTTCCGGAAATCGCTTTTTATATAAATCTATTGTGGAGCGTGCTTTCTCAAAACTTTCCATTAGAATTTGAGCCTTTAATTTACCGATAAACGATGGTTCAAAAAACTCAGAATCTACATAATTTTCTATAACAGAATTATAATAAATTATGGCTGCTTTTGGTTCTTCAATTTTCGAGTAAAGTTCTGCGGTTGCAAAATCCCTTTGAGCTAATTTCTTAGTCAATTCAATAACTTTTTTTTGAGCATCGAAAAACAAAGAGTCACCAGGGTGTAATTCTTTAAAATTATTGAATTGGTCAATGGCTTTTTTTGTATATTCCTGGTCTCTGTCAAAATCAGGAGATAATTGATAATAACATAAAGCATTTTTATATCTTGCGTCTTTTCTCAATAAACTTGCAGGATAATTTCTTTCTAAAAGGCTGTAGGAATACGCCGCTAATACATATTCTTTGCGGGCGTAATAAATCTCACCTAAATAGTATTGCGAGCTATCGGAATAAATACTTGAGGGAAACTGTAATTTAATCTTTTCGAATAAATTTTGGGCTTCTAGATAGTCCTTTTTCGCAAAAAGTTGTTTTCCCGTTTCGAATACACTTTTAGCAGTTGTTAAAGATTTATAATCCGTAGTTTTACAGGATATAAGAAAAAATGCGGATAAAATACTGAATATTATTATTTTTTTCATTTCGAACTAATTTAATAAGAATTTTAAAAAAGAAAAGCGGCTGATCTATTCGATTAGCCGCATAGAATGTAAGTACCAGATTATAAAACTTCAGTTAAGCGACTGTGAATTTGCGATTTAGGCACTGCGCCTATAATAGTATCAACTAATTCACCGCCTTTGAAAATTAAAAGAGCAGGGATTGATCTAATACCATATTCCATAGGAATATTGCGGTTTTTATCAACATCCATTTTACATACTTTTATTTTTCCATCAAATTCGTTTGCTAAAGCATCCATAGTTGGGGATAGTGCCATACAAGGACCGCACCATATTGCCCAAAAGTCGAGTATTACCGGTATATCTGATTTAAGAACTTCTGTTTCGAAGGTTGCATCTGTGATGTGCAATGGTTGAGCCATAATTAACTCCGATTTTATAAAAAATTAAAACAATTAATAAATCTCAAAGACGTTATTTTAAAATAAATATTGAATTAAAAATTAATGATTTGTTAAATGATATTCAAAACGCAAATAACTGAACGAGAACTAAAATTAAATAAACCGGTTTACCCCTTTTTTTTATTGGCTTTCGTTATGGTCATTGGTGTGGTTGGTTATTCAATTCTTTGGCAAGATACACCTGCTACATTACTTGATGCTTTTTATATGACATTCATAACCATAGCAACAATTGGATATAGAGAAGTATATCCATTAACTGACGCCGGCAAGATATTCACAATGATTATTGCTGTTATTGGTATCGGGAGTTTGTTCTATATACTTGGTTCTTTGATGGAGAACTTAGTAATTGTGAATGTGTTTAACAATCGTGGGAAGAAAAAGATGAAGCAGAAACTGGAAAAAATCGCTGATCATATAATTGTCGTCGGTCACGGAAATGTGGGTAGATTAACTATTGTGCAGTTATTGAAAAATGAGCAAAAAGTTGTGTGCATTGATACCGATTTTCAACCAAAAATTATTGATGACACTAACCCTAATTGTTTTTATATTGAGGGTGATGCAACAGACGAAGCGGTTTTGGAATTAGCCGGCATAAAACGGGCTGATGGATTGATTATTACTGCCGCCGATCCTGCGGTTTCTATATTTGTCGCACTTACGGCAAGAGAAGTTAATCCTAATATCTTTATTGTTGCTCGTTCAAGTAGCGATAAAAATATATCTAAATTGCAAAAAGCGGGTGCTAACAGAACTGTTAATCCATATAATGCCGGTGGTCAGCGTATGGCAAATATGGTATTAAATAAAAATGTTATAGACTTTTTGGAAACCAATTTGGGATCAAATATACCAAATTTGGCTATGGAAACAATTGATCTATCCGACAATAGCCCAATATTTAATAGATCCCTGCACGATTTGGATTTTAGAAACGCCACTGGTGTTACTGTTTTAGCAGTTCTTCGTGAGGGGGATGCTATCTTAAATCCAAAACCTCATTTTAAACTTGTTCGAGGTGATAAATTATTGGTATTTGGCACATTGGAAAGCATTAAAAAACTTTCCGATTTAAATTCAAATCTTTTGTTTAACTAATTAAATTATTATTATGGACCCAATTATATTATCTAGAATTCAATTTGCAATAACCATTGGTTATCATTATCTATTTCCTCCAATGAGCATAGGATTAGGAATCTTGTTGGTGGTGATGGAAGGTATATACCTGAAAACAAAAAATCCGCTTTATGAAAAGCTAACTAAGTTTTGGGTAAAGATTTTTGCACTAATTTTCGGTTTCGGAGTAGCTTCGGGATTTGTTATGGAGTTACAATTCGGAACAAATTGGTCAACCTACAGCCGATTTGTAGGTGATGTCTTCGGTAGTCCACTTGCCGCAGAAGGACTTTTTGCATTCTTTTTGGAATCCGCTTTCTTAGCTATTCTAGTTTTTGGTTGGAAAAAGGTAAGTCCTCGGATGCATTTCTTCTCTACCGTAATGGTTGCTCTTGGCGCTCATTTATCAGCTTTATGGATAATAGTTGCCAATTCTTGGCAGCAAACTCCTTCTGGGTATAATATCGTGACGAATGGAGCCTTTACAAGAGCGGAGATAACAGATTTCTGGGCTATGGTTTTCAATCCATCTACCATTGATAGATTGAGCCACACTTTGTCAGCGGCGTGGATAACCGGAGCTTGTTTAGTTGCGGCAGTCTCAGCATATCATTTATTGAAAAAGATAAATATCGAATCAGCAAAGAAAACGCTAAAAATCAGTGTATATGTCCTACTCTTTTCTTCATTATTTCAGTTATACACCGGACATTCAAGCGCAAATGGCGTCGCAAAATACCAACCGACTAAATTAGCCGCTCTAGAAGGGCATTATAAAACCGGTCCCGCGGATATGTATTTAATAGGCTGGGTTAACGAAAAAGAAGAAGTTACTTATGGGATTAAATTACCCGGTATGCTTTCTTGGTTGGTCAGTTGGGATACTAAAACTGAAATAAAAGGATTAAAGGATTTTCCAAAAGGTGACAGACCTCCTGTAAACATAGTTTTCCAAACGTACCATCTAATGGTGGTGTTCGGCATATTTTTTATAGGAATTTCTTTGATTAGCCTTTTTATGTTCAAAGGTGGTAAATTATACCAAACGAAATGGCTATTATTGACCTATGTGTTTAGTATTTTATTTGCTCAAGCCGCAAACCAACTTGGTTGGATGTCCGCCGAAATTGGGCGCCAGCCTTGGATTGTTTATGGATTACTTCGCACAAAGGATGCAGTTTCAGTTACTGTTTCAGGCGGGGAAGTGCTGTTCTCTGTAATTCTCTTCAGCACAATATACTTATTACTATTTTCTGTGTTTATGTGGCTAATGGTGAAGCAGGTAAAAAAAGAAGTTTAAATAAATAACTCATCCGAGTACTTCTTGGGTAATCGGATGAGTTGTATAATATCAATCTCTTATTAGAAGTGATTCTGATAAGAGATTATTTTTTTTTACTTCGAGTAAATATACACTATTTGTGAAATAGGCTCATCTAATAAGTTGTATTCAATCATTTCAATTTTATTACCTTGAGAATCGTATTTATAAGCATATTTCCACTCTAATGAACCGTCATCGTTACGTTTAATTTCTGGATTATATTCCTTTTGTCATCATACTTGAAAGAATCTTTAGCTCCAAGTGTGTCACCGGCACTATACTCAACTTTTTCAATCATATTTTCTTGTGTATCATAAATGTAAATATATTTCGATGCTAGTGAATCTTTGGAAACATAATGCATTTGCTGAATTACACTATTGTTGGAATTGTACAAATAACAATCCTTTGAACCAACAGAACCGTCCGGGTAATAGCTTATCATTTCAGCAAGGTTGTCGTTATCGTACGGATAAATATCATTGGAGCCAATGGAGCCATCGGCATTATATTGAATCTGCCCAACTAGCTTGTTTTTATTGTTGTATTTATAATTCAATTTCACATAATCAATAGCATCGACATTACAATTTATTTGTTCGAATAAATTGCCATTTTCGTCATATTGATAAGTGTTCTTGAAGGCAATAGTACCATCACCATAGTATTGAATATGTTCTAAAATTTTGGCTTGATTATGATACTTGTAAGTATCTTTTGAATGCGTTGTTCCATCGTCGTTATAACTTGCTTTCTCAAGATTATTGCCCAATAAATCATAAAGATAGGTGTTCTTGGAACCTACTGAGCCATTGGAGTTATACCATATTTCTTCTAACACTTTTCCATTAGCGTCGATTCTAGTAAATTTGTTTTTTTCCTTTGTCTTTAAGTCAAGTTTCCCAAACTTGTAAGTATAGTAATAGGCTGTGCATTTTTTAAAACCGCCTTTAATATATTCTAAATTATCTTGAGAATATAATTCGGAAAATTTAAAAAAAATGCTTATAACTAACAATAAAACTATGGCTCTTGTCATTGTGAGCACCATTGGATTAATTTATATATAAAAAATTACTTTACATTTTAATATATGCTATTTCATATAAATATAAACTCTCTTTTCAGTAGGTTCTTTAAGGTTTTTCAAATAATTGATTTCTTCAATTTTATTATTTTGAACATCGTATTTATACTTAAACTTTTGATTTTGAGGGTGGTCCCATTGAATATGAATGATTTTCTCGATAATATTACGATTTTTGTCATATTTATACGTTATCTTTGAGAAAACTTTACCATCTGCTTTAGTAATTTGTTCTTCGATTTGATTACCTTTTTTATCGTATTTATATTTACATTTGATTTCTAATGTTCCGTCGCTATGATAAGATGTTTTTTCAAGTAACAAGCCTTTTTTACTATAACGAAATGATCCTTTTTTGTATATCGGATGTGACACAGCATCATTTACATCTTCCGATGCTCTACCGGATTGTATAAGATTTCCATCATTGTCGTAAACGTAAAAATAATGATAATCTATATTTATAGTATCAATTCTACGATAACCCTTTATAGTATCAATTCTTCCTTGTGAATCATATAAGCTTGAATCTTTGGAATCCAATGAGCCATCAGGATTATAAACAATCCTTTTAGTCCATTTTCCAAAATCGTCATAAAGATATTCGAATTCCTTGAACTTAGAACTTAAGTCCATTTTACCTAGCTTATAATCATATTTATAAACAGTACATTTTTTAAAAGCACCTTTAATAACATCGGGCAGGTCTTGGCTCAACGCCTTCGAAAAGAGAATAGCCAAGAGAATAATCGTAATGGTCAAAATCCGTACTAACATTTTTTTCTCCTTATTATTTCAATAAATAATAAGCAAAAGTCAAGAAATTGAATTTTATATCTAACAAAGATATGAAAAAAAAATCATTAAAAAAAAAAGCAGAACAAAACTGTTCTGCTTTTAAAAACTTTATTATTAATAATGATTATTTATATAAATCAATCATCATTGCTGTTAATCCTTTTTTCTCCAATGTTTTCAACGCTTTTGCAGTAGCTTTTACTGTTATCCAGCATTTTTCTTCAGCTACCCAAATACGTTTTTTTTGTAGATTCGGTAACCAGCGACGGCGAGTTCTATTATTAGCGTGAGATACATTATTACCATATTGTACAGTTGTACCTGTTAATTCGCATACTTTTGACATTTTAAAACCTATATGTTTATCGTAAATTTTCAATATTTAGAATTACAAAATTACAAGTATTTTTTATATTATCCAAATTAATTTGCTAATAATTATTAAATAAGTGGATAACTAAATAAAATAACGGAATTGACGTTATAAAAGAAAGTATTTTGTACAATAATCAGAGTAGATAAAATGAAAAATGTATTTTTGGGCCTTTTGTGCTTATTGTTGGCATCGCCCATCTTCGCGCAGTATAATCCTGAACTGACCCAGAAAAATTGTATTGACGTCAATGGTCAAGCAGAAATGGAAATCACTCCCGATGAGATATACTTTAGAATAAACCTATCGGAAGAAGTATTCAAAGGTAGAAAGGAACTAGAGGATATGGAACAGAAAATGACAAAAGCAATGGATAAATGCGGGATTGATGTAAAAAAAGACTTAACCGTTCTCGATTTTTCCAGCTCTTATGATTACAATTGGTTTACCGGTACCGATGTTTACGCGCAAAAAAATTATCAATTACTATTACACGACGCCCAAACTATGGACAAGGTTTTTAAAGAATTGAAGGATTTGAAAATATCGAACATCCAACTGATGAAAGTGGACCATTCAAAAATAGAAGAATATAAAAAAGAAGTTGGGAAGATGGCGATGAAAGCCGCCAAAGAGAAAGCTGAGTATTTGCTCGATGCAATCGGCTCGAAGATTGGAGCAGTGATATACGTAAGGGAAAACGGCGCTTATGTAAATAGTTACCAAAACTATGAAATTGCTAATGTAGCGATGATGAGAAAAAGTGAAGCTAATGACGGAGGCTCTATTCCACTGGACTTTAAGAAAATCAAATTAAATGCGGATGTGTTTATTAAGTATGAAATAAAGTAATACTATTAACTCATCCGATGACCGGGGAGTCATCGGATGAGTATAAACTTTTACAATGTTACTCGAATTTTCGGTAAGGCTTTAATGATTTTTTCTTTTTCATCTTTGCTGATAGGATTATCGCTCAGGAATAAAATTTTTAAATTGTCCAATCCGCCAATCTCAGACGGTACATTTTTGAGCTGATTTTTGGACATCATTATTATTTTCAATCCCGACAATTTCAAAAGTGCTTTTGGAAATTCCGTAAGGTTATTATTATTTAAATTTATGGTTTCCAAAGATGAACAATTGCCAAATGATTCCGGAATTGATGAAATATCATTATCGCTTAAAATTAATTTTGATAAGGTTTTGCAATTTGATAGGGCAGAACCGATTTCTTTAATTTTATTATTTGAAGCATCAAGCGATTGCAATGATTCGAAATTCTTCAAATATTCAGGTATAACCATCAGATTATTTTTGCTTATATCTAATGAAGCAATTTTGGTTAATTTATCCAAATTGTACGGTAGTCTTTGATTGTTGGACAAATCAAGTTGTTTTATATTCAGCTTAGCAAATGATTCTGGCAGAGATTCGATATTATTACTACTCAGGTTCAACTTTTTCAAAGATTTCAATTCGCTGAATTCTGTCGGTAATGATGTAATACTGCAAGATGAAATATCTAATAAATTCAATCGGGTAAGTTCATTTATTTCGTTAGGAATTGATTTAAATGGGTTATTACTTAGCACCAATACGCTGAGGTTTTTGAGCAAAAATAGATTTGCCGATAACGAAGTAATTTTATTATATCCCAGATCCAAAACGGTTAATGTTGTACACCCTTTTAAACCCGCGGGTATCTCCGTCAGATCATTATTGTTAACCTGCAATTCGTTTAGGAGCTTTAATTCTGATATTTGCGATGGTAATGAACTTAATTTGTTCTTGTTTAAATTCAGACTTTTCAAATTCGTTAAAGACTTGATATCCTGACTAATATTAACTATTGTATTACCCGAAAAATTCAGTTTTTCTAAGGTAGTAATTTTAAAAACCACAGCAGGTATATTTGTAAATCTATTGGATTCTAATTTTAATTCTTTGAGATTCTTGAAATTGGCTAAAAACGAAGGTAGATCGGAAAGGTCGTTATTTGTTAAATCGAGGTATTCCAAATTAACTAAAGTTGATAAATCCGCTGGAATTTCTTTAAGGTTTTTATTTCTTAGTGATAGCCTTTTTGCATTCTCGGGATTTTTCAAAATTTCTTCATAAGAATCTGTACTAACACCTGAAACTCGCTCTTCGCGTTTCTTCTTCATAGCATCGCGTCTTTGCTCAGGAGTTAAAGTATTAGTTTGTTTAGTGTCTTTCTGTTGATTATTTGATAGTGCAAGTAACTCGTTGCCGGTGGTAAAACATAACGTTATAACCAATACTACTAATAATGCTTTTATTTCTTTATATATCAATTTTAATAACCCACAAAATTAATCAATTATTCTTTAATGAACCAAATATAAATCTTTCTTTATCAGCAAAATCTTTGTGTATAGTCGTTTCAAAATTATTCTTAAACAGTTCGATAATTGCATTTTGCATATCATCGCCGAATTCCATTGCGAAAAGACCATTTTCTGAAAGAATACTAGGGAAAATCTCGGCAAATCGTCTGTAAAAGGTTAACCCATCGCTAAAATCGGTCAAAGATATTTTTGGTTCGTAAACAATGACGTTCTTATCTAAGTTTTCATATAATTGTTGTGTAATATAAGGTGGATTTGATATAATTAAATCAAACTTCTTCAGGGGGATTTCGGTCAATATATCCATAAGTTTGAATTTGGCATTGGTATTGTTGAGCTCGGCGTTACCCTTGGCTGTTTTTAGAGCGTCAACTGAAACATCTATTCCATAAACGTTCTTTTCGGGAAAACTTCTAGACAGGCTGATGGCTAAACAACCCGATCCTGTGCCTATATCCAAAATATCAACTATATCCGGACGATCTTGTAAGCGTTTTATAACTAAATCCGCTAATTCCTCGGTTTCAGGGCGGGGGATTAACACCGATGGATTGACTTTGATTTCCAAATCCATAAAAGGAGTTTTCCCGAGAATGTACTGAAAGGGTTCATTCGCGGCGGCTCTTTTTACATAAGAATTCAAGAGTGTCAATTCATCTTTCGACAATGGTTTGTCGAAACTTAGATACAGCTCAAAACGCTGAATTTGTAAAACATCGCAAATAAGCAAATCTATTAAAAGTCGGGGCGATTCTATATTATGTTTGCAGAAGTAATCAGTGCCCCAGTTGATTACATCTATTATTCGCCAGATTTTTTCCATATTTTACGCAATTAGTTAAGCAAAAATAAGAAAAAATGAAGAATAAATGAGAATATTATTCTATTCATCCGATTACTACCCCGTCATCGGATGAGTTTTCCGCTATAGTATTTTAATCCTCAATTTTGACATTATTATAATTATCCGTAATTTTACATTTTATAATAAAATTAAAGTATAAGAAATGGAAAAGATACTAAACGTTTCAGAATTAATTGAAAAATACGACATACCTGATTTCGAACAGGCTGTTAGAATATATGAAAAGTTGGGAATCAAAGTAGGTGTTGCGGTTATATTAACTTCCGACGATGCCGGTTCGGTATCATACACCAAGGGAATACGCAGGTTCTGCGCGAATTTTAACATCACCTTTCGAGATTTACGAGCCAATACCGCTCAGGAACTTACGGATTTAATAAATGAATTGAATGACGACGATTCCGTTGATGGTATTATGGTTATGTACCCGACAATGTTTTCTGATAATGATGCTCAATTTATGAACCAGATTAATCCGGCTAAGGATATTGAAGGTTTGCACAATACATATTTAGGTTACTTAGCTCAATTTGAGAAATTCCGTGACCCCAATAAATTGCAAAAGCTAGTTATCCCACCCACTTCGAAGGGCATATTGTATATAATAAAACGTTATCATTCAATTTATGAAAAATATAAAAAGGCGAACGGTCATTATCCCGATTATCGTTATAGCAATCCTTTCGAAATTGAAGGGAAGCGCTTTACTATTATTAATGATTCGTTAGCTGTTGGTCGTTCGTTGGCATTGATGTTGCTCAACGAAAACGGTTCAGTGCAAATTTGCCACAAATACACTTCATATTACGATATTTTGCGCCACGCAAGTACCTCGGATTTCATAATCTCCGCCGTTCCATCCGACGATTTTGTAATTCCAACCGAGGTAGTACCCGAAAATGCGATAGTAATCGATATATCATTCAGCGGTAACTTCGAATACCCGAGCATAATAGAGAAATGTTACAAAATTGCTCCGCGCTGGGATTTGGTCGAAAAAGGCAATCGCATAAACGACATCACATTATACCGGCTAATCTCGAACTTGTTCTATCTGGTTAACGCCAAAATAGACCCCGAGGTTTTGAAAACAGTTTGCTAAAGATTTACGAATTACGACCGGTATCGGAGGCATCGCATTCCCGACCTGATTGGAAATCCGGATTGGATAGCAACGATTTTCAAGTCTCTAGGTAAATGAAAATCCACGAGAATCGGTTTTAGCCAAATTGTCAAAAACTATTCTTAAACCACGACTTAAAAATTGTGGCAATTGAAGATTATTTTCCAATTTTAAGAACAATTATTTATATTCCCCAAAAAAATGTTAATTTTGAATCCATAGCCCAAAGCTATGGATTGTTTTTTTAATTGGAGCATTTATGTTTACAACAGTCAAGAAAATTCACTTTGTTGGAATTGGCGGTATAGGAATGAGCGGCATCGCCGAAATACTTTTAAGTCAAGGTTTTGAAGTAACCGGTTCGGATGTTACACGAGGCGAAAATATTAAATATCTCGAAAAAAAGGGAATAAAAGTATTTATTGGTCACAAATCATCGAATATCGGAGGAGCCGAAGTCGTGGTTTATTCCAGTGCTGTTAATCCGCTAAGTAATCCGGAAACAGTTGCCGCTACACAATTGAATATTCCAATTATCAGACGCGCGGAAATGCTAGCTGAAGCGGCTCGCTTGAACTATTGTTTAGCAGTTGCCGGAACACACGGTAAAACTACTACCACCTCGATAGTAGCGCTAATTATGATACGTGCCGGGTTCGATCCAACTGTTATTGTGGGTGGAAGATTAAAAGACTTTGGCGGTACAAACGCACGATTAGGTAAAGGCGAATGGACAGTTGTCGAAGCCGATGAATATGATAGATCATTTTTGCAATTATCCCCGACAATTGCTGTAATAAACAACATTGAACTTGAGCATATTGATATATATGCCGATTTGAACGATATCAAAGCAACATTCACAGAGTTTGCAAATAAAGTTCCTTTTTATGGTTTAGTCGCTCTTGGAATGGACGATATTGGTGTAAAGGATATTATGACAAATATCAATAAAAATATCGTTACATTTGGTTTGTCGAAGCACGCCGATGTGAGAGCAATGGATGTAAAACACGACAAAACCAGAACCACCTGTACAGTAGTTGAAAATGGCGTCGTTCTTGGTGAATTAGTTGTCAATATTGCGGGTTTGCACAATCTTAAAAATGCTCTTGCGGCAACAGCAGTTGCTCGGCGTTTAGGTATAGATTTCCCGACAATATGTTCAGCCATATCCGATTTCAAAGGTGTTTACCGCCGATTTGATATCAAAGGCGAAAAGCACGGCGTTTTGGTTGTAGATGATTATGCACATCATCCAACTGAAGTAGCCGCCGCTTTGGATGCCGCCCAAAATGGATTTAATCGCAGAGTTGTGGCTGTGTTCCAACCGCATACTTATTCCAGAACCAAAGAATTACGCGATGAATTCGGAAGTGCTTTCGATAATGCTGATTTGCTAATAGTAACCGATGTTTATCCGGCTCGCGAACTACCTATCGAGGGGGTTACCGGGCGTATTATCGCCGATGCGGTTACTGAAAGGGGACACAAGAGCGTTACATATATGCCTGAATTAGATGCGGCGTATTCCTATGTAAAAAGGATTTTACGCGAAGGTGATCTTTTAATAACTCTGGGAGCCGGAAATGTTTGTGATATAGCCGAACGGTATATTAAAGAATAATAAATACCGTTTGTTCATTTGTTCTATATCAAGTATTATGAAATATGTCCAACACAGCTATGCGTTGGACATATTTATATATTGTCAGCCCATTAAAAAATAAGGGTGGGGCAGATATGTTTACAAGTTTTTACCCGGAAAAGTAATATTATTGCTGTACCGCTACTCCCGGAAGCATTTTTCGGCAAATTGGGGGTATAACTTTAAATATTTCTTCTGGTTTTACAAATAGATTTCTTAGCTGGTATTGAGGAATAGGTAAACGCATATCAACAATACATAATGATGCATTTATAACAAGCTTAGAGCCTTGTTGCTGTAATTCACCAATAACGGCTTTATTACATTTGAGTTTCTCAAGAGCTTTCCATAGATCATCTTTATAAGAAGGACTGTTGGGATCAAAGTTCATTTCTGCTAAAACTAATTCTATAGAGTCGTTAGGGACTACATAAAATTTGTTTTCGCCTGTATTATTGGCTATTAATTCCTTTGATAGCGAGTCCTGCAATTGATAGCAGAATGTGTTCAGCTCTTCTTTACCGTCCATATTATAAAATGGCAGTACCGCAACTCTTTGTTGAGAATATGCAGAAATAGTGCTGAAAATAATTAAAGCGAATATACTAATAAAGCTACGCATTTGACTAACCTCATATAATTTAACAAAATATTCCGGGCTTTTATTTATCCATATTATCAAGTATAACTTTTACTTCATCAAACATATTTAAAAGTTTTTGCTTGTAGGGGTAAATTGAATCCCATTCATTATCTTTAACTTTCTGTAGCATTTCTATTCCAACTTGACCTATTTCGTCTAATGAAAATTGCAAACACGAACCCTTGATTGTATGAGCTAATCTGTACATTTCCTTGGTATCGCGACTTTCATAATAAAAATCAAATTTATCATTCAAATCTTCAACCCAAGTTTCTATTAGTTCGGGCATTAGTTCCAGCAATATCGGATCGGTCGGCATTTTCATTTTAGATAGAATAAATTTTGTTACAAATACGATTCTAAATTAACATTAATTCACAAATAAAACAAATAAAAAATAAAAAAAAAGGAGCAGACTATAAGCCGGATTTTGTTCGGTAAATAAATACCGTTGCAATCATTTATCTAAGCGTAAAGTCACCAGTACGCTTCAGCAGCCTACCCAAGTATATAAATCGTGAGACTTATCGTCGGAACACCGACTTCCCTAAGGAACTATACTCCTATTTGGCTTTGCTTCGTGTGGGGTTTACATAGCAGTTTAGTCACCTAAACTCTGGTAAGCTCTTACCTCACCGTTTCACCCTTACCGTTAAAAATAACGGCGGTTTACTTTCTGTTGCACTTTCCGTCAGCATAACTGCCTTCGAGTTACGAAGCACACTGTTCCGTGAAGTCCGGACTTTCCTCATCTATTATAAAAATAGAAGCGATTGCACATCTGCTCCAAAATCTTTATCAATTTTCAAATAACAAATCTTCTTTTGTATTCCTTTTTCCGTAAGCTATATTTGGTGCATTGAAATTCCTATTTTCGCTTACGGCACTTTCAAAATCTTTTCTAAACTTAGTAACAAAACCTCTGACTGGCCAAGCGGCGGCTTCGCCCAATGCGCAGATTGTGTTTCCTTCAATATTATTGGCAATATCAACCAGCAAATCCAAATCTGCGAGAGTTGCTTCTTTGTTTACCATTCGTTTCAAGACTTTCACCATCCAACCGGTACCCTCTCGGCAAGGAGTGCATTGACCACAGGATTCGTGATGGTAAAACTCCGCAATACGGTGAGTAACTTCAACTAAATCTGCATCCTCATCAATGACCATTACTCCACCGGTTCCTAAATGAGTATTGACCGCTTTGAGTGATTCTTCATCTAAGGATATATCCAACTCATCAGGAGTCAGCGGTGGCATTGACGAGCCACCCGGAATCACAGCTTTTATTTTTTTATTATTAGGTACTCCACCACAAATATCGAATATCAGATTTTTAAGATTAAATCCTGTCGGCAGTTCATAAACTCCGGGTTTTGCAACATTACCACTTACTCCAAAGAGCATAGTACCCGGTTGGGTTTTTGCTCCTATTTGAGAATATGCTTCACTTCCGATATTTAAAACCGCTGTAACAGAAGTTAAAGTCTCGACGTTGTTAATTGTTGTCGGGCAATTCCAAAGACCACTGGCGGCAGGGAACGGGGGTTTAACTCTGGGATAAGCCCGCTTGCCTTCGATGGAATTCATCTGCGATGTTTCTTCACCGCAAATATAAGCTCCGGCACCTTTAACGATAAAAATATCAACCGAATAGTCGGAATTATATTTCTGCTTCATTCCGTCCCCTACGTAACCGGCACTATAAGCAGAGTCTAAAGCTTTGGCGAGTAGTCGCGAAGCTGATTCGTATTCGCCTCTTATATATACATACGCTGAAGTAATATTCATAGCAAAGGATGCTATCAATATTCCTTCAATTAACATAAATGGATTTTTTTCGATTATTGCCCTGTCTTTGAATGAACCCGGTTCACTTTCATCGCCATTAACGCATAAGTAATGTGGTTTAGATTTAACCTTAGGCATAAAGGACCACTTTAATCCCGTAGGGAATCCTGCGCCCCCTCTACCTTTTAAACCGGATTTCTTGACTTCGTCAATAACGACGGTGCGTTCTAAAGATAAAGCTCTCTCGATGGCTTTAAAACCCCCATTAGCTAAATAGACATCTAATTGAGCTAATTCTGAGTTATCGGGTAGTAAAAGTTTAGGGTAATTCATAGATACTGTTTAATAATTTTCAAAAAAATAAGGACGTAAAAATGAGTAACATTATTATAAACGTTAGAGAATTGAAATTGTCGTCGAGTTTGAATTTGCTTTTGGGATGTTCTAAGAATTCAATTTTGGGCATAAAAAAAACTGCTGTTACAACGTTAGGTGGTTCATTGTGGAGAAAGGAGTTCAGGAAGGGTTGCAACAGCAGCATAATTTATACTAAAATTTTCATTTTCTTGTAAAGAACTAATTCAAAAATACAAAATAAATTTTACAATCCAAATTAATTTTTGTTAATTTATACAAAAAAATAATATATTTTTAAATTTCTATAAAAAGTTAGTAATATCTTAAAAATATTTCAAAGTACTATTCTAAAATTGTTTCTTGGAGACCTTCATTTGGGTCGTGGATGTAGCCTTCTTCGTCCTCATCATCGATTAAACGATCATCTTCAGGTTCTCTTGTAACAGTAGTAATGTCGGCAATTGTATCCCCGTCATCCAAACGAATCAAGCGAACACCTTGGGTATTACGACCGATTGTACGTATTTCTTCGACTGCTTGGCGAATAAGAATACCATTAGTTGTCATAACAACTAAATCTTCGGTATCGGTTGTGGATAGTAAGCCGATGATATTACCTGTTTTTGCAGTAATATTCATAGAAATTACACCTTTAGCACCGCGTTTAGTCAAACGGAAGTCTTCATACTTGGTACGTTTTCCATAACCTTTTTCACCAACAACAATTACTTGTGTATCGGATCTATCAATAACTATCATTGAAATCACAACGTCATCTTTAGCTAAACTTATGCCTCTCACACCAGCGGCTGTACGTCCCATAGGGCGTACGTCGGTTTCGCGGAATCTACAAGCCAAACCTTTTTGAGATCCTAAAATAATATCACATTTTCCATCCGTTAAGCGAGTAGCAATCAAGCTATCATCATCGGTCAAATTTATTGCAATGATACCTGTAGATCGTACATTAGCGAAAGAACTCAATTCGACTTTTTTAATTGTACCTCGTTTCGTTGCCATAACTACATAGTATTCATTTTCGTAATCCTTAACCGACAAATATGATGTAACGCGTTCATCTTGTTGCATACTTATAACATTAGGCATCGCTCTACCTTTAGCGTTTCGGCTACCTTCGGGTATGTCGTAAACTTTTATACGGTAAACTCTGCCTTTATCGGTGAAGCATAGCAAATAATGATGTGTTGATGCTTGAAATACCACTTCTACGAAATCATCGTTATATGTACCGGAGCCGCTAATACCTCGTCCGCCTTTTCTTTGGCGGCGATAATTCGTCATAGCGGTACGCTTGATGAAACCTTTGTGCGATATTGATACAATGACTTCTTCGTCGGCAATAAAATCTTCGACACTATATTCGTGATCGTCTCTAACTATTTCGGTTCTTCGAGCATCGCCGAATTTATCGCTTAATTCTTCCAGTTCATCGGAAATAATATTTAACTGAAGTTCTTTGCTTGCCAAAATTGCTTTATATTCTTTGATTTTTTCAAGTAATTCATCATACTCAGCTTGAAGTTTAGCGCGTTCCAATCCGGTTAAGCGTTGTAAACGCATTTCCAAAATGGCTTTTGCTTGTATTTCGGATAGAGAAAAGCGTTCTTGTAAATTTATGGACGCTATGCTTGTATCCTTTGAAGCACGAATTACCTTTATTACTTCATCAATATTATCAAGAGCTATTAATAAACCTTCTAATATATGAGCTCTTCTTTCGGCGGCTTTTAAATCGAAATGAGTGCGGCGGACAATTACTTCGTTACGATGCTCAATGAAATACTTCATCATTTGATTTAAAGTTAGAACTTGCGGTCTATTTTTTACCAAAGCGAGCATATTCACGCCGAATGTAACCTGCATTTGAGTATGCTTGTATAAATTATTTAGGACAACATCCGAAGTCGCGTCTCTTTTTAATTCAATAACAACACGGATACCTTCACGGTCACTTTCATCTCTAAGCCCCGATATGCCTTCAATTAGTTTTTGGTTAACTAATTCGGATATCTTTTCGATCAAAGCCGCTTTATTAACTTGATAAGGCATTTCACTAATAATAATGGATTGCTTACCCGATTTTCTATTTTCTTCGATTTTGACTCTAGCACGAACTTTTATTTTACCCCTACCGGTTAGATATCCTTCCTTTACTCCTTGATAGCCAAATATTATACCACCAGTCGGAAAATCCGGCGCGGGTACATATTGTAAAAGCTCCTCGTTAGTAATATTTGGATTTTCGATATAAGCTTTTAAACCGGCTACAATTTCTCTCAAATTATGAGGTGGTATGTTGGTCGCCATACCAACGGCAATACCGCTGGCGCCATTAATCAATAAAGTTGGTAGTACCGATGGCAATACGCTTGGTTCTTGAAGTGAATCATCGAAGTTCGGTTGAAAATCAACAGTATCTTTATCTATATCTCGTAAAGTATGAATAGCAATTTTATCGAGTCTTGTTTCAGTATAACGCATTGCGGCGGCGGGATCATTATCAATAGAGCCAAAGTTACCTTGCCCGTCAACCAATGGGTAGCGCAATGACCAATCTTGAGCCATACGGACCATAGCTTCATAAACGGATGAATCACCGTGCGGGTGATATTTACCCAAAACCTCACCGACTAAACGGGCGGATTTCTTGTACGGGCGGTTTGGAAGTAAACCTAATTCACTCATCGCATATAAGATTCTACGATGAACAGGTTTTAATCCGTCGCGTACGTCCGGAAGAGCACGAGATACGATAACCGACATCGAATAATCGAGATACGATTTCTTTAACTCATCTACTAAACCGGTTTGTATAATTTGTTCTTTTGCAAACATTAAAAATTCTCTTTCTTATTAAATAAGACTTACAAAAATAACAAATTTTCAGCACTTTTTGGGTATTAATTTTCCACATTTTATAGGTAATATAGAAATTTTAAAAATAAATATGTTGAGAAATTGGCGTGAAAATTGTTGTTTTTAGTATGAATTCTGGTTAATTTTGCTTAATAATAATAACTAAAAAGGCAAAAAATGAAAAAAATATATATTTTTATTGCTCTGCTAATTGCTATAAACTCTCTAAGTGCTAAGGATATTTATATTTTTGGGACGAAGGCAACCATCTATCCGGTAATCAAAATGGATCTGATGGCTTTCGATGATGAGTATAATTTGATTAATATTTCCAATCCGAGCGAAGTGGAAATTAGCGATAATGGAGCTTTAATGACAATTATTCGCGGTGAAAATAAATCATTACCAATAAATGATCCTGCAGTTGTATTTCTTTTTGATTTAAGTTTGGATGTAAAAGGCGGTACCAAATCGCATTTTGTATTCGCGAAAGATATCATTAAAAACATATCAACTCGACTAATTGAGGCAGGATTGAATACCGCTCTATGTTCTTATGATTATATGAGCTATATGAATATGGATTATACAACAGATTTAGATTCTTTGAATTTGGCTATTGACAGTATGAAATCGCAAGAGATTTCTTATTTCGAACGCGGTTTGAATCAAGGATTTACATCGGCATTTTCGATTGCGGGTGTTTCAAAATCGAAGAAGATTGTTGTATTGATAACTGATGGTTATAGTGATATTAATGTTAATCAGATTATTGCTCAAGCTAATCAGGAGGATATCACTCTCTATATTTTAAATTTGAGTAGAGAGAATATTAAGTCTTATAACGACCTATGCCAATCGACCGCTGGATATATAGTTAACACTACCGATGTTCAAAACCCCGATTTGATGTCATCGGTTTTATACCATCTAATTAAGGGATATAGGCCTTATTCTGTTGATTACAATGCTAATTATGCTTGCGATAATAAACATACCGGTACTGTTAACTTAAAAAATGATACAAAAAAACAAAACTTTTCTTACACCGAAACAAATGAAGCAAAACCATATTTGGAATCAAAACCAAAATATATAGGCTTCAGTGCTGTTGATATAGGCGAAGAAAAGCAAATTGATGTTAAGATTATTGCTCACGACGGCGATATATATATTAGAAAAATTGAAATAATCAAAGGTGATAATATTAATATTCCTCCATCGGGGGATAAATTAAATATAGTTGCCGGAGGTGCGGGCGGATTTTTACTTCTAAACGGGCAATCTCACACTGTTTCAATTAAATATAAACCAACAAATTTTCAAAAAGACAGTGCTTTAATTTACACTCAATTAATGATTGACGCCGACGCCTGTTACGGAAAAGAGATACCAATTACAGCAGGTTTCCCTTCGAAAGGACCTATCGGAAAAAGAACAATCGATTTGGTTTATCCTTATAAAGGTAAAAAACTTTTTGCCGGTGATTCAGTCAACATTTCTTGGAAAGGGCTATTACCCGAAGATATGGTGCATATAGCATTTTCATCAACTAACGGTAAAACTTGGGATACGATATTTAATATTTATGGAAAGTATAATACATTAAATTCTACGATTTATCATCGATGGTTTGTCGCAGATACCGCTTCCGATTCCTGCTTATTTAAAATCATTCAACTTTGGCCTAATCACTTAGGAAAAACCATTGTTCTAAGGCACGACGACGAAGTAAACACAGCATTTTTCAGTCACGATATGCTGAACAAAATGGTTGTAACTTCCTCGAATGATAAAACTATACGTGTATGGAATTCAGATAATGGACAAGAAATAAGACGATTTGAAGGTCATACCGCCGCTGTAAATTATGCTGAATTTTCGTTGGATGACAAATATATCATTTCAGCGGGTGATGATATGAAGGCTATTCTGTGGGATGTTCAAACGGGGGATTCAATAACCGAATTCCGGCACGATTCGCGTGTATCTTGTGCGAAATTTACCAGAGACGGCAAATACATAGTAACATCCGGGCACGATGGATATGTAAAGGTATGGGATAGAACCACATTCAAACTTTACCGATCACGAAAATACATTGACCCAACCAATCCTGATTACAGGCAATACGTTTATCATTTTGATATTCATCCTATTTATCAAACCCGAATTTTATCTTCTAATTCTTTAGGTAAAGTTTCAATATGGGATTTTGAACAAAATAAAGATTTAACAGAAATTGATATTAAAAAGGAATTTAATAAACCAGAGATTTTCCAGATACCGCATTGCGCTTTTAACGAAAAGGGTGATTTAATCGCTATTACAACTGCTCTCACTGATCATAACGTTTGCGTTTGGAATTATGTATCAGCTGATAATACTGCTACATATCGCTACAGTTTAGATACAGCGGTTACAAACGCGGCTAATTCGGCGTTATTCCAATATACCGATAAATATGGTGAGATGTTATTGATATCCTGCGGTTCGAACAAAACATTGATTTGGGATGCCCTGAATAATAAAATTCATAACTTTTTCCAATATATCAAACCTGAACATACGGGTGCAGTAACAACAAGTATTTTTAATTTTGATACTAAAGTTCTTCTAACCGCAAGTATGGATAATACCGCTCGATTATGGAACTTAGATCAAAACTCAATTCAAGTGGATACCTCGGATTATTTCTCTATTGGGTATCCGGAGTTATACGGAAAGAAAGTTAATTTTGATTATATGGCTCTCAATTTCAAAAGGGATACGGTAATTCCCGCTATGATTACTAATACTTCAAAAGCGAGGATTACGATAAGCGGTGTTAATTTGAGCGGACCTGCGAAGGATGAATTTGCAGTCTTGAGGGATAATCCGAATGCCGGATTTGATTTGGATTCAGCGGAGACAAAACTCTTCGAAGTTCGTTTCGCTCCTGTTTCCTTGGGGGACAAGGAGTGCAAAATCAATTTTACGTTAAAGAGTAATGTTCCACAAGCGGCTTTTGACAGAGGCGATGCTAAGGAAACTTATAGCTTCGATTTCATAGGTAATTCTTATCAACGAGAATTGGTTCCAACTGAAGAGTTCTTGGACTTTGGACAAATAGAATTGGGCGATGTTTTTGATATAGAAAAATTCGTTATGATTGAAAACAAAAGTCCAAAAGATATTACTATTAGCAAAATATATATTGACGGATATCCAAACGATGACAGCTTGAAAACAGCTGACTTTAAAATTTTAGATAACGGCGTAACCAAATTGCCTTATGTTTTACCTGCGGGCGGCAAACTACCTATTAAACTCAGGTTTATCCCTTTAAATTTAGGACGTAAAAATGCTCAACTGCACTATACGCATAATGGTAGCTTTGGTGAAGCAAAAATCAATTTATATGGCGAATGTGTAAAATCAGTATTGGATTCAATTACAATTGCTTTAAATAATATCTCCGCAAAACCCGGGGATAGAATTAAAGTACCGATTTATGCTGTAAACGCATATATTGAGAAAGCTTATGAGAATATTACAGGATTTACCGGTTATTTGAAGTTTAACCCAACAATGTTAGCTCCTATTGGAACATTTGAATTCGATACAATTGTAGGAAATTGGCGCACCTTGAAGTTGAATTTACCAAAAGATACTGATTCAAATAAAGTTCTAACATATCTCGAGTTTGATGTTGGATTAGGTAACGATACCGTATCGCCTCTATTATTGGAGCATTTTGCACCTGTTGGCAGAGCAAAGGTCAAGGTAAGAGAGCGTTCAGCCAAATTCACATTGAACGGTGTGTGTTTGCAAGGCAAAGATCCACGATTACTTGATCTAACGGGTAGGGTGGAGTTATTGCAAAATACACCAAATCCGATAATTTCCCAATCCATAATAAACTACGAATTGATAGAAGATGGACGGACTAAGCTATATATTACAGACATAAGCGGTCGAACCGTTCGAGTAATTGAAGATAGAGAAATGAAAAAAGGCAAACACACAGCAAATATAAACGCTGAAGAATTTAGTAGTGGGAAGTATTTCTATATTTTAGAAACACCTTCCAGAAAATTAACAAAGAGTTTTGAGGTAACTAAGTAATAAACTATGATTAAAGCAGTTAAAGGAACTAAGGATTTACTTCCGGAGGATTTATTCCGTTGGCATTTTGCTGAAGAAAAATTCCGAGAAGTAACTAGAAGCTATGGCTATAATGAATTGAGAACACCTATTTTCGAAAATACCGGTGTGTTTTCGCGTAGTATCGGTGAAGAATCGGACATTGTAAATAAAGAAATGTACACTTTTAAAGATAAAGGAGATGAAAGCATTACTCTGCGTCCTGAAATGACAGCCGCATTGGTCCGTGCTTGTGTTGAACATAATCTTACACGTGAGCATTCATTATTGAGATTGTGGTATTTCGGACCTTTTTTCCGTTACGAAAGACCGCAAAAAGGAAGACAACGCCAGTTCCATCAATTCGGTGTAGAATGTTTGGGTTCGCCTTTAGCGTCAGCTGATGCAGAAGTTATTATGTTAGCCGATAGGTTAATCAAATCCTTGGGTGTTACTCAGTATAAACTGTTGTTGAATACTTTGGGTACTGACGAAACCAGAGATGCCTATAGAAAAGCTTTAATAGAATACCTCGAATCGGTAAAAGATCATTTGAGCGAAGACAGCAAACGCCGAATGCTCACAAATCCATTGCGTGTTTTGGATTCGAAAGAGAAAAATGATATTGAAGCCGTTGCTAAAGCACCAATAATTTTAGATTTTCTTGACGATGCAAGCAAGGCGCATTTTGAAAATGTCAAGGCGATTTTGGACAAGTTTGGAATAAATTACGAAGTCAATCCATTTATTGTACGCGGCTTGGATTATTACAACCACACAATATTTGAATTCCGCTCCGATTCTCTTGGCTCGCAGGATTCTTTTGGAGGTGGCGGACGCTATGATAAGTTATTTGAACAACTGGGTGGGGCATCTACACCAGCTGTAGGTTTTGCTATGGGTGTGGAACGTTTACTCATTATGCTTGAATCCATTAATCAGTTCGAATTGAAAAGCTACGATACAGATATTTACGTCATTACTTACGACGATTCGCAATATTCCTATGGCTTAGAAGTGGCTGAATTGTTACGAGATAAGGGTTGTAGCGTATTAAACGATGTTAAGCAAAGGAAATTCAAAACTCAGTTCAAAGAAGCCGATAAGTATAAATCACGCTATGCTTTGATTATTGGCGAGGATGAAATGTTAAATAACCAAGTAACCATTAAAAATATGGCTACAGGTGAACAAAATAAAATTAGTTTGAATGAATTAACAAACTATAAATTCTAATAACTTTCACTTTTTGAGATGGTATAATGAAGAAGAATGTGACAAAAGCTGTATTATTTATCATTGCGTTTGCATTAATAGTCGGATCATTGCTTACTACATATAATCTTTCAAATACTATACAGCAAAGAGAAAAAAACGTATTAGAATTATACGCTAATATTTACGAGTATTATTTCAAAAATATATTCAATGATTTAGGTTCCGAAGGATCCCAAAATTCCGACATTCTGCTCCTCTTAATTGACGATATTACGCCGAAGATTGATAATCCTTTCATATTTACCGATGAAAACGATTTACCATTAGAACCCTATGATATATGGTCTGTAAATGTTGGTTTGGAAAAGATCAAAAAACAGGACCAAAAGAAGTATATGCTGGATTATGTAGCCAAAATGAAGCGTACTTATGAACCATTCTTGGTTAAAGACGGCGCATCGGATTCCGCAAAAGTCATCCAAAAACTTTATTACTATCATTCCTCGCTTGTCGATAGGCTTCGCTGGTTCCCATTGGGCGCTTTGGTGATAATCTTGGGTATAATCTGGATTGGATATTTCGCGTTTAGTTACTTCAGAAAGAACGAAGAAAGCCGAGTTTGGGTGGGAATGGCAAAGGAAGCCGCTCATCAATTGGGAACACCGCTTTCGAGTATGATGGCTTGGGTTGAAATATTGAAGTATGGCAAAGACGACCCCGAGCAAATTGAAATGACGGCTATTGAAATGACAAAGGATATTGATAGGTTAAACACGATAGCTAAACGATTTTCAAAAATAGGTTCAATGCCGGAGAAGGAAATTGTAAATTTAACCGAAGTTTTGGAAAATATCTGCCGTTATTTTGAAATGCGATTACCGCATTTGGGTAGAAAAATCGAAATCATTCGTGACTTAAATAAGGTTGTTGAAATACCAATTAATACCGAACTATTTGCTTGGGTTATAGAAAACTTGCTCAAAAATGCCGCTGAAGCAATCGAAGATGTCAACGGTACTGTTACTATAGAAATGGATTCCGCCACTAAGAACAAAGTAATTATCCATATTAAAGATAGTGGTAAAGGAATGAGCAAATCTAATAAGGCGAAGGCCTTTAACGCGGGATTTACCACTAAGAAAAGAGGTTGGGGCTTAGGACTGACTCTTACGAAAAGGATAATTGAAGAATACCACGACGGTAAAATATATATTAAAGAAACTGCGATAGGTAAGGGTACCACATTTGTGATTGAGTTGCCAAATTCTGATAGGAAAATTAAATAAGATGAGTTATATTTTTAATGAGATGGAAAGAGCCGAGCAAAAAAGTATTCTGGAAACAATACTTTTTGTTTCGGACGAAACAGTTAATTGCAAATTCATAAACACCATTTTCAACAGCTTGACAGGCGTTGAAGATGAAAATAGCGCTAATAGTATATCGGCAGTTTACTTAAGCGATTTGGTGGACGAAATAAACCAGGAACTTTTCCAATCGAATAGACCCTATAAAGTAGTGAATTTCGCAGGTGGGTATCAGTTTGCCACTCGAGCAGAATGGGGAGAGCTAGTTTCAAAATTAATTCAATCCAAATCGAAACGAAGGCTGTCGCAAGCGGCGTTAGAAACTTTGGCGATAATTGCGTATAAACAACCTATTTCCAAACCGATAATAGACCAAATTCGTGGTGTAAGCACAAATGAAGTGGTTAATTCGCTAATAGAAAAAGGTTTTGTGAAATTTATGGGTAGGAGTGAGGCAATCGGCAAACCTATGCTTTACGGAACCACAGACGAGTTCTTGAAACATTTTGGTTTGGTTTCGATTGATGAATTGCCTGCATTAAAAGAATTGGATGATATTGCTCAAGAACAGGAAGAAATATATCCTGAATCCGAAATTATAATTGACGTTAGCGACGAAACAAAATTCCAAAGTATCCAACAATCCGGTATAGCCCATATAGAGGAATATAACGAAAACGAAGAATTAGAAGATGTGCTAATAGAAAGAAGGGATTAGGAAATAGACGAATCGTTATTTTTGAATTGATAGGAATCCTACGTCAAGTAATTGAAAGTTAAAAATGCGAAGCCGTTTGTTAGATTAGATCTAGAATAATTCCCCGGTTCTTTTCTTTAAGAATTTTATAGCTTAATGAACTTTATAAACTCATTACCTGCTTTAACAAAATACATTCCTTTCGGCAAAGTGGAAATGTTGATTCGCAGAACAGACGAGGGCGTCTTTTCTACGGACATTATTTTTTCGCCGAGAGTGTTGTAGATGCAGATATTTGAACCTTCATCAACCCCACGCTTAAGCATGGGGTTGATGATTCCAAACTTAATTGCTATGAAATCATTTGCAGGATTAGGTATTATTCTCAAAACCTCCGATACATCAATCAATCCTGTTGGGCTTGTTCTAAATGTCCATACCTCGCTCCAATAGTCCGAACCAATGCAATCCTTGTTCCAAACACGCACACGCCAAAAATACATCACGTCGTATTCTAAATCCGGAACATAATGAATCGTTTCGGTTAATGAATCCATAGAATAGACCAAGTCAGTAAAATCTCCATTTTTAGAAATTTGCAATTGATAGTATTCAGCACCTATCACATTAGACCATCTAAAACTGATTTCCTTCTCCAAATTCGGTTGTGTATTCTCGGGATATATCAAAAGCAAATCAGACATTCTGGTATTAAATTGCCAAATGTCGGACCAATAACCCAAAGTATCGCCCGATTCATTTCTAACCCGCCAAAAATACTCTAGGTAATATTTTAGATTTTCTACATTATAACTGACATTCTTAACAATAACGCTATCAACTAATTTACTTTTAAATTTATCGTTCTCTGAGATTTGCAGTCTATAATTTCTGTCATAAATAGTTTTTTCCCAATTTACAACGAGTTTGTTATCTATATACTTAGATAAATAAAGTGGAAATATCAGATTAACAGCATCCATAAGTGTTGTAAAATGCCAAATAGGGGACCATATATTTTGGTTCGCTTGGTAACCCGGCTTCACGCGCCAATAATATAATTGTAAAAAGTCCAATTGTGGACAGTCAAACACTGTATCTGTAATAGCCGTATCTAAAACCATATTCGTAAAATCTTCGTTTTTTGAAACTTGTAAAATATAGGTAGTTTGCCCGACGTTCAGGTTCCAGCATAAACGTGTATCAATAGGTACATTTATCGCTTCATTCGCAGGGGAGACCAATGCCTGCGGAATGAGCTCAAAACCAATTCCATAGAGCTGAACAACTGCCGGACTTCCCAAACCGTTGTAATGGAATTCAAGCGTTCCAACTGTTCGTCCGGCCGCGCTTGGACAAAAACTTAGATCCATCTTTTTGGTTGCGTGGGGCTCTAAATCAAACGAGCCGCCGTTACCTTTAGTAAAATCTTTGTCATTGGGCTTGTTATGCTTGGTTTCGACAATATGAATCTTCGAATCGCTCATATTTTTTATCGTGATTACTTGATTAGTATCTTTAGAATAGCCTACCCCAACTTTTCCAAAATTTATAACTTTATTTTGTACTGAAATTAGGGATTTTATACCTTCACCGGTAATCCTTCGAATAATTGTATCGGATTGTGTAATTATCACCAATTCAGCATCATATTTTCCAAGATGTAATGGTATAAACCTAAGTTCAGCAAAATGAGTATCACTTGCCGCTATGTTATATTTTGGAAATCCTGAAAGAAGGAAAAACGCACAAGTATCTTTACATCGAACAAAAATTGAATCTACTCTAAATTTGCATTGCCCTACATTTCTTATGAAATCTGTAACTACTGAATCTCGAGCACGGCCTATTAAGCTTTGCTTCATATCAATGTCATTTGCTTCCGCCATAGGTGCAGTAATCGTAAAAACAGCATCGCTGGTGTCTATTAGTATATATGAGCTTAGCTTATCATTCATACACCTAACTGCAAATCCGGAATTTTTATGTGAACGATTCGTATAAGCGTAAGCAGTTTTGTAACTTAAACTTCGTGACCATACCTTTGCCGTGTCAATTATTGTGGAAGACCAAAAACATGAAGATAACTCAATATCCAAAAAACTTCCGGATTCACTACGATAACCACTAGGTAAAGCGGAAAAATCGCTTTCATTTTTAGCACCTTGGTTAGGAGTTCGCCACAAGCCTTGACCGCCTTCTTTTGTACCAATGCTTTTTAATTTTCCACCTGCTTTATAAGTACCTTCTAAATTATCTATTAGTGTTGTCCATTCATTATTGGTTGGGATATGCCAACCATCGGGCGCTAATCCGCGCGGGTCTTTTATTGCATATAAATTATAGAGTTTTCCGTACATTTCGCCTTTTACAGGGTCGTTATTATAATAACACCAAGCACCTGTTTTCAAATTTTTCCATTTGGTAGGATCTGTAACTTGTGGAATAGCATCTCCATTGCGATAGTTGGTTACATCTAAATTTCCGCACATCCACTTTTGATCATAAATCATAAGCTCACCTTCATCGCAATGAGAAAGTGATTTTACATTCGCCGTTACCCTAATCAAACAATTAGAACTTGTAGGTTTGGGGATGTTTTTCTAAATATAGCTTAATCCGGTGGCTTTGTCAGTTAACAATTTCCAAGTGGCGCCTTTGTTAATGCTATATTCAAGCGTTACCGTATCGGTTGGAAAAACACCTTCCCAAGTTATAAGGCTATCTGTACCAATAACATAAATATCTCTTCCGTTTGGTTGAGTTAACTTCAAAGATTTCTCTGTTTGTTTTTTACTTCTATACCCACCGATGGCATTGATGCTAACATCACAAAGATCTTTAACAACTTTAATCTCAGTGAATTGATAGCTTCTATCTAACGGAATAAAACTCAAGGTTAAATCTTTTGATTGTCCGGAGGGGATTAAAAATTCAGTCGGAGTTACACTAAAGGCGGTATTCGAAGATACAACATTACTTGCATAAACATTGGAATTTACAGCAGAAACAGTTATTGTAGTATCAACTTCAACTCCCGGGGTGATGTTTGCAAATTTTACAATATTTGGAGTAATTTCAACTTTTGCTAACCCCTGTGCAGGTCTTTCGTAGTTTGTTAAAGCTATGGAACCGTTTGTTTTCAATTTTATTTCGACATCTACTTTACCCAGTTCGCAATATGAGTGGCTAAGCCATTGAATCGTACAAGGATCTCTTCCCTGGGTAATCATATAAATACTGCTGTAACAGCCTGTTATTTCTTCCACTTTCTTGACTCTTTCAAAACATAGTCCACCGGTTTCTTTTGCTAAATCCTTCAAACATTTTGGAGCCGCCATATTAACGCAAACGCAGTATATGGTTATGTTGTTTTCTTTGGCTTCTTTGATGATTCTAGCGGTTTGGGGTTCGAAATTCGGGTATCCATCTGTAAGGAAAACAATTACCTTTTTGTATTTCCCCGGTTTTGCGATTAAAATCCCTCCCGCCATTGGTTCTATAAAGGCGGCGTCATAGTTTGTACCTTGAAGAGAAGTCAAGTTAGCAACAGCACTTGTCAACACAAGTTTATTATTTGTAGAGTCTTGATTGAGGTAGTTTATTTCACTAAAACTTGTAACCGCGCACTCGGAATTTTCATCCGGCATCATATTAATCCATTGTATAGCCGCGGTTTTAGTGATATTTAATTCGGTACCTTTCATTGAGCCGGATATATCGATAACCAAAACTGATGATAGTGATACAGCGGGTCCGGGTTCAGGGCAGAAAATATTTGTAACTTTGCGAGATACACCATTTTCTTTAACTGTAAAGTGGCTTGGTTCGAGGTTTGTTATGGGATAGCCATAACCATAGTTATAAGCATAATACTTAGCCTTAATCGTCGGGAAATTGCTTACATCAACAGAGGTAAGAGACAGGCTTTGGCTAAAAGCTGTATAACTCATTAGAAAAGGAAATATGTAGATTATTTTAATCATTTTAACAATCTATGATAACATTATGTCGATATCACAATCAATTACTATACTACAAATAATCCATTTAAATAGATTTTGTTACAATTATTTTTGTAATTTAACCAAAATATTTTTAAATTATTCTTAATTAATAATAATAATTCACTTTCCAGATGAATTTAATATATTTATATTACGTAATAGCGGATATTAATATTAATGTCTTACTCTTCAAATTGCTTTAAAATATCTTTTGCTGATTTGTTGCCCAATTCAGTTGCTTTTTTCCAATCCGGTATAGCGCCATTTTTATCTCCGGTTTCGTATTTTATAGTTCCTCGGTTTAGATATGCCGCAGCAAAATCGGATTTTAAATTTATTGCTTTTGTATAATCCTGAATTGCATTTTTCCTATTGCTGTTTTTATAATATGCTAAACCTCTATTATAGTAAATATCAGCATTTTCGGGATTTATCTCGATGGCTTTTGTGAAATCGGTTATTGCGCCGGTATAATCTTCTAATTCGGTTTTATCAATACCCCCGATTATAATATGGTTCAAACATATTGGGATTCATTGCTATGGCTTTTGAATAATCCTTTATAGCTCCGGATTTATCGCCAATTTCATCGTTAGCTCTACCTTTATTAATATATGCTTCTGTAAAAGCAGGGTTGATATATACCGCTTTTGTAAAATCATATAAAGCTGAGTGAAATTTACCCATATCATAATTCAGAATACCACGGTTATAGAATGCTTTTGAATCGTTGGAATCACGTTCGATCGCATTATTGTAATCATTTAGGGCTTCTTTTTTTTCCCCTAATAGGTATTCAACAAGTCCTTTATTATAATATGCCTTCGAGTCGTCCGGGTTAAGTTCTATTGCCTTATTAAAATCATCAATGGCGGCTTCTTTGAATCCCATTTCAGATTTTGTAAGGCCCCTGTTAATAAATGATGAATTATCCTTGGGGTTTATTTCAATTGCTTTATTATAATCCTTAAGAGCACCGGATAAATCCTTCAAATAATATTTCGTGAGTCCACGGTTGAAATATATACTCCCATCATTTGGGTTAAGTTCTAAAGCCTTGGAAAAATCTTGGATTGCGCTTTCATACTCACCAACATTGTATTTGGCAAGACCTCTATTGTAAAGTATTGAGGCATCGTTTGGATTGGCTTAGATAGCTTTATTGTATTCTTCAATGGCCACTTTATATTCACCTGAATTATATTTAGCTGAACCACTTACCATATACTCTTGAACGGTTTGTCCAAAAGCTGTGAAATGAATAGAAAGAATAATAGTCAGTAACAAATATATTTTTTTCAATTTGATACCTTTTGATTAGTTTTTATTTAGTATATAAATACTCGATTTTTTGTTCAGGTTCGTTTGCTTCAGTTGATTTCATTTCTTCTGTTATGTTCCCCGAAGCATCATATTTGTAAGTGTAGTAACGATTGATAGTGTCTTCAGAATCGTATTCCAATTTTTCGATTAACTGTTTCTTTTCATCATATTTGAATTTAAACCGTGTAACCAACAAATCTCTTCCATTGAAATTTGCAAGTTCAATTTTATTTCCATTATCATCAAATTTATATATTTTCTTCCAAGCGCGAGTACCATCGGAGTTATAGCTAAGTACTTCTATTTTATTTCCTTTCGCATCGTATGTATTGGTTTCCTTATAATCAAGATATCCATCACCTGTGAACCTATTCATTTCAATCATATTTCCCTGAGGGTCGTACTTATAAGATTCTTTCGTGCTTATAGAATCCACAGCATTATATCCCACCATTTCAATTTTATGACCCTGAAAATCGAATTTATTAATTAATCTTCCCGGGCTAGTTCCATTGCCGGAGTAAGAAAGGTTTTCAGTCAAATTACCTTTCTCATCGTATTTATATTCTTCCATATAATCCAAAGTGCTGTCGCTATTTTGGCTTGAAATATTAATCAGACGTGCTTTGGTATCGTATTTATAAGTTTTTTTATCCCAGATAGAACCGTCGTATTGATACAAATCCATATTGAGAATATTGCCATCAGAATTATAAACCGAATGACAAACCTTGGTTTTGGAAGCCGTGTTTATCTTACCTAAATTCAGGTTTGATATGTAAATAGTACATTCTTTGTAACCCCCGCTTATCTTATCAAGAGCATTTTGAGAATATAAGTTCGATATTTGCGAAAAGAAACATATTAAAGTTGCTGAAATTATCGCTTTTTTCATTTTTTTAACTCCATTTTTCTAAATTCAATTTGTGTAAACACATTCTTCCTTTTGTTCGCTTTCTGACTTTAATAATCCATTTTTCTTTAAAAAACGTTTCAAGTAAGTCATATTTCATAAAATTATAAGAATATTATAAGCTGTTTTTATTGTAAATCTTGATGCCAATCAGCTCAAAAAAGTGCAAAATATGGCAACGATTGGTAACAACTCACCTAACTAAAAAAGTTTGTTACTAAATTTATATAGGGGTCGAAAGATTAATGTCGCTATAACACATTCTAATATAGATGCAAACAAAATACGTAAATCCAAACCCCAAAAAAAAAATGTTCCCAAGCTGAGAGCTTGGGAACAAGATTAAATAAGATTATAAGCAAAACCTTAATCTAAGCTTAAAACTACTTTTTCGATGCGTTCTACAGCCCAGTCAATCTCTTCTTTCGTGATTACAAGAGGAGGAGCAAAACGGATAATGTTTTCGTGAGTTTCTTTACAAAGAATGCCTTCCAATTTCAATTTTTCGCAATATGGTCTTGCTTTAGTATCTAAAACGAAACCAATCCATAAGCCGCGTCCGCGAACTAATTTGATATGTGGAGAATCAATTTTTTTCAATTGATCAACGAAATAGTTGCCTAATTCAAATGAGCGTTCAACCAATTTTTCGTCTTGAATGATTTCCAAAGCTTTAACGGCAACAGCGGCACCCAATGGATTACCACCAAATGTTGATCCGTGTTCACCTGGTTTAATAACGCTCATAACTTCTTTATCAGCCAATATAGCGGAAACAGGATAGTAACCACCTGCTAAAGCTTTGCCAATAATTACGATATCAGGGCGTACATTTTCGTAATAATGCGCGAATAATTTACCTGATCTTCCTAAACCGGCTTGGATTTCGTCGCAGATAAACAGGATGTTGTTTGCTTTACAAATTTCTTCGATACCTTTCAAGTAACCGTTGGGAGGAATAACGATTCCGCCTTCGCCTTGGATTGGTTCAACCAAAATGGCGCAGGTGTTTTTGGAGATTTTTGATTTCAGATCTGCTAAATTTCCGTATTCGTGCATAAGGAAGCCGGGAGTGAAAGGACCAAAACCTTTGAATGAACTTGGATCGTCTGAAAAACCAACGATTGTAGTTGTACGACCGTGGAAATTACCACTTGCAACGATTATCTCGGCTTTGTTTTCTTCGATACCTTTTACATCATATCCCCAGCGGCGTGATACTTTAATAGCTGTTTCTACGGCTTCGGCACCTGAATTCATAGGTAACGACATTTCGTAGCCGGTCATTTCGTTTAGTTTTTTGTATAATAATGGTAATTTGTCATTTCTAAAAGCACGGCTGGTAAGAGTTACCTTTTTTGCTTGTTCAATAAATACATCGAAAATTTGCGGATGGCAATGACCTTGGTTTACTGCTGAGTAAGCGGCAAGACAGTCCAAATAACGTTTACCTTCCACATCGGTTACCCATACACCTTTAGCAGATTCAACTACTACATCCAAGGGATGATAGTTGTGGGCTCCGAACTCATTTTCCATTTCAATATAGTCTTGGGTTTTCATAAAATTCCTATAATAATTAAAATTGTAAAAATATTAACCTCAAAATTAGCTAAATTAATCAAATTAAAAAATTGAAAATTGAAAGTTGAATGACTAATACATCAATATATAATTTAACTGACTATAAGAAAAGGATTAAGTGTTAAAAAAAACCTTCCGAAGGTTTCGACCCTTCGGAAGGTTATGTTAAATAGATAAATTAACAAAAAGCCCAACAAATTGCTAATGCTGGACATTTTTTTACTAAACAATCATTTGATTTAGTTTTTACTCAATCACGAATTTTTCCTTAGCGACAACCCCTTCATCGGATTCAATTACAATGAAGTAAGAACCGCTCGGCAGATTGGCGTCGGGCAAATACTGCAAATTCATATCCGCTCGAATGTTATCTGTAGTGAATTCGTCAACTGTTTTGCCGGTAATGTCAACAATCTTAAGTTTCAATGAAGAATACAACCCGATATAGTTTATATTG
>JBBRAO010000015.1:0-64770 GCA_038206725.1 Kapaibacterium sp. (SeqCode)
CTTGTGCGTTGATTGTAAAGAACATTTTTTTGTAATCAATTCACAACACGGCAGTCAGGGTTTAAGCGGCTGGTCAGATTGTAAAGAACATTTTTTTGTAATCAATTCACAACCGGATGAATTTTTTAGCGGTCGCTAATGTAATTGTAAAGAACATTTTTTTGTAATCAATTCACAACACATTATAATACTTGATATTGCTAATGGCAATTGTAAAGAACATTTTTTTGTAATCAATTCACAACCATCTGTATGAGTTTTACCGCACTTAACGCATTGTAAAGAACATTTTTTTGTAATCAATTCACAACCAACTATTATCTGTGCTGGTTGTTGATTTTATTGTAAAGAACATTTTTTTGTAATCAATTCACAACTATTTGATGGCAAACTGTTTTGTTATACAGATTGTAAAGAACATTTTTTTGTAATCAATTCACAACATAATACACTGCTAATACATCATCATCATCATTGTAAAGAACATTTTTTTGTAATCAATTCACAACCTCGCTTTCTAAATACAACGCTTCCACAGAATTGTAAAGAACATTTTTTTGTAATCAATTAATTATCAATCGCTTACGATTTTAATGCCATTTTGTATTGTACAAATAAAGAACAAAAATCTTCCCCCCCCGTCGTGATATAAAAACTTTTGTTTATGTTTCTTTAAAACGGACTATGCTATTATATAACAATTGGATAAGATTTATGTAATTTTATTCTATAATTTTCTTAACGTTATATTTGCCTTTTTATTTCAAAATCCATACAAATTTGCGTTTGCCTACTTTCAGCAAATGCTTTTCGTCCAATTTGATTTCGAAAAACGGGTCGTCTATTTTTACGGAATCAATCGAAACACCGCCTTGTGTTATTAAACGGCGAGCTTCGTTTTTCGATGGAGCGGTTTCGGTAGCAAGCATCGCGTCGAGCAATGTAATGGTATCGAGAGCCAAATTCATTTCCGGTACATCGTCGGGTATGTCTTTTTGCTTGAAAATCCGTTCAAATTCCTCAAGCGCTTCCCTTCCGGTTTGCTCATTATAATAAAGCGCCACAATAGCCATCGCCGCATTCACTTTAGCCGTTCTCGGGTGCATCGTGCCGTCTTTTAATCCTACCTCTACAGCTTTGCAGTCGCAATCGCTCGAAAATGCGCCGTAACGCATATAGCGGGCAATAAGTTCGTCGGGAATGCTCATCACTTTGCCGAATATATCGCGCGGCGTATCGGTCAGAGCGATATAGTTATCCAGCGATTTGCTCATTTTATTTACACCGTCAGTACCTTCCAAAATCGGCATAGTCAAAATACATTGAGGGGATTTCCCGTAAGCTCGTTGAATTTCGCGTCCGCAAAGAAGATTAAATTTCTGGTCTGTGCCACCCAATTCCACATCGGCGTCAATGGCGAAGGAATCGTAAGCCTGTGCTAAAGGATACATCAATTCGTGCACACTGATTGGTGTGCCGGCTTTGAAACGTTTGCTGAAGTCGTCGCGTTCCAAAAGCTGAGCAACAGTATAATTTGCCGCTAAGCGAATCACATCGCTAAAGTTGAGTTTCCCCAACCATTCAGAATTGTAGCGAACGGACAGGCGTTCCTTTGTCAATATCAAAGTCGCTTGTTCTAAGTAGCTTTGTCCGTTATTGCGAGTGTCTTCGATAGTCAATACGGGGCGGGTTTTTGATTTGCCGGTAGGGTCGCCGATCATCGCAGTGAAATCGCCGATAATCAAAATGGCGTGGTGTCCTAAATCTTGGAATTGACGCATTTTGTGCAATACCACCGCGTGACCTATATGCAAATCCGGTCGCGAAGGGTCAGCACCAAGTTTTACATTTATGGGTTTATTATGTTTTAATGAATATTCTAATTTTTTTACTAATTCGTCCTCGGGGATTAATTCTATTATTCCTTCGCGGATTATATCCATTTGCTCATTTATTGTCGGAAACATAAGTGATTTCTTTTTTCGTTTTTAAAAATTTATAGACCACAAATTTAATAAAAATTTGTCAATTGGCGGTCAATTTAGCTGAGTTATTGCTTGTTAATTATTTTCTCTATGGTATCGTAAACTATTCTACCTCCGATATTCCAATTCAATCTTTCCTGAGATTCGCGGAAACTCGAACGGCACAAATCATTATATTTAGAGGTGTTGTTGAAAGTTTCGATTATATAATCCGCTATACCAACTATATCGTCGGTGTTTTCGAATTTCATACCGTTCACATTATTAATAACCACTTCGTCTAAACCACCGGTAGTGCTGGTAATAGCTGGTAAACCAAAGGAATTGGCTTCGCATACGACGTGACCGAATGTTTCAAATTTAGAAAGCAATGTCAAAAATGAAGCTTGCTGAATCAAGTTTATGAAAACTTGGTTTTCGCTTTCAATTGATTTATTCAATTTGCCGTGAAAGTTTACATTTGGATTATTTATATGATATTTGTTTTCTGTACCTACTATATCCAATACAGCTTTGAAACCGCGTTTATTGATTTCGTTTATTACTTCTATGCTTTTGTCGGCGCCTTTGCCTTCCCATTTGTACCCTATAAAAAGCAGTTTTATTTCGTTACGCTGTTTAGTTTCAATTATCTTTTCAATCCTTTCGGATGTGTTTTCTATAAAATGATTAGCTCCGAAAGTCGCTATGTGGAATTTAGATTTATCAATTTTGTAATGGCGTGTGGCTTCAAGAGCATACCGACTGGAAAAGAATATAGCTTTCGCCTCGTCGAATGCTTTGCCTTCGGTATATCTGGCATTGTGGATTGTTTTTTTTGGTAAATCAGTATATTCTTCGTAATAATTCAATAAATTATCAAACACCGCATCGGTCCATATAAATTTTGGCTTATCGCTGTCGAGAAAAGCCAATGATAAAGTGCCGAATGAGATCAAACCGTCAACATCTAAACTATTGACTCTTTCTTCAATACTTTCAGAAATCATTGATAAGACTTTCGGGTCGCGGCTATATTTATAACGAATGCCGAATAAATGCAATACTTTTTCTTTTACCTTGTAAAAATTCACGAAAAAGGGGATAGGTTCCGCTTTTATCGGAATTACAATTGCTCCACAATTGCGAAGCGATTGGATAATAAAAGTACTAACCCCCATAGGATTGGAGAGTTTCGAATGATCGAAAGGACTTTCTATAAAAGCTAATTTCATAGTTACATTTAATATCAAATTTATACAAAGTACAAAATTAGCTATTATCTTTTAATAATATATCAATAAGGTCGTAAAAAACGGTTCAATCACAATTTAAAGAACTTTTTTTCTTATTTTTGTAAATGTATAATTTTCGAAAATTAAAATTATGCAAAATAATACGGACAAAAATATCAAAAAAGGTATATAATGAAACGCTATCAATCTTATATTTATATTGAAAATATAAAAGATTACGCAGACCAAGAAGTTACTTTAAAGGGCTGGCTTTACAACAAGCGCGGCAAAGGTAAATTGCAGTTTTTAATTCTTCGCGACGGTACTGGAATTTGCCAATGCGTTGTTTTCCAAGCCAATGTATCGGAAAAAGATTTCGAATCGGCAAAATTATTGACCCAAGAATCTTCTTTCATAGTTAAGGGAAAAGTTGTTGCTTCCGACAAAGCACCCGGCGGGTTTGAATTGGACGTTACATCGCTTGAAGCCGTACAAATCGCTGAAGAATATCCGATTACACCAAAAGAACACGGTGATTCGTTTTTAATAGAGCACCGCCACTTATGGCTTCGCTCTTCACGCCAACACGCGATAATGCGCGTTCGCGCGGCGGTTCAAAAAGCTATCAGAGACTTTTTCGATGGGAATGGTTTCAAGTTGCTGGATTCTCCTATTTTGACACCAAACGCCTGCGAAGGTACTTCCACACTTTTCGAAACTAAGTATTTCGATTTGGGTATGGCATATTTGTCGCAATCGGGTCAGCTATACGCCGAGGCTTCAGCTATGGCGATGGGTAAAGTTTATACTTTCGGTCCGGCATTCCGCGCGGAACGCTCAAAAACCCGCAAGCACTTAACCGAATTTTGGATGGTAGAGCCTGAGATGGCATATTTCGATATAGAAGACGATATGGATTTGGCGGAGGATTTGACAGTATATATTGTTAAATATGTATTGAAAAATTGCCGGACGGAATTGGAAACTCTTGAGCGCGATATAAGCAAATTGGAGAAAATCCAAGGGAATTTCCCCCGCTTGAGCTATACGGAAGCAGTTCAATGGCTCAATGACAACCACATTCCTCTAATCGTAAAAGAAGACAACCAAGATAAAGAGATTTTCCCATTCCCTTGGGGTGAGGATTTTGGTACAGTTCAAGAGGAAGCGATAATGGAGCAATTCGACCAACCTTGCTTTATCTACAACTATCCAACAGAAATAAAAGCATTCTATATGAAACGCGACGATAAAGATCCGTCGGTTGTGCTGGCTATGGATATGTTAGGACCTGAGAAAGCGGGTGAATTAATCGGTGGAAGCCAACGCGAAGACGATTACGAGTTGCTTTTAGAACGCATCAAGCACCACGATTTACCGGTTGAAGATTTCCAATGGTATTTGGATTTGCGTAAATATGGTTCTGTTCCGCACTCAGGATTTGGTATGGGATTGGAGCGTACTGTAAAATGGATTACAGGTGCGAAACACATTCGGGAGACAATTCCTATGCCTCGTATGATACATAGAATTATACCATAAAAAGCTAAGAAATTAGGCAAATTGTTTCAAAAGACGGGAAAAAACCGTCTTTTTTTGTATATTTTGAAAAATAATTGAAATAAATCATTGTTATTTCAAAAATATGTTGTAATTATGTATATGGAGTGATACCATTAATTAAAAAGTAGCTCCATACTCGTTTTTTTTTACTATATTAAAGTATTTATGAATATCTATGTAGGCAGTCTTCACTACGAAACAAGTGAAGCAAACTTAAAAGAACTCTTCGAAGAGTTCGGCGAAGTAACATCCGCTAAAATTATCACTGACAAAATGTCAGGAAGAAGCAAAGGATTTGGTTTTGTTGAAATGAATAATGACGCAGAAGCCAAAAAAGCAATTGAAGATCTTAATGGCGTTGAATTTGACGGCAGAACTATTACTGTTAACGAATCAATTGAAAGAAAAGATGCACCAAGAAGAGAATTTAGAAGAGACGCTCCCAGACGCGATAATTTCCGTTCAGACCGCTAATAATTATCTTTCGAAGTTATCTTTTAGTTAAAATCGAATATTAAAACCAAAGCAAGGAAGCAATTCCTTGCTTTTTGTGTTTATAGGGGGTGGGGGAGTCAATCAAGATGTCAATCAAGATGATTGACATACAGGACGAGGTAGAACAAACGCCCCAATAAGTTTTTTTTCTCCTCAATTTAACACCCCTCCAAAACACCCGAAAGTCCGCCCAAACAAATACTCTTTTTGAAATAATTTCCAAAAAAACCTTCAGACTGTATATATATAGGGGGCAAAGATTTAAGATTAACAAAAATTAATAAAATTAATTGTTTTTCATATTAAGATTATTTTGATTTTGATGTTTTTTTTTTTTGTTTATTACAAATAAAATGTTTAATTTTACTATGAAATTTGTTAAAAAAATAATTTTTTAAAATTTTGGAATATTTATTATGAAAAGATCTATATTAAGTAGCATAGGATTCAAGGCAATAATTGCCGGTTTTGTGCTTATGTTAATTGGAAGTGTGGGTGCAAAAGCCTACTGCACTTTCATTAATGCCGAATATTATTATCAATCGGATTATGCTATGTCCATTAATATCGTTAAATTCGAAAGCTCTGTAATCCAAAAGTGGGATACACCACGCGATAAAAGCGGTAATATAATAATGGGTGTAGTGCCTAATTATTATTATTACAAAGATATTGATGCTACCAACAAAGACATCAATGTCGAGAAAGATAAAGTTTATAAGCTCGAATGTTATGGCGGAGCTAATTCTTTAATGGCAGATTCACAAAACAAAATTGATGAATATGCAACAATCAACGGTTACTATTCTTTAGATTTCAAGGCTTATATTGATTTCAATCAAGATAATAACTTTGATGAAGAAACTGAATTAGCCGGTCAATGGAATTCCACCGGAACCGGTTTTGGTGGTGTTTTTAATATTACTGTACCAAAAGACGCTAAATCAGGTAAAACCACAATGCGTATCGTTAGTGAATATTATGCGTCCGATGGTAACTGGGGTAATGGTTTTGACGCTTGTAACGCGGCTTATGGCGAAGGAAGAGATTATGTTGTTAATGTGAAAGCCGGTTTTGACATCGGTATTAGCGCAATTACATCTCCAACTACACCTCTGTCCGCAGGTATTCAACCGGTAAAGGCAATGTTGAGAAACTATGCAACTTCTCCAATAACTTCTTGTACCATTAATTGGTCAGTTGACGCCGCTCCACAGACCGCTTATAAATGGACAGGAAATTTGGCTGCCGGCGCTTCTATTGAAGTAACATTGGGAACCTATAATTTCAAATCCAAAGGTGTATCGACAACTTATACTTTATTAGCCGCAACAGACAAACCAAACGGTCAAGACGATGGAAATTTAACAAACGATGCTTCACCAACCACACTCGTATCTATGCCTATCGGACCGGGTATATATTATGTTGGCGGTGCGTCTTACGACTTCGCAACATTGAAACAATTAACAGATTTAGTGAACTCGACCGGAATTTCAGGTGATGGCGACTTTATAGTTAGAATTAGACCGGGTACCTATACAGGACCATTTACAATGGATAATTTCAAACACGGTAATCTTAACTTCATATTTGAAAATGATCCCGCCAATCCGGGTACCGTTACTATAACCTCGGCGTCAACCGCTTCGAATTATGTATGGTATTTGAACAATATTCCTAATGTAATAATCAGGAATTTGAAATTCACCGTAACCGACCCAAGCAATTTAGGCGGTAGAATATTTATGATTCGCGGTAATGCCAACAACTATACATTTGAGAATAACACGTTCACCGGTTTGACAAACTTCCAACAAACTGTGTTTAAATACTCACATATAGATTGCCAAGCAAGCCCTATGAATAACCATAAATATCTGACAAATATATTTAATAATGGATATTTGAGCTTAGCTTTAATTAATTCTCCAAGTAACTCAAGCGGATTGGAAATTAAAGAAAATACATTTAATTCATTTTCAAATCGTGCTATAAGAGTTGAAGGCATAGCAAATGGTGTTATCAACGCAAATATAATGGCGGCTTCAACAGTTCCTTCCGCAGGTGGTATTTTCGTTCAAAACGGTACGGTGATTACTAACAATACTATTACCGGTCTCGTTGGTGTAAATACATCAGCCGCGGGTATAACAGTTCTTGATGATGTAACAAGTTCTCCTGCTGAAATAACAGGTAACAGCATTTCAAATTCAACAGGAATTATCGGTATATCAGCTACAGGTATCGCCGGTGGTAATATCGTTAACAATACGATTACTCTGCTAAATAGCAATTTAACATCTGCCACAAGCGGTATTACTCTTACAAATCCTACGCTTGGCAACAAAAAAGTTATTATGTCCGAAAACTTAATTACTATGCAAAATGGTTATGGTTTTAATGTTACCAACTATCCAACAGATATCCTTAAGAATAGAATCCAAGTTACTCTGGCAAGTTCCAAAGTTGAATTGAAGGGAATAAGCGCTGTCGGTTCAACAGGTATGATTTTGATGAATGAAATTATTAGTGGCGGTGAAGTATTTGACCTTGATAACAGTACATTTACTGTTGCATACAATTCGACATTAGCAACCGGTTCTTTGAACGCTATGACAATAGATAATGGAAGTAACAAAATTTTCCGTAATCAAATTGTTAATAAAGGAACAGGCAACGCTTTTGCAATTAATACCAAAACTGCCGCAATGTTAGACGGAAACAATTATACATCCACAACAGGAACATTGGGAACAATAGCCGGTGTAAGCTATACAAATCCTACACAAATGCTTCCTTATGATAAAAACGCTAGAAGTTTAGACCCCAAATACAAAAGCAATACTAACTTGATGATTAGCGAGTTCTTTGAAGATTTAGCATTCTATACACCTCTAACTAATGTAACTTGGCCTCAAGGATACCAAGCAGTTTATGAAGAAAATACAAAAGATGGTAAATTTAGAGACGGCACCTATTATGTTGGAGCTTTCAATATATTCCAAGTTGTTGACATATTGGCTTATACACCTGAATTGATCGAATGTGCAGGCTCTGAAGATATGAGTTTGTATATCGCCGGAACAACAACATGTGGTTCGCAACCAAATTACCAATGGTTTAAAGATGGTACCCCAATCCCGGGTGCGACAGCTTACATTTTAAAATTACCTATTTTCGACTATACTGTAAGTGGAACTTACTCTTGCCGCGCTTCAATTCCTGGTGCCAAAACTAAATATACAGCAGGCATTCCGGTTTATGCAGTCACTATACCTTCAATTGTTAAACAACCTATGGAAGTAGTTAATGCTGTTGTTGGTAATAATTACAAATTTGATGTTGGCGTTCACTATCGTGGTATAATGCCTCCATTCTACAAAGATATGTTCCAATGGTATAAATACGATGCTTTGACCGGTGACTCTATTGCTTTGCCAAATAACAGTCATTTTGCCGGAGCAAAATCTTCGGAATTAATCTTGACAAATTTACAAGCTACCGATATTTGTAAACAAGGTGACTTCTACTTTGTAAAAATCCAAGGTCAATGCGGTACAGTATTTTCAAACCCATTTGTAATTTCTGAAACTCCTGAAGTTGTATTCCGCGACAATCCAGCCGACGTTAGAACTTGTCTTGGCGAAGATGTTGTGTTTACAGCTAATGCTATCGCACCAACAGGTTTTGCTTTAACATATAAATGGACTAAAGACGGTGCTGATTTAGCAAACGATGCTAAATTCAATGGTGTAACAACTAACAAATTACAAATCTTCAACGTACAAACTACTGACTTAGGTAATTATGTATGCATTGCAGAAATCCTTTCAATTCCAACATCGAAAAACTCGAACATTGGTTTATTATCATTGAAAGAAGTACCTGACGGAAAAGTAAACGGTCTTGCCGATATAACAACAAAACGCGGTAACGACGTAATAATGAAGGTTGACTTACTAAAAGGCGAACAACCAATAACAGTTAAATGGTATTACAAAGAAGTATTATTGAAAGAAGGCCTCTGGGATCAATTTGGTGGTCAATTACTATTAACTCTTGCCTTAGAAAACGTTAACGAAAATCAATCCGGCCAATACAAATGCGTTTTAGTAAACGAATGTGCTGAAACCGAATTAGTTTTCAATTTAGTAGTAACCAAATGGGATGAAGCAGGAAGCGTAGAAGTAATAAGCGAAAACGGCTATGCACTATATGCTTGTATGCCAAACCCATCGAATGGAAGCACTAAAATTAGATTCGAAATGCCTGAAACAAACAATGCCGTTATTACTTTAGTCGATCAAACCGGTCGCAAAGTAAGCACATTGTTCAATGCCGTTGCAAACAAAGGTATGAATGTATTGGAAGTAAATACTGAAAGTTTGAATGTTTCAAGCGGTATCTATTTCTATATGATTTCAGCTAATGGTTTCAACGCTACTTTACCAATGGTTATCGTTAAATAATAATCATCCATTTCAAAACCCTATGCTAAAGCGTGGGGTTGAATTAAAATAAAAATCGCGTTATGAGTTCTTTATAACGCGATTTTCTTATTAATGTACATCGGATTTTATATTATCCGATAAGGTATAAAAATAATCACAAAAATATCAATACTTATCAATTAAATTGATTATTTTTGCTTGTAAGTGTAACAAAACTTTAAAAAATTTGTTACAGTATATATAGTGTGTACAATTTATAATTATTTATGGTGAATCTATGAAGAAAGTATTATTTACTTTATTACTTCTGCTAACATTTCATATAACGGTGTTTGCGGCATTGACCCGAGCACCGGAAGATTTTTTGGGTAGGGTGCCTATACCGGGCGGGACTGAGGTCGAAGTTTTGAAGTTTAAAACGGACCTAATAGCTTATGCGGGAACTAATGGTTCCGGTTTATATGTTACGTACGATGCCGGTTCAAACTGGGCTAAATTAACCGGTTTTCCTGCGGAGTTTCCTAATATTAGGGATATATTAGTTACTCAAAATAAAGAAATTTTTGTTGCTACTTATGGTGGCGGGATATTTTATTCTAAGGATAACGGCGCCACATTTACTGCAAAAAACTCGGGTATCACTAATCTCTTTACTCAAGCACTTGCAATGACAAAAGACGGTAAGCTAATATGCGGTACTTACGGCAGTGGAATATTTTATTCCTTAAATTACGGGGCTACGTGGGTACGCACCGACCACGGTCTTAGATATGACAATATAAATTCAATCCAAGTGATGAATAACGGTTATATAGTTGCGGGTTCTTACGGTGGTGGTTTTTACGTTTCCCGCGATACTTGCAAAACTTGGTTAGTATCGAATACACAATTAAAAAATGTATTCATCAATGATTTGGTTAAGGATTTAACCGGCAAGCTTTATGCCGCGACCAATGGTGCCGGAGTAATGTTTACCGGTGACGGAATCCAATGGATAACTTACAGTAACAAATGGCATAAGCCGTACGATGGATTTACAGTTCCATTGCTCGATACAGCTGTTACCGCGGTTGGTGTGAACCAATACCAAACCCTAATGGGTACACGCTCGGCGGGTATGTACTTCTGGGATGACTTGTGGAACGCTTGGGCTTCAACCGGACCACTTTCTGTTGGTATAACAGCTTGCGCGGTTTCACCTAACGGAACAATTGTTGCAACTCGTTCTTATGGCGATGTGATACGTAGTACAGATAATGGAACTACTTGGATAATATGTTCAAAAAAAGTTGTTGATATTGATCTGGAGGCGTATAATAATAGTCCTACATTTTTAAATTTATTTGTTGGGAAATTCGATAATTCATTAATATCGGTTACTGATAAAGGGACTAGTCAAGAATTATCAATTTCAAAAGACCACGGAAATACTTGGAAGTATCTGAACTCCATAGCAACAACCGATGTATTCGATGTTGAAATACTCCCGGATGGAGCAATTTTTGTTGCCGACGAGAATGGCATTCATAAGTTTGCCACTGCTACAGGAACATTTGATTTGGTTTTGGATAATCCGAGTGACAATAATAATTTCTATAGATTTCAAGAGATTGAATACAACGATTCAACAAAAACATTTTTTGCTGTATATCAGCTCTTAGAACCTGCTGATCCGGCAACTCCGCCTCCTGACCCTCCTTGGAAAAGATTGGAATATCGCTTATACAAGTCTTTCAACAAAGGGCAAACTTGGACATTTACAACTTATGGCGAGAAAGCTCTTAATACAATGAGTTGTGAACCAAATGGCGATGTATATCTTAGTATAGATGGCAATTTCTCAAAATCAGTTGATAATGGTGCCGTTTTTACGACCTTATTCGTTAATCCGGGCAGATTAACTTATGGAAAGGAAGGTAATTTATACTATTACGACAACCTTAACAAAATCCACGTTCTGAAAAACAAAAAAGGGATATGGATGAATATGGCTTTTACTCCTGAAATATTAGTTGCTGACGATGCTTGGAGTATCCAAAGCATTGGGTCGAATAGAAACGGTGATTTCTATGTTTCCATTAGAATACAGATACCATCGCAAGGTTATATGTACGAACTATATATGACTAGTGATGGTGGCGTTAATTGGCAAACTATGAAGGGCTGTTATAATATGGATAAGATACGTTATATAAGAGCGGACAATAACGGTTATACATATTTATTGACAAATTCGTTGTACAAAGTTCTTAATCCTATGAACCTGAAACCTCCTACGATTATAGAACCTAAAAGCAACTTTATGGGTGCGGAAATAAATCCTATTTTGAAATGGCATACCGCGCCTTTGGCTGAAGAATATGAACTTCAAGTTGACCCGACTGACCTTTTCGATTCATCTTTTGAAACAAATGTTACGGGCGATACAAACTGCAAAATAGTTTTGGATTTAGCATTTAACCAGCAGTATTATTGGCGGATACGCAGTAAAACACATTCAGCGTTAAGTGCTTGGGTTGAAGGCTCATTTACAGTCGGTATGGAACCACCGATGCTGATAAGCCCTGAAAAAGGAAAGGTTGGCGTTCCGCTAAACGCTAATTTGAAATGGCATAAATTGGTTGATGCAACACATTATACTATTCAAGTTGCAACGGATATGGATTTCAATAAAATCGTTTTTGAACAACTCAATCATCCGGATACAACCATTGCAACACCGAAATTAACCGGATTAAAAACGTTCTATTGGCGTGTGAAAGCCTTTACAACTGTAAATGCAAGCCGCTGGTCGGACGTATGGAATTTCCGTACAGTTTTGGGTCCACCGGCACTTATTTATCCGGAAAACAATTCAATTGATAAATTACTGTCAGAACAGTTCCATTGGCGTAAAGCTGACGAAGCTCAAACATATTATATACAGGTGTCCAAAAATGGTACTTATTCGGACTTGCTTTTCGATGGTAATGTTGGTGCGGATACATTCAAATTAATAGATAATATGCTTCCTGAAACTGATTACTTCTGGCACGTCTCTTCGGTTAATACAGAAGGAACAAGCGAATATTCGGGTACTTGGACATTCAGAACTTCCTTAAAAGCTATCGATTTAGTAACACCTCTTAATAAAAAAGTAAACGTAGCGCTTGACGGGAAATTTTCTTGGCAACACCACAACGGTGGCAGTCAATACCAAATTCAAATTTCAAAAGTAGCCGATTTTAAAACAACGGTGGTAGATGATAAAGTGAATACTGTGTTGGAATATCAAACCAATAAGTTGGAATATTACAAAGATTATTTCTGGCGTGTTCGATTAGTAATTGGAACCCGCATTGGTCTATGGTCTGAAATTTGGGCGTTTAAAACCGGTATTCAAACAACATCATTAATGAATCCTCCCGATAAATCAGTTAATCAACCGACTACACTGAAATTCAAATGGAATGAAGTTACGGGAGCAAAATTATATCAATTGCAAATATCCAAAAATGTAAGCTTTACTGATTTGGTTTATTCTATGGATTCGCTCGATAAACCAGAGCAATATGTAGAAGATTTAGAACCGGAGATTTTGTACTATTGGAGAGTCCGCGCTTGGAACGCTGAATCGTATGGCACAGCTCAATGGTCGAACGTATGGACTTTTACCACAGGAAAAGTTACATTGATTCTGCGTAATCCAAAAAGCGGCACCACCGGTCTTGCTATCCCGATATTACTTACTTGGTTTGCGGCAAGCCCATCGGAATATTATCAAATAGAAATTGCTAAAGATAACGCTTTCGAGAATATAATTTTTGGAAAGGATTCGATTTATGATACCAAATTATCGATGACGAAAACAGAATTAGAAATACATACAAATTATTTTTGGCGCGTTAAAGGTATAAGCAAAGTATATTCGACTGATTGGAGCGATACGTGGCAGTTTACAAGCGGCGAGCTTTCGGTAGGCGAAAGTGAACTTTTCAGTTCAGTTAAACTTTATCCGAACCCAACCGGAAATAAAGCCGAATTGTATATAAACTATGCTGAATATTGCGATGCGAAAATACTAATTAGTACTGCCGAAGGTAAAATTCTGAAAACCGATGCTGTCAGATTAATTTCGGGGGAGACTCGTTACGAAATTAACGCGGAGCACCTGAACACAGGAACATATTACATTACAATCATTACTCCATCGGGATATATCACCCGCGAATTGGTTGTAGCAAAATAAATTTTAATCATTAGTCAAAATACAAACCTCGCGATAAGAGCAATCTTAAAGCGAGGTTTTTTTTATTTGTAGGTCGGTCAATAAATAAAACAGCCCTTAGGTACATTACCAAAGGGCTGTTCTAATATGATGTGTAAATCAATCTCGATTACATACAAGGAATGCCTGCAATAATGCAGAATGTATCGCGAGCGATGACCAATTCTTCGTTTGTGGGGATTATATAAACTTCGATTGGGGAGTTGTCCGCACTTAGTTTGCATTCGACACCGCGTTTGAAGTTGTTATTTTTTTCAGTGTCAAAAATTATTCCTAATTGCTCTAAATTTTCGGCAATCATTTGACGCATTGTAATTGAATTTTCACCTATACCACCTGTGAAAATAATTGCTTTAGTGCCATTTAATTCGGCCATATATGAGCCGATGTATTTTTTGATTCGTTGTGCGAACATATTCAAAGCCAGCATAGCACGAGGATTTTCATTCATAGCGCCTTCCAAATCTCTAAAATCGTTTGTTAAGCCTGAAATTCCTTTAACACCGGATTCTTTGTTCAGAATATTAATTGCTCCTGCTAAGTCCAAGTGTTCTTTTTTAATGATGTATTCGAGAACGGATGGGTCAATATCGCCTGAACGTGTGCCCATAACCAAACCTTCCAAAGGAGTGAAACCCATAGAAGTATCGTAAGATTTACCGTTTTTAATGCAATCCATCGAAGCACCATTACCTAAGTGCAAGGTTATAACATTGGTATCTTCGACGCTGTATCCGGTGATTTCGCGCCAGCGGTTAGCTACAAAGCGATGACTCGTTCCGTGGAAGCCGTATTTACGAATTTTATATTTTGTATATAATTCATAAGGAATTGCGTATAAATAATTTATCGGAGGCATAGTTGAATGGAATGATGTATCGAATACAGCAACTTGTGGCATATCGTGACCGAAAACTTCGATTGCGGCACGAATACCCATAATATTTGCAGGATTATGCAAAGGCGCCAATTCCACGTTAGCTTCTAAACTTGCTATCACTTCGTCGGTGATTATTACTGATGTATTGAAATCCTCTGCTCCGTGAACTGTGCGGTGACCAACGGCGTTTATATCGGCTAAGCCCTTAATGCCCGGAATTTCCACATCACCGGAAACAATCCAATCAATTATATATTTGATGGCTTCAGTATGATCGTGCAAAACAGGCAGTGTATCGAGTGCAGTTTTGTCGTTTACCTTAATTGTTACAATTGCAGGTCCGCCGATACGCTCAACTAAACCCTTACATAGTGTTATATCTTCATTGTTTTTCATCAGATCATCGCCGGTTTTGATTATCTGAAACTTCAGAGATGAACTTCCGCAGTTCAATACAAATACATTCATAATTATTTTATCCGCTAATTTATCAAAAGTTAATATTTTTTCATTACAAAAATACTGAAAATTGATAACTATTTCTTAACGATTTTTTGAAATTATAAGTTAAAATGTAAAAATACTTAAAATAGGCAGAAAAGTGTGTAATATTTTTAATACATTTACTATTTCAAACAATTACGAATTTTGAATGTGAAGAATTAGCCGGTCATCGAGCGGAGTCGAGATGCCCGAACGACGAAGAGAAACCCCCTAACCCCCTTGGAACAAGGGGGAACGAAGAAAAAGAAGCCGATTTGTCATTCCCGCGGACGCGGGAATCCATCTTAAAATTGGGGATAAGGGGTGTTAGAAAATTAGTTGCCACGGCTTTTAAGTCGTGGATAATGAGAAGAATAGCGCGCTCGGCTTTAGCCAAATTCTTTCTTTGCATTCAAAATTCAAAAATTAAAATTTTATTGAATAACACTTTTATTTTAATATATTATTTTTAAATATTTTTTTATTATTAAAATAAATTTTATTTTCGTATTCTATTTAGATGGGATTTTTAGGCATTTCTAATTACGTAATATACCGACTTGTTGTAAAACCGGTATTTGACATTCATATTAGTGCCTTAAAGCTCGATTAAAGTATATAATGAACGACATAATCCAACTCTTAATAAAATTATGTTAAACTAATAGATGAAACGATATGAAAAAAAATCTTAAAACTGTGGCTATAATATTTTTAATATTTGTTGCGAGTTGTTTTGTTACTTCCGCACAAATTAACATCCCTAAAAGTTCCATTCTTGACGAGCTTAAGCAAGACCAATCTATTGATTATAAGCTTAAACACAGTTTGATTAAAATAAGCGACGCCAAACAATCCACAAACATTGATGATGGTAAACTAACTCAACCGGAGATTAAAAATAACGATAATTTTTATAATGATAGAGTATATATAAAATTCAAAACACACAATTTGAGTTTAACTATACTCAATCAGGAGAATCATAAGTTATTTGCAAAAACTTTTTCTAATCCTAATTTGGATGCGGGCTCCCAAAATTACGATATAAATAGAATTGAACAAGCATTCAAGATAAACCCAAAAAAATATAAGGGATATTTAGAAAAAGCTAATGTAAATACCAACGAGAATAGAAATTTAAATAATATATTTGTTGTTTATTTTAACAAACCAGTCGATGTTTTGAGATTTATAAGTGAATTAAGTAAATTTGAAAATATTGAATATATTGAACCAGTACCGAAATACAAATATTCCGCCATTCCGAATGATACATATTATTCATCCCAGTTTTATCTTGATAAAATACAAGCTGAACCAGCTTGGAATATTCACAAAGGAGAAAATGGCGATAGTACAATTATTGTTGGTATTTGCGATTCCGGTGTAGAATGGATGCATAGTGACTTGATCGATAACTTATACCAAAATTTAGCAGAAGATGCCGATGGCGATGGTCATACCATCGAATACGTCTTGGGTGAATGGGTTTTAGATCCGGGTGATTTAGATGGGGTTGATGATGATGGTAATGGATACGTTGATGATTTAATAGGATGGAATTTCTATACGGCCGATGGTACTAGCGAAAACAACCCTTTTGCAACGATATTTAATCTGCACGGAACCCACATTGCTGGTATTTCAGCGGGTGCAACTAATAATTCAAACGGAATTTCTTCCATTTCGTGGAATGTTAAATTCTTACCAACTAAACACGCTGATAATACAGGTGGTGCTAATGTCGCATATAATACTTTTGATGGGGTTGTTTATTTGGCAGAGTTTGGCGCTGATATAATCAATTGCAGTTGGGGTGGTGATCCTTTTTCTGAAGCGGAGCAAGAGTTGTTGGATTATGTATCCGGATTAGGTTCAATAGTTATTACTGCCGCTGGAAATAACGATTCCAATGATCCTTTTTACCCTGCATCTTATCACGGTGTAATATCAGTAGCATCGGTAGCCGAAACCGATGCTAAAGCATATTATTCCAACTATAGTCCTTATGTTGATATTTCCGCTCCCGGTGGAGATGGCTATGTTGACGCTATGATTCTAAGCACAATTCCTGGTGATGGTTATGCTAGTTTCCAAGGAACATCTGCGTCAAGTCCTTTAGTAGCAGGTTTAACAGCACTGATAAAATCTTATAAACCCACCTACTCCAATTCAAAAATTATAGAATTGTTGTTAGCAAATGCCGATAATATTGAGTCAGAAAATACGAGTTATTCGAAACTCTTAGGATATGGTAGAATAAATGCTTATAATTCTTTAAAAAATTTAGACGCGACCCTGTCGAAAGCTCTTAAAGTAAATTTAGTAAAAGGAGAAACGATTTCAAAAACTAACTTAATGAGACGCGGCGACACTGTAAAAATAGTTTATAAATTTTCAAATAACAATCCGCTTTATGGATCGAAAACTACTGCATATAGCTTAAGTTCAATAGACGATAATATTACAATTTTATCAGGTCAAAAAGATGTTCCTATTGAAGTCGGTGTTGATTCGGATTTTATTATTGACACTTTATTATTTAAAATAAACGAAGATGCCGAATTAGGACCTTCAGGTGTTCAATTGGTATTTACTAATGATGAAGGCTTCTTTGCCGACAGCATTTATTATACTAATTTCAACATTATAGAAGTACCAACAGTAAGAGCTTATGTCTCTTATGGAAATGGGGGTGACTCATTGGGACCGGTCAAATTTAAATTGGATGACGCTGAAAAACTGACCTGGTTGACTAAAGATATGTATCCAACCATTGTAAAGGCTTCGACTTGGGCATTTGGGAAATGGTATTGTGTCGAGGATGACAACGATATTGTTACTTTTGACACTACTTCCGGTGCCAGAACATATATTGGAAATTTAGGTGTTGGTATTAATGGGCTAGCTTTTGATTCTCAAACAAATTTGATATGGGGTGTTGGCGATAATAATGGAGGTACCGACGGTTTATATATAATTGATCCAATAAAGGCAACAGCAAGGTTGTTGTATCAAAAATCCTACGGTCTAGAATATATTAACTTAGCAGCTAATGGTAATGGTGATTTGTATTCTATAGATATTGCCAATGATTTGCTGATATATATTAATAAGTGGACGGGTAATGCCTATCAAATTATGCAACTTCCCGACGATTTTGTCTATGCTCAAGATATGGATTATGATAAAAATTCGGGCTTAATATTTTTAGCAACATACAATGCTTCTCGAGAATCAAGCATTTCTTATATAGATTTTAACGATAATCAGATACGTAAAGTATCAGAAATTCAAAATAAGGATGAGATTACAGGATTAGTTTTTCCAAATAATGATCCACCGGTTTATCCTGTTCAATTGATCAGCCCAAGTTTTGGTGATACTATAAGGAACAATATAACCTTCAAATGGAAACATTATGACGGTACAGTACAATATCTATTATATGTTTCAAATTATCCCAATTTCAGCACTTATGACTCTTACGCAACAACTGACACATCTATTGTTTTGAGGGCTAATCATATAGGTTTAGGTCCTGTTTATTGGGAGATTGTCGCCGTAGATGCGGATTACAATTACTCTTTTTCAGGGCAATGGGTCTTTGAAAACGAAGATCAATTTTGCAATTCTTTTAATACTACTTGTGATGAACGCATATCGAATTTTGAATTTGGATTATATTCACATTCCTCCGACTGTGGTTTATACAAAGGTTATTCGGACTATAGCTATGAGATAATTGATGCTTATAAAGGTAAGACCTATTACGTAAAAATCACAAATCCTACACCTTATAGTTCAGATTTATCTGCTGTTTGGATTGATTTTAATTCTAACAACAGTTTTGATGATAATGAAATGACTCCGTTACAATCTAATGATGGAGGAAACACATTTGAAGGCGCAATATCTATTCCCGCAGAGGCTGATACCGGATTATATAGACTTAGAGCAAGAATAGTATATGATGATTCACCTAGGCCTTGCGGATTTTCAAATTATGGCGAAACCGAGGATTATACTATTAATATTGAAGAGTATCATCCCGTTCCTACTTCTTGGGCTTTTATTGAAACGGTTGATAATTCTACAATAATTGATTATAAAACCGGTGCAAATAGTTTCTGCGATCGTGCAATAGCAACCGGCGACGCAATTGGCGTTTTTTATAAAGACGGCACCACAGAGAAATGCGCAGGTTACAGCTATTGGGAAGATGGTGAGAATATGGCAATAACCGCTTGGGGTGACGACGATATGACTGATGAGAAAGATGGTTTTGAGGCTAATGAAACTTATACAATTAAAATGTGGGATGCCGCTTTAGAAAAAGAATATAGAGCCAAGGGTACACTTAAATCGGGTAAGGAATATTTTACTAATAATGGGATTACAGAATATTCTTCAATAGATGCTGTTTGTACGGAAACACATACAATTCCTCTACCTAAGGGTTGGAATATGATTTCTACTTATGTGCAACCTCCAAATGACAGTATAGCTGTAATTCTAAAACCAATAATCAGCAATTTTGTCATAGCCAAAAATGGCGCCGGTCAAATGTATTATCCAACAGCGGGAATAAACCTAATTAAAAAATGGGGTGTGCAAAAGGGATATTTGATATATATGAAAGCTTCAGACACGCTGGATATAACAGGAATGGTTTTACCGACGGATACCGTAATTAATTTGCCAAAGGGTTGGAATATGATTGCTTATACGAGAAAATCAGCGCAATCAATTGTTACAGCATTGGCGGATATTGTGTCAAACTTTGTTCTCATCAAAAACGGGGCGGGCTTAATTTACTATCCAGCGGCTTCCATCAACTTGATTGGCGATATAAAAACAGGGCAAGGCTATTTAATCTATATGAAAGTGGCTGACACACTTGATTACCCGGGAAGCAATGGTAAACGTAATGTTGATAAATTGATGGGACAAGCGACACACCTACTAACAAAAACAAGTCCTATGAATATGAACGTAATTATTGAAACAAATTTGCCGAACAATTGGGAAATAGGGGCATATAACGCCTCGGATGAACTCGTTGGATCGGGTTTAGTCGAAAATGTGAATGCGGCTGTAACGATTTTTGCCGATGATGAAAACACTTCTGAAACAGATGGTGCAAAGACCGATGAAGCAATAACATTCAAAGCCTACAACCCTGATAATGATGTTTATGAAAGTTTCGATTTGACTGAAATAAGCGATATTGTTTCAGAAAAATCCGTGCCAAGTGTAAAGTATTTGACAAATGCTTTACTAACCGCCAAAGCAAAAACCGAAATTAAAGCTGGTAATGATTATAGAATAACTCTATCTCCGAACCCGGCACAAAACCAAGTAGAATTGCTGATAAATCTATCTTCAACCACAACAGGCGATATAAAAGTTTACGATTTGCACGGTAAAGAGCTATATACCGTATTTACAGGAAATTTACCACAAGGTGAAACCAAACTACAAATAAACTGCGAAAGCCTTCCAAATGGAACGTATAATGTAGTAATCCAGATGAAAGACAGAAGCATAACGAAGAGGTTTGCTGTAGTGAGATAAGCAGACCGCGTTCTTTGAATATTCAACCCGCGCTTTCAATAACCCCACGCTAAAGCGTGGGGTTGATTCTAAATAGCGATATATCAACCCCAAGCTTCAGCTTGGGGTGATAGATGCAGAGTTGATATTTTCAAAATTTTCTTCCACGACTTAAAAGCCGTGGAATCTGATTGAATTTGATTTGTCCAATATCCATTAGCCAAACCTAAACACCTCTCTTGATATTTTTGTATAATCAACTATATATAAAGATATTAATGATTTTGGGTTTTGGCAGAGTGGAAAATAAATTAATATTTTTGTAAAATTATGGCAAAAAAATTGCTATTTGTTTTTATCTTAACTTAATATTGGTTATTTTTGTAAGTATTCTAAAAAATTATAAAGAAAATAATTCATTTAATAATATATGAGGTTTATATGAAACGCAAATTACTGATTAACTTACTACTGCTCTTAGTATTAATGTTTGGAGCCGTTAGTTTGTTAACCGCCGCATCTTCGAATTTCTGCGGTAATGGTTATTCCTGCCCAATGGAAGCCTCCGACGTCAATGTTCCAATCGTAATACCTGCGGATATGGTATTAAAAATCAATGGTGTAACTGCACCTACCGATGGTACAATTGAAATAGGATTTATATTCTATGATGCAGATGCCGGTAAATACTGGCGTGCAATGACTTACGACGGTGGAGCACCGGTGCCGTTGTTTTGGACAGGTACCGCCGATGGCTCTGCTATGTTAGGAGATAACTCTCAAACCGATCCGGTTGATGGTTTCTTAACAAGTAGCAAGATTTATATCTATGTCTATAATAGCACCACCGATAAATTTTATACAATTTCGACATTCAAATTGAAAGACGACAAGGGTAATCTTGTAACAACTTTTAAACCAGGATATTTATACGTAACCTTGAGTGAACTTTACGCATATTCAAGTCCCGTTTTGACTAATCCTGCGGATTTGGCGGTTGGTCAGCCATTAAGTGTTACATTGACTTGGGATGCTATTTCAGGTGCTACATCTTACGATTTGATTGCTTCGGCAAATGCGGATTTTTCAAGTCCATTAATTAATATGAACTTGACAACAACAACAAGAAACTTCACCGGCTTAACCAACAATACCCGTTATTATTGGAAAGTCCGTGCTACCATAGACGGTGTACTAACTGATTGGAGCGATGCTGAGTTTTTGACTCAACTTCCTACTCCTTCAATTACTAGTCCTGCAAGCGGTGTAACGAATGTCAACCCGGCAAGCGCCGCTGTTGGTTTCAGTACAGTAAGCGGAGCAAATAATTATATTGTGAAATTCCATCCTGCATCAGGTAGTGATATAACTGTTAATGGCACTTCATCGCCACTTACAGCAACCACATTATTACCTTGTGTGCAATATACCGTAACAGTACAAGCAACTAATACAGGCACGACTAATACAAGTCCGGTATCAAGTTCAATCGCTGTTACTACATTGCCAAAGGCGCCAACACTTAATTCTCCTGCTGACGCGGTAAAGAATGTAGTGCTAAAACCAACATTCCAATGGACTCGCGATGGAGATTGCTCAGCAAAGTATAAATTGACCCTGACAGAAGGTGCAAATACAACTAATACTACTATAACAAGTTCTACAGCAACAACATCCTATACTTGGGCAACGGCTGATTTGAAGAACTTTACCAACTATACTTGGTCGGTAACGCCAATCAATTCCGCTAACCAAGAAGGTGCCGTATCTGTTACACGCACTTTCCAAACTGAAGTTGCCTGTATTTCACAAGTATCGCCAACAAGTGGTACAAAAGGTGTAATTCCGGGAACAGATAATTTGACTTTCAGCCAAACTGCCGGCGGTTCTGAATATTCTGTAAGAGTATTTATTTCAGGCGGTGCAGATATAGAAACAATAAAGAAAGCTCATAATGGTAGTATAACAAATAACTTTGTATCGTTAACAGCCAGTAAATATGCTTATTCTGCTACATATTCGTGGGAAGTATCTGTTAAAGATGTTAATGGTACTACAAAGGTTTGTGGAACTCCTTGGACTTTCACAACTCCACCTGCCGCCCCTGTATTGCAATTACCTACAGCAAGCCAAACAGGTGTTCCTTTAAATCCGACAATGAGATTAGGTCATTCAGGTACAGACTATACACCTGTAACTAATTTTGAAGTAGAACTTCAAAAAGGTGATGGTTCCGCGGTAGAAACAAAAACTATTACTCGTACAGCCGGTACTACAACCGATTTTACTTGGACTGCCGCTCCTTTGACTAACTTTACAGCTTATAAATGGAGAGCACGTTCAAAAACAACCGACGGTATCTTCTCCGGTTGGACAGCATTTTCTGATTTCACAACAGAAGTTGCCTGCCCTACTTTAGTATCCCCATCGAATGATGCCAAAGGTATTATTCCGGGTACCGATAATTTAGTATTTAATAAAGTTGCCGGCGGAGCGGAATATACAGTTGATGTAAAAGTATTTGGCGGTGCCGCTGTTGAAAGTAAAGTTGCTACAGCAGGCACTGGTAATACTTATTATATAGCTCTTAACTCTGGTTCATATAATTATTCTACAAAATATGAATGGACAGTAAAAGTAAAAGATACATATACCAATATGAAAACTGCTTGTTCGAATTGGACTTTTACAACTCCACCTGCTCCTCCAACATTAGTACTCCCTGCGAATAATGTTAACAACGTTGTTTTAAATCCGACTATGAGATTAGATCATTCGGGAAGTAATTATTCTACCGTAACTGCTTTTGAAGTAACTATCAAAAAAGCCGACGGTACACCGGTTGAGACAAAAACTATTACCCGCACAGCAGGTAATACAACAGACTTTACCTGGACTTCCGGTTTGACTAACTATACAGTCTACAAGTGGAAAGCACGTTCAAAAACCGCCGAAAGTATTTTCTCTGATTGGTCAAGTGAATTTACATTTACAACCGAAGTTGCTTGTGTTACATTGGTTTCACCTGCTGAAGATGCAAAAGGAATTATTCCTGCAACTCAACAGTTGACATTCAACCAAGTTTCCGGTGGTTCAAAATATAAAGTTGATATTAAAGTTTTCGGTGGTGCCGCTGTTGAAACAAAAACAGCAACACACGGAGCGGGTACAACAAATTATGTTACAATGACACCGGCACTTTACGGCTATTCTGCAAAATATCAATGGACTGTTTCGGTAGAAGACGTATTTGGAAATACAAAATCCTGCGCTTCAAGAACTTTCACGACTCCACCAGCCGCACCAACTTTAGTTTTACCGGCAAATAACGCAACCAATGTTTCTTTAACTCCAACTATGAGATTGGATCATACAGGTGCTGATTATTCAACAGTAACAAATTTTGAAGTAACAATTACAAAAAATGGTACAACATTAGAAACTAAAACAATAGCGCGCACAGCAGGAAATACAACTGATTTTTCTTGGACAAGCTCTTTGAACAACTTTACCGCTTATAAATGGAAAGCACGTTCAAAAACAGCAGAAGGAATTTTATCGGATTGGTCAAGTGAATTTACATTTACAACATTGATTAGTTGTACTTCGATTATAGAACCAACGAACGGTGCTCACGGTTTCAAACCTGCAACATCACCTTTCAATTTCTATCAAGTTGATGGAGCCGCAAAATACACAATCATTGTTAAAGACCCTTCTAATAGTGTAGTTGAAACAAAATCTATAACTCATAGCACTGGCGCGATGCAAAACAGTATCCAAATGGCTAATGCTTATAGTTTTTCAACTGCCTATACTTGGACAATGACAGTAGAAGACATTTATGCTAATACAAGAGTATGCGGACCTTATACTTTCGATACTCCACCGGCTGCGCCAACCTTGCTTTTACCTGCAAATAACGCTAGCGGAATAGCTTTGAACCCAACAATGAAATTAGACCATACAGGCTCAAATTATAGTTTGGTAACCAATTTTGAAGTTACTATACAAAAAGCTGACGGAACTCCTGTAGCAACGATTACTGTTCCGCGTACTTCAGGCCCTACTACAGAATTCGCTTGGGGCACCTATTCGTCAAGTTTGAGTAATTTCACTGCTTATAAATGGAAAGCTCGTTCAAAAACAGCAAATAATATTTTCTCGGATTGGTCAAGCGAATTTGCGTTCACAACAGAAGTTGCTTGTACAAACCCTGTAAAACCAACAAACAATCAAAAATTCGTTTTAGTAGGTTCCGATATTGAATGGTCACCTGTAACGGGTGCAAAAACTTATCAACTTTTGGTATCCAAAAACTCTGATATGTCGAGTCCATTTATTAACTCAACACAAGCTGGTGTTTCTTTTAATCCTTCAGCGGATTTTGATTTCAGAACAAATTATTATTGGACAGTAAAGATAACCGATACTTATAATAATACAAAAACTTGTGGAACTTTCACATTTGAAACTGAATTAGATGCTCCACGTTTAAGTTGGCCTGCAAATAGTGCCGTTTGTATTCCTGTATCACATTCAACCGGATTCCAATGGCAGGCTTATTCCGGCGCTACAAAATATGACCTACAGTATTCCAAAGTGAATAATGATTGGGCTCACGCTACAGAAGCTTTAGGATTAACAACAACAACTAAATCATTCAGCGGTTTGGAAAGAAACACAACTTACTATTGGCGTGTTCAAGCGTGGGTTGGTGGCGTTGCCACAGGTTACTGTGGTGCATATTCATTTACAACAATTGACAAACCGGTTGTTTTAACATCACCAAACGATGGCTCTTGCGGATTAAGCACAAGTACAAACTTCGCTTGGAACGCTATAAGCGGAACAACTAAATATACTATACAAGTTACTACAAATCCTACATTTGGAACTATTGATTTTACTCAACAACCAAGTGCGGCAAATGTAACTATTACAGGATTAGTAAAAGGTAAAGAATACTATTGGAGAGTTACATCCGACAAATGCGGATCAAACGATTTGACGGAAGCAGAAATTCGTACATTCAGAGTTGTACCTGGTGCACCAACCTTGGTTAGTCCTGCCAACAGTGCAGTTGATGTTTCATCTTGGGGTGATTTAGAAATAACAGGAACTACCGGTGCTGACGGATACGATATTGTGATTTCAGATGTTGTTACATTCGCAACAACCGCTTTTGAATATGATGGTACCGATTTAACACCTCCTTACAGTGGATTGAACAGTAATACTCATTATTGGTGGAGAGCTCGCGCTTATCAAAACTGTAGCGGTACAAAACAATACGGCGCTTGGACCACTGCGTTTGAGTTCAACACTAAAATATTGGGACCTCCACAGATTGAATCACCTACAGATGGTGCAACACACATATTCTTAGATGTTGATCTAAAATGGTATGCAGAACCGAATGTATCATATTATGCATTACAAGTATCAACAGACAAAACATTTACTAATGCAGATGATCAATTGGTTAACGAAGCGAAAGTTTATGCTCTTAAATGGAGCTTAAAAGGCTTAAAATATGGAACAACATACTATTGGAGATTACGTTCTATAATAGCGGAAGAAGGTGTTTATGAAGAAAGCGGCTGGTCGAAAGCTTATTCTTTCACAACAATACCGGCAATTGCTATTGATGGACCAACTGATGTATGCGTTGGCATTGATAATATCAAAGATTACTCACTTGAGGCTATTCCAGGTATTACTTATACTTGGTCTTTAACAGGCGGGACTATCGAATCGGACGGAAATGCAACTGATAATATGGTTACAGTAAAATGGACCACTCCAAGCACAGGTAAACTTAAAGTTATCCGTTCAGGTTCAGTTTGGGGTTCTTTCACAGATACAGGAACTTTAAATGTTACAGTAAATGCGATGACTACAATTGATATTACACTTGCTACTGATACTTACTACGACAACAAATTCTGTCCAAACGAAAATATTCAATTTGCGGCAACAATAAACGACGCTAATATTACTGAAGGTGATTTACAAGAATACTATTGGGATTTCGGAAATGGTAACATAGTTAGTGACAAATTGTCAACAACTTTTGCTTGGCCAAATCCGGGGACATATAATGCAACATTCTATGCTCGTACAAATGCGAATGGATGTGCTGAATATACCAAGACATTAAAAATTGTTGTAACAGGTGATTGTCCTGTAACAACATTACTAATGAGCGATAATTATATTTGTAACGGCGCTTCTTTGGCTTTATTCGAAACTTATGTTTTCGGTGGAGCTGGTGGAAATTTAGCTACAGATTACAAATATTCTTGGGTTCCAAAGGCTTCATTCCAGAATCCAACTGAAAAAGATGGTATCTATTTGTCAACCACTTCTTCAAAATATGTTGATTTTTATGCTTACGATAAAAACAATCAATCAGGTCATTTAAACTTTAAGGTTTATTTGCGCACACGTCCTGTACCAAGTGTAATTAGCACAATGCGCGTTCCTTTGGAAGTTGACAATGTTGATTTGGAAAACGGCGATGCAGAAGGTAATAATAAACTACTTAAATCTTATGGTTGCGGTGGCTCAGGTCAATCTAGTTGTGACGGATGGTCTTGGGTTTGGTATGACGCTAATTATAAAGCAATTGACGATTACAACGATGTAGATATAGATCCAGGTATCAATATTTTCTACTTGATTTCAACTAACGATCAAGGATGTACTTCAAGAATGGTTCGTGGTGTTGTTTATCGTGTACGTAGTAAAGAAATTATGGATTATGAATTCTCTACAAGTAAAAACGAAACAGCCGTTATGTTTGCTTATCCTAACCCTGCTGTTAATTATCTGAACGTATTTGCTGAGTTCGAAAAAGAATCCAGTTTAAAATGCTCTATAGTTGATTTACAAGGCAAGTTAGTTAAATCGTTTACTACAATAAACGGCAAAATCTACAATAACACAATAGATGTAACAGATGTAACGACAGGTACATACTTCTTAATGGTTGAGTCCGCTAACGACGCAGTTATTTGGAAATTCAACAAACAATAGATTAAATATCAGTGTTTAATATCAAGAACCGCATTAAAAAATGCGGTTCTTTTTTTTATTTTTTTTAATTCAATTTATTAAAGATATTTTTATTATTTCTTTTTATTTTATAATTTTGCATTATATATTAGTTTATTTTTCAATAGAAATATAATTTTTTTCAAATAAATATAATCGAGGTTATAATGAAGTTCAAAGTAATACTTAACTTATCATTAGTTTTGTTAATGCTTGGCGTTATGTCAACAAGTGCATTAGCAGCGATTGCTCCGCCAACACTAACGACTCCGGCGAACAATCTGAAGAACTTATTGTTCAACGTTGAACTAAAATGGAACAGTGTTCCGACGGCATCTTATTACGCCTTACAAGTTTCAACTTCCCCTTCATTTACTAATCCTACAGATCAATTAGTAAATATAGCTAAAGTAGAAGCGGTGAAATACGATTTATCAGGTTTGACTTACGGTCAAAACATATACTGGCGTTTACGCTCTGTGATTGCGAAAGATGGTGATTATCAAGAAAGTGCTTGGTCATCTCCTTTTACATTTACAACTATACCTAAAATCAATATAGTTGGTCAATTAGATGTATGTAACGCAATTGATAATATCAAACTTTATCAAGTAGATGCTATTCCGGGTGTAATTTATACTTGGACTGTTACAGGCGGCACTATCCAAAGCGATGGCAATGCTACAGACGAAAAAATCACAGTACAATGGACAACTTCAAGTGGAACAGGAAATGTTAAAGTTGTTCGTACAGCAACTGCTTGGGGTACATTTACAGATAACGGAAATGTTAATGTTGTAGTTCACCCGGTTCACACACTTACAATTTCAACAGAAACAGACACATATTATGATGGTATGTATTGCCCTAACGAAAGAATTAAATTTACAGCGGCGATAAGCGATCCCCTATTTGACGAAATGGATTTCGCTGAATATTATTGGGAATTTAGTATAGCCGGTGGTGGTACTGTAAAAGTTCCGAATGTAATGTCAACTGTTTACATTTGGCCAAAAGTCGGTACTTATCATGTTAAATTTTTCGCTAGAACTTCCCCAGGCGATTGTGCAAATTACACTAAAGAATTTGATGTAATAGTAGTAAATACTTGCCCTGTTACAACAATTTTGGATGTTGACAATAGCATTTGTCAAGGTACATCCGGTGCATTGTTACCGGTTTATGTATTTGGTGGAGCCGGCGGAAGCTTGGCAACAGATTACACTTACAAATGGACTCCAACAGCATCGTTCTTGAACCCAACTCAAAAAGATGGTATTTATCTTGAAACAACGAAGTCAAAATATGTTGATTTCTATGCAACAGATAAAGTTGGTGCTATGAGTCACTTAAACTTTAAAGTTTTATTAAGACCAAGACCAATGCCTGATGTTGTAAAAGTGTTAATCGTCCCAACTACAGTTACTAAATTGGATTTTGAAAATGGCGACGCCAACGGCGATTATAAATTATTGTTAAGCTATGGCTGTGGTGCCGGTAAAGATGATAATTGTGATGGTTGGAGCTGGAAATGGCTAGATGCAGGTTATAATCCTACAATTAATCCAAACAATGTAAATATAGCTCTTGGTATCAATACATATTATTTGACAGTTACAAGCGATGAAGGTTGTGATTCAAGATTATTCCGTGGTGTTGTATATCGCGCACGTAGTAAAGAAATTATTGGACACGATTATACTTTAGGTAACAATGCAACTGCAGTTATGTTTGCTTACCCTAATCCGGCAATTAGTAATTTAAAAGTATTTGCGGAATTTGAAAAAGAAGCCAATATCACTTGTTCAATTATCAGTTTAGAAGGAAAAGTTGTAAAAACTTTCAATTCTTTCGGTAAAAGCTACGACGCTAATCTTGATGTAAACGATCTTCCTGTTGGATCATATATCTTGTCAGTAGAAACAAATGATGACGCTGTTGTTTGGAAATTCAACAAAAACTAAATCTTATCTGAACGAAGAACTTTAATTCTTAGTTCAAACATAAGTCATTATGAAACAAGGGGTGTATCGCTCCTTGTTTCTTTTTGTTAGACAGATTTATGATAGTTTTAAACGGCAGTTCCAATTGAGAAATTTTCTTTTTTGGAATAACTTTCATATTTTTGTAGCTTGAATTTTTTTCAATTTATTAATTGTATAAAAATCTAATGGAAAAACAGAACTTTATATTGAAAGACCCTAATGAAATTTTAACTCCCCGCGAAGTAGTTGCAGAATTGGATAAGTATATTATTGGGCAAGATGAAGCAAAAAAAGCTGTTGCAATAGCTTTACGAAATAGATGGCGCCGTCAAAACGTAACCGGTGCAATAAAGGATGAAATTTTACCCAATAATATAATTATGATTGGACCTACCGGTGTTGGAAAAACTGAAATCGCGCGTCGTTTAGCACGATTGGCGGGAGCACCTTTCATAAAAGTTGAAGCTACCAAATTTACGGAAATAGGTTATGTGGGACGCGATGTCGAATCAATGATTCGTGATTTGGCTGAAAGAGCCGTGGCTATAGTTAGAGAAGAACATACTAATATAATTAGCAAACAAGCTAGGTCTGCCGCGGAAGAAAGAATTTTGGATTTACTGGTACCTCCAATTAAAAAAGAGGTAATAGATGAAAACTATGAAGTAAAAGAAATTGAAGATGGGCACGATAATAGCAAAACCCGCGAGAAATTTAGGAAAATGCTGAATAATGGTGTTTTGGACGAGCGCGAAATAGAAGTTGATATTATGGTTGAAGCAAATGCCGGTATGCAGGTGCTTGGACCAATAGGTTTAGACGATATGGGTATAAATCTTCAAGACCTATTTGGCAATATGATGCCAAAGAAAAGAAAAACTAAAAAGATGAAAATTGTAGAAGCAATTAAAATCATCGAGAAAGAAGAAGCTGAAAAATTGATTGATATGGATACTGTTGTTCGCGATGCTTTGCAAAGAGCCGAAAGCACGGGAATTGTATTTATTGATGAAATAGACAAAGTTGCAGGTAAATCAAGCGGTAGTTCTGGACCGGAAGTTTCACGCGAAGGTGTGCAGAGAGATTTGTTACCAATCGTTGAAGGTTCTACTGTGAACACTAAATATGGTACATTAAGGACAGATCACGTGCTTTTTATCGCTTCAGGTGCATTCCACGTATCGAAACCATCGGATTTGATACCGGAGCTTCAGGGACGTTTTCCAATCAGAGTGGAGTTGAATAGTCTAACAGAAGAAGATTTTATCAAAATCCTTACTTTACCGGAAAATGCTTTGATTAAGCAGTACTCTGCTTTGATGCTTACCGAAGGTGTCGAACTTACTTTTGGCGAAGACGCTATCAAGGCGATTGCTTCAACCGCCGCTTTTGTTAATGACGAAGTTATTAATATTGGAGCTAGAAGATTGCATACCATCTTGACAACATTACTAGAGGACATACTATTTAACTCACCGGATAATTTAAAAAAGAAGAAAATAGTCATTACAGAAAAGAATGTAAATGATAAATTACAGGTGATTATTCAGAACAAAGATTTAAGCAAATTTATTTTATAATATAATATTGAGGACTTTATGAATTTAGATTATACGCTAAATGAAGAACAGCAAATGTTGCGCGATATGGTGCGCAGTTTTGCAATTGATGAATTGAAACCGATTGCCGCAAAAATAGATGAAGATGAAGCAATTCCAATGGATATTATCCGTAAAGTGGGTGATCTTGGTATTTTAGGTGCTCCATTTCCCGAAGAAGTAGGCGGTTCCGGTTTTGGCGAAGTTGGATATTGCTTATGCCAAGAAGAAATTGGTAGAGCTTGCTTGTCAACAGCCACTTTTATCGGCGCTCACGTATCTATTGGTACCAATGCTATTTACATTGGTGGTACAGACGAAGTAAAACAAAAATTTCTACCGGATTTGACAAGTGGAAAAAAAATCGCTTCATTTGCACTAACTGAAACAGGTGCAGGCTCCGATGCTTTCAATTTATCAACAAAAGCAGTTGAAGATGGAGATGACTATATCATTAATGGTGAAAAACTTTGGATAACAAATGCGCCTTTCGCCGATGTATTCAGTGTATTTGCACGTACCAAAAAAGGTATTTCTGCTTTCGTAGTTGAAAAAGGTACACCGGGTTTAACTCCGGGAGCTCCTGAAAAGAAAATGGGTATCCGCGGTAGCAAAACATCTTCATTAACTTTTGAAGATGTGAGAGTACCAAAGGGTAATATGATTGGTCGCGATGGTTACGGTTTTTTAATTGCAATGAAAACTTTGGATGCAGGACGTTTGGGTTTGGGAGCCGCTTGTTTGGGCGCTTCTAAAGAACTTTTAGAAATGTCGGTAGCTTATGCAAAACAACGCAAACAATTCGATGAACCAATCTCCAATTTCCAAGCAGTTCAACATATGATTTCTGACATGGGGACTTTAATATATACTATGGAATCAGTTCTATACCGTTCAGCGGCAGATTATGATAATGGTACTATACAATCAAGACAGTCAGCTATGGTAAAATTAATTTGCTCCGAAGGATTTGAAAAAGTCGTTGATATGGCTCTTCAAATTCACGGAGGAATGGGTTATTCACGAGAATTACCAATCGAACGTTTCTATCGTGATTCACGTATTAATCGCATATTTGAAGGTACAACAGAAGTTCAAAAACTTGTTATCGCTCGCGATGTAATCAAAAAAAATGGCTTAATGTAATTAGTACTTATTCAAAAATCCAACCGTAATGGTTTAGGATTTGATAAAAAATAAAAAGTTCCCAAATTGTGGTTTGGGAACTTTTTTTATAATAATCTCAATTCTCAGCAAAATAGCGGGGACCGAGATAGAAACTAATTGAACTATCTATTAATAATAAATTTTTGGATTTTTTGGCTGTTGTTGATTTGGATTAAAACAAAATACATTCCATTGCTTATAGTAGTAACATCAATTTTTCTTTGGATTGATCCGTCGCCTGAATAGAATGATTCACTTTCAATTAGTTTTCTACCCTCGATATCCATTATTTTTATCTTAGCATTTCCAGCGTTTTTTGCTGTTAATTCGATAAATACTTCGTTTAGATTTGCTGTAATAACGGTTGGGTAAACTGCAATTACCATTTCTTCAGAATCGGCGACATCGTTAGATAGGATTGGCAATTTCGATTCTACGACACCAAAAGGAATAGATTTCGATTCAGCATCAACCAAATAAACCTTGTTTTTGCCTATCGGCTTTCTTAAAACAACAGGGTCAAAAACTGATTCGATATATACTTCCGTGGGTTGCCCCAAGAATCGTTCTAATTTGAAATCCGCGGCAAATAGATATTGACCATCAATCAATTTTAGCGTGTGTTTTTCAAACTTATCATTATCGGCAAATTTTATATAAATAAAATTACGTGCTGTATAATACTGACTGATAATATTAATAACGAAACGTTTATAATTTCCGCAATTATAATACATCAATTCTCCTGCGGCTGTTTTAGTTGCTTTAATGGTTTTTAATAAGTCCGGTTTTCCCCAACCTATATCATTATTCGGATCATCGTGATTGGAAGCGTTTCGTTTAAGGAGTGTGATGGCTTCATCGCGAGTCAAATAGGGTGCGGCGGACATAATAAGAGTAGCGGCACCGGCGGCTAATGGGCAAGCTAAGGAAGTTCCATTCGCAGGAATTATATAAGTAGAACCCGGATCAATACAAAAGACACTTACCCCACGCGCACACATATCCGGTTTAATATTGTGTGATGCATTCGGTCCACGAGAACTAAAATCGGCAACTACAAGCGAATCAGCTTTCATCGCGCCTATAGAAACGGCTAAACTTGCATCTGCCGGTGATAAAAGCGATTGGGCGGTAGGACCATTATTTCCCATAGCGGTAAAGCATATTAAGCCTAATTTAGACGCTAAATTTAAGTATTGGGTGGCAACACAGGAATTACCGTCAAGATCTTCTATTTTGTAAGGATTGATATTCAAATCACGATATCCCAGGGAGGTGCTAATTAAATCGGCTCCTAATGCCTCGTGCCACTCTACAGCGGCAGCATAATTGTCTTCCTCTATATGTAACTCAGAACGGTTATCTTCGGTTTTTGCAAGACTAAAATCAGCCTTTGGAGCAATACCTATCATAGAATCGGGCTCAATGGCGGCTATTGATGAGAAAACAGCAGAGCCGTGCCAATCTTGACCGGCAATATCGTTCTCTTGATTCATAGTGATCGAGTCGCCGTAAACGAAATCCCATTCAGATATGACATTACTTCCTGAAAGGAATTGGTTTGTTGTCCATTTAAAACCGTTATCACATAAACCAAGTTGAATACCGGTACCATTAATTCCCAAGTTGTGGAGTACTTCGGCATTCATTTCTTTCAATTGACCATAAGAATAACCGTAATAATTGCTTTCATATCCATAGTTTTTTTGCAAAAGCAAATTTTCGGCCGTAGCAATTTGTTTGTTCTGTTCCGCTAGCAATTCCAAATGTAAGGGTTTTTCGTCCGTATCGATTACTTTTTTAACAAATGTTAAAGTCTTGATTTTTTCTAAACTTGTAGAATCGCAATCAACGACCAGATAATTATACCATTTTAACTTTTGAAGAATTTTGCAGCCATTGTTCTCTAATTCCACAATGTAATCGGCGTAAATCGGAACATCGGCTTCTGTGATTAGAGCTTCTGGTTTAATCCCGTTCTTTAGGCGTCTATCCAAGCACTTTTGAGTTAATGAATTTTCAGCTAATTCATATTTTTCGGTGCCATTAGAAAATGCACCGGCACCTTTATCCGTCAATAGCACTCTATAGGCTTTTGGAAAAATTATTTGCGGTAAAATAGTTAAAATAAGTACAAGCAATAGGGCTTTTTTCATAAGTAAATTTTAAATTATTTAGAACTAAGTGTTAAATTACAAAATTACGAAAAATAATCAATATATAATGAAAAACGTTATCATAACAGGAAGCGGCAACCGATTGGGGAAGCATTTAGCTTTGGATTTCGCTAAAAAAGGCTATAAAATAGTTGTCCATTATCATACTTCAATTGAATCAGCTAATGAAGTACACCAATTAATTTTGGATTTGGGTAGGGATTCAATTTTAGTTCAAGCTGATTTGAGCAATCTTAGGGACATTGAGCGATTGTTTGCCACAGCGTCGAAGCATTATGGCAAATTGGATATTCTTATCAATAGCGCGTCTGTATTGCCCCAGCAAATGGCTGTGGAAGAAATCACGTCAGTGGATTGGAACGATATTATGAATGTCAATCTAAAAGCTTACCTTTTCGCTTCACAGCAATTCGCAAAATATGCTTCTGATTCAGCAAAAATTATTAATATTGCATCGCTCGGCGGTCAGGAAATATGGCGCAAACGTTTGCTTTATAATGTTTCTAAAGCCGGTGTAATTCAGATGACAAAAGCTTTAGCACGAGAATATGCTCCAAAAATAGCTGTTAATTCCGTCAGTCCGGGAATTGTTTCAATTCCTGATGAACCGTCGGTGAATGAAACTTTAAGTCCGAATAGAATTCCTTATGGTAGATATGCTAAACCCGAAGAAATTTTTGAAGCGGTCTATTTCTTCGCGGAATGTTCAAATTATATAACAGCCCAAAATCTCAATGTTGATGGTGGATACCACGACGCTCGATAAAGTATGAAAAGAATAAAAATTGAAACAATCGGTTGTAAGGTGAATTTCGCCGAATCGGAAAGAATGAAGGAAATCTTCATCTCTGAGGGTTATTCAATAGCTAAAGAGGGAGATGAAGTAGATATGATTTTAATAAACACCTGTACTGTAACAGGTAAAGCCGAACGCGATGCTCGGAAAATCATTCGTCGTTTAAAGCGTGAGCATCCAACCGCTATAGTTATCGCCGCCGGATGTATGTCGGAATTCAACCCAACCAAAACTGCGGAAATTTTAGAAGTTGATGCAGTATTAGGTCAATCCGAAAAGTATAAAGCGCCATTTATTATAGATGACATTATAAAAGGGAATCTGCCTAAGGTGTTAATAAATACAGAGCTCGAACCCGAATTTGAATTTGCCGCTTCCTACGACCCCGAAAATAGGTCCCGTGGGTTTTTAAAACTACAGGATGGGTGCGATTATTACTGTACATATTGTGCGGTAGCATATTCACGAGGTCAATCACGTTCGATGAATTTTGATGAAATTATACCGGCACTGAGGAAGATCAGAGAGGCTGGCTTTCGAGAAATAGTTATTTCAGGAATTAACTTAGGTACATACTCCGACAAAGGCAAGAACTTTTCAGATGTAATTGAGTTAATATCAGAAAGTGATTTGGATATTAGAGCCCGCATATCTTCTATTGAGCCTAATTTATTGACAGAAAAAATTATTGAGCTTACAGCAAATTCCGAAAAGATTTGTCCGCATTTCCACATACCTTTGCAAAGCGGTTCCGACTGGATTTTAAAGGAAATGCACAGACGGTACAATACCCGATTTTTTGCTGAATTGCTCCATAAAATCAAAACGCGGATTCCGGATTGCTGTTTGGGAATTGATGTTATAACAGGTTTTCCCGGTGAAACTGATGAACTATTTATGGAAACATACAAATTTCTGGATAGTTTACCGTTAAGTTATTTGCACGTATTTAGTTATTCTGAACGAAAAGGAACACCTGCCGCTGAAATGGCAGGTAAAGTCAGTGAATTTGACAAAAAGCAACGAACGCGAAAATTACTTCAATTATCGGAAAGAAAGAAAGAAGATTTCTACCGTTCGCAACTTGGTAATGAATTTTTCGTTATACCGGAGTATAAACCTCCATCAAAAACAGCTTTTGGATGGACAGAAAACTACATAAGAGCAAAATTTGTCGTAGATGATTATAACGCTGATATTATAAGACTTAAAGCCGATTCAATAGATGATGACGGGACGATAAAGGCAGTTATTTTTTAAAAATGCAAAAAAAAATGAAACTTTTTTGCCACTTATTTGTCTTTATATATATTGGAATTGGTATTTTTGCTAAATTCTATATTAAATAATAGTGAAAAAACAAAAATGAATGAAATTGAAATAAAATGCCTCGACAAAGGTTTTGTACGCTTAATTGATGTAATGGGCGATGACACGGCGATAGTTCAAGCCGCTCGTGTATCTTATGGTAAAGGAACAAAATCCATTACTGAGGATCGCTCGTTAATTAGGTACTTAATGCGCCATAAGCACACATCACCTTTAGAAATGGTAGAATTTAAATTCCACGTTAAATTGCCGATTTTCATTGCTCGTCAATGGATTCGTCATCGTACAGCCAGTGTAAATGAATACAGCGGACGCTATTCAGAAATGCGCGATGATTTCTATATTCCTGAACTTTGCCAGATAAAGCCACAGAGTCTTATCAATAAGCAAGGGCGTGCGCAGGACTGTTTAGAACCGGAAAAAGCCGCAATGATAGCCGATAAAATGGAAAATACCCAAAAACTGCTTTTTAATGAATACACTGAGTTTTTGGAAAATGACGTAGCTCGTGAGATAGCAAGAATAAATCTACCACTTTCTACTTATACGGAATGGTATTGGAAAATAGATTTACATAATTTATTTCATTTCCTGCGTCTTCGTATGGATAGTCACGCTCAATACGAGTTCCGAGTTTATGGAAAAGCCATTGCTGAAATAATAAGCAAATATGTACCATTGGCTTACGAAGCATTTGAAGATTATACATTGAATTCTGTAACATTTACTAAAGCAGAGTTCGAAGCACTGAAGATATATTTGAAAAATAATGATATAAATCAAGATGAATTATTAGCTTTGGGTCTTTCCAAAGGTGAAATTAGCGAATATAAAGAAAAAATTAATAAATTAAATATGGAGTAAACAATGAAGAAATTACTATTTATAGTGATTTGTCTCTTTGCCTTATCTGCATCGGCTCTTATGAGCGCAGATACAAAACCGAAAGAAAGCGCCGAGGATGTTAAACGCGTCAAAAAAGCGAAAGAATTGCTAAGCAAAGCAATAGATAATATAGGCGGTCTAAATAAAATCAGAGAAGTGAAAACTATGTACGTCGAAGGTGTTCGCGATGTAGTTGATCCAAACCGTAAAATCAAAGAACCTTTTAGATTGTGGTGGATTGCCCCGAACTTCTATTATGCTGAATTTGATTATATGAAACCTTGTAAAAGCGGTTACGATGGAAAAGATGCCTGGGCAATAAATCCATATATGGCCGGATCAAATTTACCGGCTAAAATTACACTTGAAGAACTGAAATTCTTACCGGACATAATGCAAATCCTTATGCCTGAAATTATCCGTTATGAAGATAATAAAATGACTCTTCGTTATGATGATGAACACGAACTTAAAGATGGCAAAGACTATTCAAAAGTTCGCGTTACTAAAGCTGATAACTCTCAAGAAGATTATTATTTTAATCCGGCAACTAAATACCTTTACAAACGCCAACGCGATGATTTCAATTATATGAATCAAAGAATTGATTTAGAAATATTTTACAGAGAGTGGCAAGCAATAAATGGCGTTCAAATACCGAAATATGCTGAACGTTTCGAAAACGGTACACAGATCACAAATTATTATATCAACAAAATTGAAATTAATATTCCTATTGATATTTCGAAATGCGCTATGCCGAAAGATACCACAAAAGGCACACCAGAGGGTGCCGGTAAAAATTAGTATTCTTAAAAATGAATAGATTTTAAAGAGAGGTGCGATTTTCCGAACCTCTCTTTTTTTTATAATGATTATCAGCCAAGCGTGTTTTCAGAGAATAGGGATAAAAAAAAATCGCTCCGAAGCATAAGCCTAGGAGCGAAATTAATAACAATCAAATAAAACTACCGATAGTAGTTAAGCGACAAAAGGTGTTTTTACCACTTCAGCGATAAATCTTCTTCCACGTGCTTCGATTTCAACTTTTGTACCAGGGTTTCTATAATCCCAAGGAACATAGCCCATAGCAATAGGTTTGTCCAAAGTAGGTGATAGGTTACCACTTGTAACGAAACCGCCTTCTTTACCGTCAACAAAAATTTGGTAACCGTGACGAGCGATAAATCTTGGAGCATCAATAACCAAAGCGACTAATTTTCTTTTTGGTTTGTCTTCTTTAACTTTTTTTAATACATCGGAACCATTGAAAGTACCTTTGTCTAACTTAGTTATCCAACCCAATCCTGCTTCCAATGGATTTGTTGTGTTGTCTATGTCGTTTCCGTAGAGCATATAGCCTTTCTCCAGTCTTAATGTATCACGGCAACCAAGACCAACAGCTTCGATACCAAATTCTTTACCTGCTTCGAAAACAGCATCCCAAACTTTCTTACCTATGGCTTCGTCACCTTTGAAATAAAGTTCGTAGCCCAATTCTCCGGTATAACCTGTGCGTGATAAAATCATATCAACGCCGGCTAATTTTCCGTATTGGTAATGGTAAAAAGGAAGGTTCTCTTCGCTCATATCGGCATCTGTTAATTTAACCAATGCTTGGCGAGATTTAGGACCTTGAACAGCTAATAAATTATAATCATCTGTTACGTTTTTCAAATCAACGTCCATACCCAAAGCATTTTTAACGCACCAATCCCAATCTTTATCAATGCAAGCACCATTAACAACAAGCATATAGAAAGTGTCGGTCATTTTGTAAACTAATAAATCATCAACGATTGTCGCGTTTTCGTAGCACATAGCGGAATATTGAACTCCACCTGGTGTTAATTTTGAAGCGTCGTTGACTGTGATTTTTTGTATGAATTTTAAAGCTTCCGGACCGCGAACTTCGAATTCACCCATATGAGATACATCGAAAACGCCGATATTATTGCGAACTACGTGATGTTCGTGAATGATTCCTTGCGGATATTGGATAGGCATATAGAAGCCTGCGAACTCGACCATTTTTGCGCCAAGCGCTTTATGAATTTCTGTAAAAGCAGTTGTTTTCATAATGAAAATTCCTAAATATTTCTTTTTGTTATAATAATCAATTCAAAATTAGCAAAATTTTTCTTTTTTAAAAAATGTAAGAGCCGGTTAACCAAAACATTCCGGTATTCCAATTATTTTTATTATAGAACCGAAGTCTGTAACCACTATATCCATTGAAGTTATCAGTGAATTTTAATTTTACTTCAAATCCTATATCCAAATACTCTTCCCAAATGTTTTCTCTTGTAGTAGTAAATTTATATTCTTCCTTATATGGTTCTAAACTTTTTGCATAAAGCAGCATAATTTTCATTTCGGTATCGGTAACAGTCGAAAATGCAAAATTAGTATTTATAAGAAGGTTATCAATAGGCCCTTCGCCGCGGTAATTATAGAGGATTTCAGTCGTAAACCTGATGTTTTTATGACGAAATCCGATAATAGGTCCGGTACGAACATCTAAAAAGCCATCGGAAAGAAATGGGTATTCACTTGTGTTCTGAATTGAAGTATCGCCGCCAAAAGGAATATAAACTGCACCACGGAGACCTAAAATTAATCTATTGTTGTAAGCGAAAGCCTCACAATTTAGACCGAAGTAATCCAAACGAGTTAGATTATATTTTGCTTTGGTTTCTCCACCGGCGTAGGTTATACGTTCACCATTCAATATACCTAATGTACCCCATTTCTCTTCTAAAGAGTAAAATGATAGGGGTAAGGTTGCTTCGAGTTTTACATACTTGTTCGGATTATAGATAAAATCAAGTTGAAGCGAATGTTTTAAATACTCAAAACTATAGTCTCTCGATTCCCATCCAATCGTATCTAAAACCAAATTCGTTGTATCAGTTTTTTTTGATATGGTGTCAATTTTGGGACTGTAGTGCTCTTCGTCCAATTTTAAATACGATTTTCCTTGATAATCGTAGAATTTTCCGGTTGTTTGACGAGAATATGTCAATTTTACATCAAAAGGTTTGTTAAAATCTTTAGATGGCAAGGTATTTGATAATAATATAAATATAATTATCGAAATGGATAATTTTAATGTATTTTTCATTTCATTAAAAAGTTGTTATAAATAATTACAAATTTAATAAATTGTTATTAATAAATCTTATTAAAAAATATTATATTTGCATATGTGTAAAATCAAATTGAGGATTTGTATGAAAAAATTACTAATGATTCTTGTTCTAACTTTAGTTCCAGCACTGCTTTTTTCACAAGGTGACATAGAAAAAGGTAAGCGTTTTCTGAAATTAGGTATGACATATCTACAAGCGGATAATTTACCGCAAGCCGAAACATACATTAACAAAGGGTATGATTTGGTCAGTAACTCACAAAGTCCAAATATCTATTGGTCAGCGGTAGGCTGTGAATACAAAGGATATTTAGCACAGAAAGAGGGCAATTACGAAGAAGCTGAAAAGAATTTTGATGTAGCTGTCAAAACCTATAAAAAAATTATTACACAAAAAGATGGAAGTCCGGTTGCTGTCGAAGAATTGGAGCGCAATTTGGCAAGTATCCAAGAGGCGTTAAAACCAGCGCCAGACCCTATTGACCGGATCGAGAATCCTGATTTTTCCGGTTCGGAGAACGATGGATTTGAAAAATATGTTTCCGGCAAGAATGTATTGAACTACGATAGGAGTAAATCCGAGGAAATATTCTATCAAATACCGAAAAATGTGGAAAATCTTTCAATGTCTGACAGCAAAGTGAAGGATTTATTCAAATTTTACGACTTAACTAAATTAAAATACCTAAACTTAAGCGATAATGGGATAAAAGTAATTCCGCCGGGATTAAGCAAACTTAAAAACCTTAAATACTTGAATCTAAACAATAACAAGATTAAGAAAATACCTGTTGCGGAATTTGCGGGATTAAAACAACTAAAAGTTTTGGATTTGCGCAACAATAATTTAAGCTCCGGCGAGATGTTTCAACTTGTCCGTTCATTACCGAATACGAATATTCTGATGGACGAATACCAAAAGGTTGAGGAAGAAGACACCGAAGGAACTGATACAGAGGCTGGTTTATAGGAATTCGTTCTTGAATATCTAATTGAATAAATGTCCAACACCTACGACGAAGGTGCTGGACATTTTATATATGTTTATGAATGAATTCTATAATTGCTTCTGAATCATTTTTATTGCTTTAATAAAAATATCAGCTCATAACACTTTTGTCGGTCTTTGTAGATTTGCATTTTGAGCTCCTCCGCATTTTCAAACTTATGTTCAAATCGAATGAAGTTAATAATCTCCAAATCAATTGATTTACCGTACAAATCCCCCTCAAAATCAAAAAAGTGTACTTCGAGCGATGGTGCTTTTTCTGATAGCAGGGTAGGGCGGATACCGCAATTTGCCATTCCGTAGTAATGCTTTCCATCTATAATTGCTTTAGTCAGATAAACACCATTTGAAGGAAGTTGTTTTTGCGGATGAAGATCTCCGATATTAGCTGTTGGGAAACCCAAACGTGCGGCTAACCCATAACCAGATACAACTGTTCCGCTTATAGTATAATGATACCCCAAAAGCGAGTTTGCGTACTCTATCATCGAATTTGCTATAGCTTTGCGAATCTTGGAGCTTGAGATTATCAGCTCATCTTTTAATTCCACTTCAAGGCGTTCGGTTGTAAATCCGTATTTCTTTCCCAGTTCTGTCAAAGCGTTAAAATCGCCGCTTCTTTGATTTCCAAATAAATGATCGTAACCGATAAGAACTTTGTTTACACCAATTTTATGGACTAAAATTTGTTCAACAAATTCATCAGGTGTCAAACAGGCGAATTCTTTGCTGAATGGAATAACCAGTACATTTTCAACACCAAGCTTTTCAAATAAACGCAATCGTTCATTAATATCAGTTAGGAGTTTAATTGGTTCATAATTTGGATGTTGAACAATATGCTGTGGATGAGGGTCGAATGTTACCACGACGGCTCTTAAATCATATTTTTTACTTTTTTCAATAAGTTGACGAAGCACTTTTTGATGTCCCAAATGAACACCATCAAAAGTACCGACCGTAATTATAGAATCAGGGTTGAATTCGATTTCATCAATTTTCCGATATACTTTCATTTGCGATATTTACCAAAGTTTGAATTTTATCTAATTTTAAAGCGTCGTCAGCGTTGTATTCACCTATGAAAGTGCGGCGTAAATCGGCTAAATAAGCACCGGAACCCAAAATTTCTCCTAAATCACGGGCTATAGCTCGGATATAAGTACCTTTGGATGTACTTAAGCTAACATCTATATACGGCAGTTCAATACTATGTATCTGAATATCATAGATTTCTATTTTCCTTGGCTCTACCTCGACTTCAATATTTCTTCGTGCTAATTCATATAGTCTTTGACCATTGATTTTACGTGCAGAATACATAGGAGGTTTTTGAAACGATACACCGATGAAGTTTTTTAGAGCAAGTTCAATTTGCAGATTTGTGATATGCGCAAATTCTTTAATATTCTCTTCTTCTTGAGCGGCATCGTTTGTTTTGGTTGTAGCTCCAAGTTTTATCAAGGTTCTATAACCTTTCGTCATACTTTGGAATGAATCAATACTTTTTGTCGCTTTACCAATACATACAATTAAAAGTCCGGTTGCTAATGGATCGAGAGTTCCCGCGTGGCCTATTTTTTTGGTCTTTACCATACCACGTAATTTGGCGCACACGTCAAATGAAGTCCAATCCTTTTCTTTGTCTATCAAGACCGCCGACCCGGATTCAAAAATTTCCTGCTTCCAATTGCTGAATTCTTCAGTATTTTTATTCGTTAATACTATCATAATAAAGGATCTTCTGAATGAGCCTTATCAATAAGTTTTTGGATTTGATCCATTTTGTCCAATGTATCATCGTAAAAAAATCTTAGTTCGGGTGTATTACGCAAGCGAATTTTAGTACCAACGAAGTGCCTAATTGCTCCGGCGTGTTTGCTCAATACTCTGATAACATCTTGAGCGGTTGCGCTCCCTCCGAACACAGTCAAATATACCTTTGCAATCTGCAAATCGGGACTCATCCGAACGCTGGTAATAGTTACCAAGCTTCCCGGGAACTCATTGTAATAATCTCTAACGGCAACAGAAATGACTTTAAGCATTTCACTACCTACTCTTTCAGGTCTTATAGATTGCATTTTTTTCTTTGGTTTAATTAATAACTTTCATTTTCAATATCGGGGTATAACCCATTTTGTATATCTTTGACGTATCGAGCAGTTGCGGTATTTACCGCGTCAGCCAACATTGCGTAGCGGCGAACAAATCGCGGAGAAAAATCGGTTGTAAGACCCAGCATATCGGTATAAACCAAAATCTGACCATCGCAATGCGGTCCGGCACCTATGCCTATTGTAGGTATAGAAAGAGCCTCCGAGATTTTTTTTGCCAAATCTGCAGGAATCTTTTCCAGCACAATTGCAAATGCTCCCGCTTCTTCCAATCGAAGCGCGTCAATATAAATTTGCGCAGCTTCGTCCGGGTCCACTCCACGAGCACGATAAGAGCCGAATTTGTTGATTGATTGCGGTGTTAATCCTAAATGTCCTAAAACGGGAATACCATTTTGGGTGATTAATCGTACCGCTTCAACAACCGTTGAGCCGCCTTCTAATTTGACGGCGTTCACACCTGCTTCTTTCATCAATCTTCCGGCGTTGCGGAAGGCTTCCTGCGGTGTTACCTGATAGGTCATAAATGGCATATCGGAAACCACTAAAGGGCGAGAAGCGCCGGTGGTAACTGCTTTAGAATGGTATATCATTTGGTCTAACGTTACAGGGATCGTTGTATCAAGACCCTGAAAGACATTACCCAGTGAGTCACCGACCAATATTAAATCTATTCCTGATTCATCGAATAGTTTAGCCCAAAGTGCATCGTAGGCGGTTAGGCAAACAATTTTTTTGCCTGTTTCCTTCATTACCTTTAAACTTAATGTAGTTACTTTTCGACTGCTGATTTGTGCAGAACCGGTATAGCTCATAATTTTCTTCTTCTATTTTGAAAAATAATATACAAAATTAAGACTTTTTCAGTTAATAGCTCTAATTTGTATTAATAATGATCTTTTTAGTTATGACAACTTGACCGGATTGGAAGCAAATATAATACACTCCGGTTGGAAAATCAGAAATATCGTGGTTTAATTGAGTCAAACCTTCGTTCAGTTTTCCTTTGAAAATATTTTTTTCTTGTCCCAATATACCTATGATGCTAATTTCAACGTTCGTCGCGAATGGTAAATGAACTTGAGCATTTATTGATTTGTTGCAAATTTGATTTTGTACGTCATAGCTGAATTCGCCGGTACCGATTTTAATCGCTCGTAAGGTGTCAACACAATAATTCAGAAGTATATTTGCCTTAGTACCTTCTACTTGTGTGCATATTTCGTGCTCCGGAACAGCGCCGCTGACTTCGATATCATATAATACGTTAGAGTGGAGCAGATAAACTGGTCGAATCAATGTAAGACAAGTGTTTCCTTTCAATTCGTCTAAGCCGTTCAAATTTATATTCCAAATTTCCAATTGTTTATCAATGTCATAATCACTTTCAGTACTAATGTTCCAATTGCTTGGTATCTCACCGCATAATTTGAAATGATTTTCGTTAGCGAAAAATTTGAAGTACTCGTATCGCAATTTCAGATTCAGATATTTAATATGAAGACGTGACCAATCATCGCTTTCAATATTTATCTTAATTTCGCAAGTATCACCCGGGCTACTGCCCCCGGTCATTGAAGCGGATAATTTGAGATTTGCTATTCGTTTTTCGGCTTTTATATGAATTGTATCAACTTTATCAAGATTTGAATGAACTTTGATAAAAGCATCGTAAATACTTTTTGTATCCGGATGGAATTGAACAGCAAATTTATAATCTTCATCTTTAGGAATAATTCGCGGAAACTGTCCAATATTAATCATACTGAAATTGGCTTTATCGGTACCTGCCAAAATTAATGAATCCAATTGAATAGACAATTCACCCATATTGTCAATACTACAAGGCGATGATTCATCGTAACAGTAAACTTGGAATGGGTATATAATATCGTTACTGCCTAAACCGCAGTTAACTGCGGTTACAACAATTGAGTCTTGTTTTTGGCATCCAAATTCATTTTCGGCTGTTATATAGAAGGTAACAGTTGAGTCAATGATACTTTCGTTTGAAGCGCAGGTATCGCAAGGAACTTTGTTTGACGGCTCCCAGTGATATTTAAAGGCACCCTCGGCTTTTAAAATCGCTTTTTTCCCGATACATAGGGTTGTGTCGTTAGATACCGTTAAAGTAAAGTCAGGATAAACTATGACCTTAATACTGTCACTGCCGAAACAGCCATTTGAATCACGCGCCGAAACATAATAGATTTCATCATTTGTTGGTGAAGCTATGGGATTCGGACAATCCAAACAACTTAAAGTTTTATTGTTCTCCCATAAATAATCTACACCACCGGTGGCATTCAACATAATTGATGAACCATAACAAATTGCGGTATCTCTTCCAGCTTTTATCATTATTGAAGGAAATACACCAAGAGTAATGCTGTCGCGAGCGAAACATCCGTATTGATTATATCCGGTTACATAGTAAGTTGTTCTTGTAGTAGGTGTTGCAACAGGGTTGTCGCAATCGGTACAGCTTAGCGAATTGTTTATATCCCAAGTATAATAAGTTCCACCGCTTGGACGAAGTTCCAGGCTATTCCCTAAACAAAAAACGGTATCCTTACCCGCATCTATTGGTGGCGGAGGGTTAACTTTGATATATACGCTGTCACGTCCACCACAACCATTAGTGTCGGTGGATGAGACATAATACCAGGAAGATTTTGTCGGTGTAGCCGCCGGGTTTTCGCAGTTTCTACAACTTAGTGTTGGATTATAGTCCCATAAATAATCCACACCTCCTGAAGGATGCAATATTGTAAAATTACCAGGACATAAGGTAGTATCTCTACCGGCATCTATTAGACCGGACGGAACAACCGTGATTTTCACACTATCAACGAATATACAACCGAGCGAATCGGTCATATAAGCTTTATACCAAGTTGTCGTTTTGGGGTAGGCTATAGGGGTAGTAATATCAGGATTATCGAGTGTATTTTGTGGTGTCCAATAAATATCAACACACCCAACAGCACTTAATTTTGCCGAATCTCCCGGGCAAATAACTTTTTCACCATTGGCATCGGGAAGTATTTCTTCAAAACTTCTAAAGCTCATCCCACCGTTATAACCATAGGAATCTGCGGCTCCATAACCATAAACGTAAACACCGAACGGTTTTTCACCTTTAAATTTATGTGCGCCAACAGTTACAGGAAAGGTAGCGTAAGCGTAGCAGGTATTTTTGATATTAGTGAAATTGATTGGATCCATCGGCTTACCATCCATCGAAATTGTATAGATATAAGCCCGAGGCGCAATGACCGTAACAAATTGATCTTCGTAAATGTCGTAACTTGTGAAACCGTTAAATTCTTTTGCTTGTATATTAAATGTAATATATTCTGTTAAATATTGCTTTTTTGGGGGGACAATCAGCATAAAAGGATCGCCCTTGTAATTTTTGGAATAATAACCCATATATGCTAATCCGGTAGCTTGCTTGTATTGCGCGGCAAGCACTTCACGTGAGGCGGTAACTATATATGCGTCATCCAATTTACCTTCGTAGAACTTACCTTTGTTGTAAATTCCTTTTAAAGTTCCATTAACGAAAATTGCAGTACTGTCAAAGGCGGCAATTATTCTGTAAACATCATAGCCATAACCGCTATAATCGCTTGGTTTAGCGAAAGGTGTGATTATATATGATTTACCAAGTGATTGGATAGGAAGCATCTGCTCAAAAAGTTGATCGCGTGAAATTATTTGCCCACTATATGAATTTGGTATTAAAGCACGTTGGTGTCCACCGAACACAGCTATTGGTTTGTCGGCTTTAATATAAGAACCCGTTAAATCGCCATTAACCCCTGTATCATTAAAATTGGCTTGCACCAAGAAAACATCTCCCGCATTAATATCTCTTGAAAATGGGGCAGTACCGTGGCTATAAGCACCGGTTGTAAGAGCAAAATCAATATGAGTATTATCTTCGGTAGCAACAACAGCGAATTCCGACGGTGTGAAAGTATTTCGATCTACACCTACGCTATCGGGATTATTTGGTTCATTTGAGTTATAGGATGCTGTTATGTATTCTTTTCCCAAAACATTAATTGGAAAGACAATTGTCGCATCACTGGATTTAAAGGTTTTATTTAAAGCGTAAACGCTGACATCTGTATCGGTTGTAACTCGGAAGGATTGAGGAGCTATTTGATTGTTTTGCTTATAACCGTTAGCTTTTCCGTATTGCATAAAACCTTGGAGCTCGAAATTTTTCCAATAAACTTGAAAGAAATAGACCCCTGATGCCGGAATGGTAAAAGGTTGGTCGAAAGGCAAACCAACAATATCGCGGAAATGGATATTGCCGATTGTTCCCTGTTGCCCCGTTATATATAACGATAACGAGTCATTGGTTTCTAAACCAACTTGATGATAATTGGCTAAAAACGTTACTATAAAATCTTTGCCCCGACTATCTTGAGAGTGCGCTATGCTTATCGCAAAAAAATGCAATAAAAATACCGCTATTATTATTATTAGAGATTTATACATTATCTAAATATTCATTTTTGTCATTTTATTATATATAAAAATAACGCATTTTGTTCGAAATACAATGTTTTTATCCATTTTTCTTTTTTTTTATCCCCAAAAAATTGATAATTTTGTTCTTTTTAAGATGGGTAATATGATGAGCCTTGAACAGAAATTGACAGAACAGATAAAAATCGCAATGATAGCGCACGATACATTGCGCTTGACAGTGCTTCGCTCCATTCGTGCCGCAATGTTGGAATTCCAAAAAAACGGTACCGGTGAGGAAATTACTGATGCTGTGGAAATGAAAATTTTAAATTCCGGTGTAAAAAAACGTAAAGAGACATTGGAAATGGCTGAAAAAGGCAATAGAACAGAAATGATTGAGACTTTGAAAAAAGAAATCGCAATAGTTCAAGAATTTTTACCACAACAGCTAACAGCAGATGAAGTAAAAGAAATAGTCAAGAAAGTGATTGCAGATGTTGGCGCTGAATCCATAAAAGATATGGGTAAAGTAGTCGGTGCTTCGATGAAGCTTTGCACCGGTAGAGCAGATGGCAAAATGGTGCAGGATTTGGTACGCGAATTATTATCTTAAAACTTTTTCCATTTTTTCCATTTTTTTTTTATAATTTTGATTATGTTTTTTCTGCAAAAGGCAGAAAGTTCTTTTTATAATTTTTTTTAAAATAACTGCACGGGGTGCTTTACATTCGACTGATGTATAGCTGAGATTATACCCTTAGAACCTGATCCGGATAATGCCGGCGTAGGGAGACGCTTCCAAGCCAAACCGCCTCCCCCAAAGAGCGGTTATTTTTTTATGGAGGTGCTATGAAGAAATTTTTCTTACAATTCGGCTTTATGATTCTATTTGCGTTTACAACTAACGTCTTGGGACTAACAGCCAAAAGTCTTGAGGTGTCGGGTCAAGTAATTGACGGACGTGACCAAACACCGCTGAATTTAGCTAATGTAGTTTCAGCAAAACAGCATATCGGAGCTGTTTGCGATAAATCCGGTAATTTCAAATTGGTGGGTATTGCCGAGGATGATACATTATTAATATCGTATGTTGGCTACCAAGGGAAAGCGATTTCTTTAGCGGGTTTGAACTTAAGCCAACCAATTATTATTAATATGGATTACAAATTTGTGCCTTGCCAAACTATTTTAGTTGAGGCGCAACAGGACGAAGATAGGACCGCTACTTCCGCATATAGCATAATTACTAAATCGGATTTAGCCAAAAAAATTGTAATGCAGGATGTACCCGAAATTTTAAGCACTTCGCCGTCCGCATTATTTTATTCTGAATCCGGAAATTCGGTTGGTTATACATATTTGAGTATCCGTGGTTTCGACCAACGAAGATTGTCAATATCTGTAAACGGGGTACCCCAAAACGATCCTGAAGATCACAACGTTTATTGGGTGGATTTTCCAAATATTATGGAAAACGCCGAGTTGATTCAGGTTCAGCGCGGAAGTGGTAATGGTATAATAGGTTATCCTGCAATCGGTGGAACTGTCAATATAATTACTTCCCTGTTTTCCGATAAACCCAAAAACGAGCTTTCATTTACCGCCGCAAGTCATAATACACGTAAATACGACGCGGTTTTTTCAAGTGGATTGATAAATGAAAAATACTCAGTTTATGCGAAACTTTCCAGAACATTTACTGACGGTTATCGTGATATGGCTTACGGTGATTACACATCGTATTTCATTTCAGCGGCAAGGTTTGACAAAAAAATCACATCGCAGATTAATATATATGGTGGAATAATTAAGGATGGTTTAGCCTATACCGGTTTGCCAAAAGATTTTATGAAGAACCGCGAATTGAGAAAAAAGAACTATTCGTATTGGGAATGGGATAACGAAAAACAAAACGTATCGGAATACTCAACCATTAGAAGAAATGGTGAAGGCGAAGCTTTTTCGCAACCTCATTTCGAATTGTTAAATGAATGGCAAATTACCGATAAGCTAAAATTTAATTCTACTTTGTTCTTAGTTCTTGGTGAAGGTTATTTTGATTATGATGGCTCTTGGTCAATTTGGAGCGATGATTACTTCCGTTTAAAACAAAATGGGTTCGATAACTCAAACCCAACAAACGCTATAATTCGTGCTGATGTAAAAAATCAACAGTGGGGATGGAGTGGTCGAATGAGTTGGGAACATAAAAACGGAACGCTATTCGCAGGAGCTGAAATAAGGGATCATAAGTCATATCATTGTGGAAGTATTCAATTTGCTGGGGGGGTGCCACAAGACTTTACCCAAGATTATAAATATTATGAATACCGTGGTGGGGTGAACGCTCTTAACTTCTTCCTCCACGAAAAATATAATATTACCGAAGGGCTAACCGGATTAGCGGAATTTCAACTTGCTAACAGTGCTTATAAACTTTATGATGAAAAATATGTCGGTACTGATTTTACAATCAATCATAACTTTTTCAATCCCAAGGTTGGACTAAACTACAAGTTGAATGAACATACAAATACATTTGTCAGCTTTGCAAGGGTTTCTAAAGAACCTCGATTAAAATCATATTACGATGCCGCGGAATCGAGCGGCGGTGAGAAACCCAATTTTGAAATGGTTGACGGAAAATACAACTTCTCGAAACCGTTAATCAATTCTGAAACAATGAATGATTTGGAACTCGGATTAATTTTCGATAATGACTTGGTATCGGTTAATGTGAATTATTATTTAATGCTATTTCAAAATGAAATTGTGAAGGAAGGTCAATTGGATAGATTTGGTCAGCCTGTCACAGGTAATGTTCCAAGTTCTATGCACACCGGTGGGGAGTTAACGACAAAGATAGTATTTTCAAAATACTTCGATCTATTGTTAAATGCGAATTATAATAGAAATTATATTACTGATGGACAAAAATATGTCGAATATAATGACAGCACATTAGTTATAGATATGAAGGGTAATCAAATAAGCGGTTGTCCGGAAGTATTAGCCAATGCGATGTTCAATTTCAAATATAGGAATTTACACTTATCTGCAGATTTGAAATACATCGGCAAGTTCTATTCTAATAATTTTGGCGATAAATTCAAGAAAATCAACACAGATTATCCGGGTTTGTTTAATTATACCGATAATGTGATTGACCCTTCATTCGCAACTAATGTCTTGGCGGGTTGGGATGCGAAAAATATTTTGGGTTTAGAACGTATTAAGTTATTTGTACAAGTAAATAATATTTTTGACAGTCTATATGCGGCTTACGCTATTGGAAATGAATTTTTCGCGGCAGATGAGCGTAATTTTGCTGTTGGTTGTGTGATCGGATTTTAATGAAAATTGCAGTAATTATAGGAAACGGCAAAAAGCCGGGTAAAGCGGTCCTGAATTATATTCTTAATTCGGGACCCGTATTTATCGTTGCCGCGGACGGCGGTGCAAACCATCTTTATGAATTAGATATTATTCCTGATTTAATCATCGGTGATATGGATTCAATTTCAGAAGAAGCCAAAATTTATTTTCAAAGTAAATCAACGTTCGAAAAACTTGAGCGTCAGGACGATACGGATATAGAAAAAGCGGTAAAGTACCTTATCGATCAGAATTATACTGAGGCTTATTTGGTTAGTTGCGATGGATTTAGATTGGATCACTCGATCAATAACATCAGTCACCTAATTAAGTATTTCGATAGAATTAAGTTAAAATTCATTGACTCGGAAACTTTTGCCGTTCCTTATGCCAATAAAATCAATCTGACCACGCAATTGGGTGAAACGATATCGCTTTATGGTTTCAGCGATAAAACACGAGTAACATCCCTAGGTTTAAAGTACCCCTTAGAAAGAACTTTACTTCAGTTCGGCTTTAGCGACAGCACGAGTAACGAAGCCAATGCCGATAGTATCCACCTCGAAATCGAGGATGGAATAATTATAATATTTAGAAATTTACAAACTGCTTTAAAATATGATTACCTTTTACCGGCTTGATTACATAGTAACAGCGTTATTTTTTACTTGCTTGGGTCTAATAGCACTTTATTTTTATAGGAAAAAAGTGACTTCCGCCGATGAGTTTTTCCTAAATAAACGCGGTATAGGATTGGGATTATTCATAGCAACCAATGTATCAACTTGGTATGGTGGAATTTTAGGGGTAGGAGAGTTCACATACAAATATGGAATTTTGAGCTGGGTAACACAAGGCTTGCCCTATTACTTTTTCGCAATATTATTCGGCTTGTTTCTAGCCAAAAAAATCCGTAAAACAAACTTCTTCACAATTCCTGAATTAATCGAAAAACATTATGGGAAGAAAGCCGCTTTTTTAGTTTCAATTCTTATTTTTGTTTTAACTTCGCCGGCGCCTTACTTGCTAATGGTTGGTCAACTTACCGCAATATTGTTTGGTTTGCCAACGGTTTGGGGGATTTTAATAGGCTTAACTTTTTCGTTAGGTTATCTTTTTTGGGGTGGTTATAAATCCGATGTATGGAGCGATTTGTTTATGTTTTTCGTTATGTATGCCGGATTCTTAGTAATATTTTTCTTCTCGTACCACAACTTAGGTGGTATGGAATATTTATCGGCACATCTTCCTAAAGCCCATCTCACATTCACCGGAGGAGCAAGCTGGGTTTATATACTTACCTGGTTTTTGATAGCTCTTTGGACATTTGCCGATCCCGGATTTCACCAACGGTGCTATGCCGCGAAAACTCCGAATGTCGCCTTGTGGGGTATTTTGCTGTCGGTACCACTTTGGTTTTTATTTGATTATTTGACAGTTTCCGCAGGCTTGTTCGCAAGAGCAAATTCACCACATCTTACATCAGCCATTTTAGCATATCCCGCACTAGCCGATAAGATTCTGCCGGCAGGTGCAAAAGGATTGTTTTTCATAGCTTTATTTGCAACGGTGTTGTCCACATTGAATAGCTTTTTGTTTATCAGTGCCCAAACTTTCGGTAAAGATATTATGAAGTATATTTCCAAAGCTCAAGTTGCGGATAATTCTGTTCTGCTGACAAGAATAGGACTTGCGGTTACTTCAGTCATTTCCATAGCATTAGCGCTTTCGGTTAAATCTATCATTGAAATATGGTATTTAATCGGCAGTGTTTGTATTCCGGGTATTATATTACCGGTTTTCGGAGCCTATTACAAAAAGTTATCTATAGATAAGCGTTTTGTAGTTGTCGAAATAATCGCGGGCAGTGCACTAAGTTTGCTGGTTGTCATTTTAAAAAGATGCGCCAACATCGGCTTTATCGAAAATTTAGAACCGATGATAGCCGGACTTTCGATATCGTTAATAGTTCATATAATTGGTTTAATTAATAAAATTTATATCAAATCTCAAGCAGTCGCATAAGTCTAAGCTCTTATATTTTAGGAATAATTATAACAAAGAAGGTTGTCTCAAAACTCCGAATTATTAGAATTAACATCAATCAGGGATGATTGAACCACCGATATATCAATAGCTTGGGGGGATAGCATCCTTGCTTGTCAACGAAATTTGGAGTTTTGAGATCGCCCCCTCTAAATATTTAAAACAAAGTTGTTGCTTTATTTTTTTAATTCGCCTATTTTTGTTTCTATTGATTGAACTTTACCAACCATTCTACCCATTGGTTTATTGGTCTGAATATCCAAAGTTATAGAAGAATACACCCGGTGACAATCGGGAGTGAGCAAAGTATAGGCTTTTTGAATTATCTCCAATGCCTCCGGCAGTGTCTCGGTTTCCACTATTGTACTCATTGGTGTAAGTTTATATTCAACGTTGCTTGAACGAATCATTTCCAAAATTCGGCTGACATAGGGACTTACACTATCGCCTTTATCGGTCGGGAACATTGCAAAATTTACAAGTACTGACATAATTACCTCATTATAATTGATGATATTTTTTATAATAAACAATATTAGAGCCGATTTATTGTCTTACTATGAGTAATTATGCGAAAAAACACAGAAAATATAATCAGAGTCTGCGACATTAGTGTTAGCTATGGAGACAGACAAATTCTAGAAAACGTCAGTTTCGACGTCAAGCGCGGCGAGATATTCGTTATTGTTGGTTCCAGCGGATCCGGCAAATCTACGTTATTACGTCAAATGATTGGTTTAGAGGTTCCTGAAAAAGGTTCTGTCTATATTAATGATCTTGAATTTTCGCATGCCGACGAATCCACTCGCAAGAAAATTTTAAGTAGTTTTGGAGTGTTGTTCCAATCCGGTGGTTTATTCAATTCTATGACCGTTGCCGAAAATATCAAACTTATGCTCGAAACTTATACGGATTTATCGGAAGAAAGAATGGATAAAATGATAAATATGAAACTTAAATCAGTGAGTCTGAATGGTTTTGAAAATTTTTACCCTTCTGAACTATCAGGCGGAATGAAAAAAAGAGCAGGTTTAGCGCGAGCTATGGCTTTGGATCCGGAAATATTATTCTTCGATGAGCCTTCTTCGGGTTTGGATCCGGTAACTGCGGCTACTTTGGACAGCCTGATAAAAAATCTTAATCGTCAGTTAGGGACAACAATGGTTATTGTAACCCACGATTTATCGAGTATTCTTGACATATCGGATAGGATTGTAATGATTGACAGCGAGGAAAAAGGAATTATCGTCGAAGGTACCCCCGAAGAGCTTATTAAATATACTGAAATTCCTAGTGTTTACAGTTTTTTCAATCGTGTATCTGAGTTGAAATAATATGAACGAATTAGCAAAGAATATAGAAAAAAGGGTTAAAGAAATAATCGGGGAATGTGAATACTCCGATTTCAGAGAACAGTTTTCAATAACCGTTGGGAAAGAAAATCTAATAAAATTAGCTGAATTATTAAAATCAGAATTCGGTTTTGACCAGTTGATTGATGTTACTGCGGTAGATTATTTGGGTAAACGGGAAAAACGTTTCAGTGTGGTTTATTTCCTATATTCACTTAGTAATAAATTCAAATTAAGAATAAATACTGCAATTGATGAAAAAGAAACCGTTCCAACAATGACCAAGCTATGGGAAAGTGCCGATTGGTATGAACGCGAAACTTACGATATGTTCGGGATTATTTTTGAAGGGCACCCGGATTTGAGAAGGTTTTATATGCCCGAGGATTTCAAAGATCCGGAATCGGGCGAGCCACTGCATCCTTTACGTAAGGATTTCCCACTAATGGGAATAGAAGGTTCGTTGCCGCTTCCTAAATTCCCTGAAAAAGCGGCAATTGAGAAAAATCAGAAATAAAAAAAGTATCCTCGTTTGAGGATGCTTTTTTTTTGAGAGCCACCTGGCGGACTCGAACCGTCGACCTGCTGATTACAAATCAGCTGCTCTACCAACTGAGCTAAGGTGGCATTAAGCCATTTTTATTTTTTTGAGAGCCACCTGGCGGACTCGAACCGTCGACCTGCTGATTACAAATCAGCTGCTCTACCAACTGAGCTAAGGTGGCAAAAAAACAAGAATTCAAAATTACGACTTTTTTCCGAATCTACAAATTATTTTTTCAAGTATTTTGGATTTATTTTTAATATTATCTGAATCAGGATTTAAAGGAGCAGTTCAAAGTTGAAAAGAAATCCATCCATCAACTACGAAGTAGTTGAAAACGAATAGCCTTGTTTTTCGGAATTTTTCTTAGGATTCATAATGAAGGCAAGGATTGTTTAAGGAAGGATTATATTGGGGTTGTATATATAGCGTTTTGAAGAACTTTCTGGGGCGTGTGTTCTGCCATATTTTTTAATAAATACAGTCGAACAGACGCCCGCGTCTGTTCGATGATAATTATTCAGTCAGTTGTTTTCCACCGAAAAATACAGCTACATTTAATGTAAGATAATTTTTAGCTTTTTCATTATCAACTTTACCTATAAGATTTGCGAAATTGTACTTCGCTTCAACGTTGACGAGAATAAGAAATAAATCCAGATCAACACCCGCACCCAGACCTAATCCGAATCGGTTGTATGTTGGATTATCATCATAATTAGAATAGTTACCGGCTTTTAATTCCACAGTGCTATTCATATAATTGTATGTTAATTCACCGGTTGCATAAATTCCTAATGTTCTAGTCAAAGGATATATGTTTATACCTGCGGAAATAGGAACAATGTTTTGTGTAGTAACCAATGTAGCCAATACTGAATTATTAGTTGGACTTTGTATCAATATCTCGGTTTTTGGAAAGTTATTCCAAGCAATTCCGGCATTTAATAAAAGACTGTTGTTTATCGGCAATCTGAATTTGATGCCGATATCGAAACCGGTTTTTGCGGCATTGCGGACAAGTGTGTTTGCCGATTCGCCGTCAACCAATTTGTCGCTGTTGTAAATGTTGTTGATTTGGGAGTTAGGAGTAGCCAATCCGGCAAATATTCCTAATCCTATATCTGCACGAGCTTGATATGAACTCATTACAGAAATTAGGCCGACTACGGCAATCACAAGGATTTTTCTAAATAAGCTTAGAGTTTTCATAATACCTCACGAAAAAAAAGAAGATTTTAAAACAAAATAACCTGTTAGGACTTTTAGAAATTAATTTGTTTCAGGATTATGATGTTTTATCGAATATTGAGAATTTGGTAGTAGATTGTAGTTGATTGTAAATAAATATACTTGCATTTAGAGTAGTTATTGTTGTTCAGTACACTTACAATTCTTGTGGTAATGTTTGTAACTATGTTTGTAACTATGTTTGCGTTTGGTCTGTTATTAATCTGTTACAATATCAAAAAACAAATATAATCATTTTTATTGACAAATACCTATTATTGGTAGGAATAATAGAAAAAAGACCAGTACAGAAATTCCTGAGTTTTTGGATTCCACTTTCAATTTATTATTTCATCCCTACTGGATTTTAGGTCGGAACGCTGCCCAATTTCTATAAACATTCCATCTCTCCGATATTGAAGAGGTTTTCTTCTTATTCAAAATTCAAAATTCAAAATTGATTCGTCTTCATCCATTTTCAACTTATAACTTTCAACTTTCATTTGTAAAACAATAGCTGTAAATAACCGTCATTTGCTTACTATATTAACATTAAATTTAAGAATAAATGAAACGAATACTAATTTTATCAGTTCTAATTTTGCTTTCGCAATTATCTTTAAAGGCAGAAATAGAGCTTAACGCCGATTTGCTTTCGGGAATGAAATTTAGAAATATCGGTCCCGCAATGACTTCGGGCAGAATAAGCGATATCGCGGTCAATCCCAAAAACAAATCAGAATGGTACGTTGCTGTTGCGGCGGGTCATATTTGGAAAACCACAAATAATGGAACTAGTTTTACACCAATATTCGATAACGAGGGCTCGTATTCTGTTGGTTGTATAAGCATTGATCCGAGCAATCCGTTTACTATATGGGTCGGCTCCGGTGAAAATAACAGCCAACGTTCTGTCGGTTATGGTGACGGAGTTTATAAATCTACCGATGGCGGAAGCTCTTGGTTGAAAATGGGGCTCCCTAAATCGGAACACATTGGTAAAATCTATGTTGACCCACGGAATTCGAATGTGGTTTATGTTGCCGCGCAAGGTCCTCTATGGGCTGACGGTGGTGACCGCGGATTATACAAAACCATAGATGGTGGAAAAACTTGGACAAAAATATTAAATATATCCGAAAAAACAGGCGTTACGGATATAGTTGCTGATTCGCGCAATCCCGATGTGCTTTATGCGGCATCTTACCAAAGACGCCGTCACGTATTTACTCTGATTGACGGTGGTCCTGAATCGGCTGTTTATAAAAGTGAAGACGCGGGAGCGACTTGGAATAAAATTATGAGCGGTATGCCCGGTGGCGATGTCGGTCGCATCGGTTTAGCAATTTCACCCGTTAATCCGGATGTTTTATATGCAATCGTCGAAGCTCAAGAATCCAATGGCGGATTTTTCCGTTCAACAAACCGTGGCGCAAGCTGGGAAAAAAGAAATCCACACGTATCTTCCAATCCGCAATACTACCAAGAACTATTCTGCGATCCTAAAAATGTGGACAAAGTATTCTCGATGGGAACTTTAACAATGGTTACCGAGGACGGAGGAAGCACTTTCAACGCTCTTTCCAACCGTCAGCGACACGTGGACGACCACGCTTTGTACATTGAACCTGAAAACACAAAACATATTTTGATAGGCGGGGACGGAGGCTTATACGAATCTTTCGATAATGGCTACACTTGGCGATTCTTCGAAAACATTCCTGTAACTCAATTCTATAGAATAGAAGCTGATAACGCTTTACCATTTTATTGGGTTTACGGAGGCACCCAGGATAATAATTCAGTCGGCGGACCTTCGAGAACGAGTAACGCTTCAGGTATATTGAACCAAGACTGGCTTTATGTTGTTGGTGGTGACGGTTATGAACCACAAATAGATCCTGACAATCCTAACATCGTTTACGGTCAGTGGCAATATGGCAATTTCGTACGATTTGACAAAAAAAGCGGTGAAATAACCGGCATTCAACCTCAAGCCAAAGAAGGCGAAGAACTTAGATGGAACTGGGATTCACCTATGATAATCAGTCAACACAACACTTCGCGTTTATACGTTGCGGCGAATAAAGTTTTCCGCTCCGACGATAAAGGCAACACTTGGCAGGAAATTAGTGAAGATTTAACCCGAAATTTAGATAGAGATCAACTCGAAGTGATGGGCAAAATATGGGAACCCGAAGCGGTTGCAAAAAGCACTTCGACATCATTATATGGAAATATCATTTCATTATGCGAATCACCTAAGCAAGAAGGTTTGCTTTATGTAGGAACCGACGATGGTTTAATTCAAGTTACCGAAGACAATGGCAAAACTTGGACAAAAATTGAAAAGTTCGCCGGAGTTCCTGAAACAACTTATGTAAGCGATATATATCCTTCGCGTCACGATGCGCAGGTAGTTTATGCGGCTTTCAATAATCACAAACGCGCTGACTTTAAACCTTATATAATGAAATCGTTCGACAAAGGTAAATCTTGGCAATCAATCGCCGGAAACCTACCTGAAAATGAACCGATCTGGACAATTGAAGAAGATCCGATGAATCCTGATTTGTTATTTATCGGTACTGAAACCGGTTTATATCTAACTATTGACGGTGGAAAAAAATGGATTAAAGATAACAGCGGAATGCCGAAAACTATGGCGGTAAAGGATTTGGATATTCAAGAACGCGAAAGCGATTTGGTAATAGGCACTTTCGGGCGCGGGATTTATATATTCGACAATTATACTCCATTACGCGAAATAGCTCAGGATAAAGCAATTCTGAATAAACAAGCTCATATATTTAAAATAAAAGACGCTTTGATGTATCATACAAGTTATGCAAACTGTAGAAATAACGAGGGCGAAACATTTTTCCACTCTTCCAATCCTCCTTATGGTGCTGAATTTGTTTATTATATCAAAGACGACATCAAATCCCTGAAGTCAATTCGTCAGGAACAATGGAAAAAAGATATAGAGGCAAAGAAAAAACCAACATATCCGACAAAAGAACAACTAAGATTGGAAGATTTGGAGCAAGCTCCTGAACTAATGTTTACGATAAAGAATTACAAAGGCGATGTTATTCGTAAATTGAAAGCACCTTACAAAAAAGGTATCCAGAAATTAAATTGGGACTTCCGTTATGCGGGCGACCAACCTCTATCAGCCGGATCGGACGTGAACAACATAAGCGGAATGGCTGTACCTCCCGGAGCATATAAAATATCGCTGAGCAAGATACAAGGCGATACAATAATGGATTTAGTCACGGATAAGGAATTTGTTTGCAAACCATTGGGTAATCTGACATTGCCTGCGGGTAACAGCAAAGAATTGGACGATTTCCGTAAGAGCGTTGTTGATGTTCAAGGAACCGTAAGTGAAGCGAACGCAGTTTTGAGCGATTTGGATAATACTCTAGCAATAATTGCAAAGACTTTGACATTACAAGCAAACGCGGACGAGAAATATATCACGAAAGTAAATAAATTAAAAGCAGGGTTGGAAGTGTTTAAAGTGAAATTGAACGGAGACCCTTCTATTTCAAGCCGTAGTGGCAACCAACCACCTTCAATATCGGATAGAATAGGCTATATTGCAATGACAATGTGGGAATCAGGTTCACAAGTAACCGAAACTAACAAACAGTCAATAGCAATTACAAAAACACAATTAGATAAATTGTTAGCGGATATATATACAATAAAAACTAAAGACTTAACTGAATTAAATAATTACCTTGATGCTATTGATGCACCGCTAACCCCGGGTCGTTTCCCTAATCGTAAGTAAACTATGGAAGAAAAAGATTATAAATACTTATTTAATATAAATTCGCCGGAAGATTTGCGAAAACTTCCCCGCGCGGTATTGCCTCAAGTATGTAATGAATTACGTAATTACCTTATCGACACAGTTACTCAAACCGGTGGTCATTTTGGTGCCGGATTGGGTGTGGTTGAATTAACAGTCGCATTGCACTATATAATGAATACTCCGGAAGATAAAATTATTTTTGATGTAGGTCACCAAGCCTATCCGCATAAAATTCTTACCGGCAGACGCGATGAATTGAAAACCATCCGGAAAAAAGGTGGGTTGTCAGGATTCCCTAAAATCAAAGAGAGCGTATATGACGCTTTTGGAACTGGGCACGCTTCTACAAGTATTTCTGCCGCTTTAGGGATTGCAACAGCACGCGATATAAACAAAGAAAATTACCGTGTAGCGGCTGTAATCGGCGATGGCTCTATGACTGGCGGTATGGCTTACGAAGCTATGAATAACTGCGGTTTTCAAAAGCGCAAAGTGCTTATAATTCTCAATGATAACTTCTTTTCGATTGATAAAAACATATCAGCGTTTTCGAATTACTTCAATAAAGTTTTTACAAGTAACACCGCTATGACTGTTAGAGAAAACTTGTGGAACGCAATGGGTAAAATGTCCAGCGGTGATAGATTGCGGAAGTTTGCATCACGATTGGAAGATAGTATAAAAGCTATTATCACTCCGGGTGTGTTGTTCGAAACATTGGGTTTTAACTATTTCGGTCCTATAAACGGCAACAATATTTATAAACTTGTCGATATATTAGAAAAAATTAAAGATTTGAATGGTCCTGCTTTCCTTCATATTATGACAGAAAAAGGCAAAGGATATCTCCCTGCTGAAGAAGATAAACAAAAGCTTCACGCTATAGGTATGCCAATTAGCGTAACCGATAAAGTAGATCAAAATAATAATGAACTAAATTCCTACAGTAATATTTTTGGTGAAGCACTGACCGAAATTTGCGAACAAAATAGTAAAGTTGTGGCGATTACCGCGGCGATGGCCGATGGAACAGGACTGAATATTTTACAAAAGAAGTACCCCGAAAAAGTAATTGATGTCGGAATAGCCGAAGGGCACGCGGTAACTTACGCCGGTGGTATTGCTACTCAGGGAATTATTCCCGTCGTTGCGATTTATTCTACATTCCTTCAACGGGCTTATGATAGCATAATTCACGATATAGCGTTGCAGGACCTGCAAGTAGTATTTGCTCTTGACCGTGCGGGATTAGTCGGTGAAGACGGACCAACCCACCACGGCACTTTTGATATGGCTTACTTGCGGACGATACCTAAAATGATTATTATGGCACCCCGCAATGGCAGGGAACTGCGGAATATGCTTTATTCGGCAGTTAATCTATATAAAGGTCAACCTTCGTCCATCCGCTTCCCTCGCGGAAAAACGACTACTGTAACTAATGAAGCATTCCAAGAAATCCCTTGCGGAAAATCGGAACTTTTACTTGCCGGAACCGATACTGCTATAATTGCGGTAGGTTCGATGGTCAAAACCGCAATGAAAGCCGCTAAGTTATTAAAAGAATACGGTATTTTTACAGAAGTTATTGACGCCCGTTTTATAAAGCCGCTTGATAACGATATGCTTAATGATGTATTTTCACGCTTCTCAACAATTTTTACAATAGAAGAAGGGCAGATGATAGGCGGATTTGGTTCGGCGGTGGCGGAATATGCTTATGAAGTAAAGTACAAAGGGGATATTAATATTATAGGTTTACCTGATAGGTTTATCGAACACGGCACTCAAAAAGAATTGTTGACTGAGTGCGGATTGGACTCCCAAAGCCTTGCCGATAAGGTTAAAAATGTATTACAAAACATACTCAAATAAACGATAATATGGAAAAATTGAACATATTGGTCGTTAATTGGCAATGTATTAAAAACCCCAGCGGTGGTGGTGCGGAGGTTCATTTTCACGAAATCTTCAAGCGCATTGCGGCGATGGGGCATAATGTAACGTTGTTCTGCTCTATGTTCCCCGGTGCTGAAGCGGAGGAAATGATTGATGGAATACGCACCATAAGGAAAGGTTCGCGAAGCCTGTTCAATTTTTATGTGAAAAGCGAATATAGAACGCGTTTTTCAAAAGAACATTATGATATTATAATTGATGATATCAATAAAATACCGTTTTATATGACCCGCTACGTGAAAGAACCACTTTTAGCGATTAGCCATCATTTCTTTGGCAAGAGTATTTTCCGCGAAGCGAGATTTGTAAGCGCGATATATGTTTATTTAGCTGAAAAATTGGTGGATGTATACTATAACAAAGCTCCGTTTGTTGTAGTCAGCCAAAGCACATTGGACGAATTTGTAAGCAGGGGTTTCGATAGTAATAAGTTCTCAATTGTTCATAATGCCATTGAACAAAAAGATTTTCCAATGGGTGGCTGTGAAAAAAGCCCCAATCCGGTGATAACTTATTTTGGGAGATTGAAAAAATACAAAAGTCCTGACCATCTGCTCAGAGCCTTCGCAATAGTCAGCCCAAGCTTTCCGACAGCGGAATTACATATCATAGGACGCGGCGATTTCCGTCCGCAGATGGAGAAATTAGTCCGCGAATTGGGAATTACTGAAAAAACAACCTTCTTCGGTTTTGTATCGGATGAGGAGAAAAAACGACTATTATCGCTATCGCATTGCGTTGTTAATACTTCAATGAAAGAGGGGTGGGGGATAACCAACATCGAAGCTAACGCCTGCCGTACGCTGACCATATCGGCGGATGTGCCCGGTTTGCGCGATTCTGTTTTGAACGGTGTTTCCGGTTTGTTATATAAATATGGCGATGTTGCAGCCCTTGCAGAAAAAATCCACGAAGTCCTAAGCTCCGAAGAGCGCTTGAATCATCTATCTGAAGGAGCAGTGCGATGGGCTTCAGAATTCTCGTGGGATGAATCGGCTCGCAAGATGCTGGAAGTGGTAGAGAAAACAATTATAAATTATAAATTATAAATTTTGAATGAGAAGAAGAATCTGGGCAGTCATCACCTCGAAAGAGGTAATCCATCTTCACAAACTTGGGGCTGTCTCAAAACTCCTAACTTATCGGACAAACAGGGATGTTTGTCCCACCAAGCCATTGATATATCGGTGGGTCAATCATCCCTGATTGACAAAAAAAAGGGTCCGAAAAACGAACCCCTTACAGAAAAAAATATTGATAGCATTTACATCTTAACAAACTTCGCCGTCTCGCCGCCCACTTTCACAAAATAGATACCGCGCGGCAGAGCGGAAATGTTGATTTGTAGAGATGTTGCATGCAACGTCTCTACTGCCATTACTTTTTCGCCAAGTGTGTTGTAGATTTGGATTTCTGATGTTTCATCAACCCCACGCTTCAGCGTGGGGTCGTTTTGACTGGTAGTGGGGTTGATGGTTCCCAGCTTAATCGTTATAAAATCTCCCGCAGGATTAGGAATAATCTTGATATATTCCGCCTCATCGCTTACACTCGTATTACCCGTTCTGAATGTCCAAACTTCACTCCAAAACGCTGTGCCAATAGTTTCCGTATTCCAAACGCGGACACGCCAATAGTAGAGTATATCTTTTTCCAAATCAGGAACGAAGTGTTCGGTTGCGGTGATAGAATCCTTTGAAAATACCAAATCGGTGAAATTATCATTTTTTGAGATTTGTAGTTGGTAATATTCCGCACCGATAACGGG
>JBBRAO010000016.1:0-63660 GCA_038206725.1 Kapaibacterium sp. (SeqCode)
TTTGCGGAGAATAAGCCCTCTAATCTCCGCATAATTTGCGGAGAATATGTATTTTTATTGGAAAATTTATTTTTATTTAGTTAATTTTGAGCTACAGATGAATATGTTTTAAACGAAATAAATATATTTGGCATAAACAATGAGTAAAAGCAATCTTAAATTATCAAGTTTATTTGTTCTTGATATTAAAAACATCATAAATGAATCACGAGTTCAAGCTGTACGAAGCATTGAATTTTATAGAGTTCTAATGTATTGGACATTGGGTGAGAGGATTTTTAATGAAGAACAGCAAGGTAAAGAGCGTGCGGATTATGGAACGTACCTAATTAAAAATCTGGCTATAGAGATTGAACCGGAGTTTGGAAGCGGCTTTTCTCATAGACAGTTAGAGCGTAGTCGCCAATTTTACCGCACTTATTCAATTGCGTCCGCACTGCGGACGCAATTGAATTGGACACAATATCGCTTATTATTACGCATTGATAATGAAGATAAGCGAGAGTTTTACGAACTTGAATCCGTAAAAAATATGTGGACCGGACGCGAGTTGGAACGGCAAATATCAACTCTATTTGCCAACAGAAAAACAACTTCTCAATGAGCTTAAAAAGGAAATAATTTTAAACGATATTATTTGCGGAGAATAAATATGTACATATATAAAAATAAAGACTGGCCCGTATTTTCTTGGGATAATAGTTCCTTATTAACTATATTAGGAAAAGTAAGAAATTTGCAAGGGAGATTGATTGGTCAAATGCAAAATTTGGGTTTTGATGTACAAAATAACGCATTATTAGAAACTTTGACATTGGATGTGATAAAAACAACTGAAATAGAAGGCGAAACTCTAAATTCCGACCAAGTTCGTTCATCAATCGCAAAACGTTTAGGAATGGATATTTCCGGCTTGGTTGAATCGGATAGAAATGTTGATGGAATCGTTGATTTGATGATGGATGCTATACAGCATTATGATAAGCCGCTTTCTTCAGATAGGTTATTCGATTGGCATTCAGGATTATTCCCAACGGGTAGAACGAGTATTTTTAAAATCACTGTTGGTGATTGGCGTAAAGATTCAACAGGTCCTATGCAAGTAGTCTCGGGAGCCCTAGGAAAAGAAATAGTACATTTTCAAGCACCTGATTCATCGTTGATTCATAAGGAAATGGATAAGTTCATTGATTGGTTTAATTCGAACGACACTTTAGAGCCAATTATTAAAGCCGGATTAGCTCATTTATGGTTTATAACTATTCATCCTTTTGATGATGGTAACGGTCGTATAGCGCGTGCTTTAACGGATATGTTATTAGCTCGGTCCGATGGAAATAATCAAAGATTTTACAGCTTATCTTCTCAAATAAGATTAGAGCGAAAGGCTTATTATGATATACTTGAAAGTACGCAAAAAAGTGTTTTAGATGTTACGGAATGGCTTGTATGGTTTTTAAATTGTCTTTATAACGCGCTAAATTCGTCGGATGCGATATTGGCTAAAGTGTTACATAAAGCCAAATTCTTACAACAAAATTCATCCACAATATTCAATAGTCGCCAAAAGTTTATGATTAATAAATTGTTGGATGGCTTCGAAGGTAACTTATCTTCTACAAAATGGGCAAAAATATCAAAATGTTCGCAAGATACCGCTTTAAGAGATATTCAGGATTTAATCAACAAAAATATCCTTCGTAAATCGCAGACCGGCGGAAGAAGCACCAATTACGAATTAATTGAAATTTTGACATAAGATGTGGGCAATAAAAATATATCCACGACTTGAAAGTCGTGGCAACTGAAGTTTGGATTTCGACTAACTCTCGATGACCGTATCTTCCCTAATCCCTTCTTTCTATCATCACATCTTCTAAATCTTCGTTTTCGTTATATTCTTCTATATGGGCGATGCCGGATTGCTGGATGTGTTGGGATTTTGTTTCGTCGCTAACGTCAATAATAATTTCGGTTTCGGGATATATTTATTCCTCTCCTTATTTACATCTTCCCCACCCGGTCGTCCAAAAAAAAGGGTGTATTCAATACGCCCTTCTATTTATAATACAATATAAATTAAATTTATCTTCCGAAATAATATTCTAATTGTCCTCTATTCATCATAGTTGGGAAAATTTCCATTTGGCTGAGAGGTTTTCCGGGTTTTGCTTTACTCAAAAGAACCATCGAATATGTTTGATAGTGGAACAAGCGACGGAATTGATCAACCGAATCGAAACCACTGCAATATATAATAGAAAGATATTTTTCAGGGTTTTTCGGATTAGCGCAATTCAACAGCATCATATTTCCTTCCGCAGGCATCCTTAATTCCCTTATCTGAATCTCTGGACCCACTATATTTATTCCTTGTGGATACTTATTGACCATCTCTTTGTAAAAACTATTGTTCGTTATATCACCCAAAACGATAATTGATCTCGTTATCCAATCCTCCGCTTTTACATCGTCAATTGATTTGGCATCCATAGTATAATCGCTTTCTTTGACCATCTTCGCAAACTCTTGAGCTATAGCATAGTCCTTTGAAGTTTTCGACGGTAATATCAATAGCGGATTATCGCCCAATGTTAAACTGAAGCTATAAGGAATCTCCCATTTGTTCAATCTTCTCAAACATTGGTAATCCGGGTCAACTACAACCGAAGAAACTCTTGCCCCTGCTTTGAAGCCAAATTTATTTACCGAGTCAGTAATAATACAATTTTGCCTAACTTCACCATTATCGGTTACAATCTTTACAGGAACAGACATATAATATTTCAGATCCTGGTTAACTTCAAATGACAAAGAATCGCCGGTTAATTTGACGTTATCGAGTTTTAGCTTTGGAATTGCTGTGTTGTTTAGGTATTGGTCGAATATTTGATCAACGGGCACATTAGAGCCATCCATTTGGCCAGCCATCGAGAAGTTCAAAAGCAAACTCATCCAAGAAGCGCGTCTTCCTTTGTATTTTTTCGCAAAACCCTTCATCACTTTAAAGAATTTTTCGTCGCCCATAGATTTAAGCAATTCATAAAACAAAAATCCACCTTTTTGATAACCAATTACGGCATCGTTTGTGTTTTTTTGTGATTCAAATTTCCCAAGTGGGTAATTATCTTTTTCCCGTAAAGATTCCATTGATAGCAATGCTTTCTTTCTCCAGTCCAAAGCGGCGTCGGGTTTATTTGCCAAAACATTATAATAGTAATTTGTAGAGAATGTAGTTAAACCTTCGCACCAATTGCCTGCTGAATAATTAACATAAATGCTATTACCCCAGTAATTATGTACAAATTCGTGAGCTAAAGAACCCGGAGCTAAAACAACCCAAGGCAAAGCCATAAGTTTATTCGATAACAAAGTATAGCCCGGCATTCCAAAACCTGAAGCAAAAAAGTTCTCTATAATTTTAAATGATGAATATGGGTATGGACCGAAAAGTCCGGTATAATATTTATAATATTCAATCGAGGCATTCAAAAATGTTTTTGCTGAAGGAGTAGGAGCAAATGTGTAAACGCTGAATGTTTTGCCGTCATAAACAGTATCTATACTCATATAACGCCCACCGACTAAAATCATATCATCCGTGGGTAATTCGGATTTGTAATTATAAACCGCGGTTTCACCTTCGACAACAGTCGAAACCAAAGTGCCCGAAGTGAGTATTTTAAGTTCTTTTGGCACTGAAACAGCGATTTCAAAATCAGCTAGGTCTTTATCGGCTTGTGGGAAATAACTTCCACCCGGAAGATATATACCGTCGCCGGCAGAATCAGCTATTATACCCGGTGTATTTGAATGCTTCTGATTGAGTAGAAGAACATTAGGCGAATGGTTGACTATTCCGCTAAATTTTATATTGAACTCGGAGATTTCACCTTTTTTCGGTTTAATCGTAATTTCCTGATACATACTATCTGATGTTGCCTTAAAATCAATTTGTCCGTCCGGCGAAGTAATACTCTCAATTTTAAGATCCTTTAACAAACCAAAAGTTGCGGATTTCGTAATAGGATTTTTGAATCTAAAGTTATCGGTTCCTTCTATACTATGTTTCTTTGGGTTTAGATTGATTTTTATTTTATGACTGCTTATAAAGTTTTCGTTTAAAGCACCGCCCATTCCTGCAACAGAGCCCGCACTAATTTCATGCTGAATATTCTCTAAAACTATTAGATAATCGCCCTCACCTTTATTTTTTTTATCGTACTCAGGTTTGGCTCCCGATTCAACGTAAACCGGTGCGATAACAGCGATTTTGGCTGATTTGTCTCTATCCATAACTTTTTGAACAGTACCAAGGTAGCTGTTAGAATGGAAATCACCGTTGAAGTGAACTGTTTTCCAACCTTTGTTTTTGTTCATAAAGTCAACAATGCTCTCTCCCATTGTTTCATCTTTTATAACTTGTGCTCCATAATACAAATATAAAGTATTTTCCAGATTAGCTGATACAGGGGCGTTCGCATCCATTCCCATATTACCTTTCATTGTATTATAGAAATTCGTCATATAGATATCTTCTTTTATCTGCATTTTGGATGCGATAAAAGCTCTTTCTTCTTTTGGCAATTTTTCAATCCCCGTCCAACCGTCGCTTGAGTAAACCGAGGCGTATTTTCGAGGTATGTTTGCGGCAATCACCGGAGCTTTGTTAGCTTTTGCTAACTCTACTAATGGTTTATAGAATTTCAGATAATCAGGCCAAGGACGGCTGTTTATAATTAACTCTTCTTCCGAAATTTTTCCGGCTAAGTAGTTATCCATAATTGGTTGAACATCGCGCTCGAACATTTCCAACGAAACAGCAATTTTGCTATTTAATTTGTACAATTCTTGAAGATATTCTTTTTGGAGATTATGTATAATAGAATCGTCGTGAAATTCTCCAAAGAAAATAATATCCTTTTTTATTGATTTCTCGGCTAATTCTTTCATTGTGATTTTTTTTCCTGTCGCCGTTTCGTAAATAGCGTACTGCCGCTCAGCAAACACATTAGTGCTAACTATTGCTAATAGCATTATAACAAAAATTATTAGAGTTTTTTTCATAAATTCCCTTTATTATATATATTATTCATATTTTTATAAATGCAAATTACTAATATTGTGAAGATTGACCAAATCTATAAAATGATTAAATTGTATTCTTGTACACAACATAAGTTTTGGCAATCTTATCGCCAATGCGTTGTTTTTCTTTCGATATAACTATACTGAAAATACCTATTAAATTTAAAAACGGCAAGCCATCAACCAATCGGCAGGCATTCCTCATTATACTCTGCTCGATTGTGATTTTTCCAAATTCATCATTTGTTACTCGAAGCCCAAGCAAAAGTTTACCAATCGTTCCGCCTAAAAACGCCTCTAAAAGAATGAGATATAAGAATATGACAGCTAGAAAAATACCGCACATAGGGTCAAAAATACCCCACAAGTGGTCTTGCATTGTCATTACCCAAGTTCCTTTAACGATATAGGTGGTGGGGAAAAAGAATATACTCCATAAGATCAAATCCAATATAGAAGCCAAAAAACGAATCCATAAACCAGCAAATTTAACTTTCATTCAACACCTCGGATTAATTATTAATTTTATTAAAAAGACACCCTCTAGAACTTCTAAAATACAAAAAAAATTAGGCAAAAAAATTCCGCTGAGGCGGGGGAGGCAACAGCGGAAACCAAGCAATGGGGCGTATCATCCCTGCTATGCTTTGGAGGGCAATTCTTTAATACTCGAAAGAACTTTTCCTAAGAAATTTATTTTATTGATTTTATTAATCAGTAATGGCTTATATTCCGGATTTTCGGAGATTAACTTAATGGTATTCCTATAGAAATAGACTCTTTTAACTAATAAATAGCCATCGAATCCAATAACCGCAATTTCCCCATTTTTCGGCTTAATTACAGAAGAAACCAATAGATAATCACCGCTTTCTATACCGGCGTTAATCATAGAATCTCCCCTAACCTTAAAAAGGGAATTGGCTTTGGAGATGTTTTCAAAGCCAGTTGTTTTAGAAATATCATCTATTGTTCTAAGCATTTTCACTTTTGTTAATCTAAAAACAAATTAAAGCATATTTTATGCCAAAAGCAATTGAAGAGCTTATAAACTTCGCGTCAAGCCGAAATGCTTTCCAAAGCTCCCGCCTAACTTTCTCGTTCCAAAGCTCCCGCTTTGGAACGTATCTTTTGCCGAGCAACACAAAAAAGATAATAATAAAACGCCATTTCTTTCAGCTCTATAGGCTAATAAACTGAGGACTGATTATAAATGAGAAAGGAAGACGCTTATAAAAAACCTTATTTCCCATATTAACCTTAGTAGATTATCCGGAACTATAATCTTACGACCTTATTACCTGATTAACCGCAAAAAATATTTTACATTATTTTGTTAAATTTTCAAGAAAATTATTTGCAGATTTAATAAATTTAACTAATTTTGCATATAGTTTAATTATTGGAATTAATTATTGGAATTTATATAGCTGATTTAGACACAATTTTTGATGATTTGATAGACATGAAAATCATTATTGAATAATCACTGAAAATGGATATTTTATGCCTGTCATTTGTACACCTAACGAATTATTAATGGAGTAAATTATGTGGGAAGACCCAATTGTAGAAGAAGTTCGTCGTGTGCGCGAGGAACACGCGTTAAAATTCAATTATAATATTGATGATATAATACGTGATTTGCAAAAGAAGCAAACGAAATTTGCAAACAAAGTCGTTTCTTACATTGATGGCGAATACGTAATCATCGAAAAATCAGATTTTACAAAAGTAAATGCCAATTGTTAATTTAATACTTAGGGAATATAATTACAAGAATAATTTGCATTCTCCTGTTTTATGGACACCTGACGAATTCCGTGAATATAAAATATGGATATTCGATAATAAATATTAGAACACCAAGGGAGGTGCTGTCGTATGAATCAGAAGACATTTGATTGCGTTGAATTGCAAAGAAGTATTCGAAACAAATTGGTTAATGATTCCGATAATAATTTGGACAAATTCTTTTTATTACTTAATGAAAAGAAAAAGAATAGTATTGTATATAAAAAATTAACCGATAGGTTAGAAAAAGAAAAACAGCTAAAAGCTGAATAGAAATTTGAAATATTTGTAAGCGTAAAATGAACCAGAATTTGTATTTGTATAATTTTGCTAATTACGATGGCAAAATCGAAATGAATGACTTTTTAAATTCACTTGATTCTAAAGATCAAGCAAAAATCATCGCATATATGGACAAATTAGTTGAATTGCTAAATATAAATAGTTTCCCGAACGAAAAATTATCAAAATATCTAAGGGACGGTATATTTGAATTAAGAGTAAATTTAAAAAATACGACAACAAGGAATTTATATTTTTTTATGTCAGACAAAAACATTATTTTTACTCACGGTTTTATTAAAAAAACTGAGAAAACACCAAACTCAGAAATTGAAAAAGCTATTAAAGTGAAAGAATATTATAGGAGCAAAAAATGAACTATGCTCAAGTTTATAAAGAAGAAAAAATGAATGATACAGCTTTTAGGAAAGCGTATCTCGAAGAAAAAAGTCTGTTGGATATAGAATTTATGCTCGATGAACTTTCCGATAAAATTAAATTGGAAAAGTCATATAATGAATTATTGAAAACAGTTAGAAAAATAAAGAGAGCTATTCATATAGCTTAAGAAATTTGAAATATTTGTAAGCGTTGTCTTACTTTCGTTCTTCACTTAAAATCGACCAAATTTTGTAGTATTCTGAACGGATGTAAAGGCACGCCCCAGAGATGGGGCGTTTTCCTTTATGTTCAGAATATGGGGTCTTGGTCGATACCTAAGTGAAGAGCATACTGTGGAGGCGCCCTTTTTTACATATTGTTGGGAGCAAATATGCGGATCGTAATTGATGGAACAACAGGATTATTAGGTAGAAACCTACTTTTTGAGATTTTAAAACAAAATCTGAACCACCTTGATGATATTGAAATAATCATACTTGGCAAAGGAACTAATAGCAAATCATTAGAAAGCCGGATGAATGAAATTATACTCGAAGATGGTTTCAATTATCTTGATCTTAATAAAATGTCAGATTGTTTTGAAGAGATAAAAAGTCATATAATTTATATAGACTTCGATTTAACAAAACCTTGTCTTGGGATTTCAGCGGAAGATATTGAAATTCTTAGAAAAGGCAAAATTGATTATTTCTATCATATCGCCGCTCTATCAAGCTTTTTTGATACTCCCGAAATTGTCAAACAACTCAATCTCATTAATCTTGAAGGTACTAAACACATTTTAAATTTAGTAAAAGATTTAGATGTTAAGCAATTTATATATGTCGGTTCCGCCTATCACGCAGGTGCCTCACAACAAGTAATTTATCCAGATTTCATCAATAAAACTAATATTTATAGAAACCCTTATGAAAAGACTAAACTTGAAGCAGAGCTATTTCTAATTCATTTTGCAAAAGTAGAGAAAATCAGCTATAAAATTTTCAGAATTACTACTATAGCAGGTAGATTGATTGAGAATGAAATAGGTTCAATCAATAAATTCGATGTTTTTTATGGTTGGGGTTTATTCTTTTTGAAAATTAAAACAAAATTATATAAAAATGCTGAAAATATTTATTCTGTACCACACGAAATAAAATTAAGAATTCACATCCACTCCGAGTCAACAATGAATATCATTCCTGCGGATTATGGTGCTAAACTACTATTGCACGCAAGTATGAATGGAACTACCGAAAATTCATTTCATCTTGTTAATGATTCTGATTTTAAAATTGAAACGCTTACAAATTCGATACTTACAAATTTAAACATTACAGGTCATAGTTTTGTTAATTCTGAACCTCAGGATAAAACACCATTTGAACAACTTTATTATCGGAGTGTTGGTAAGGTATTTACACCTTATGTGATTGATCCGCCTTTATATTACAACAATGACAATTTAAAAGGTGTAATGAAAGAATACAATTTGATATGTCCGGAAATGAATGAAACCAATTTCCAAAAATTAATGGATTATGCCAAGAGGCACAATTTTGGAATTATTAATTAGATAAAGGAAACGCTATGGATTTTAATAATTGGATAAATCTGATTTCTATAATTATAACTTCTTTGTTTACTTCATTTCTAGCATATATTGCTTATAAAAGTATGAGATTTTATAAGATATCAGCTCTTTCGAATGTATATCAACAAATACACGAAGAATATTCAAGCGATGAAATGAATGATGCTGTTAAACATCTACACGATTTTAAAAGAGCTAACCAAAAATTATTTTTTGATAATCCTTATTCATTTGCACATAAATACATAAATACCTATAAAGACCAGTCATAGGAATGGAAACAACGTCGCAAAGTAACTCATTTTTATTGTCATATTGATAATTTATTAGAAAAAAAATTAATAGATAAAAAATTCGTTTTTGAATCATTTACTCTAAAAGATCTTGATATTATTAAAATTCTTGAGCCTATTGAATCCGTAATTTGGTACACTACTGGTACAAGGAATACAGATAAAATATGGGGACCTCTTAGGCTATATGAAAAAGCAGAAAAATATAATCAATCTAAGAATAACAAGAGAAAATATTATTTGCCAGTGAATCAAGATCTATTTAATATAAGTAGTATTGAATAATTATGTAATTATAGACTCCCAATCAAGTCTGGAATGACAATTCGTCTTCTTCTTATCATTTATAGTTACAAAAAATGTCCAAAACTTTCAAAGTGTTGGACATTTTCAAAAACATTCAGCCGATACTCGTAGTCATCGGATGAATAACTAAAAATCCTCTATACTTGTCCGGTCCTGTTTTGCAAAATTTCCAAGCAGATTGCGCATTTTTCGTAAGCGCGGTTTACTATTGCTTCGGCTTCGGCTTTTTTGGCATTCAGGAATTCTTGGTCTTTTATACCTGCTAAATTGATAATTACATTGCGGTAGGCACCCCAAATGCCTGTTTCCAATGATTTAGCACCCACTTCAACATCGGAGCGTGAACTAAAATTGCCGATTTTTGCGATTTCGATCATCCAATCCCAAGCAGAGTCGGCAAATCTCATCGTGTCTAACGGAACTTCAATTGCTTTTTTCAAACCTAACTGCATAGCCGCAGAACGCGCTGATTTTTGCTCGTCGGTATCTTTTGGCATTTTCATAGCATCCATATAATGTGCAAATGCGTCAGTATCGGCGTCAATACAAGGAATTAATTTTTGAACTGTCGCATTCAACGGCGCCAGAATCTCACGGATTTTACTGTCAAGGTGTTCAAATTTACGAACACCATAAGTAAGATGAGCAACCATTGCACCCAAACCTACTCCGATTGCCGCGGAAGCCGCCGCGGCGGAACCACCGCCCGGTGCAGAAGAACGCGATGCGATTTCTTCAATGAAAGCGCGAACTGACATTTCTGCCAATGGCTCGTCTTTCTTTTCCGTTATCATATATTCGATAATGCGTTTTTTTGGTTCAAATTGGCTTATAGCGTTCAATCCAAGGCGTTCGATAACCAGCTTGATTTTTTGAGATTCGTCTAAAATAAATAAATTTTCTTTTTTGATATAATATTCAGCCGCCATAAGCATAGTTTCAAGCGGAACTAATCCGACCAATTCCGAACCTGCTAAACCTACATTAAGTTCTTTAGCATCTTTTTTCACTTCTTCAAAAACAGTATGCAGTGGAGTGATTTTATAATTCATTATGTTCATAGTTATTTGAGCTAAATTGTATTCGTTTACGAACCATCCCATTGCTTGGACTTCCTTCAATCTGCCCGGTTCGTTATCACCGCGTCCTGTTTCACGTAAATTCAAAGCTATACGATGTGCTTGGTTCGAAGTGCCGATAACATTGACATTAAATGCGACAAGGAAAAAGCGTGAACCTGTTGCGGTAGCTCCCCAAGTTGGAATAAACTCGGCGGGACCGAAATCAGGTTTCCATTCCGGTTTTACGATTTTTTCAGCTAAACCTTCGTATTCACCTGAGCGGATATCCGGTAATTTTTTTCTATAGTCCCTATCGGAGGCTTCTTCGTAAAGATAAATCGGGATATTTAATTCCTCCGCAACTCGTTCACCGAATATTTTAGCACATTCCACACATTCGGCTGTTGTAACATTTGCTACAGGTACAAACGGACATACGTCCATTGCGCCCATACGTGCGTGCTCGCCCTTTTGTGTGCGCATATCAATCAAATCCTTGGCAACTCGTGCGGAAGCTAATGCGCCCTCCACAACAGCTTCGGGTGAACCGACAAAAGTATATACGGTACGGTTTGTGGAAAATCCCGGATCTACATCCAATAATGTACAACCTTCGGTTTCGCGGATTGCTTTAGCAATTGCTTCAATTGTCTCTTTATTTTGACCTTCGGAAAAATTCGGTACACATTCGACTATCTTTTTCATAATTTATCTATAATAATTAAAAATAAAATACAAAATTAACACAAAAGGATAATTTTATCGTGAAATCCTTTAAAAAAGGTATAAAAAAACGCCATATTGATTCAATATGACGTTTTTTGCTCCTGAGCACGGACTTGAACCGCGGACCCTCTGATTAACAGTCAGATGCTCTAACCAACTGAGCTACTCAGGAATGAGAATTTTAATATTTTTTAAGAACTTGCTCCTGAGCACGGACTTGAACCGCGGACCCTCTGATTAACAGTCAGATGCTCTAACCAACTGAGCTACTCAGGAATAGAAATATTAATTTTTTTTAAGAACTCGCTCCTGAGCACGGACTTGAACCGCGGACCCTCTGATTAACAGTCAGATGCTCTAACCAACTGAGCTACTCAGGAAAAATACGAATTCAAAATTACGACTTTTTTTTTATATTTTCAAAATTTAAATAAAAAAAACGTGAATATAGTCTAAAAATAGAATTTTTGATTAATTTTGTATTTTTTATAATAATCTCATTTTAAAAATGATAACAAAAGAAAGAGTTAGAGAGATAATTTCTGCCGCTGACGGGAAGAAAATTGCTGTGATCGGTGACGTGATGTTAGACCGTTATTTTTGGGGTACTGTTTCGAGGGTTTCCCCCGAAGCACCGGTACCCGTAATTGATTTAGAAGATGAAACTTGGCATTTAGGCGGCGCGGCTAACGTAGCTCTCAATCTAAAAACCTTGGGAATTCAGCCGATTTTGTGCGGATTGATTGGAGATGACGAGAACGGTTCACTTTTTATCGAATTAGCAAAAAATTCAGGAATTTATACCGATGGATTGTTTTACGATAAAAACAGACCAACAACCGTAAAAATGAGAATTATTGGTAACAATCAGCAAATTGCAAGATTAGATAAAGAATCCCGCGACGAAATGACTTCCGAGTGTATGGATTTTATATTAGATGCTCTTGAGAATATAGAAGGTCTTGCCGGAATTATAATGGAAGATTATAATAAGGGCGTGATCAGTAAAAACCTTATTGAAAAAATAATGCTATTGGCAAAAGATAATAATGTTCCTGTTTATGTGGATCCGAAATTCAATAATTTCTTTGAATACAAAGGTGCTACATTGTTTAAACCGAATAAAAAAGAAGCCGGACACGCTTTAGGTATAGAATTGAAAAATGATGATGACATCATACGCGCCGCAGAAGAAATTAATTCTAAATTGGATTGCCAAAGCACTCTGATAACATTAGGTGCTGAAGGTATGATGCTTTTAGAAAAAAATCAAATTCCTTTTTTCGATCGCGCGAAAGCAAAGAATGTTGCTGACGTATCGGGTGCCGGTGATACCTGTATCGCTACATTTGCTATGTCGGTAACCGGTGGTGCAACCCTCAAAGAAGCAACGGTTATTTCAAATTATGCCAGTAGTGTTGTAGTCAGTGAACCGGGTATAATCGCTATACAAAAAAATGTTTTATTAGATTATTTTGACGAAACAAATTAATATTAATATCGTATTATAGAATGGAATTTAAAAACTTTAAATCAGGAGATTTTTATGACACAGAATAAATTCTCATTAGAATTCACGCAGAACGAAGACCTTCAAAAAATATATATATCGGGTTATTTAGACGCCCAAACAGCACCGGTGTTAGAAAACGCAATCCAAGAAGCTATAAACAAGGGTTGCAATAAAATATTAGTTAACTTCAAAAATTTAAAATATATATCTTCAGCTGGGCTTGGAGTTTTTATGGGTTTCATAGAGCAAATTCGTAAAGAGGGCGGCGATATAAAGTTGGCTGAAATGCCGAATAATATATTCAGCATTTTTGATTTGCTTGGTTTTCCGATGATTTTCGATATTTCCGAAACGGAAGAAAAGTTAATTGTGAAGTTTAACAATAATGAAATCCCCGGCAATGAACTTTAAAAATGAAATATGCTGTAGTTTGGTTGTTGCTAGTTCTTATGAAGAGCTTGGCAATATTCGGGACTTTATCTACGAGCAAGCAATAGAATTTGGTTTTTCAAATGAGATTACCCAAAAAATTGTATTAGCAGTCGATGAAGCTTGCACAAATTTAATAAAGTACGGATATTTGCAAGATAACCGCCAAACAATTAAAATATGTATTGAAAACGATGCCAATGCTTTCATTATTAAGATATTAGACACATCCAAATCGTTCAATCCCAAAGAAAGACCCGATACGGATGTAAAAACTTATATCCGCCAAATGCTCAAAGGTGGGTTAGGATTACAAATTATCAAGTTAGTAATTGATGAAATTGATTATATACCGGCAAATATTAATAACAATAAAAATGTGTTGATATTAAAGAAGTATTTATTAAATTCATCATTATAAATATATAATATGAAAATAAAAACAGTTTATCGTTGCAGAGAATGTGGAGCCGAATCATTAAGATGGTCCGGCAAATGTTCTATGTGTGATAGTTGGAATACATTAGTTGAAGTGGAAGTTGAGAGTAAAACTCAGCATAAATCCTCTGCTAGAAAGCAAAGCGATAATCAGCCCGTACGTTTTTCCCAAATACAAGATAGCCAAATCGAGAGAATTTCAACCGGCATACAAGAATTAGATAGAACATTGGGTGGGGGAATCGTTCAGGGCTCATTTGTATTAATTGGCGGTGACCCGGGAATAGGTAAATCGACCCTTCTATTACAAATGTGTGCTGAATTAAAAGACGAAACAACTCTTTATGTTACAGGTGAAGAATCGATTCATCAAATTAATCAGAGAGCAAAACGGCTAAACGCAACCCACGATAATATTTTAGTTTTAGCCGAAACAAGTTTAGAACGTATTTTATACGCAATAGAAAATACAGAGTGTAGAATAATAATAATTGATTCAATTCAATCAATCCGAACTGAGTATGCCGATGCAACAGCAGGTAGTGTCGTTCAGATTCGCGAATGCGGCCAAGCACTTATGAATACCGCCAAGCTCAATAATAAAGCGATTTTTATTATTGGCCACGTAACTAAAGAAGGAATAATCGCCGGACCAAAAGTACTTGAGCACATAGTTGATACAGTTTTATTATTCGAAGGAAGCAAGAATTATAGTTATCGAATACTGCGAGCTATGAAAAATCGTTTCGGTTCAACAAACGAAATCGGTATATTTGAAATGTCGGGTTATGGATTAAGAGAAGTATTGAACCCATCGGAAGTATTTTTATCTACAAGAGATAACAATGATTCCGGTATAGCTTTGTCCGCCGCCATTGAAGGCACTTTACCAATAATTGCAGAAGTGCAAGCCCTTGTTGGTGCCTCAAATTACGGTGTTCCACAACGCAGTTCCAATATTTTCGATATAAAACGTTTACAGATGATATTAGCTGTGCTGGAAAAACGTCTTGGTTTGAACTTCGGACACAATGATATTTTTGTTAACATAGCCGGAGGGTTTTCAATTAATGATACCTCTTTAGATTTAGCAGTGGCAGGAGCCATTGTCAGTTCTTTTCAAGATAAAACAATTGACAACAAAACCGTATTAATTGGTGAGATAGGGCTTACAGGCGAAGTTCGATCTGTCCAATATATGGAGAAAAGAATTCTAGAAGTACAAAAACTAGGATTTAATAGGGTGATAACACCTATATTGCCGAAGGACATTAAGAAAGAAAAATTTACACTCGAAATCGTTCCAGTAGGGAAAATAACAGACGCATTACGAGAAATTTTGTAATTATTCATTATTTTTATGTAATTTAGCATAATAATATTGAAAATATTTTTTTTTTTATAAAAAACTTATTATTTTTGAACTTTATAATAATGAACAAGTAATATTTGTAAAATAAATAATTAATGGAATTATGGAAACTAAAACAGTAACAAAAGCAAACATCGTTGACGAAATCTCAAAAAGCTCTGGTTTAACAAAAGTTGAAACCAAAAAAGTAGTTGACAGTGTAATCGAAAGCATTATTGATGCTATAGCAAACGGAGACCGCATTGAATTAAGAGGTTTCGGAGTTTTCAAACACAAAAGTAGAAAACCTCGCGTGGCTCGCAACCCTAAAACCGGTGATTTAGTAAAATTAGAAAAAAGATATGTACCGGTTTTCAAACCATCACCAACTTTCTTTAGAAAAGTTAATTCAAGCATCAAAGCCAAATAATTATTATTAGAATTGGAGTAATCTATGCCTTGCGGTAAAAAGAAAAAACGCCATAAAATGGCTACGCATAAAAGAAAAAAACGACTACGTAAAAATCGTCATAAAAACAAGAAATAATTATAGAGTTCTGCTTCGGCAGGGCTCTTTTTTTTATGCTTAGCTTTCTTGAAAATTCGAATAAAATTCCTTGAACACATTATTAAATTTTTGGAAAAATATAAATTCAATTTTGTTATGTAACATTATAGTATTAATTTCGTTTTTTTAATTTTGCATTATAATCTATAATTTAACAAAACCAGGAGCTACGATGAAGCAAATTATTTTATTAATGGTTGTTCTTACAACTTTAGTTACAAGTTTAAGTGCACAAAATCGACGACATTTTACATATTACGATTTGAATCCCTATTTGCAATCATCTTCTAGTGCATATAGATATGGATTGAACGGATTCCAAAATCCCGCGAATTTAGCAATAAATGGGATGGATCACTTTGAAACGAGTTTATTCTTTAACACTCAAGATTCCAAGATCAAAGATTTTAAAAATATCGGATATTTTTTCCAATCCGGTATGTTTGGATATGGATTAGTCAAAAGAGAAGTTGACGGTCATAGTGTTACAAACCATAGATTATCCCTCGGTATAGGAGATAGAACCTTTGCACTTGGTTTCGGCTGGGGTTTTTATGGTGGAGATAAAGATTATTTTAATCTAGAAAATACTTTACACACCGGATTTATTTATCGTCCATCGCCTTATCTGTCCTTCGGGTATTCAGGACTTTGGGCTATGAAAGCTAATCAATTTGAGCACGTAATCGAAGCAGGTGTTCGTCCGATTAAAGATTATCCACTAACATTTTTTGCCGATGCCGCTTTTTATGACACCGATACTTGGAAAAGTCCTCGCTGGAGTGGTGGTGTTTCGTGGGAAGTTGTTGACGGAATTCGCATAAATGGAAGATATTTTAGCGATAAGTCTCTAAATGTTGGCTTTGATGTCAGTTTGGGCGGTATTGCAGTTTCTGCAATTAATAAAACAGGGTCTAATAATACAAGCATCGGGATCCGATTGGGTAGTGATAGAAATGTATTTAAACAAATCGAAGAGAAAAAAGACCAATATGTTAAAATTGATTTAGCAGGTGCTTATAAATTCTCTAATGCGAAATTCTCATTTTCTTCCGAGCCAAACAGTTCATTAGTTCAGTTTAATAAAAAAATGGACAAGCTCATATTAGATAAGAACGTAAAAGGAGTAATCCTTAATATTGATAAATTGTCGGCTGATTATTCTACAAAATGGGAATTAAGAAATAAGTTAGAGCAATTAAAAGCCGCTGGAAAAAAAGTTATTATTTTTGCTTCCGGTTTAGATTTTACATCATATCATTTGGCTTCCGTTGCCGATAAAATTATTCTCGACCCATTCGGTGCAGTTACTATGGAAGGATTTGCGACGGGTAGAAGCTATTACAAAAAACTCTTAGCAAAAGTAGGGGTGGGTTACGAAGAAATACGTTTATTCAAATATAAATCTGCTGTTGAATCCTATACACGAGAAGAATTTTCAGAAGGGGAGCGTGAGCAACGTCAAAAAATGATTGACGATATGTACGAATTTGCACGAAAAGAAATTATGGCTTCACGTGGAATCAGCGAAGAAAAATTTGAGGGTTTCGTAAATAACTCATTTTTATATACTGCTAATACCGCAAAAAAAGAAAAATTGATTGATGGTATTGGTAGATGGAATGGTGTTGATTCAGTAATGAAAGATATTGATAAAAACGCAAAGGTTATTAAAGACAGGTGGTTAGAAGATATGCCTGAGCCAAAGGATAACCAGTGGTCCGACAGAAATAGATATATTGCAGTTGTCTATGCAGAAGGTGCTTGCGATATGGAAACCGGAATCAAAGGAAGAGAATTATCCAATATTATGGAATCAGTATTGAAGAATAAAGATATTGAAGCTGTAATATTTAGGGTCAATTCTCCAGGCGGTTCTGCTATGGCTTCCGATTATGTAGCTGAAGTTATAAGAAAATACAAGGGTAAAAAACCGATTTTGGTATCGCAAGCCACGGTTGCCGCTTCGGGTGGGTATTGGCTTTCAATGGACGCTGACACAATTTTAGCAACTCCAATGACCATTACAGGTTCAATTGGTGTAATTGCAGGTTGGATGTATAATAAAGGTTTAGCAGATTCATTAGGGATAAGTACCGATTTAGTAAAGCGTGGTGAACATTCCGATTTAGCTTTCCCATTCAGTACTCCGATTATTCCAATAGGTCTCCCTTTAAGAAATTTAAGCGATAAAGAGTTGACGAATTTCAAATCTATGATTAGCGAATCGTATGGTCAGTTTGTTAATTTGGTTGCAAAAGGAAGAAAAATGGATAGTGCTAAAGTCCACGAAGTTGCACAAGGAAGAGTTTGGACAGGTTTAGCAGGAAAAGAAAAAGGTTTGGTTGACGTTATCGGTGGTTTAGATAAAGCCGTTTCAATTGCAAAAGAATTGATAAAAATCAAGTCGGATGACGATTTAGTGATAAATGAATATATGCCTTCGGAAGATTTTTCATTCTTAAGTTTATTGAATTTTGTCTCAATGAAAGAAAAAATCACGAAAGAAGAAATAATAAAATTATTTTTCAACAACGATATTTTGATGCGCTTCCAAAATAACGGCAAACCAATGATGCTTTTACCTAGCGATTATTATGACTTTATATTGAATAATTAGGTGATAAAATAATATTAATTAAAAAATCCTCTCCCAAAAAGAGGATTTTTTTTTAATTTTTTTTTAATTTTGCTGTAACTTTATTCGTTTTTAATTGTTTTATGATTATATATAATGTACAAAGTAAAAAAAGATGTTAAAATATATTGCAAATAAAATTACTAAGTTCCAGCTGGACGAAGCCTCTAAGAGACTTCCGGAGGGTAGCGCTGAAGCTTTTAATTTGCTTTATACAAAATATCATAATGAAATATACAGATATTGTTTGAAGATTTTAGGCGATACCACCAGAGCAAAAGATGCTTTTCAAGATACATTTATTAAAGTTTACGAAAAACGTGATCAATTTGACGGCGGAAACTTTAGAGCCTGGCTTTATAGAATCGCAAGAAATATTTGTATAAATCACTTAAGACAAGAGCAAAATGATACGGAATTTGACGAAGAATTTCTGAGTCCGATTTCTACAGCACAAAACGATTATGATTTAAAAGATGTGATTGACAAAGCACTGGCTACCTTACCCGATGATATGCGTGAAGCAATTGTTTTAAGGGAATACGAACAGCTAACTTACTTTGAAATATCCGAAATCTTGGGAATAAGTTTATCCTTATCAAAAATAAGAGTTCACAGAGCAAGGAACTTACTCCGTTTATATTTAGAACCAATATTAAAAGAATTATGAATTCAAAATTAGATATATTAATCGAAAAATATCTCGATGGAAATATCAGTAAAAAAGACCAGACCGAGTTAAACAATCTTATCACGAACGATAAGGAAAGCAAAGGCTCGTTCCAAAATGCCGATGCCCTGAAAAAGCTGGTAAAACAAGATGCCCAAAGTATTGAGTATCCTGAAGAATTCTTCAGTGGTGTTCAAGATTTGATTTTAATGAAATATCTTCAGGAAGCACCCCAAGAGGCAACTATTTTTGTTGATTTGAAGAATGCTTATCCTAAACAATTGTATTCTTATGTCCGTTATGCGGCTGTAATTGTAATATTTTTCTTAGCATCCATTATTTCAATTAATGAGTTTATGCCTTTTAATACTTCTAAGATGCCGGTAAAAGAAACTGTATCAAATACTGTTAATAATCGTTCAAATTCAGCAACAGAACAAAATAGTATTAAGAATATTTCGCAGCCAAACGCAATTAATTTAGCTACCAGGGATATAAAAAATACTTCTTACAATACTAATAAAAATCAGCTCAACGCTCTTCCTTTAAAAGCCGATATTTCGCCAAAAGAAATTTCGACTCCTAATATTGCAATTGATATTGAGGATGAAGAGACGTATGTATTTGAACCAACACAATTATTAAATCAATTCGAGGAACTAAGTACTCTAAATGATATCGAATTTGATACAGAAAATATAAATTCGGAAACTAAAATAAACTCTTTCAGCGCCTTGGATAGATTGAGAATTCAAGACAATAGCATTCTACCTATAGATTACAAGGATATAAATCAATTAAATTTTGTTTCTGCATATAATTTTGGTTTAGAAGATTTCGGTCTTAATAAGATTAATTTTGTTGCAATGGCTTCGAATGGTTTCGCTTCAAACGGTTTGCAACTGTCGGATAATAAAATATCCAGTTATTCTCAAAGCATCAGCTATAATATTGACCAAAAATCTGTTATAGGTGTTGAACTGGGATTAACGGAGTTCTCTGCAAAAGTTTTACGCGATGTGGTTTTGGTTTCTCAAAATACGTCAGGACCTGACGATGATTTCACAGGTAAAGATTTGATAAGGGTTAAAATACCCCTCAAACAAAAAACGCAATTAGTGTGGACAACAATTTTCTACGAAAGAACAATATTTCAGATGAAAAATACTGAGCTTGCTGCTCGAGTTGGTCTGGGATTAACTAACAGTGATCCAGTATATATTGCAAAAATATTGGGTAAACAAAGAATTTACAAGGATTTATTCTTAACTCTCGGTGTTGACACAAGATACTATAAAACAAGCATAAATGGTACTATAAATGGTGATTTTTTATCAACATTCAACATTATATACGGTTTACAGTATAGTTTGTGATTTGAAGAAGATTAAAATTTATTAACATTTATGATTAAATGAAATAAATTTTATATATTTGATATTGCTAAAAAGTGTGAAATTAAATTTTTATTAATAAACCAATATACTTTATGAAAAAATATTTACAATCTATTATAATAATAATTCTCATTCTCCTAACAGGAAATACCCTGTTAGCCAAGGAACAATCAAGAAAACCACAAGATACAAGGTTTCTAATGCAATTGGACAATGTTTCCAAAAGCTATAGTTATCAATACGGAGTAAAAGGCAATAAGTTACAAGCCGTTCCGCAGTTTGTAATTTTAGATTCTCTTGCAAATGCATATTCATATTATACAACCGATCAGAATCCATTTATGTACGACTCCGAAACCAACACATTAATTACAATTAAGAGAGGGTATTCGGAAACTGATGAAGGAACAAAACAAGATCCAAGCAACACAAAAAATAATTTATTTGTGCTAGAATCAAAAAATTTAGGATATGATTGGTCCAAACCTGCACTAGTTTATGATAAATTAAGGCTTGATTTAGGGGATGCACGTTATCCAAGTATATATCCATTTATGTACTCCGGAGTTTTATCTTATGGATATATGGCTCCTGTAAGTACCGGTACCGGTTGGCACGGATTTATTCAAGGCTTTTATACTGATGGAGATTGGTTTGCCGATAAAGTATATGAATTTGAAGATGACAGAAATGATTCTTATGTTTACGCAGCAACAAGTAATTGTTTAATCGCTTATGAAAAAGACGATAGTTTTTTTATGTATGGGGTATCTACTCCAACTCCACCGGAAGGAACAAGTGATTTGACCGATCAAAGCAGCTTTGGTTATATAAAAAGCCAAGATTTGGGTGATTGGCAGTTAAACGTCCCAGAACAGTGGAACAGTGATATTTTTGATCCTATAAAATATGTAAATGCTGGTTCTTACAAATCCAGATATTCTTCAATTGTTGGATTTGAAAAAAGAGACGGCGATAAATGGTATATGGGCGCTTGTGGTATATTCAAAAATGGTGAGGTTTCAGGTCGTTCGGAACCTGCCGTTTCAACATCAAATGATGATGGATTAACCTGGACTGAATTTAATATTTTTCCGTATTCCTTGATTAAGCAATATGCGGCTTCTATTGGATGCGATCCTGATACATCGACTTTATATTATTATGATTGGGCTTTTAATGCTTATAACAAAGATTCATATAGCTTTATGGGTTTTCTATTAGGTAATGATAATCAAAGACAACCTCTAAAATATCAATTAGTTGAATTGAATTATGAAAACGAAACTTGGAGTGTTCGGAAAATAGCCGACCACGCAGGCTACAATTACTTATTATACACACCTCCCGATGCTACAACTCCGGCAAATAATCAAATGAGTTGGGAATTCCAGTTATCCAAAACAGTTAATAGCAAAATTATGATTGCTAAATGGACACAGTTCTACGATACTATGGATCCCCAAGCCGATACTGTTATCAAAGCCGGAGCCCACGATGTATTTATTTCTACAAGAGTCATCGGGGAAGATAGTTGGAGCAAACCTTATAATGTTACTCAGACTCCTGAATATGACAGAATTACTTGGATTCCAAACTTGGTGCCAAATGATTTGAAGGATATACCACTTTTAAAAACTTGGACTATTTGTGATCCATCTAAACTATCAGCTAATGAGTATTATCTGAAACAAAAAGATTTAGAAGTTCCGCAATATATTTTGATGACGCATTTTAATGCCGATCCAATTAGTAAAGTGGAAAATAAAGAAAGTTATGGTTTCGAGATAAAAGGAATATATCCAAATCCTGCAAGCGACCATATTGAAATTACAATGACAATAAATAAATATGATTTTTATACAATAGATGTATATGATGTTTTGGGAAATAAGATTAATAATGTATTTACAGGTTATCAATCAGCCGGATTGAAAGCAATTGTTTACGATACAGACAAATTAAATACCGGAACATATTTTTGTGTTATAACTTCATCGAATGGCAATTTAACAAAATCATTCAATGTTGTAAAATAGTTAATAATATTTTTTAATAAAAAAGGTTAAATTATCGGAGTAATTATGAAACGTTACTTTCTAGCTTTGGCGCTATTTGTTACCTTATTGTTTCCATTAGTAGCGGAAGCCGGTATATACGGTGTCCTAAAAGGAAAAGTTACTGATGCGGAAACAGGCGAAGGCTTAATAGGCGCCACAGTCCAAGTCATGGGAACTTCCATTGGAACAAATGTAACTAGCAAAGACGGCAGTTATACTTTAACAGGTATTAATGCCGGTACTTTTGATGTGAAGTTTAGTTATATTGGTATGAAATCCATGCAAAAATCAGTCAGAATTTCCGCAGATAAAACTTCTATATTAGATGCGGGTTTAAAATCTGAATACGCAAAGGGCGAGCAAATTGATGTTGTCGCCGACCGCTTAATTCGCAAGGGCGATATCGGAAACGAAACAAACATAAGTTCTGACCAAATTAACGCAATATCAGGTCAATCAATTGGTGATATTGTAACTATGTCAGCCGGTGTTCAATCCACTGGTAGTGGTTTCGCTGTGCGTAACGCGCGTGCCGAGGACACTCAAGTTAAAGTTGATGGACAATCAATTTCAAATCCTTTTACCGGTGGTATGGGAAGTGCTGGTGTTGCCTACGCGCCAATCGTGTCACAAAATGCTACCGAAGAAGTTCAAGTGTTAAAAGGTGGATATTCCGCCGAATATGGTGAAGCTTTAGGTGGTGTTGTTAATACTATACCAAAAACCGGAAGACAAGATAGATATCAAGGTTACATAGACGCCAGTACCGATGTTGACTTCTTATATGGTCAATTACCGTTTGGTGTGGATATTCAAAAGGTCGGAAATAAATATGTTCCTGTTACCGGTGGTGAAGGCGCTCAGCTTAATACAGCACAAACTAATAAAATTGACTTTGGTTTGGGTGGTCCTATACCGTTGTTAAAAAATTCTAGTTTCTTTTTATCCGGTTGGTATCAAAATGAAAAGTATCCTTCCGCAGGTTACCAATTATATGATCCTGCTGGAAACGATATTTCAAGAAGACCTGACCAAGGTTCTTGGACTAAGAATATAACAGGAAAATTTACTTTTGGTTTATCAAAATCAATGAAATTAATTGCCGGTGGGTCTTGGGGTTTAATGAACTATCAATCTTCAAGCTGGGGATGGTTGTATGCTAACGACTTAGGTTCACCAACCTCATTAGCAGCTAATGTAAAAGAAAGAGTTGCTAAACAGGCGGTTCTTAATTCAACAATCGGCAATCTTTACCTTAGATTAAACCACGCAATTGATAATTCACAATTTTATGAATTAACATTTGGTTTTGGTATCAACGATGATCAACAATCACGTAGAGCCTCAGGCGAATGGGGAAACCCTTCCTTTTTTGGTGGTTTTAAATTAGTTCTTCCTCAAGACAATTATAAATTAAATGCTAGTGGAACCGGATTTGAAGTAGGTAGAGATAGGTTAGTGGATCAATACACACCATTAACAGAAACTCGTACCTCTAATGACGGTTATATTATATCAAATTACCCTGCTATTAACCCTTTAACAGGTTATTACGAAGGCGCTTCTAACGCTAGCGGTACAAGCAATCCTTGGGGTATGCAATGGTTTACAGTAACCCACGGTAGTGGCGGCGGTTATTCATTGAGAACCGGTTACCATTACGATTTTGACGGCAATTATACTAAATCACTAGAAACTGGTGATTTTAGTCATTATATTAAAGCCGGTTTAAGTGCTACATTATTTGAAATGCACCGTAATTATAACTCTGCTCCTTGGGATGGTAACTCATTCCGCGATGTATTTACAGACAGATGGGGTGGAAATATCTATTTTGATGCTAATAACAGCCCAAATGACGCACTTGTCGTTAAAAGAACATCTAAACCTTGGATGCCTGTAAAATCTGCCGGTTTCATCCAAGATCAAGTAACTTACAAAGGAATTATTATAAGCGGTGGCTTAAGATTTGATTATTTTATGCCTAACTCATTATACCGCTTACCAAGAACAGATAATCAATTCACACGGATTTCCGGTGCGGATTCATTATTTGCAAAATCCACTAATAAGTTCCAAATTTCACCGAGAATAAACGTAACTTACCCTATTACCGACGAATCATTCCTACGTATTACTTACGGTTTATTCTTCCAAATGCCTCCTTTAAGTTATATGTATGATGGTTTTGGAACAGAAGTTCTTAGAGCCGGCAACATATTAGGTAATCCAAACTTGAGTGCACAAAGAACAAATAAATATGAAGTCAACTATACTCAACAAGTTGGTGAAAGTATTTCATTGAAAGCTTCAGTATTTTATGATGATGTGTACAACCAATTAGGCGTAGTTTACATTCCTACAGTACCATCTCCATATTTCGAATATAGTGTAAACGAATATGGAAATAGCCGTGGTTTAGAATTTGAAGTTAGTAAAACCCCAACAGATGAAGATCATATTGGATTAGAATTGAATTATACTATTTCTTGGGTTGAAGGGACTTCCGATGGTTCTACTTCGAACGCTAACGCCGTTATTGATCCTTATTCAGGTAAAACAGCATTTCCATTAGCAACATATCCATTAGGTAGAGATATAAGAAACCGTGTAAAAGGCTACGGCTATTTTATGTGGGGTAATAACCAAGGTCCAGCAATAGGTGGAATTCAACCATTAGAAAATTCATTAATATCATTCAATTTTAATTGGCGTAGTGGTTCTCCTTATACCAAAACCGATAAAAATGGTAATCCATTAGGTGAAACTAATGCAGAGCGTTACCCAAGTGCTTGGAGCCTTGATTTGCGTTTAATGAAATCATTCTATCTAAGTGATTGGTTTGGAGATGGATTCAAAAAGTCACAAATTCAATTCTATATTGACGTTAATAATGTATTGAACCGCCGCGTTATAATGTATTATTACACATCAACAGGTGATCCTATTGACGATGGTGTGTCTTTGGAAAGAACAATTGGTCAATTTGCAGATGTATCATTCTTCAAAACAGCAGATTTTTCAAATGCTGCAAGTTATTCGACATCACAATATGATAACTATGGAAACAGATTGTACAATGAAGCCGCAGATTATAACCGTGATGGTATAGTAACCCGCGAAGAAACATATCAAAGCTATTTGAAATACATAGACCAAATTTTGAGCCAATTGGGTAATTACCAAGGTCCAAGAACAGCTTATGGCGGTATTAAAATAATCTTTTAATAATTGAAAATTGTTAATTAAAAAATAGAGGGAAAAATGTATAAATATTTCTCAAAAATGGCACTATTAGCGATCTTTGCAGTATTTGTTTTTAGCACTATCAACGCAAATGCGGATATTAATCCTGCGGCGAAAGAAAAAAGTGCTAAGAATCAATTGCAACGTTCAGCTTATGGTGTTATGGATTTACAAAAAAATACCATTAGTAATCTTTCGTTTTATACTACGAATTACGGTATTTTTGGATTAAACGTCGCCTTGTCCGGTACACAAAACGCCGGCGGCGGTTATTGGCCAAGAGGGTCCGTTAACCAATATATATTTGGTGGCGGTATTTGGCTTGGTGTAAAAAAATATGTCGGAACTGACACTATACCACGAAAATTATGTATGATCACATATAATCCTAACTCCGGTTTATCGTGGATGTCACCGGGTCGTATTTTTGAAGAAGGTCCTCAACCGGATAAGTTATCATCTTATTCATTGACGACAGATGTAAATGATAGAACGAGCTATAGAGTCTATTTTTCTACTGATTGCAACAAAGCAAGCGGTGAACCAAATATGAAAGACGATGGACCAAATTGGCCTATCTGGGATTCAAGTACACGTACTGATGACACAATAAAGAAAAATAGATATTTTGGTTATTATATTAATCAAACCGCAGATAGAAATAGAACTAATTTCTCTAAAGGTCCTGCGATTATTTCAGGAGAAGATGTATTTGCAACCTTTAAAGATACTGACTTAAGTCGTTATGAAGATGGTGAAGCAAAACGTAAATCGGAAGGCTATCCATTAATGATGCAAATTGAGCAATATATTTATTCTTGGGGTTTCGGCGATTATAGAGATTTTATATTCTTGAGATTTGATATAACTAATTATTCTGCTGACACACTATTAGATTGTTACTTAGCTCCTGTAATGGATGTGGATATTGGACGCGCTCCATACACAGCCGCTGGTGCTTCAAATGACCGTACAAAATTTTATTTTGCTGACTCAACTTTGAACTTAGCTGTGCAATGGTCAAATACAGACCAAGGTGAAGCCGGATTTGGTTTTGGTTATTTAGGATTTGACTTCTTAGAATCTCCTGCAGTTGTAACATATTATGATACAACTTATGTAAAAGATTCAACCGGTCAAACTATAAGAACAATATTAACTAAGAACAATGACAAACACAAAGGCGATCCTCATTGGCCTTTAGCAAATTCAGTACGTAAAGATAAAAAATGGTATCGTAATGACGAACAACTTGGTTTAGTTACAATGAAAAACTGGAATATCCAAGAGGATAAATTAGAAAACGCTAACCGTTATGACTTTATGGCACTTGGTGAAAGAGATGATGATCAAGGTGCTGGTGATAAACGCTTTATGATGGCGACAGGTCCTTTTAACATTTTACCAAAAGATACATTCCGTACAGTTGTTGGTATTATATTAGCTAATACCGCAAAGGGACTTGAAGCTGATGGTAGTGTTGAAGATATGGCTGAATTGATTCGCAAAGATAAATTTGCGCAATCGGTTTACGACAATAACTTCCGTGCTCCTACACCTCCAGACCCAGCAAGATTTACAAAATGGAGTCCTCTAAACCACGCGGTTACTATGAACTGGGATTCTACATCCGAAATTAGTACCGATCCCGATGAACGCGGTATGGATTTTATGGGTTACCGTATGTTTAGAGCCCGTAGAATAGATTTAGATACTTTTTCAACCGATCAAATTGCCGGTGGTGGTGAATATCCATTAGGTAAAGGTCCTTTGGGATGGAAAGAAGTTGGACGTTGGGCTATGACTACACCTTTTGAAAAATCTCAATATAGAGGTGGCACAAATCAAAATGATATAATGATGCCGTTAATTGATAAATATTATTTGTTGGGTCCTGCTACAAACGATCAACAAGTAGTTAAAAACAAACAAGATTCAATGGCAATTAGAGTTATGCGTGTTGGTAAGGGTATAAAAGTTTATTCTGCACCGGTTCTTTTACCTTCAGGGCATTATATGCCATTAATCAGCCGAATTGATACTACAATTTATAGCTATCCTTGGGGTCAATTCTATGCCGGTATAGCAAAAAATGATGGAGCAATTCCTGATGATGGTAAGCCTTATGGTTATTATGATTTCTTGCAATCGGGTATTGGCGATAAACGACATTCCGAATTGTTTGATAGTCTTTTAGTTGGCGATATTTATTTGAACTCAGCTACTGTTAAATACAACCCTTTGTATTATAGATATCATACAGAAAAAATAAATCCTGCCTATTTAGAAAAATTAAAAACTGATTCGCACTTTAGTGATTATTGGTATGTAGGTCCGGATAAGAAAATTATAACTGTCAATCCAAAAAATATCAAAGATACAGTGACTTCTTATCAAAGAATCACCATTGATACTATTTATCATCTAAAAACAATGCGTCGCGCAGATTTCTCGCCATCCGGTTGGGTTATTGATATGGAAACAAAATATTCTGGAAATGCTTTTGAGATGATGAAAGATTCTGCACACGTAGAAAGAATTTTGGACTCAGTATATAAATATATCAGAAACGCACAAATTCAGCCAAAACTAACTACATTATCCGATTTCGAAGGAACAACAGAATGTAAGAAAATAATCGTTGATTTCTTTGATAAAGCTACAAATAAAGACTTCTTAATGGATATTGGCGATGATAATAAAGATGGAATGATCACTTATAACGATAATCCATTACTCAGTGAAAAATTAGTTAATAATTTAGAGTATTATTACAAATTACTTGCTTTTGACGAAGGTGATTTTATGCAACCGACTCCTATGAAATTCAATACAGGTTCGATGGATAATTCAAACTTAATCACTACCTTCCCAAGAGCAAACGCTGCCGGTAATACTTCAAAATTTGAATTTATTAGTATCGATTCAGCCAAATTAGGTAGTTTATATAACTTTAATTTCTTTGCGATCGATCCACAACGCGTGAACCAACTATTAGCCGGTCACGAATTGGAATTGGAATTTAGACCTTATTGGAGCGAAGCATCATTATTATTGGGTAAAGCCCAAGAAGGTGAACCTCCATTCTCATTTGGATTATATAGAAGTTATGTTACATTGAAAGATATTACAGCAAACAAAGACTTGTTTACATCTTTAATATCCTACGAATTAAAACCTTGTAATGCAAGCTATTTGGATTTATATTCAGAAAATGCCGCATCTGTGGTATTTTGGCCACCTGCTCAAGCTAAAATTGATACAATTTCCGGTGATTCTATTACATTCCATTTTAGAAGTGATCGCACACATAGACAAAGAAATGGTAGCTTCACATCGGGTGATTTCACGTATCAAGGTTATTGCTATGAACAAAGCTTCGCAGATTATGCACGAGGATTATTGGGATTCAGTTTCAATTTTGCTCATCGTCAATATGGTGGTGTATTAAGACCCGATACTGCAATTGTTAATCACGCAAAAACATTAGGTCAAACTAATGCTATAACGCCAATTGCTGTAATTGATGCTAACAAAGATCTGACCAAAGTGTCTTATGAAGATAAAGACCAAATACTCAAAACTCAACCTGCTACCTGGGATTATAAACAAATGCAACAAATGGACGCAGGCTTTAATAACGGTCCTGGCGTATATGAAGTTGAATTTTTACCGGGTGGAGAAGAAGACATAACTATGAAATACGGTGGAAAGGGAACGAATTTCGGTACTGAAGCTAAAGCCAAAGTTAAATACTTGAATATGAGAGTTAAAAACGTATATAAATACAAAAGAATCAATGAACTCGGCGATTCAAGCATTGTAAGCTATCCTGGCGATATGCCGCATTTAGAGCTTCCAATTATGACAAAAGTCGCATTTAATGACTTCTTACAATTACAGTTAGTTTATGGTTTCGGAACTCAAACTCAAAATGATGCCACTAACGCTAAATATAATCCATTCTATAAGGATAGATTGTACCCTGACCCAAGAAACCTTGGTAAAACCGGTACAAATACTTTCCAAGATGGTTATGTCTTAAACACAAATAATTATATTGGTAAATATAACTTGTCAGCTTATGCATTTGTTGATTTACGTAATACTACTTGGAAAAACCCAAAATTGGGCATACCAAAAACAATGGCTTTCTTAAATAGTGCATCAAATCCAGCTTATAGTGCTCTTGTAGCCGCAAATTGGCAAGTTGATGAAATTTATTCTGGTTTACCACAAGGACGCTATTATTTATCAGCTCAAACAGAAACCGGTTTGTGGATTGACTTTACACACGAATTAAGTATAAATGGCTGTAGCTATGCGCTTGATTATGCAAATGCAGGTAGATTCCGTTCTTCAGGTGATAAATCCTGGACAGAAGTTAAAAAATCAGATTACGTTTACGGAGAAGATTTCAAAGCCGGCGATAAAATCGTTGTTGGTAATACAGGTGGAGCCGCAGGCTTCCCATTACCAAATGCAAAAATCAGAGTTCGTGTAACGGGTCCTGAACAAACACAGATTAATTATACTGACGATATGCTTGATGCTATTAACGTTGTACCTAATCCGTACTTCATTGGACATCAAGGACAACGTTCACCTTACGATGCTAAGATATACTTTACTAATTTACCTCCAAAATGTACAATTGAAATATTTACAGCTTCCGGTCAATTAGTTAGAAAACTTGAACACGTGGATAATCATTCTACTATGAGCAAAGTTGACGGTACTTCATCAGAAAATTGGGATCTTTTAACAACCAATGGTCAAAGAGTACAAAGTCAAACATTAGTCGCAGTTATCACAACACCTAACGGTGCACAAACAATCAAGAATTTCTCAGTTGTTGTAGGCGGATTTAAATTTATCACTGAATAATATTTGATGTCTGTCCATTGCAAAATGGACAGACTCTCATATTTTTTCAAAAAATATGGAGTATATAAAAATGAAAAACATAATAATATTTTTAAGTGTTTTGATAATGTCTGCAAGTCTGCTATATGCAGTCGAAAATGCAGCTTCCGGTTCTACAAAGGGCGGAGACTTGACAAAGGTCGGGGCTACCGGTGCTCAATTTTTGAAAATAGATGTTGGTGCTCGCGGTTCCGCGATGGCTGGAGCTTACGGCGCAGTAACCGATGATTTATCTTCAATATATTGGAATTGTGCCGGTTTAGCGGACGTAGTTGCTATGTCAGCGGATTTTTCTTATACACAATGGTTTGCTAATTTCTCACATAATTTTGTAGGATTAGCCATACCAATCAGTGACGGTTATACTGTTGGGTTAAGCTATACATCATTTGGCGCTAATGATATTAGAGTTACTACTGTTGAAAAACCGGAAGGTACAGGAGCGACTTACAACGTCAACGATATGGCTTTAGCCGGAACATTCAGCGGTTACTTAACAAAGCAATTTTCTTTCGGAATAACAGCCAAATATATTTCCAACTCATTTGCTTCAGTTAACGCAAGTGGAGTAGCATTTGATATTGGAACATTATATGACACTGAATTATACGGAATAAAGGTTGGTTTCGCAATTCAAAATCTTGGATTAGAAGAAAGATACAAAGGACAAGATTTACGTACTATGACTAAAATGTATCAAGGGTTCAGTGCAAGTCCCCTGGATGCTGAATACCTTTCTTATACTTTCGATGTTCCTTTGATGTTTAGAGCTTCAATTAGTTCTGAAATCATCAATAGCGATGGCAATTATCTGTTAGTAGCTGGTGATTTTCTTACCGCTTCAGACTCGAAAGAACAATTTATGCTAGGTGCAGAATATACCTGGAACGAATTATTATCCTTCAGAGCAGGTTATAGATTCAACCACGATCAATTCGGTTTTTCCGGTGGTATTGGTCTGAAATATATGAGCGATTCTTTTGGTGGTCGTTTAGATTATTCAATCTCACCTACTTACAGTCTTGGTTTAGTTAATAGATTGACTGTATCTTTAAATTTTGGATCATAAGAAAATAAATACATAACTAATACCGTCAAGATAAATGCTTGACGGTATTTTTTTTAAATTATAGGTAATGAAGCAATGAAAAAGATATTATTAATTGTTGTTATATTGATATTTAGCTTAGCGAATAACGGGTATGCGAAAAAAATCTATATGAGTATTGATATGGCTCAATTTAACCGTGGTGATAAAACAGCAGTTGAATTTTATTATTCTTTTCCCGATACGGCACTGTCCTTTAAGTATAAAGATAGCGGACAATATACCGGAGAAATGTATTTCTGTGTTGAGTTTTACGATAATATCCGACTAGTTAAATCAGCCAAATGGATAGTTCCATTAGTTATCGGAAAATATGATGGAACTCACAAGGAAACATTTTTTGGGCAAAATGATTTTGTTCTTGAGTCGGGTCAATATAATGTTAAAATTCACGTAAATGATTATAAAGACTCAACAACAAAGGCTGAAATTGAATTTCCTTATTATATAAAAAAGTTTACTGATTCCAAAATTGAACTTTCAGAAATTGAATTAGTATCAATTTTAGAAAACAAAGAAGAAGCTCTAAGGAAATGGGATAAAATGTTCGAGAAGCCGGGATATTTTGTAATCCCCAATCCATCGGCTGAATTTTATGATAACCCTGGTAATTTGCTATACTATTGCGAAATCTATAATGCAAAAAAATTATCACCTGAAGGATTTATAATTAATTATACAATTACAAATTCATCGGAAGCAGAAAAATTACGATTTTCACAAAAAAAATCATCAAAAAACAATGGAATGGTTATACTCGGTGAGTTACCATTAGATCAACTCGCAACAGGTGTGTACTTTTTCAATATAACTGCTCTTTATCCTATTGATAAACCAACCGATTCCATCAAAATCAGTAAAAAGTTTTTCTTTTATAATCAATATAAAAATGCGGAACAATCAGCTAATTTTGTTGAAAACCTTACTTTTGAGAAAAGCGAATTTGCAACTCTTGGTCCTGATCAAATCACAGAAGAGCTCGAAAAAGCCGCAATTATTGCTACTGAACTTGAACGGAAAAGCATAAAGACTTTCAATACAGACGAAGCCAAACAGCGTTTTCTATTCAAATTTTGGGCGCAACGTGATCCCGATACAACTACAATTATCAACGAAACTCGTGCGGCATTTATAAAAAATGTGGACTATGCAAATATCAATTTTAAATACGGCAAACAAAAAGCCGGTTGGAAAACAGATAGGGGGAAAATTCTTCTAAAATACGGGAAACCTGACCAAGTTAATTATAAGAATATGATTGAAGGCTCTAGTCCCTACGATGAATGGATATTTGAGAGTTTGTTCGGCGGTTGTCAATTCATTTTTGTAGATGATGGCGGCTTCGGAAAATATAAATATGTACATTCAACAGCACCCGGGGAAAGATATAACCCAAATTGGTATCAGCAGTTTATTGATAAAAAAAATTCAAATAGTAACGGTACTAATAATGGTACTACGCTCGGTCAATAATATTTAAAAGGTTTATAGCAAATGGTGAAGCGGTTTTTGGATTTCTTATCGGCATTATTCTTCAATATACTCGGTTTATTAGGAACTGTTGTTGGCGAAAAGTTACAGAATAAATTTGGTTCTTTTATAGGAGTCTTAATAAAACTTTTGGTTCCAAAGCGCCAAATTATCACAGAACAAAATCTAAAAAGAGCATTTCCGGAGAAAAACAACGCAGAAATTAAATCTATTGTTGATGAATCCTTCAAAAATTTAGGTATCACTGCAGTTGAAATTTCTTCGATGAAATATATGTCCGATAAACGAATTCTTGCCAAAGTTGTCGAATTTGAAGGAGAGGACATTTTTGATGAAACAAAAGCTTCGAATAAACCATTAATGATAATTTCCTCGCATTTCAATAATTGGGAGATACCGGGATTTTTCTCCTCAAAAGTAAAGAATAATGTACTGAATATGATTGTTAAAAAACAATCAAACTCGATTATTGATAACGAGATTAATAAAATCCGTTCACGAGCCGATACCAAAACTATAGATATGGATAAAGCCGCAAGAAAGATTGTTTCTGTTTTTAGAAGTGGGGGATGTGTGGCTATGATCGTTGACCAATCGGCTCTTGGCGATAAAGGAGTCCTATATCCGCAATTTTTTAATATCCCATCAGCTACTTATGCTTCGCCGGCGTATCTCACGTTGAAATTCGAAGCAAATATGCTATTAGTTGTCTTGATTAGAAAAAGCACAGGCAAATATATTATGCATTGTGAAAAAATTGAGACCGATGATTTGAATTGCGACGATTATGGTATTGAAATTCTAACGCAAAGACACGTTACTGCATTAGAAAGACTAATCAGAAAGTATCCGGGGCAGTGGGTTTGGCAGCATAGAAGATGGAAAAGAATGCCTAAGGTTGAGGAAAATGTTGATTAAATTGGATAAAATAAATAATCTCTGCATCTATCATACAGCTTTTTTGGGAGATATAGCGCTTTCACTTTTTGCCTGCCAATTGCTAAAAAATGCAAAGCCACACATTAAAATTACTTATGTAACAACTCCACTTGCTTCTGGAATAGTAAAGTGCGCAACTGCAATAGATGAAGTAATAATTTACGATAAACGCGGTAATTCAGAATATGCTATGAGTATTGGAAAATTAGCCAGAACCCTTTCGAAAAAGAAATTTGATTGTATGATTGTTCCACATCAATCATTCCGTACTTCGAGAATTATCAGCAAGACGAGAAAAAAGTATGCAATTTCATACAAAACCTCAGCTTTGAGAAGCAGCTATACTCATCTTGTAGATCATCAAATCCATAAACACGAAATTTATAGACTTTTTGAACTGTTGAATGCTATTGATTATTTTCATTTGCAGCCAAAACCGTTAGCCATTCCAATTGTTTCAATGGAATTTGAATCTATTGATAAAGAAATTGTTGAAGGTTTACTATTAGTGAACAATATCAAGGAATATGTATGTGTTTCTCCCGGATCGGTTTGGGAAACAAAGCGCTGGCCCGGTGATTATTTTGTAAAAATGATTAACACTTACAAAACCCTTACCGATAAATCTATCATTATCAATGGCTCAAAGTCTGAAGCGGTCTTATGCTCTGAGATTTCCGAAAAATGTGGTGTTCCTTCTTTTGCAGGTAAATTGACTGTAGAACAAACAATGTATTTAATTGCTCGTTCTTCGGGTGTGATATCGAACGATAGCGCACCGGTGCATTTTGCGCAAGTTTTAAATAAACCTACACTAGCTATTTTCGGTCCAACCATTCCGGAAATCGGTTTCGCCCCGATTATTGGAGATTATGTTGTTTGCGAAGACAAACAGTTGAAATGCAGACCTTGTAATATTCACGGTGGTCACGAATGCCCTAAAGGGACGTTACAATGTATGTTGAATGTAACGCCGGGTATCATTATGGAAAATGCGTTAAAACTGTTTTAGAGCTTTTCTATGCCCAACAAGAGGTACGCTTCCATAGATTTCACATTCGGTTTTTCTTTGGTTTTTTCAACGAATATGGTGTCATAAACCGAATATACTGCGGTCCCGCTATTGGTGATCATATATGCCGGTAATTGATTTAGTACAAATTGTTTAGCATAAGGGTGGCTACTTCGAATGGAACTCATTGAATAAATCTTATAATTAGATTCGGGTATAGCCGCTATGTCCAATACTTTAATAAGCTGAGCAAATGATTCTGCCGATATATCTCCACAAGAACAAGTCGGTTTAGCGAAAATGATAATTGTGTCCTTGGTGGGATCAAATGTAGTTTTTATTAGGTTTATTATGCTATCGTTTGGGGTATAATCAGTGTATGATTGGAAAAACCATTGGTAACCCGGTATAGGTGTAGCCAATAGTTTGCTTTTTAACATTATTTCCGCAGGTGCTGGAGTATTATCTTGACAAGCTGTAAACATCAGCAAAAACGCTAGTATCAATATATATTTGTACATTTTTTTTATCCTTGAATATTGTTGTAATACAAAAGTACGATTTTTTTCAGTTATAGTAAAGAACTTCAGGCTAAGATTTGACTAAAAAAGTATTATTTTTGATAATTATTATTAATAAAAAAAAAATATTTATGAAAAAGAAATTATATATGATTATTGTTTTGATTATATTTTCATCCGTTCTGAAAGCGGAAGAACAAACTATTATTCTAAGAAATATTAATATAGTGAATCCCGGTGCAAAAAAGTCATTAGTTTTGAATCAAGATGTTACTATAAAAAATGGTTTGATAGAAAAAATAACAAAGTTATCAAAAAAAGATTATCCCACCGGTTATGAAATTATTGACTGCTCCGATAAATACTTAATACCAGGTCTTTGGGATGCACATATTCACTTTTTCCAATCGGGAGGACTTTATACAAGACCCGATATAATTGATTTGCAACATCGCGTATCTTATGACTTCAATCAAGTCTCTGTAAAAAGAAATATATTGGATTTGTTTACTCGTTATTTAGCCTGCGGTATTACAAATATTGTTGATTGCGGTGGACCGGATTGGAATTCTGAAGTGGCGGATATGTCAAGAAACTCAGCTACAGCACCGAATGTTTATTTCAGCGGACCATTAATAACATCCTGGAAACCAACCGTCTATGAGCGGGCTCAACCTCCGTTTGTTTTAGCTTCGACGATTACTGATGCGATTAAAGAAGTTAAGCGCCAAATGCAATACAAACCGAATATGATTAAGGTTTGGTATATTGTTGGAACAAAAACCAAAGCCGAAGATTATTTCCCTGTTTTGAAAGCGATCTGCGATACTGCTCATAAAGCTGGTTTACCTGTTTGGGTGCACGCGACCGAACTGGAAACTGCAAAATTTGCTATTAAAGCAGGAACAGATGTGCTGGTTCATTTACCAAAGGATAAAGTCGTTGATGAAGAATTCCTCAAATTAGCGAAAGACAACAATGTGAGCATAATACCCACTATCTGGGTTTTTGAATCATATACCGCTGTGTTTTCTAAACAATTGGATTTGATGAACGTAGAATTAAAACTGGGAAAAACGGACGAAATTTCTTCTTTATATGATATGTTTGAATTAAGTCAAAATGAAATAAGCGATAAAATTAAAAAGAGAATAGTGCCGGAAGACAAAACAGTTTTAACAGATACCATTCTATTGAAAAATATGAAAAAAGTGCAGGATTATGGAATTAATGTAGGTACAGGAACCGACGCTGGGAATATTGGAGTAATTCACGGACCAAGTTTATATCACGAATTTGCGTTAATGAAAAAAGCCGGTTTAACTGACGAGGAAATTTTAAAAGATGCCACTATCGGAGCGGCAAAGCTTTTCAAGAATACAAACAAAGGTATTATAGAGGCAGGTAAAAAGGCGGATTTAGTAATATTGAACAAAAACCCCTTAATTGATATACAATACACTCAAAATATCTATAGGGTTATTCAAAGAGGACTAGTTATTAATCCCGATACACTGATAAAAACCGACAAATATGAATGTGTAAGTAAACAGTTGAACGCCTATAATGATCGCGATATTGACGCATTTTTAGATTGCTATTCAGATGATGTTGAAATTTATGAATTCCCTGATAAGCTAATAAATAAAGGCAAAGATGAATTGAAGTCAGTATATATTGATTTTTTCAAAAGGGCGGGGAAGAAGCTTCATTGCAAAATAGAAGATAGATTGATTTACGGTAATTATGTATTTGATAAAGAAACTCTTACAACTGCAATTCCCGGAAGAGAACAATTCTCGGGTCAAGCTATTTATGAAATTAAAGATAATAAAATCAAAAAAGTGTGGTTTATAAAATAATGAAAATTTTAGCTCTTGAAACTTCCGGCTCGGTATGCTCTGTTGCATTGGAAACACCAACTTTTTTTGGTGAATATACAGTTGATGGCAATAATATTCACGATGAATTATTAGCAGAACTTGTTAGTCGTATTTTGGATGATGCCAAAATCACAATTGTGGAATTAGATGCTGTTGCATTATCAGCAGGTCCGGGTTCGTTTACCGGTTTAAGAATTGGCGCCGCTTTGTGCAAAGGTCTGTGTTACGGCGGTTTGCCAAAATTTATAGCAGTGCCTACCTTGAATGCTTATGCCTCTGAAGCGATCAGCCACGCTAATGATTTGAAAATGAACCAAATCTTTACATTCCTTCCAAGTCAAAAAGATTTTATTTTTTACCAAAAATTTGATTTGGAATTGAAACCTTTAAGCGAAATAAATATTGATGAAATTGCTAATTTGAAAGAATTAGCGAAAGGTTGTTACATCAGCTCAAGTAATTTGAATAAAATTACAGCTAAGACAATTTTAAATTTGGCTAAGACGATGTTAAATAATAATAAATTTGAAAATGTAGAGGCATTTGAACCTTATTATATACAAGAATTCAAACCAAATACATCTCCTAAAAAAGAACTGGTTATTTAATTAAAACAAACTGGTTTCCAACTCTTCATATTCGGTCATACATTCTTCTGTATTATGTGTTGGGCTATTTACAAAGTTTGACACGCGGTAGAATCCAATTAAATCAGCTTTATAAGGTTGCAAAAGTTCTTCTGTTTTTCGTTCGCTCAACCAATCATCAATATTATCGGCTGTTAACATTACAGGCATTCTATTGTGTATATGACTTATATTCTCCGCCGCATCGCAAGTTATTATGGTCGCACATTCTTCGGTTTCGTCCGGGTTTGCACTTGGAAGTTTATCCCAAAGTCCTGCAAAAGCAAATATAGGTTCGTTCTTCAAAAAGATAAAATTAGCTAATTTCTTATTTCCAATTTTTTGCCATTCATAATAACCTGATGATATAATAACACATCTCCGACCATTAAGTAATTTCCTAAAAGCCGGTTTCTGATGAAGTGTTTCCGCTCGAGCATTGATAATTTTCAGGGGCTTATCATTTAGATTTGACCAAGGTGGTGTTAACCCCCAATTAAAAGCGGATAATTCACCGGAATTATTTTTTAAACCCGTAATATTCTGTCCGGGAGCGATATTGAAGCTTTGGCGTATAGGGTCAATTGGTTTGATTTTCAAGTCATTTTTAAATTTTTCAATATCTTTTGTTTTTGCACTCATTGCAAAACGACCGCACATATAGACCTCGAAATAGTAAATATCATAAAAACGATTATATTTTCATTATATTTGTAATTATCTAAAATGCAAAAAAATAATGAAAAATCTGAATTATAACAATATAACAATAAAAACATTTTCCGGCTTAGAGGGTCTTGTAGCTAAAGAAATAAAGCTATTAGGTGCAGAAGACGTAGTCGAATTAAAGAGAGCTGTAACCTGCAAAGCCGACAAAGCCCTTGTTTATAAAATGAATCTTAACCTTAGAACCGCTCTGAAAGTTCTAATTGATATTCATAAATTTCGTGTTGACAGCCAACAAAGGCTGTATAAAAAGGTACAGGAAATTAATTGGTTGGAAATACTAACACCGCAAATGACATTTGCCATTGATAGCACCGTAAACAAGGCGCCAGCGTTCGATAGCACTAATTTCGTATCTCTGAAGGTAAAAGACGCTATAGTTGACCAGATAAGGAACAAACACCAAATAAGACCATCGGTTGACACTGAAAACCCTGATCTAAGAATACACGTCCATATTTCCGGTGAAGATTGCGATATAAGTCTTGATTCATCAGGAACGAGTCTTCACCGCCGCGGTTACAGAATCTCAGGCGGGGAAGCCCCGCTAAATGAAGCTCTTGCCGCCGCTATGATTATGCTTACAGGTTGGACTGGTGAAAAAGATTTTATTAATCCAATGTGCGGATCGGGTACCTTGCTTATTGAAGCCGCTATGATAGCAGGAAATGTGGCTCCCGGTCTTAATAGAAAATTTGGATTTATGCGCTGGCTTGATTTTGATAAAGAAATGTGGAAAGCGATTTATAAAGAAGCATTAGCCAACAGAAAAGAAGTAGAGTGTAAAATTATCGGTTCCGATATATCAGCTGAATCTATTGACCTTGCCATATTGAATATTGATAGATGCAGACTAACTGACGATATTATTATTTCGCGAAGAGATTTTTTCGAATCGAAACCTATGGATAAGCAAGCTTTAATTATAATAAATCCACCCTATAATTTACGGTTGGAGGTTGAAGATATTGATCCTTTATACAAACTGATGGGCGATACTTTAAAAAATAAATTTAATCAATCGGAAGCGTGGATAATAAGCGGTAACCAGAACGCAATCAAAAAAGTTGGTTTGAAATACACACAAAAAATAAAATTATTTAACGGTCCTTTGGAATGTACCTACAGGCAATATGAACTATATTAAAAAATACAACAAAAAGCATAAAAATACCAAATGGATATTATTATCATTTATAGTTCTGGTTTTAGCAACAATTTTTACTTATTATAGTGCTTCAGGATTTAATTATAAAATAGTTGACTATTTCTACGAAATAAATTCAAAGCAGAAATTTGTTTTTATGTTTACTGAAGTTAACAAATTGGACAATAAGAGGATCAAGTCAGCCGCCGAAGAAATAGTTAGCAACCATATAGCAACGCAAAATCAAGAAAATGCTCCTCGACTGGGCGTCCTAATATATTTTTATAAAAAAAGTGATATTGAGCGAATCCCTGTATCAATGCATAATTCATTAAAAAGGAAATTCCAAGATAAGAATGTTGAAAATAACTTGCGATATATAGCCGATGGTAGAATTTATATGAAGTTTTCTTCGAAAGCCAACAGATCTCTCGATAATGATACACTCTTACAATCAGAATTAATTATACCAAGTCAGGGGGTTAGAGCTAAGGATGTTATGAGAAAAGCTAAACATTAATTGAAAAGATTTTCAAAATGCTCCGTTTCAGCATAAACAAAACATTTTTTTCCTCGAGGGCTTAAATTTGGCATACTGCATTTAAAAAGATTTTTGATGATAGAAGTCATTTCGTCCATTTTTAATTTATAACCAGCTTTTATTGCTGTATTTAGTGAATATGCGGCGGCCAAATTATCTTGTATAGCACCGATCCGCAGGATGCTTAGTTGTTCGAATGTTTCAATTATATCGTTAATTACATTCGTGCTAAGATTTTCGGGCAATTCCGGTGGGGTTGCTTGAATTGATAAACAATTACCAATAAGAGTAAAATCGAACCCGATTGCTCTCAAATAATCATCAATATCCTTCATAACTTGAACAGCTTTGTTATTCAAATCAATTTCCAAAGGAAACATTAACTTTTGTCTGCCGGATTTACCGTCTAAGAATCTGTGTTTTATTTGTTCGAAAATAATTCTTTGGCTGGCTTTGTTTTGGTCAATAATTAGTAATCTTTTGTTCAAGTTAACGACGATGAATTTATTATCCATCTGCCAGACGTTTCTTTCACTGATTTCGAAATCTAAGTCCATATCTATTTGTTCAGAAGAATGAACGTTGGTAGGTTTGAATAATTCTTCGAAGGCGGATACTTCCTGTGTTAATGATTTTGGTTTATCATATCCACCATAAGGACCCCAGTTCTGGCGCGAAGGTTCATAATAATTTTTGTTATTAATGGATCGGTGCTCATCCTCAACGATTTCTCCGGTCAATGTATTGACAATCATAAAGGACTTACCATCATTGTCAGTCGGGAATTTTTGGAAGGGGTCGTCAGACTGTTGATTAATTATACTGGTCGAAGCCATTATATTGAATTTGCCGAGGGTTTCCAATACAGCATTTGAAACCGCACTGTGAATATAAACCTCATCGTCAAATTTGACTTCGTGTTTCTGAGGATGTACATTAATATCAATTTTATGTGGATCTATTTCTAAAAACAAAATAAACATCGGTTTTGCATTTTTTTCAACCAGATTTTCATAAGCTTTATAAACGGCAAACGATATACTGCGACTAACAATAGGTCTTTTATTCAAATATAAATATTGATTGACACTTGTTTTTTTTGCTAATGAGGGATTACCCAAAACACCTTTGATCGCAATTATCCCATCGGAATAATTAATTTCCATCATTGACGAGGAAAGACCCGAATCCAAAACATCATTTATTCTTTTGTTAAGACTCGATGGTTTAACATCGAAAATCAGGTTATTGTCGTCATAAAATGTTAATCTCTTATCACTATGCGCAATTGCTAATTTGCGCATAGTATCGGATATGTGCCTAAATTCGGTCAAATCCGCTCTCAAAAATTTTCTGCGGGCAGGTATATTGAAAAATAAATTCCGAACGAATATCTGAGTACCATTATCACAACTAATCGGTTCTATCTTAGGTTCCGCGTTTGGTTGTGCGGTCAATTTCCAACCGTGTGCTTCATCCGCTTGTTTCGTTCTAATTTCAATATTTGCAACAGAAGATATAGATGCCAAAGCTTCACCTCGGAAACCGAAAGTTAGAATTGCTTCTAAATCTTCTGTTGTATATAATTTACTTGTTGCGTGACGTTTGATGGCTAATATCAAGTCATCCTTAGTCATACCCAACCCATTGTCAATTATGTGGATTAACTGTTTGCCTGCGTTTTTAACAAACACTGCAATTTCAGTTGCTTGGGCATCTAAAGAATTCTCAACCAATTCCTTAACAACCGATTCGGGGCGTTGTACAACTTCACCTGCGGCGATTTGATTTGCGAGAAAATCGGGTAATATTTTTATTTGATTTGCAATACTAATTGCTCTTTGCGCTTATTCTTGAATACATTGTATCAAAATCATCGTCTGAAAGGTTATATTTCTTGTTGCAATACAAACAAACTAATTCTCTATTCCCTTCTTTTTGAATATCCTTCAATTCATCCATACCTAATGTCATCATCTTGTCCATAAATCCATTCTTTGAGCAACGGCAGAAGAAATCTACAATGGTACTTCCGATACAATCATATTCAAATGGTAGGATTTCCGCAAGTAATTCTTTCGGTGTAAGCTCATCGTCGAAGTATTTGGTTAAAGGTTTAAGATTATTCAACATAATATAATTTTTGAACAAATCCTCCTTAGAATAACCCGGCATAGCTTGAAGGAGTAATCCTCCGGATTGTGTAATTAATCCTGTATTCTCATCAAATTCAACATCTAAAAGTACCGCTGTCGGTATTTGCTCGGATTGGTCAAAATAAAATGCCATATCTCCGGCAACATCTCCAGTATGTAAAGGAATTATACTCGTAATTGGTTCCATCTGATCGTGCAAGATACGCGTTACGTTCAAGGTTCCTTCGCCTAAAATATCAGAAAGCTTGTTAATAACTCTTTCAGGTGCATCCGGATTCAAATTTACGTAACCGCGCACCTCACCAACGTGTATTGCTTCTGCGAATACTCTCGAAATCAATCCTTCACCAAAAAGTTCGATACTTATTCGTTCTTCGCCCTTCATCAGAGCGGCATACATTGAAGCCGCCGCCATAGTCCTTGCTAAGAAAAAAGCAGGCATATAATCTAAATTGTGTTTTGTTTGGGCATCGCGGGCCACTTGTGTATTTTTAATTGCTACTATACGGAAAAAGCCATCTTTGGAAATCGCTTTAACTACTCTATCTCGCAACTTAAGATTTTTCTTTAATTGTTCTACGTTATGTTCCATCTATTTTTGGGATTATTAAAAAAACAAATTTACTAAATTATTAATAATCAAACGAGCAAGGTCAGAAATTATTTGTATATTTGTAAGAATGAAAATTTATAATTAAAAAGAAATATGAAGAACAAAAGTATATACATTATGATAATATTTTTGGTTATGCCATCTATATTGCTTGCTTATAACCAAGATAGTCTTCTGAAGGTTTACAAATCCGAAAAATTCACTAAAGAAGTCAGGTATGAAGCCATCCAATCAGTCACAATGTATTATTATAATAAGGATGCCGACAGCACATTACAATATCTCTATAAAATGGCTCAATTTTGCAAAATTAATTCTATGGATGTGGAATATAATAAAGCTTTGGCGAATCTTGGATTTTCATTAATATCTTATTGTCGTTTCGAGGAAGCAAGAAACCTTTTGAATATTGCAAAAGATAACTTCCTTAAATTACACGATGTTACAAGAGCATCATATTGTGAAACACAATTAGCTAGAATTTATTCCAAAATGGATATGATTATTGAAGCCTATAAAGGATATAAAAAAGCCCAATCCTATTATGATATGAAATTCATTAATAAAGTTTACATTTCTAATAAAGATTATTATAACTCATTAAGCGACAGTAGTAAAAATATAATAAGCATTTACATTAGTATTTTAACAGATTATGGTTTGTTTTTATATAAAATTTCCGATTATGGTAATGCTATTATTATCTTTAATAAAATTCAAGTTTTTGCCGACAAAAGTGATGATATGAATAGACTTAGTGGGAACTATGTTAATCAAGCAACAGTATATATAGCTCGAAAAAAATATGAGAAAGCATATGCCAAGCTCCAATTGGCAATAAAATTAACCCAAAAATTGAATAATCTATCTTTTAACATTATTGCTAAAAATACTTTAGCTAATTCTTATTTGTCTTTAGGGAGATTAACCGAAGCCGAAGTGTTATTGAACCAAACTATTTTGGTAGGTAGAAACACAATGTTTCCACGTGAGTTCTGTGTTAGCTTAATGCTAAATTCCGATCTAATGTATCAAAAGAAAATGTACAATGAATCGTATAAGTTTGCAATGGAAGCATATAAAATTGCAATCGATATGAAATACGTTGACCAACAAATAGAGCTCTGCTCGTTGCTCGTTAAGTGTTATATATACAAGAACAAGCCCGACAGCGCTTTATATTATATGAACCTTGGTGACATTCTGAATGCGTCTGTTGAAAGATATAACCAAAATTATAAAAAGCAACTTTTGGTTACAATAACTAATTTAGAAAAGAAAGAAAAAGCAGAGGCAAACGCAATTGCTAAACAGAAATTGAACCAAAGAACAATCTGGCTTTTATTAGCACTATTATTAATTACTTTCGTTGCTTTGATTTTCATTATGTCCGCTTTGCGTATGAGAAATAAACGCAATCGAAGTTTAAATGAACTGAATACGATGAAGAACCGCTTTTTCTCTATCATAGCACACGATATAATGTCTCCCGTCGCGACGAATATGCAAACGTGGGAGCTTTTTCAAAGCTCATACAATGAACTTGATAAAGAAATGATAGATAGCTTGGTTGTAAACAATGCAAAGAGTTCTGTTCAACTTTACGAATTAACAAAAAATTTGTTGATGTGGGCAAGAACAATGATGAAGGATAGATCCGTTAATATCGAAGTGACAGATATTTATGAAATATTTGGGAAACAAATAGATATTATGCGAGAGGGTTTTACAGATAAAAATATAAAAGTGCGCAATGAATTGGAAATCGGTTTAACAGCCAATTGCGATAAAAATATAATTACATTTGCTGTTAGAAATCTTCTTTCAAATGCCCTCAAATTCACTAGTAATGACGGTGAAGTTGTGATTTCTTCATCTTCAAACAAAGATAAATGCTGGATAAGTATCGCCGATAATGGTATCGGAATGAACGCTGAAACCAAACAAAACTTATTTAAGGTTCAAGATAGAATTGTAAGTCAGGGGACTAACCAAGAAAAGGGTTCCGGGTTAGGTTTGGTGCTCTGTAAAGAATTTTTAGATATTCATAAAAGTAAAATTTACGTCGAAAGCGAGATGAATAAAGGAACAACAATAAGCTTCGAACTTGAACTTGTAAAAAATAATGAAAGCTAAAATTCGTCGAACTATTTTTATTAATCAAAAATTGGATATATTATGTTTAAAAAAATTATGTTATTATTGGCGGCAGTTGTTTTGATTTCAGCTTGTTCGTCGAAAGTACAAAAAGAGGAAAAAATGGATAAACCTTTAACAGCAATTGTTAAAACATCAAAAGGCGATATAGAGATTAAATTATATGGTGTAGATGCGCCTTTGACCGTAGCAAATTTCGTAAATTTAGCCCGTCGGGGATTTTATGATGGTATAGCATTCCACAGAGTTATTGCTAACTTTATGATTCAAACAGGTGATCCGCTATCATTGGACCCTGCAAAACAAAATGCTTGGGGTACCGGCGGACCGGGATATTCATTCGAAGATGAAGTGAATACCGGATTGAAACATTCACAAGCAGGTACACTATCAATGGCAAACTCAGGTCCAAATACCAACGGAAGTCAAATATTTATTACTCACGTACCAACATCTTGGTTGGACGGTAAACATACTATATTTGGTCAAGTAATTATGGGTCAGCAAGTTGTAAACGATGTGCAACAAGGCGACAAAATCATTACTATCGTTATAGAAGGAACTGTTCCTAAAGAAGTAAAAGAGAAACAAGCTCGCGTTGACGAATGGAATAAAAAACTTGACAGCGATCTTACATCAAAAATCCCACAGTTAAAACTTAAACCGGCAGTTAAGCTATAATTAGCTAACTTAAAAAAATTAATAAACCTTGGAATATTATTTCAAGGTTTATTCTATATTATACCGAAACGTAGATTAATTGTATTAAAAATAAAATGATTAATTCGGAAATAGAGTTATTCTTTATATACAATTTTATTATCAAAATTTCGTTATTTATGCTTTAATATGTAAAACGCATTTAAAAGAATTATGACAGATATAAGAGTTTTGAACGAAAAAATCCAACAGGAAAGTTCATTTGTTGATCTACTACTGATGGAAATGAGCAAAGTAATTGTGGGCCAGAAATATATGGTCGAACGATTACTTATAGGTTTATTGGCTGATGGTCACATTTTGCTGGAAGGTGTGCCGGGTTTGGCAAAGACCTTAACAATTAGTACCTTAAGCGCGGCTGTAAACGCGAAATTCAATCGTTTGCAGTTTACACCCGATTTACTTCCGGCGGACTTAACGGGAACTTTGATTTACAACCAAGCGAAAAATGAATTTGCTCCAAAGTTGGGACCTATTTTCTCGAATTTCATTTTAGCTGATGAAATCAACCGAGCACCCGCTAAAGTGCAATCAGCTTTATTGGAAGCTATGCAGGAAAAGCAAGTTACAATTGGCGATACAACATATCCATTGCCGGTGCCGTTTTTGGTTATGGCTACCCAAAACCCAATTGAGCAAGAAGGTACATACCCACTACCAGAAGCGCAAGTTGACCGTTTTATGATGAAATTGGTTATTACTTATCCGACACGGGAAGAGGAAAAAACTATTCTCCGTCAGAATATAGCTAAGGAATTTCCTACCGCGTCGCAAGTACTAACAATTGAAAATATTACATGCGCGCGTGACATAGTGAAGGAAGTTTACTTAGACGAGAAAATAGAGCAATACATTTTGGATATTATTTTCGCGACTCGTAATCCTCAGGACTACGGTTTAGGCAAATTATCGAATCTTATATCATTTGGCGCGTCACCACGTGGTTCCATTAATTTAGCGAAAGCCGCTCAAGCATTCGCGTTTATTAAAAGGCGCGGTTACGTCGTACCGGAAGATATACGCGCTATCAGCTTGGATGTACTTCGCCATAGAATAGGCGTAACTTACGAAGCCGAAGCCGAAAATATAACAAGTGAAGATATAATAACAGAAATATTAAACGCTATAGAAGTGCCTTAATAGAAGTAGTATATAGAGATAAATTCAAATGTCCAATCCTTTCGAAGTATTGGACATTTTTGTTGTTTTTACTCATTCATCCGATGACCGGGCAGTCCTCGGATAAATAAACCTATATTCTTACTTCGACCTCAACGTAAAAAACAAAACTGTTACAATTACGGCTGAGGAAACATAGATCAAAGGTTGGAAGTACTTTTCGAAAAAACTTTCCTTTGGGTGGGGGACTGTCGCTTTTGCAAACGCGTAAGGTGAAGTTTCAACCGTTCCCACTTCGTCCACTGCAATGGTATCCGAAAACACCACTTTCTTTTTCCCGATTGGTGTAATTTGCTTATTTTTGATGTACCCATCAATATCCACAGTAATCAATCGGCTCAATTTGTCATCCGATTTTATTAACTTATACTCAACAGCGATTTTTAAAATGTTGATATTCAAATTGTTCTCGCTCGCGCTGTCGGCAATAGTTATTTGTTTTTGTGATAAGCTATTAATCATAAGCTGTTTTACAAGCCAAGCGGCGGGATGCTCGGAAATGCTTATATTCAGCAGTCGGGTTTCATTAGGAATTTGATTTGATATATCGTCAGAAACTTGCTGAATTAATGAATCGAGAACGAAAAAATTTTCCTTCGGTTCATTGGCTTTTACGGTAAACGGCAATAAAAAAAGTAGTATGACTATGTATCTATACATTTGCTTGATTTTCCTTTTTCGATTTCAATTCTTCAAAGCATAACATCAAATCATCACTATCGTAATAAAGGGGTGGCCAAATATGCATAGGTCTCAATTTATCGTTAAACACAAGAGTAATAATGCTATACGGTTGAACTGAATCGGGCAGAACTTTCAATTTGAATGTTATAGATGTAATATTTTCAAGACAGATTTTACGCTCATTAAAATTAGTTCTGAATATTAGGAAATTCTCGGTGAATATTATTTTTTGCGAATTTATACGACGCAAAAGATAAGATAGGGCACTTAAAACAATAAAACCGGAGAACAGCATTATCAACGGATCATTTAATAATATAGTAAATTCCCAATTATGAATACTTCCGCGAATAATTGAATACAACAGCACTACCCCAAAATAAATAGCAATCGAGGGCCATATAAAATCTATCCTTCTACTGAATACTTTACGTGTTTCCATTTTTTTTGTCCAAAAAATTAATAATTTCTTTTGCAATTATATCCGCTGAATTCGGATTAGCTAAAGCCGATAATTTAAGTGAAATCTCAGTCAATAAACTTTCGTTTGTCATAAAGTTTTTTACATTTTTAACAAGTTTCGCCGCTATTTCATCGTTGTCTATTACAGCGCATCCGGTTTTTTTCATTAAAAGATTAGCATTGTAGTTTTGTTCGTTGCAGGAGGCTGTTTTTAGAGGTATAAGTATAGCCGGTTTTGCAGTGATACACAATTCTGCTATTGTCGTAGCGCCTGAACGTGAAATTACAAGGTCAGCGGCGGAAAATGCTGATGCCATATCGTCTATATATTTCAATGTTTTTACGTTATCAGGTAATGTGGATTTAATGCTATAATCTTGGCCGGTTTGCCATAGTATTTGTCCGAATTTCGCCAATTCAACTATATTATCTTCAACTGCTTTATTGATAGATGCGGCACCCAAACTACCCCCAAAAATTAAAATAGTTTTCGAATCGGGGGATAATCCGTATTTCATTAACGACTCTGCTCTTGATGGTAATTTGTTGATTTCTTTACGAATAGGGTTTCCGGTTGAAATAATTCTTTTACCATAGTTTTGAGGGAAGAATGTTGATGTTTCGTCAAATGAGGTAAAAATCCTATCCGCGTGCTTTGAGAGCATATTTATTGCCTTTCCGGGATTAACATTCGATTCCATCAGAAAAAGCGGAACACCGAGAGATTTGGCGGCTTTTCCGGGTGGTATGCTGATATATGCACCAGTACAAATCACTGCGTCTATATCGAGTTCTATAATTTTTTTCTTTAAAAATCCGCGCGCTTTCTGAAGACTTATTAACGCGGTAATCGTATTTATACTTAAAAGTTTGCCGATTCCTCTAATGTCAACGGGTATAAAATGATAATTAAGCGAAGGAACTACACGCGCTTCGATTTTGTCATTTCTGCCGCAAAAGTAAAATTCACTATCCGGTAAAAGTTTTTTTAATGAATCTACAACGGCGATAGCAGGATAAAGATGACCTCCTGTTCCACCGGCACCGATTAAAAATTTATAATTAGCTTTGTTTTCACTCATAAATTACTCTTTATGCAATATTCGAATTTTAAAAAAGCAATATTAAGAAAAAAAATATTAAAAAAAAAACACATTCAATAATTTTCTATTATTTAGAAAATGCTTAAATTTAAAAATATAATTATGGAAATATAGCATTGATAAATATAATTGACGAAAATATAGAAAAATATCGTCGAGAAATTGATGAAATTGATAAGCAAATAATTTACTATCTTAATAAAAGAAAAGAAATAAGTAATAATTTGATAAATGATAAAATCTCTTTGGGATTGGATGTTTATAGTCCTGATAGGGAAGAAGAGATTGTCAATCGTTTGTTTGAGGATAAAAATAATAAATTGACAAAAGAAATAATTCGGAAGATTTATCGAGAAATCTTTGCTTCCTCTAAATCAGATTTTATTTAATAATCAAGAATGAATCCGAGCAAAATTTGCCAATTTCTGTGGCATAATAATTGTTGTTTTAAAAGATTATAGAATTAATATACAAGTATATAATGGAATATTTCGAAGATAGGATTCTAATAGCCACTTATATGAAAAGGCTTTATAAAATGGGATTAACCACTTCCACCGGTGGGAATATCAGTCGTAAAGTCTCGGATGATATGTTAGTGATAACACCCTCGCAAAAAGATAAATCCGCGTTAAAGCCCTATGATATCTGTGTTGCAAATTTCGCAGGCGAAAACTTAACACCTAAATTCAAATGCAGTATGGAATTGGCTATGCACATCGCAATTTATAAAGAACGCCCGGACATCAATTCTATTTGCCACGCTCATCCGACTTTTGCATCAACCTATTCATTTACCGGTAAAGATATTAATTCGTCTTTAAGCGGAGAAATGAGGGCTATCTGCGGGAATATAGCAAAAGCGGAATATGCTTTGATGGGAACTGATGAATTAGCGATTAATGTTGCGGAAGCGGTAAGGAATTCGAACGTTATAATATTGGACAACCACGGCGCTTTGACACTGGGAACAAGTTTATCACAAGCCTTCGATAGAATGGAAATACTCGAGAAGATAGCAAAATCCAACTTTTTGCTAAATGTTTTAAAGGGGACTAAAAATCTGCCTAACAAAGATATTGATGAAATTGATGAATTATTCGGTAATCGGTTTTAAAATCCAGTTGTTCTTTTCAATGTGATTAACTTCGATTTCGATACTATTGTTTAATAGCAAATGTCGGGCTGTAAGTTCGGCTAAGTAAACAGAACGATGTTGTCCTCCGGTGCAACCAAAACTGACAGAAAGATTCACAAAGCCTCTTTTTGTATAATTATCGACCGCTAAAGCTATTATATTTAATATATTTGTTAAAAACACTTCAACAGCAGGTTCTGTCGAAAAGAACTTCTCAATTTGCTTATCTTCACCGGAATAATACTTATATTCGAGAGATTTATATGGATTGGGCAGACACCTGCAATCGAAAACAAAGCCGCCACCATTGGCCGTTTTGTCAATGGGAAGACCTTTTTTAAAGGAAAAACTATTTATTGTAACTTTTAACATTGGAAATCATATTAATAATAATACTCAAAATTACGATATTTTACTCAAATCTCAATAAAATACATAAAAATGATATTTCTTGAATTTATATTATACTAAATTAAGATTTTTAAGATTTTTATATTTATTTTTGCATATAAAATAATTGGAAAAACAAATGAGAAAATGGACACTTGATGATAGTGTAGAATTATATAATTTAGCCGGATGGGGCGATGATTATGTACATATCAACGAAAAAGGCAACTTATGTATTCAACCTAAAAGCAATTTAGCCAAGGTTGACTTAAAAGAAATAATAGATGAACTTGATTTAAGGGACATTTCAACACCTGTTTTGTTGAGATTTCCGGATATTCTTGAGGATAGAATGTTTAAAGTGAGCAATTGCTTTAAGATTGCTAAAGAAGAATATGGATTCGAAGGTAATAACTTTGTTGTTTTTCCTGTCAAAGTTAACCAAATGAAACCTCTTATTGAAGAAATTGTCAATAAGGGCGGTCAATACAACATAGGTTTGGAAGCAGGTTCAAAACCGGAACTACACGCAGTTTTAGCTTCTGCGGATGATCCCGAAGCATTAATAATATGTAATGGTTACAAAGACGAAGCTTTTATCGAACTCGCTTTGTTGGCGCAAAAGATGGGCAAAAAAATATTTCTTGTAGTAGAGAAATTGAACGAATTAAAAACCATTATTACAATTGCGAAAAGAATTAATATCAAACCGAATATAGGTATTCGAATTAAATTAGCCAGCTCCGGAAGCGGTAAATGGGAAAGTTCAGGCGGCGATAAAAGCAAATTCGGCCTTTCATCCAGTGCGTTATTGGATGCTGTTGACATTTTGAACGAGCACGATATGCAGGATTGCTTGAGGTTGATTCATTTCCATATAGGAAGTCAAATAACCAAAATCAGAATGATAAAAAATGCTTTGCGTGAAGCGGCCCAATTTTACGTCCACCTAAAAAAAATGGGATTTCTCGTTGATTTTGTTGATGTTGGCGGTGGCTTGGGTGTTGATTATGACGGAACTAAATCCTCCAGAGCCAGCAGTGCCAATTATACCATCCAAGAATATGCTAATGACGTTGTTTTCAATATTGTCAACGTAAGTGAGAAAAATCATATTCCTCATCCAAACATAATTTGCGAATCGGGGAGAGCCTTAGCCGCTCATCATTCGGTACTTATTGTTGATGTACTTGAAACAGCATCGCTCCCTATATGGATTAATGGTGTTGATATTGTAAATAACGAGGATGACGAGCTTATACAAGAAATGTATGAAATATATAAAAATTTAGCAAAATCCCGAATTTTGGAAGCGTGGCACGATTCATTACAAATTCGTGAGGAAGTTTTAGATAGATTCTCGCTGGGTATGGTGAATTTGCAAATACGAGCAAAATCTGAAAAATTGTTTTGGGCTATAGCGCGCGATATTCAGGATAAAGCAAAAGATTTCAAACATTTACCCGAGGAATTGCGGGTAATTCCACGTCTTCTGACCGATAAATACTTCTGTAATTTCTCAGTATTCCAATCCTTACCCGATTCTTGGGCAATTGACCAAATCTTCCCGATAATGCCTATTCAGAGATTAGATGAAAAACCGACTGTAAACGCAACATTGCAAGATATCACCTGTGATTCCGATGGTAAAATTGACAATTTCATTGGCTTAGGTGAAAAAGCGTTTTATTTGCCCGTACACCCTTTACTAAACGAAGATAGATATTACTTAGGTTTCTTTTTGGTAGGAGCTTATCAAGAAATCCTTGGCGATCTTCACAATCTGTTCGGTGATACTAACGTTGTTCATATAAACGTTAATAAAACAACAGCCGAAATTTCCAAAATTATTGACGGTGAGAGCGTTTCGGATGTTTTGGGTTACGTTCAATACAGTCCAAAGCAATTAGTAAGAAAAATGGAACGTTGGGTTACAATTTCAGTAAAATCCGGCAAACTGTCTTTAGAAGAAGGAAAAGAATTTTTATCGAATTACCGTTCCGGATTATACGGTTACACTTATTTAGGATAATAAAATGCGCATCCTTGGTATAGACCCGGGTTCTGTGATTTGCGGCTACGGAGTCGTAGAGCAAGAAGGTAATTCTCTCGTTCTAATCGAATATGGCGTTATTAAAGCCAAAAAGAAGAACGAAGACTTTCCGATGAGACTTAAAGAGATATATACGCGTTTAATCAGTGTAATCGAGAGAACTTTACCTGATGAAGCCGCGATAGAATCTACGTTTTATTCTAAAAATGTGAAATCTTTGGTACAATTGACACACGCGAGAGCAGTTGCTATGCTTGCCGCTACGATGAGAGAGATTCCAATTGTGGAATATTCTCCATTAGAGGTAAAAAAATCAGTCACCGGAATGGGAAGGGCACAAAAGGAACAAGTAGGTTATATGATGAGGAAGATGCTCAACATCAAAGAGACGCCTGAGTTTCTCGATTCAACTGATGCTTTATCCATTGCTGTTTGCCATCTGCTCAAAAGAAATTCACCGGTAAAAAAATCCAATTCTTGGGGAGACTTTATTAAAAACAATCCTGATAGAATCATAAGCTAAATGAAAACATTCGACCTATATGAAGAAGTTCGCAGCGAACACATTCGAAAATCACGTTCAGCTGCTAAGCGTACTTTAATTAAAGATAAAGAAGATAGAAAACACGATTCCTTGAAAGGTTTGGTGATTGCCGTCGTAGGAAAGTTTATAATTGTTCGTCAATATGAAACAAACGATCTTTATGAATGTACTATCGCCGGTACTTTGGTAACAGAAAACTACAAAAGTTCTTTGGTTGCCGTAGGGGATAGCGTTTCGTTTAGAGAACAGATTGGTCTAAAAGAATCGGAGCAATCAGACGATGAACTTCTAAATGGCGTAATAATAAGTGTTAAAAAACGCGGAACTATGCTTGCGAGAAAAGCACCTGGTAAATCAACTCGCGAACTTGTAATGGCATCGAATGCCGACTACCTTTTTCTAATTGTATCCGCAGAACAGCCCGGGTATAATTTAAAATTGATTGACCGATTTGTCGTTTCTGCGGAATTGGGTGGGTTGAAGACCGCTATATGTGTAAATAAAATTGATTTAGCCGATGATTTGGACTATATACACCAAGATTTTGAAACCTATCTTAAATTAGGTCATACTGTTTTTTATATTTCCGCTTTAAACAATGATTTAAAGGAAATAAAGAAATTCTTAAAGAATAAAATTACCGTTTTTGCCGGACCATCCGGAGTAGGAAAATCAACCATTATTAATAAAATAATAGGTGAAGAAATACAAGCGGTTAATGAAATTAGTGAGCGGACAAATAAAGGTCAGCATACGACAAGTTCAGTAAGATTATTTGAATTAAAGGGTAACGTTAATATAATAGACACTCCGGGCATACGTGAATTTGCTTCATCCGGATTGGAGAAAGAAGAATTAGCTCTATATTTTCACGAATTCGATGAGTATTTCCCAAAATGCAAATTTCCAAGCTGTTCGCATATTCACGAACCGGATTGTGCTGTTACCGCCGCGGTTGAGAGTGGGGAAATTAATGCAGAGCGTTATGAAAGCTATGTGAATATATATATGAGTATGGAATAATCTATATAATATCTTTTATCGAAAATCCTTCTTTAATCAAATTTTCGGGTTTCAATATTTCTTCTAATTTCTCAACATCTATTAATTTCAGCTTCTTATTTGCCTCATAAATATCCAAATTAGAGAACTTCATCTCTTTTGCCAATAAACCGGCTTTTTCATAACCGAGGTACGGAAGCAATGCTGTGGAAATGGAAGGGCTTTCTAAAAGTCTTTTCAATGAAAGCTCGGTATTTACCTTGATATCATTGAATAGATTTTGAGTTAATGTTTTATTTACGGCGATTAATAGTTCAATTGATTCCAAAATGGCATCACCAATACTTGGTAAATAAGCATTCAAATCGAGACAGCCTTGCGCAGATAGGCTACTAATTATCATATCATTAGCATAAACTTTGTGTGCAGCGCTTATTGCAAACTCACAAATTACAGGGTTCACTTTGCCGGGCATTATAGAACTACCGGCTTGCTTTTGAGGTATCACTATTTCCGGATCTCTGATTATATCGGAAGCCAACAACCGCAAATCACTTGATATCTTTTCCAAATTTACAGCGTGTGCTTTCAAAATAGCCGATACTTCCACAAACGAATCCAAGTTTTGTGTGGCATCTGTTAGATTCTCGGAACGGGAAAGCGGCAAATCTGTTAAACCTCTCAATTCATTGACAGTCTCCATAATAAAATATCGTGGAACAGTAAGCCCCGTACCTACTGCACTGCCACCAAGATTGATTTGCTTAGTACGTTCAAAACACTTCGAAACTCGCCACCAATCGCGAGATAAGGCTTCGTTATAAGCACCGAATAATCGGCCATAAGTAGAAGGCACAGCCGATTGCATTTGTGTATAAGCGATTCGAAGATTAGAACGGTATTTTGTTTCGAGAGCTTCGACCTGTTGGCGTGATTGATTTATCGAATTTTCCAAAGTCTTTAATAAGGTCATTAGAGCTATTTTCAAAGCAGTGGGGATAACATCATTGGTTGACTGATAAATATTTGCGTGTTCGATTGGATGGACAAATTGGTATTCACCCGGTTTATGAGCCAACAATATTAATGCACGGTTAGCAATGATCTCATTAACGTTCATATTCTGGCTTGTACCGGCCCCTCCGCTGATTGCGGGAACAATACAGTTATCATAGTGCAATCCTTGAGAAACTTCCTCTGCGGCGCTTATTAGTGCCTCAATTACGTCATCGTTAATTAATTCAAATGGAATATCTGAAACATCGTATTTAATGATAAGCGCGGCTTTGTACTTTTGATAAGTCTTATAAACTGATAATTTTACAAGACCAATGCTTTTATACCAGTTTATGTTGAACTTCTGCTTGTTTGGGAAATTTTCTACCGCCCTTACAGAATGAATTCCGTAAAGGGCTGATTTTCCTATTTCTTTTGAGCCAATAAAATCTGTTTCTATTCGCATGTTAATCCATCGGTTGTGTTATATATTTATCTAAGGTAGATATTTTCTTTTTATCAATAGAGTTTAACATTTTTACTACATATTTACCAATAATATCGAACTCCAAATTTACTTTGCTTCCCATTTTCAAATCTTTGAGGTTTGTAGATTTATATGTATGTGGAATGATAGCGACCATAAATTGATCGTTTTCTACTCGCGCACTAGTTAAGCTCACACCATTGATACAAATTGATCCGGTTGGAACTATCAGTTCCGCAAAACCTTTAGGATAACTGAACCACAGATTAACAGCCGTTTGTAACTTATCAATCCTCGCCAACTCACCTATACAATCAACGTGACCTTGAACAAAATGGCCGCCTAAACGTGAACTTGGTAAAGCGGCGCGCTCCAAATTTACTAACTCACCAGATTTCAGATAGCCTAATGTCGTTTTAATCAAAGTTTCTTCAACCGCTTCAACATCGAAGCTGTTATTTGAAAGTGAAACCACTGTTTGACAGGTACCATTAATTGAAACGGAGTCGTCAATTTTCAAATCATCCATTATCTTTGTAGCAGAAATCTGAATCTTGATTCCACCACCTATGGATTTCACTTTCTTTATAGAGCCTATTTCTTCAATCAGTCCGGTAAACATATATTTCTAAAGTATTTTTTAAAAAAGTTTTAACGATTTGCAAAGAAATAAATTGTTTATATGTAATTCATCGGATGACTTCGAGTCATCCGATGAATACAAGCTTATGATACATAAAAAAAATCAACCAAAGGTCTTAAACCAATGGTTGAATATTTTTAAATAATAGATTTAATAAATAAATCTTATTTCCAATAATATCTAATTGAGAATGCGGCATCAGCGCCCCAAAATCCCGTCCCGCCTGTTAAATTCCAAGCAGGTTTGTAATCTACACTAACGTTTATAGGAAGTTCTTTGAATGTGTATTCTAAACCAATGATAGCATCAACACCAAAAGACAATTGACTATTTTTATAATAGTTACCAACGTGACCACCTATACCGTAATACCATCTCATTCCACTGACATCGAATGCAGGGTTTTCGATTTCGTATAAAGCCGTTAAGTTAAAGCCGTACCAGTCAGTCGCGAGTAAAGCTTCAAAAGCTCTAGATTGAGACATATTGTGTTTGTAGGTAACACCGTTGTACCAACCACCGCGAAGACCAATTGCGGATTTATAATCTTGTGCATTTGCACCAACACCAATAATGGTTATTAATAAAGCAACTAATAGTGCTTTTTTCATATCATACCTCTAATAAAATAAAAAATAATACTGCTACAATTTTAATTGGAAATTTAACTAATATTTTGAAATTACAAAATACTTTGGAAACCTAAATTAAAATTACTTAAAAAGTATTTTAATTAGGAGTTATTAAAAAAACACTTTTTAAATCATTATTTGAAATTATATCATTTTGAAAGAGCGACATCAAATTTATTTACAAATTTAACTTAATAATTTGGAATAACAAAATAATATGTTGATTTCTCCAAAAAATAAATGCTTCTACAATTGGGAGTAATTAAAAATAGGTTATTTGAAGCAAGATGCTTTTTCTAATCGTTTTGATAATTCACCTTCTTCGGGCATAACAGCAAACGGGCGAAATCTGGATTGGACGTACTCTGTTGTCCCCCCATTCGATAATGTGAGAAATGAGAAATATACAGTACATTGTTCATTAAATTATTTATTTTTCAATAAATCCCTGATTTCTGTTAATAAAATTTCTTCTTTAGTTGGCTCTGGAGGCGTCTCAGGAAGAGCTTCTTCTTTACGTTGCATACTGTTCATTAGTTTGACGAACATAAAAATACAGAACGCTATAATTAGGAAATCAAGAGTAAATTGCAAAAATGAACCGTATCCCAACGTTACTGCATCTTTGATTACTTTTCCCGCGGCATCTGTAACCGAAGCTTTTAATGTAACCTTTAGTGTCGAAACGTTGAAACCGCCTATTAGCAATCCTACTAATGGCATTATAATATCATTAACCAACGATGTTACTATTTTTCCAAAAGCACCGCCGATGATAACGCCGACAGCTAAGTCAATTACATTACCTCGCATAGCAAACGCTTTGAATTCTTTATATATGGTCATAAAACTCTCAAATTAATTTATAAAATAAAACACAGATGAATCGATTATCGTTAAGTTTGTTCCAGAATAGCTTCTACTGATTCTTTTTTGCATTGTTTTCTAATCGCTAAGCGGATTATCAATAATACTGTATTCGAAGCTAAATAAGCGTAAAAACCCCACTTAATATATTCAGTATCGTTGAATCCGTGGGTTACAAAATAAAAAGCAATTAAAACACATAACCAGGATATGGCATAATAGAGTGTCAGCCGCTTAAATTTTCCTGCTATTAACTTGTAAAGGGTAAAAATTAATAGAAAAAATGATATTGTAATAGAATAGAATTCTAAAGCTACCTTGTTAAATTTAAATTCAACTACATCGGTAAGAGTGAAGAAAACCATTCCCCAGCCGGTTATATAGTTCCCTTTTTTTGAGAGGGTGATTTTATCCCATATATTTTCTTCGCGTTCTGTTTTACTAACTTTATCCGAAACGGCTTCTGAAGATACAGCTTCTACTTTATCCTTATTATCCACTTGTTTTGTATCGTTATTAGAGCAATACTTAACAAAAGGAGTAAATATAAGTAGTAATGATAAAATATTAAAGATTTTAACGAATTTCATAATAATTCCTATTTTAATTCGAAAACAAAGTTAAAATTACGAAAAATAAATTATATATCGTACTTCTGTTTATAAATAGTTTATGAGTTTATTTTTCAATATAGTTTTTTATGTACTCAAACAAACGCTTTGCTTGCTCAGAATAAATGTCAATTTTGCTGTAATCGAATCTTATATTGTTGAAATATTGCAGGATTAAAGTATGTTCAAACGGTTCACCCGGAAGCAATCCTGCAAAAACAAACCCCAATTTTTCAAATTCAGAACAATACCTAGCTGTTAATGGATCGCTAAGATTCAAATTCATAAAGATAATATCATTCTTCTCATAGCAAGCGTTCTTTAATTCAAAAGCTACTTTCGATACGATGTCGTCGCCATACTCTTTTACAGTAATAAACGCGGTATTCCTATGGTTGAAGAAATCTACTTTATAAGTTGATTCAGCCGCGTTTCCTTGATTGTTATTCAAAGTTTGCGGTTCAACCTGAACGCCCAATGAAGTATATAAATCCGTAATAATTTCTGAATGTTCAGCGGGCAGGTATAATTTTAAATTTCCAGGTTTTTGCAAAAATTTATAAGCAAACACTATTGTTTGGCGTTGAGTTAGGTTTTCCGCCATTTTACGGTAAGTAACATTCAAAGGGCTATAACCGAATGCAATTGCCACATCTTTGAAATCAAATTTGTTACAAATTTTCTGTGTAAATGGGTGCTCGGTAACGCAATGTGCGAAATATCCTTTAAAATTCAGGTCAATTGCTTTCTTTTCGGCAACTTCGTTTAAATTGTTCATCACACCTTTACCGCGGAATTTGTGCTTAGTTACGGCAATTCCCCATTCAACAATAGTAGAGTTAAGGGAAGGACGAATCAGAGCGATATGCCCTGCGATCTCGCCTGATTCCGAAACACCAACAATTGAAGTCAGTAAGCCATTTCTGTTCATCTCTACTACTTTTTCGGGATAATATAAATCTTCATTGACATAGGAACGGCCATAGCTTGTATATATACAACTCGATACTTCGATTGCTTCTTCGGGTACAATCTGACGGTATTCAACTATATTTTCGTTTGATGGGGGAGCCTCGGCATCCATTGCTCTTAAGTTTTTCATATCCGCCATTTCGGAAATCTTTTCGGCAGGTAAAGATATAAGCAAACGAAACTCGTTGCCAAATTTACCCAAGTTATTAGCACTTACAATATCAACAGAATTTTTTATTAAAAATGTGGATAATTCATCACCGCTAATTTCCGATTCCTCATCAATTGCGGAAGGATCGTAAGTGATACCGGACATAAAATTGTATGGCTTTCCTTTATCTTTTATGGAGATACTCAAGTATGTATTCTCGATGGATATGGAAATCTCGATTTTCTCTTTATCATCCGATTCAAAAGCATATTTACATATATTTGTTAATGATTCTTCGAGGGCTAATATGATTTTGTTGGTCTCTCGCGATGAGAAACCGCATTTTTTTAAAACCGATTCTGCATAAGCGACTGCAATACTTATGTATGTTAAATCATTTGGTATAGTTAAATAAGTTGGTTCAAGCATAAAAATAATCCTTAATAAGTCAAAGTTAAATTCTATATTATAATTAATTCAAATTTACAAAAAATATTACAAAAAAAACACATAGCCAAACTATGTGTTTTCTTGAATTATTAAGTGTAAAAATTATACCATAGGAGCCGGGTTACTAGGACCTACGTATTTAGCATCGCCGAATCCTAAGATAGGTAAGAAGATAAACGGTAAGAAAAACATTCCAACAGCAAACCCCATAGATTTTCCGAATGCTTTTGCGGTTAAACCAATTACCATTATACCAATTACAATATTGACAAATGGTATAATTAATAATAATATCCACCACCAAGGTTTGCCTACTATCTTTAACATCATAAAAATATTATAGATAGGAACAATTGCCGCCCAACCGGGTTCTCCGGCTTTTTGAAACATCTTCCAATATGATGCTATGCATATAACAACTATTACCAAGGATATTATATTCATAAACGCCATTCTAGCTACTAATTCAGAATCCATTAAGTACCTCACTTATTTGTTGAAATAAATTATTTACTAAAAATAATGTTAAAAAAAATTAGAACAATTAAAATATGTTTTTCTGTTTTGCTTTTTTAACATAATACAAACATAAGTAATAATCGGCAATTAGCAAATTAATTTAAGTTCATAAATTGTTATTATGATAGCCTAAGAATAATTGAGAGTAATCGTATAAAAAAAATATCCAATACCTGCGAGGTGTTGGATATTTGAAATATACGATAAAATAATATATCTTAATCAATAGATCTAAACCAATTGAAAAATGGTATAGGAAATTTTTGTATTTGATCGTCAGCATATAGACCGCCAAATCCAAATTGGAAAGAGTTCTTTTCTGATGTGGCAAATCTCAATCCGGGTATTAATATAGCCACAGTATATTTATTGTCCAAATAAATGAATGAATCGAATACGAAAGATACTTTCTTAGCAATTGGAGTCATTCCGGCTATTGACATTAGTGGTGCGCTTCTGTGCTCCTTATTATAGCCTATAAGTCCATATCCTCCCGAAAGTGTTATATTCGATTGGCGATTGCCATAAGTCAAAGATCCATAACCGAGAACGCCATACTTGTCCAAACCCGCCCATCCTAATGTTCCAAGCAATGCCCCTATACCAATATTAATATTCTCCGCAATATTGATTGAATATTTTGCCGAACCGATAATAGGAGTAGCTCCCCAAGTAGTCATAATCCCTAAAGAAAAATTATCGGAAACCGCGAAATGTGCTTCGGCACTAATTGGCGAAAGAAGCAGATAATCATCGCCTTTCTTAATAGGTAAGCCATTTGGAGTTATAAAATAACGCGTGGAATACGCATTAATTCCGTAAGTCGTCGCTGTATTGCTATAGACTTCTATAGATTTGATTTCATATTTTGGGATAAGGATTTTGCCTAAATTCTTTGTTTCTATTAAAACACCTTTTTCATCATTCGCTAATATGACACCTATATAAATTGCTCCGTCATTTTTCGTTATTTTGGATTCTACGGGATTATCTTGCGCGGTCAAAGGAACAAAAGATATTGTGTTTATTGCAAATAATATAATAATACTAAATAGGTATTTGAAGCCTATACTTTTAATTTTTTTCATAATTGCCTCATTATAATTTTAGTTGTACTTAAAAAAAATATGACGAAAAACTGCTTTTGTTCGTTTAAATTCAAAAATATATTTTGCTTAATATATGATATTAGATTACTTATAACTTTTAATGATATAGCTTTGCGCGAGTTTAATCAACTTTTCCGCTATAAGCGTATCATAAGTATAGTCTTGAGTTTTGGCGACTTTATTTTTGGTGTAATATTCACCGCTTTTCAAATTGCTGTCAGCTTCGGTTGCCAAATAAATCATTGTTTCAGCACCTTTTTTGGGTGGAATACCAAAGGCTTTGAAAGCAAACCGTGCGATAGGATTCGCGGTTCTGCCCAAATCGGTGTTTACCATTCCCGGATGGTGTGAATAAGCAGAAATCCCTTTGTTTTTTAATAGGGCAGAGTAATAACGCGCAATAATTATGTCGCAAAGCTTTGACTGACGATATGCTTGATAACCGCTGTAAGATTTTTTATATTCAATATCTTCGAAATTGATTTTTCCGTAATGTAAGCCGGATGCGGTATAAATAAGTTTAGAATCCTTAGTTGTCATAATCTCCAATAAATTATTGGTTATTAATATAGGTGCTAACACATTGACCGCGAATATCTCTTCGTAGCCATCTTGGCTGGTCAAAAAACTCCAATTCCAAACGCCGGCGTTATTGATTAGTATATCCAACGATTTATAATTAGCTTTTATTGAGTTACAAGCATTATTAATTGACGCGATACTGGATAAATCACAGAATATCAAATCAATCAACCCCTTAGTGTTCGCTGTTCTTTTTGCATTAAACTCTTGCATCAATTTTTCCGCTTTTGAAAAATCCCTATAGGCGGCTATGACAACCGCGCCCCGTAATGCTAAATCTATCGCGGTTACTTTACCGATACCCGATGTGGCACCTGTTATGAATACGTTTTTACCGTCTAAACCGCTATTTATATCGTTCATATTTCGATTGTTCCTAATTAAATTCAATTTTATAATTAATCTCAGCTGGAAATGATTTAGATTAATAAGAACAATCATTATACAGCGGTTGAAATCAGACTTCTTGACGTGGATGAGATGAGATAATTGGAAAAAATTACCTCTTTTGTAACTCTCCCACCCGTTCAAGTGTCATAGCACAATAAAATTGCAACTAAAAATAAAACTTATTACAAAGTTTGAAAATAATTTAGTAATTTAGCCCTTGGTTTTAAAGACTAAAATTAAAAAATTGCGAGTCGGTTATGAAAAAAGCATACTTCTATTCCCAAAAGCTCTA
>JBBRAO010000017.1:0-58866 GCA_038206725.1 Kapaibacterium sp. (SeqCode)
TGCCCAAATAGGCAATTGTGCGTCAGTAATCGTTAAACGCTTAAATTTCTTCGATTACTGACAAGGGTTAGACGTAGTTCTTTGTTTAATATTTAAAAATACACACATTACGCATAAATGATTAGTGAGGTGTATTATGAATACAAGTTAGTAGATGGACATCCGAATGTTAAGAATAGTAAATTGGAAGACCTACATCACAAGCACCAAAGTGGTGAAGTGATAACTAACCCTTATTCAAAAGGAGATTGAAATGAAGAAGATACTTATTCTTAGTGTTGCTATTTTTTTAGTAGCAAGCATCGCAAATATTACAGCAAGAACGTTAGTATCAACAAGTACAGAGATAAGAACTGATGGAGCATTAATACAATCACCAGGTGTCGAATATCTAGGGTATGCAAATGTTTGGGAATTACATAATATAAATCACCATTTATTATGTTGTGCAGACCCAGGTTTGGAAAAATGCAAATGGAAAAACCCACCAAGCCAATTTCAAACTCAACCATCAAATACTGATCTAGAAGAATATGCTGATAATCAAATATCAAACAATATCCTTTCTGGTTCATATAACAATATTGTCATTGAAAATGACATAACGTACTACAGGTTTTTGACATGGGAACACGATGCACTAAATAACGAAACACATATACTTATCGATGTATATCTCAATTTTTACGATGAATAATTAATTAATTTTAGGAATGTTATATGAAAAATTACATCATATTGGCTTTATTCGCACTAAGCACGAATGTTCTATTCGCCTTACCGGCATATAGCCCAATAACTACTGTTGATTTTTACCCACAAGGTGGACAAACAGTTACCTTATTGTCAGGGGAAGTCTATTGTGGATATTCTACAGTTCAATCTGTTATTTCACATTATGATAACGGTGACACGCATATACGTGTTGATTGTACCGGCACGGGTTTCGAACGTTGTAGAGCCCCTTTAGTAGGAATTATATGTACACATGCAGATTTAAGTCAACATGCAGAAAACGAAATACTTGCAGGGAACTTATGCAATTCGTTCACAAATAATATTACAGAAAATGGAAAATTCTTTTATAGATCAGTTGTTTGGCAATCAACTGATATCTATAATATTTCTTACATTGTAATAACATTGCGAGAAGCTGAATTACCATAATCCTCTTTAGGGTGTAAATTATATTTATTTACACCCTTTGTTTATTTAAATATATGAGATTAATATGAATACACTAGCTGTTTCTGCTTTTATTTATTTATTTATGAGTTTTTTATCAATAAACGATTATCTCAAATATGATGATTTCATTGCAACTCCCTTTGATGATTCCTACAGTATTAAAACTTTCGTAAATGAAGATTCTTTTTATTATTGTCAAAGAAATGTTATACAGAAAGACTCATTATTATTTTTCGATTTCCATATGGTTAAGGAAAATAGAGATTATCCTTTAATAACCATAATACCAAAAAGTAATAATAATTATCCAAATATTAGATCTTTATTAATTTTAGATTTTGCAGTAAGTGAGACATTGTTGACTCTCTTAACTTTTGATAATCTATATATATATCAAATTAATTCAGATAAAACACTTTCTTTTAAAAATTCTGTACCTATAGAGAAAACCAAAAAATTTGACAAAATATTCTTAGATGATAATCATTTAATTCTTGTAAATGAACTATATTCTAGTATGGTAGATACAAACAAAAAAAATGTCTATATTGCCAAACTAAATGATTTTAATAGTACTGAATTATTATATGAATATATATACCAAAACGATTATTCTTCCTTAACTATGTTCCAACCTCGTAAAATCGCTACTTATGATATTATGAATAATTTATTTTTCGTTTCCGAAATACTAGATTATAAAATTAGAATTTTTCAGGATACCACCTTAGTGGATTCTATTTCTATGGATATGCCTACGTGGGATGATACATTGGCAAATAAAATTAAAAATAAAATCAAGACCATAAATAGCCAAGGATTTGTGCAGGCAAAGGAAATAATTTCACAATTACAAGAAGATTTATCTAACGCAAATTTAATTCAAAGCATCCAATATTTAAAAGACGATAGATTACTTGTAATTTGGGAAGAGCCTTCTAAACTTCGTGGTATAAACCTGCATTTTGATTTATGGGAGAAAATAAATAACAAATGGGCTATTAAACACCATAATATAACAGTACCAAAATACAATAGGGATAACAAATTAAGCCGGAATTCATTTTTGCCTAATTCTATTTTTGACGTATTTGATTGTGGAAAATTAGTATGTAGTACAAATTACAGTTTGGATAGATTTGATACAAAATATTTCAATATGAATGCCGCAGAATTCCATACACTTTGTGAAAATGACTTGGAAACAAAAGAATTAAAAACGTACTATTATATTTTTAAATTAAATTTCGATAAATAAATATTTCTTTTAATCAATTTCAGAGAATACTATGATAAACACATTTCTTTTTTCGTTTATGTTTTCGTTAAATATTTTATCCATAAATAATTATTTAGATTATGAGAATTACTATAAAACTAAAATAGACAACCCAATGTATTTTTTTATCAATCGTTTTGATAATAAGATATTCTATACACCTAAATTAACAGAATTCAAAGATTTCCCAACTTTTACATTTAATGTGATATCCAAAGATACAAATTATAGTTTTCAAACTTTCATACCAGGACCTTATAAAGACCCAAATTTTCATGGTAATTTTTCTATTTTAGATTTTATTATTAATGAAAAATATTTGGTATTATTAACTTATAATGCTGTTTTCGTATTTGAAAAAGACTCAACTTTAAATTACAAATACTATGATCGGATTAACTTAGAGCCACATCAACAGTTCTACAAGTTATTTATTCTTAACAATCAACTTTGTATTATTGATGATAAATTGAATAATATGATTGACAGAACCAAAAAAAATATTTACATTGGCAAAGTAAATCTTAATGATTTACCCTTACATATTACTTTAGATTATATTTATAATTTAGAATGTTTTGAACTAACATGGTTTCAACCACGTAGCATAGTCAGTTATGATATTAGCAATGATAGGTGTTTTATTTCAGATATACTCGATTATAAAATCAGAATTTTCAATAAAGGTATATTGCAAGATTCAATATTGTTCGATGTTCCTTCTTGGAATGACTCATCGGCTTTAGTAATTAAAGATAAATTGCTTCAATTAAAGAATCAAAATATAAAAGAACCCAAAGACATTCTTGCTGCAGTTCGTGAGAATTTGTATTCAACATCAAAAATTAGACAAATACAATATTTAAAAAAAGATAGGCTACTTGTTTTTTGGGAAGGTCCTGAAACCAAAGAAAATATGAATTTACATTTAGATTTATGGCAAGAAACCAATGGAAAGTGGGTAATGATAAAAAATGATATTCAAACACCAGAGTATAACGAGGATCAATTAGTGAATCAAAATAATTATTTAGTTACTGGGTTGTTTGATGTTTTTGAAGATAATTATTTCGTTAGTCGTGAATATGATGGTTTAAATCGATTTGATAAAAAATACTATGATATGAAAACATCCGAATTTACAAAATTGAATGATCAAGCAATTGATAAAGATGAACTTGGTATGTCATTATATATTTTCAAATTTAATTTTGACAAAAATGATGAATAAGTGCTTAATAATATTATTGCTTTTCCTAACGGCTTCGCTTATCGTAAATGCCGGCACCCCAAAGAAAATTTATATATTTTTCGGTCCATATTGTTGCGTGGATTGCTTTAAAACAGTCAAAATTTATACCGATACAATGATCAAAGGAAAAAGGGTTGACAGCATATTTGTTATTGGTAGGACTACAAATCAAGTATTGCAGAGAAAACTTTTAAAACGGGATATATCGAAATTAATGCCCGATTATCCAATTATCTATGAATTTATTGAGGAAGATGATCCTTGGCCCCCTAAGGATTTAAAAGGGGGCTTATTTGGGAAATATAATGTCTCGTTAACTCCGGCTGTTTTATTTATAATTGGGAATAAGGAAATATTTATTTCTTATGAAACTTTGTATAAATATAACTTTAACTTAATGAAAATCTTTAAAGACAAAATAAATTAATAAATTTTATTTAGGGGTTCGTCAATCGAACCCTTTTTATCAATCAAGGATGTTTGACCACCAAGCGCGGTGGAACAAACATCCTTGTTTGTTTTATAATTTATCTCGTTACCAAGCTCCACCTTGGTAACGTTCTACTCTGCCAACCCACCCGCTGACTGCCAGTCATCGGATGAGTAAATTAACGTTTTTTGGTGTTTCCTTTTTTTAAATTCTAATATTTCGTGAAATTGCTGTGCATCAATTTTCTTGCTTCTTTTCTGGCGTTTGTTTCGTCCAAAGCCATAATTTGGCGATTGTATCCGGCATCTTTTTCTAACTTCAATGTAGCGGCTACTTTATCAATCAACGATGCAGGGAACATACCTTCTTTTTCGTATAGACTTCTTTGTTCCAAAAGCACATCGGCAGTCTCTTCGCACGATGTCGCTATATCAACTAAGCGTTCGCACAACTCAGGGTCGTCGTGTATATTACCTTTTACGAAGCAACATTCAGCCATTTTCAAAGACTCTTCAGGATTGCGGAATGCCCACATTGCCGCTGTTGCTATACCCGCTAATAACAAATGTGTATTTGCCGAACCATCCGCTGAGCGGATTTCTGCTGTTTGGCGCGATTCTTTTCCCGATAATTTTTCTGTTTGTTGCGGATTAACCGTCATAGCAAGGTTATCTATTCCACGCCATCCTAGTGGTACTCGAATCAACGCACTGCGGTTTGAGTAGCTCCAGCACACCATCGTTGGTGCTTCCTGATGGGGTACCAAACGCAAAAATGATGCGGCTGTCATATTGCCGAATGCACTCAATGTCGGAGCATATTTGCAATATCCGCCAATCAACTTCAAGGCATCTTGCGATAGATCGCCTGATTCGTCAACCATAGCGTTTTTTTCACCGCGTTTCAACATTGTGTGGAAGTGCAATCCACTACCGGCATTTCCAATTTCCAATTTTGGATAAAATGTGGCAATCATTCCATAACGGTCGGCAACATTTTGAACTATCCATTTACCTAAAACCACTACGTCCGCGGCTTCGTCAATTGGTGTTGGCAGGAACTCTATTTCTACTTGCTCAGCCATTTTGCCGGCTAAAAGCGGGTTATCGCTTTCTATGCTCGGCATATAACCTACTTCGTTATGCGCGTATTTTATTTCACCTGTTATATTAGTCATTATGCGGAGCATTTCGTTAACCATATCGGTGGTTTTCACAAACGGTCCGGTTCCGTGATAGCCGGCTTGTTTAGGAAGTGGATATAAATCCTCGGCAACTTTGCCAATCAAATAAAATTCTAATTCGCCCAATGCTTGCAATTCCAAACCTGTTTCTTTTTTCAACTGCTCGTAGGTCAGATGCAATATATTGTCCGGTGCGAATGGTGCTAATTTACCGTCGCCTGTGATAAAACGGCAAACAAAATCCAAACTGGTTTCGTCGAACGGATTAATAAAGGCTGTCCTGTAAACCGGTACAACGTATAAATCAGATTTTCCCGCATCTACTACACCTTTAAAAAGTGAAGAGCCATCAACGCGTTCACCCTCACCCAATATTACCTCAGCTTGGTGGCGATTGGTTATTGGAATACGCAATTCTTTAACTCTGCCGTCAACGGCGGTATAGTGGAATGTTATTCTTTCTATACTCGCGTCTAATATTATTTGAATCAAGTCATCTCGTGTTAATTCAGCGCGTGGCTTGCCAGCCATTATTTCTATTGGATTTTCTAAAGCAAAATGTTGCATCATAATTTATATTTCCTTATTTTAATATATTCGTCATAATTAATATTTTTTAATAAACTTCTAAGTTCTGCAAAAATAAAGTACTCGAATTTAATACTTTTCTAATTAATAATCAAATTTAATTGCTTTTTTTCCTAAAATTATATTAAAAAGCGTAACCAAATCCTATCCTCAAATCAAAAATATAGGGATAAGAAAGCGTTATTGAAGGCTCTAGAACATAATGCTTATAAAAAATCATTTTAAAAGCCGCCTCGCCCCCTGCGCCGATTGTAAAAGTACCCTTTCCACTAAGCTGTTGGGTCATTTTTAAATAAGGACCCACAGCAAGACCTGTCAATGGAGTATTTCCCATTGGCTGCCAGATGTACCAGCGGTACGATCCTTCTAAATACAGCATATCAACTGTAGATGCTATATCGTAGGTCATTTTCACTGTAATACCTTTGTCGCCGTTAATTGATTGCTCGTAGATTAAATTCGGTCCCTTAATCAATAGTTCAATTATGTTTGTCGAAAGAGAAACGTTTCTTTCGGCTAATGACTTTAGCATAGCATCAATTTTACTCTCCGACTTTAGCGAATCCTGAGCTTTCAACGTACCAGTTGACATACACATTAATATAATAATGCAAAATACTTTAGTTTTTAACATAAGTTTATTTTCCGTAATAAGTTTATGACGCAAAATTACAAAAAAAACCGCACTCTTTTCAGAATGCGGTTAAATTATTTCTATGTATCAAATATTATTTGACAATAGTCATTTTTGCTGTTATAACTTCACCGTTTGCAGTTAATCTGTACAGATATGTACCTGAAGGTAGAGAATTACCATCCGATCCAATCGCTGAGAATTGGCTGTAGTGGTCGCCGGCGTTCATTGTTCCGTTTTCTAATACGGAAATTGTTTTACCGAAGATATCCAATACTTCTAATTTAACGTCTGTTTTTTGTGACAAAGTGAATTTAATATTTGTTATGTTATTGAATGGGTTAGGAGAGTTTTGACCTAACATCATATCGCCATTGTTTTCAAAAGTAATTGTTACTATATTTGAATTACTGCACGATACACTACCATCATTATCCATTTGACGTAATCTGTAATTGTAGGTTGTGCCTGCAACAACATCTCTATCCAAATGACTGTAGTAATTATGTTTTGCTGAATTTCCATTACCTGATACAAAACCTGCTAAGATCCAATCTGTTGCGCCATTTACGCGGCGTTCAACATCAAAACCGGCATTATTGATTTCAGATGCAGTTTCCCAAGCTAATTCAATACCATTATTTCTGCTGTAACCATTGAACGAAGTCAAAGTAACAGGAACATCGTCAGGACATTCTACATATTCTTCCGCACCGTCGCCATAAGAGCGAGGACCGAAGAAAGGACGAATCAATGGAATCCAAGTACCGTTGAAATATGATGAAGTTATACCATCTTTCAAATTAGTACCTGCGTGTGTTGTGTGAGGATAACCAATATTGCCAATTATAGGAGTAAATGGTAACCAATTTGTTGTGTAATAACCATTCAAGAATGCGAATAAGTTATTGTTTACATATACATTGTCTTTCTTTAATCTGAAATTTCTATCAATGTAAACGTTACGACCTGTAGCACCCATAACCGGAGAAGTATTATGATCAGTAACTTTCACGCAAGAACGTGTTGCACTTGCACCTAAGTTCATACCGTCTAAGGCTGTTTGGCAAACAACTAACCAATATGTACCTGTTGCCAATTCGATTGGTTGATCTAATGGATAGGTTGTGAATTGATCAAAGAATAGAGCGCCGTTAAAGAAACCACGTTCGTGTTCCATATATGAACCAGGGATTAATTTATCACTTGGCACATCAATACCATTTAAAACTTGATTTTCTAATAAACTAAACTCAACTAAATCAGGATGAGAGTTCAATGATGAAAACATTGCTTGGTAAGAACGGATTGTATCAGTATTTATAACTTTAAACTTCATAGCTAATTTACCTGCAAATGCGTCAATTAACACACCGCCAAAGCCGCATTGTTGGTCAAGACCAATATTATTACCGGCATTAGAACCCGGAACATTCAAGCCCCTGCCTGTGATTTTAGCTTCAGTAGGAACATCGTTTACACCGTAATCAATTCCGGTTTTTTCGTCTTTATTGAAGTTTGATTCATAAGCATAAAACTCATCAAATGTTATTTCTTGTGTAGAATATGTAGTATCGTTACTTGTTGTTATGTCCGTCTTAGGGAATTGTACATAAGCAACAAAAGTATATTTATTGTTTTTACCATCGTAGCATTTTCTTGCGTTCCAAGATGGCATTACCATCTCCATTTGGCTCGCTCCATCCATATTAGCAACACTTTCAACACGGCAATAAATAGGTTTTTTACCCGGTACAGCGCGTTTCGTGTTTTTATCAAAATCACCATCGCGGAAGATTTTAACTTTTACGTTAAATACCGGTGCCGACAAACTTGTATTATTTGATAATTTAACTATTACAGGAACGTTTGTTGCTTGAGAAGCAGGTATTTTTGAATAAGGCCAATCTATTCTTACAGAAGAAACTTCGATATCGGTTACTTCTTCAGGAACTGTCAATTGAACATTATCAACAAAGAAATCATCATAATCATCTAAAACTGTAGGTGTTGCAGGATTGATTTGATTGTTTTTAGCTAATACTCTAATACGGAAGCGGAAATTACGTGCTCCGTCAGATTTCCAATTAATAAATGTGTCAGGAACTTGTACGAAGTATTTTTCATAATCCCAGTCCACACCAGTGTCATAGAAGTCAGGACGTAATGAGTTTAATTGTGATAATCCGGTGTTTGGTAAAGCTAAAGCAGAGTCTTTATCGCTTTCCAAGAATCCAACCATTGTACCACCTGAGCCGAAAATTGTCAAAGCTGGAACATTTGTAATTGCGGTAGCTAAACTTTTACGACGCTGTGGATTATGTCTCCAGTTAGCTTCAGGAATATTTGTTATGTTTTGAACACCGTTATCACTTGGTTTAGCAAATTCAACTACTAACATATCAGGATAAATTTGTGATGCATAAGAGCCGGGTGAATAGTTGGTATAAACATTGCCATTTACAAATGCTTTGCCTTCAGGTCCCCACATTTTGCTTTCTGCCCAGAATCTTCCGATTGAATGTCTGTCATAATCGCCTCTTTGTACTGACAACGATAATACAGCACCAAAACGACCGCGCAAATCTATAGGGAATGAGCGTAATTCGTCACCGCGGAAAGATTGGGTAGAACCATTTTGTACAACAACTGATTTATCAACTACACCAAGATCAGTTTGAGCACCATTAAATAATGTGCGTGTTCTGTTCATACGAATTGTAGGTGAATTTAAGCCACGGAAGTTACCGCGTGGTGCAACAGCGTTCAAGGATGCTTTATTACCGTCAACAACGTCAGCATTGATAGCAACCCAACGTGTAGTTGATGGAAGAGCATTGCCAGTGAATATATCAAGGTTATAATCGGAAGCACTTTCTGAGAATTCGTTCATACGTTTCATTACAAATAAATCTGTACTTAATGTATCATCGAAAGGCCATTTGTCTTGTCCTTCCAAATTCGTTTGACCAATAATACTACCGCGAAGTCTGCCGATTTGATTATCTATAAATTCGTTCGGTTCAAAATCAGGATATTGTATTTGTGCGAAGCGATATTGTGGTACACCTGTAAAGCCGTTCGCTATGAAACTTGCACCTGTATAAACAGATGTTGAGTTTACATTATATCCTGCGCTTATACTGTTTACCAATCTTACTTTCACACCGGTTTCGTTATAGCAGGTTTCCCAGTTAGCATCCAAAGACATACATTTTTTAGTAACAGGTAGTGATTTGTTATAAACTATTCTACCAGTAGCCGCATTTGTTAATCTAAATTGTGCTTTAAATTCGTAATCCTGAGGTATAAAGTTTACACCTTGTGGACCTTGAACATCATTCGACAAATTTTGAACAACACATACAGGTTGGATAGCACCAATCAATGGTTCGCCTGCCAACAATTCGTAGAAATCTACGTTGTCAACTACTTGAGTGTAATTCATATCAGGATTCATATATGTTGCCGCGTTACGAACACGGTATGCGATATCAACAGCGCGTAATACGTTAGGCCATTGTTTAAATTTAACTGTAGTTCCTGCAAATGGAGCTATATTTTTTTCTGCTTTCCATTTGCTAAAATAATGGGTATATTGGATATATTCGCCATTAGGAGCCCAAGGGTAGTTTGGATCAGTAGGTTTAACAGCCGCATTAGGATCCTTTGCACTGTAATTAGTATGACGAGCCCAACCTAAAAGACCGCTAATTGTGTTTGAGCGAATAATGTCACCGCAAGTACCGCCGTTTTTACCTTCGCCTCTCAATCTTTGATAGATAAAGGTAATACTGCTGTCCTTACCGGATAAAATAACTTTTGCATCCCATTCTACATAACCAAATTCTTGTATACGTGCATCGGGGATAATAACATAGTTAATGGATAATGGTTCTGCTATAGTTCCATAGATGGATACATTATAGAAAGCAACTACTAATTCATCGCCTGCTTCATTATATTTAAAATATACTTTACCGTAATCTTCCTTCTTTTCTGTATAGCTGTTGTATTGCGACATTAACACTCTACCCCAGAATGGTGCAATCAAGGCTGGTTTACAAGTTGCGGAAACAAATGGTGTGCCTCCTGTTGCAAACATAGAAAGGTCAGTCATTCCTAACGCATCGTTACGAATACCGTTAGTTTTACCATACATCGGGTCATCGGAAGGCAATGCGTAATATTTAGTAGCGTCGCGTCCCAAAATAGCTGAAGTATAACCAAAGTTATCTTTGATTAGGTCTTTCAAACCGTTCGATGGGTCGCCTTGCATATTACCTGTACGAGCACGAGTTGCGTTTGGATATTGATTTGTGGCTCCGCCTACAAACCAATCCATTGAGTTTACATCGTAGGCGTGTGTCGCGCCTTCAGGAATAACTCTGTTATTGTTTTCATCGTAAATGTAACGGCGGTTTGTTAAGCCGATAACTCCGGTTGATGAAACGTAGAACGAATCGTATCTTAAGCCGTTAAAATAAAAACCGCTTCTGATACCGATAGGCATAGGACCCGCAACCGCGTTGCGAGTTGAGTCCATATCTTCACGGCTGTGGTTGAAAATACTGCCATTCAATTCGTCGGCAGGATTTCTAAAATAATGTTTACCGTAACGATTGTTAACCCAAAATGTAGGATCTAAAATTCTTGGACCCGGTTGGATACGTGTCCAATACTTGGCTTGATAATTTGTATCTATATCTACTTTAGCTGGTAACCAAATATCTTTGATTTTGTCAGCTGGAAGAGGATTTTGCAAATTATCATAGAAATAATAACCTGTCGATATAGCCGCTGCTTTTGGTGTTGACAATTGACCAAATTCACTGAACGGCGCTGGGTAACTCGATGTAAAGCCTTGAACGTAGCCTGGTTCGCTCCATTCGCTTTTCCTTTGCAAGTCATTACCCGGCTTATCTACTGCCAAAGCTAGTGTAGCTGATAAGCAGAGAATAAGCACTGAAAGCTGGATTATTCTTTTCATAATTAAACCTATTTGATTTATTAAACAATATATATTATTTTCTAACATAAAAAATTTTAACATCCAAAATGAAATAAACCCATTTATGGACTAATCGAATATTAAAATTAATAAATTATTACTGTACAGCCAAATATATTCACTTTTTTTTTTCTTTTGGCAGTCTTTTCTAATAGCTTGTATTAATAATCGTTTACGCACTAATCGGCATAGATGCCCTTTTTTATTTAATAGTAATGTGAAATATTATGAAAAAATAGTTGTCAAGTGTCAAAAAATATTGACACTTTTTGCCTAACAGTTCATCATTATTGCCTATATTTCATCAAAAATATATTCATTTTTTACAACATTAAACATCAAAGTTATTTAAAAATACTGTAAATTTGAATTACAAAAAATTAGTTTTTATTAATATTTGAAAAAAATCCTATGGCTGAATTAAATAACGACCAAATAATTCGAAGATACGAAGAATTAGAAATTCTTGAAAATGCTTCTATTAACCCATATCCATACTCTTTCGATAAAACCCATACTTCGACCGAAATACTCTCTGATTTCTCGGATGAACAACCTGAATTAATGAACAATGTTAGCGTAGCCGGTAGAATAATGGCAATACGAAGAATGGGCAAAGCCAGTTTTATGCACATCAGCGACCAAGACGGCAAACTCCAAATCTACTTGAAAAAAGACGACTTCCCTGAAATGTACGAAATGCTGAAAAACTTCGACATCGGTGATATTATCGGAGTAACAGGTTATGTCTTCCGTACAAGAACAGGCGAAATATCCGTTCATACAAAAGAAGTTCAAATGCTTTGCAAATCACTTCACCCCCTACCTATCGCAAAAGAAGAAATTGATGACGAAGGGAACAAAATTATTCACGATGCATTTGCCGACAAAGAATTGAGATACCGCAAAAGATACATAGATTTAATCGTCAATCCCGAAGTCCGTGAATCCTTTGTAAAACGAAGTAAAATCATTCGCACTATAAGAACATTTTTCGACGACAAAGGATACTTAGAAGTTGAAACTCCAATTCTACAACCTCTGTATGGCGGAGCTTCGGCGCGTCCATTTATAACACATCACAACGCCTTAGATATTCCACTATTTCTACGTATAGCTTTGGAGCTTTATCTAAAACGTCTGATTGTCGGTGGATTTGAAGGAGTTTATGAGATTAGCAAAAACTTCCGCAACGAAGGAATGGATAAAACCCATAATCCGGAATTTACAATGTTGGAAATCTATGTCGCATACAAAGATTATTTTTGGATGATGGACATAACGGAAGAAATGTTCAAATTATGCGCTGTAGCCGCTAACGGCAATTATACCGTAAAAGCGGGTGAGGTAGAAATTGACTTAAGCAAACCTTTCCGCCGCGCAAAAATGTTCGATTTGTACAAAGAATATACCGGAATGGATTTGTTCGGACTTTCAAAAGATGAACTCAAAGATGCCGCAAAAAAACTGAAAGTTGAAGTAGAACCAAATGCTTCCGAAATGAAAATCTTAGATGAGATTTTCGGTGCAAAGGTAGAACATCACCTCATTCAACCAACATTCGTTATGGATTATCCGGTCGAAATGTCCCCTCTTGCAAAAAAACACCGCGAAGTGGAAGGACTTGTCGAACGCTTTGAACTCTTTATCAATGGTCAGGAAATGGCAAACTGTTTCAGCGAATTGAACGATCCACGCGACCAAAGAGCGAGACTTGAAAAACAAGCTTTAGACCGTGCCGCTGGTGACGAAGAAGCAATGGTTTTGGATGAAGATTTCTTGCACTCATTGGAAATTGGTATGCCGCCAACGGCAGGTTTAGGCGTCGGTATAGATCGTATGGTTATGCTTCTTACAGGGAACATCTCCATCCGCGACGTACTTTTCTTCCCGCAAATGAAACCCGAAATTGGCGCCGGAAAGTAAACCGACAATCGAAAACAATGATTGAAAAAACAAATAAAATGAAAATATTATTTTTGGAACCGGAGACAGGCTCAAGGTATAATTATATACCTATGGGCCTGGCTTACCTTTCTTCATACATCAAAAAGCATTGCACTGTACCGATTGAAACAAAAATAGTACGACGAACGGTTAATGAAATTGACAGTATTTTAGCTTATCAACCCGATATAATAGCTATCACGGCTATGACGAACAATTACGAAACCGCTAACGCAATTGCCGAGGCTATCAAAAAAGCCGCCCCCAAACAAAACATAATTCTTGGTGGTCAGCATATCACTTCAGCTCCTGAATCACTCCACCCTGCTTACAATTGTGCTATAGCCGGCGAAGGTGAGGAGGCGTTTTTGCAATATGTTAATGCTTTCATTGACTCCACCGAAATGGATTATTCACAATTAGACAATCTAGTTTATTGGGACAATGGCAAGATTATCATTAACCCACGACTGCCGTTTATAGAACCCATTGATTCTATTTCATATCCCAATAGGGAAGCTGTCGAAGGTTTTGAAAGTATAATTAGCTCAAACAATTTTGGTCGATTCAATCGCAACGATATTCGCTGGATACAGCTTACTACCTCCCGCGGGTGCCCTTATAAATGCAAATTCTGCCAACCGAGCGTTCTTTGGGGAAAATACCGAATGCACTCCGCGGAGTATGTGGCTGACGAAATCGAATACCTTGTCAATCACTTCAACGTCAACGCTATTCAGGTTGAAGATGACCTTTTTACAGGTAATAAAGCAAGATTAATAAAAATTATTGAGCTACTCGAACAAAAAAAAATACTCGGAAAAGTTATTTTCAACGTCGCCGCAAGAGCCGAGCAAATTAACGTTGAATGGGTGGAGCTTTTCAAAACAATCGGCATTGTCAAAGTAGAATTAGGCGTCGAATCGGGCTCCGATAAAGTAGCGGAATATTTGAAAAACTCACGCAAAACCACGCAGGAAATTAATCGCAAAGCCATAGAATTGCTAAACAACTACAACATAGCAGTGTTTGGTTCTTTCATTGCCGGAGCACCAATTGAAGAAAAACAAGATTTAGCCAAAACCAAAAAGTTTATGCTCCAAATTAAAAAAATGCATAAAAATAACGAATGTAGTATTGGATTGGCAACACCGCTTCCCGGAACAGAACTTTGGGATTATGCCCTCCAAAAGGGTCTTGTCAATTTCGAGAATTTCGATTGGAATCGTCTGTCAACCTTAGCCGGAATTCCAAAAGATTTGTCCCGCCCCGTCTATCTAAACCAAAACATCCCGATAGAAAAAACTATCGCCGTAATTAAAAGCATTAATCGACGTATGTGGTTAGGCAGTCCGCTAGACTTTTTGAAAGCCATACCGCGGCGAATAAAAAAAATCCCTGCAAAAATCAAAAAGGTCTTGGGTTAGAGACTTGGTAAGACGACGAATGTCATTCCCGACTCCGATCGGGAATCCATCTTCAAATAATTACGAATTATAAATGCGAATAAAGACAATCCCGTTAGGGATAAAATGTCGGTAGAAAAAATATTATATTTTGCGGCGATCATCGAGCGGAGTCGAGATGCCCCCGACAGCCGGTCATCGAGCGAAGTCGAGATGCCCCCGACAGCCGGTCATCGAGCGAAGTCGAGATGCCCCCGACAGCCGGTCATCGAGCGGAGTCGAGATACCCCCGACAGCCGGTCATCGAGCGAAGTCGAGATACCCCCGACAGCCGGTCATCGAGCGGAGTCGAGATGCCCGCCAATACCCCACACAAAAAAAAGCCAAAATCCACATCTGCGAGCTTTGGCTTTAAGTATAATCTTAATTTGACTTTAACCTTATCTAACTATAACTATCTTCTCAACTATTGAATTGCCTTCTGAATTGACCACGCAGAAATACACTCCTGCCGGAAGATTGTTCAAATTCATCGCGAAGCTGTTAATACCGCTCGCTACATATCCATCCATCACGTCGGCTTTTACAGTTCCAAACAAGTCAATAATCCTGATTTGCACTCTGCCGCTTTTTTCGGCGGTGTACGATAAATTCGCAATTCCAATGCTCGGATTGGGGTTAATATTCAGGGCGTTATGAGCGTTATATCCATCTTTCACTCCCACGGCGTGTTTCATAATAGTGAAATTTGTTGTAGTCGCAGTCAATGGACTTTCAGGGTTAATACTGTTGATAGACAGCGAATACTCGTTGCCATCTGTCAAAGTATTTGGAACTTTCCACGCGAACGCGTTTGTTACACTTTTCAATGAGTCTTTTATAATTACTGATAACTTAGCTCCGTTCACGTTCATAAACAATCGTATTGCAATAGAATCACTTATATTGGTCTTCCAGCGAATGACATAAGTCGAATCGGTGTATAAAGTGTCGGCGCCTTTTGGATAAGCAAAAGCTATTGTTGGATCACCTAATGTGAAACTCCAAGCCGGCGACCAATCGCTTTGTATGTCTTTATAATGTGTACGTACTCTCCAAAAATACTTTTTATTTGCTTGTAAATCCACACCAACTTTTGTTTCTGTTAAGCCGGTTTTTGTAGTTACCGGATTTTCGAATGTATCGTTATCGCAGACCTCAACATCAAAATCATCATATCTGCCGGTTGGCGACCACTCTAACGGCACTGCAACGCCGTTTTTGAGCAAACTTCCATTGTATGGCAGCATTGCGACCGGACTGTTAATTGTGCTGTAAGCGCGAACAAAACCTATTACAAATTCACCGGTATCGGCAACAGCGGCAACTAATTGATTTTCTGCAATGTTTACTTGTGTCGGTAACTCAGTAAATACACCGGATGCTTCTACAGGTCTGTAATACACCTTCATATTTTCATATTTATAACGTGGCGGCAGTTGATTAATATCAAACCTGATTTCACCACTAAAGGATTTTATATACATCGTATTAAAAAGATATCTACCGGGAACTAAAACAGGAGCTTCACCTGTGAATTCCGGATTCAAGGGAGAACATTCGAATTTTTTGACAATCATATAATTATAAGTAAATGCATCTATAGCATCAATATACAATTGAACTCCGGCGTCACTGCTGACATCTTTGAAATCATAAGTGTTACCATCCATTGCTTCGGCTAAAACAACATCGGCAACCGGTTGGCAAGCAGGCAATTGGTATTTACGAACTCTATAACTGAAATTCGCCGCAGGTAGTGAGTATTCCGCAACAATCTTTTTTTCAGGTGTAACTTCGGTAGCCATTCTCTGATAATTTGATATTAGCATACCCCAATCTATTAAAGTATTACCATTTGGAAGACGTTGAGCGGAACCCATAGCGAAAGCCGCTATATCAGGAGTATGTCTGTATTCCCAAACCATTGCGGCGGTTTTGTTTACTTCATCAACTGAATATTCTACAGCACGAGAAAATTTCGGCAATTTAGCAAATCCATTATCATAAAATAGGAAATTACCGTTTGGTAAGCGTTTAATATCGTGTTGCATAGAGAAATAAAGCGGTTTATATGAAGCATTATCACCGGTTATATTGAACTGATTTTTACGTCCGCCGAAGCGCCATATAATCTTGCCGGATATCATATCAATTTTAATTAACTCAAAAGTTGAGGCAAGAGATACAATTAAATTGCCATCTGTATCCAAATAATAAGAATTACCGTGAACGTGCGCAATACTTGCATTTACAAGACTGCTAAAAGACTGCACGATTGGTATATAATCGACACTTCTCCATTGAAAAACGCAATGTTTGTTTTTATCTAACTCTTGTACAACTGTTGATATCACATTGGCATTAGGATTGCCGCCTTTCACCACCTTACTCATATCGGTAGGCACATCAGCGTACGAGATTGTTAAATAGTTGCCATTAGGTAATATTAGGAATTCGTGAGGATCAGCCAAATAACCATTTCCGCATTGAACGCTGTCAATGATTTTGTAGGCAGGGTCCATTATATAGTCAATTACTTTGGTGTTTTGTACTTTGAAACCTGCAATCTCGTGAACATCGCCGGGTGCTACTGCTTTGGCATAAGAAAACAGACCGTTTGGCTGCATCTTGAAATCCATAACGCCCATATCAACCTTCTTGTAATATAGAGGCTTGGCATCGTTGTCTATCACCATCAAAAAGCCGTCCTTCTGAGTTTGGAGGTTAAACGTGGTTAGAAACATACTACCGGGCGCAGGGTTGTCAAGCGAATCTACTTTTATTATCGGTAAATCTGCAGGTGGTTCATCAAGAACGGTCGCTATTCCGGTAAATATTTGTTTTTCTATTGGGGATTCCGCTATTCGCAGAATGGTCGGCGTCGTTTGCGCCCAACATAAATTACTAATTATCAAGAAAGATAATATAGTCAATAAAGTTTTCATTAAGTTCTCCAAAATGTTTTTCCAAATGAATTATAAATTATATTTACATTATTAAAATTGTTTCAAAAAATCATTTCTAAATTATCAAAATTTATTAAAACAAACAAATTATTTGAGTTTATTTTTTTTCAAATTGCAATCTTGATAAACTTTTACTTAAACCGAATTAGGAACGAATATTCCCATAATCCAAATTCAGTTAGTTGAGATTAGAATTTGAATAACAAACAAGGATGTTTGTTCCACCGGTCTTGGTGAATCAATCATCCTTGATTTATAAAAATATTAGTATTTTATTGATTAGTATATCAAAACCAACACCTTTTAAAATCTCTTCACATAAGTCAACGTGATTTTTAATTTTGGTTGATTATTTTTATCGTTTATAGTAATTGTTGTTGGCTGACCGGAAAGTGCGAATTCTGTTCCTGCCGAATATACCGCCTCACCACAAATAACCCAATCTTCGAGCAAATCCGCCGGATTAGGAATATCATTGCTTAACCAAGTCGATATTTTGTCGGTTAATTCTTTGGAGGCTTTACCAACTGTGGCTTTTACCATATTTTGATCAAGTACTGTAAATATTATTTTTTCAGTTCCACCTTTATGGAATATTGGCGTGCCTAAAAAACCGTGTGTCGATAAAGCGTTTTCTCCTACATTGATAGGATAAACATAAGAAGATTCGCCAAACTGCGATTTTACACCAAGATAAATTTCCCCGGGGTTCAATCCTTGACCGCATTCGCTGTCATCCAATAGTTCATATTCCAAATACAAATACCTATAGTTGGGATTATATTTTAGTGTCTTGCAGGAATTTGCAAAAAGCAACAGACTAAGGACAAATATTAGTACTAAACTCTTTCGCATAACGGTTCCCTAAATTAAGTTTTTTCAATAAAGTAAAATTATTTGATACAAATATAAAAAATATTTTTAAAAAAATGTAACAAAACTCAGTAAATTTTGTTAATGTTAGTGTGATTAATTGGTTTTTATTGAATAATTTTTGCTAATTTAGCATTAGTTATGATGAATTATTTTTAAAAAAGCGAATATTAACTAATACTAATCTATACGCTGTGCGAGTAATTATATTTAATTATTATCGAATAATATTAATTAAGTAGAATATGTAAGAAAAGAAACAGGCAAATTATGAGATTTTTTGCAAAAAACATTTTAATAATATCATTTTTATTCCTTATATGCAATTCGGAATTATATTCTCAATTCGGAATTATATTCTCAATTCGGAATTACTGTCGGTTTGCTTAAACATACTGCCGGCAGTTTGGACGAGGGATATGTTCTTTTTGCCCCAATCATAGATTCAACTACTTATTTAATTGACAAATGCGGGTACGTTGTTCACAAATGGATTGGTCACTATCACCCAGGTTTATCAGTATATCTTTTACCGACAGGAAAACTTTTAAAAACCGGCGTTGACAAAAGTTCACCTTTCACAAAAGCAGGTGGATCGGGTGGTATAATACAAATTATTGATTGGGACGGCAATGTAGAATGGCAGTACAAATTATCCACATCAACGGAATGTCAACATCACGATATCAAATATATGCCTAACGGAAACATATTAGTAATTGCTTGGGATAAAAAAACTCAAGATGATGTAAAATTAGCCGGTAGGAATCCCGATTTATTTGGAAAAGAATTTTGGAGCGAACAAATCAAAGAACTACGTCCAATCGGCAAGGATTCCGCTGAAATAGTTTGGCAATGGAAGCTGTGGGATCACCTAATTCAAAATTTTGACAGCACCAAAGAAAACTTCGGCAAAGTAGATTCTCACACGGAGTTAATAGACGCGAACTATGGGAGTGAAGCTCAAATGATGGATTGGCAACATTTCAATTCTATTGATTATAATTCCGAATTAGACCAAATTTTGATCAGCTCACATAATTTTAATGAAATATGGATAATTGACCATAGCACAACAAGCGCCGATGCCGCATCGCACAAAGGTGGAAAATATGCTAAAGGCGGAGACATCCTATACCGTTGGGGCAATCCTGCAGCGTATAAAAACGGAACTAATGAAAATCAACAACTATTCTATCAGCACGATGCCACTTGGATTCCCAAAGGACTACCACAAGAAGGAAATATAATGATATTCAATAACTTGCGTGGACCAAATATAAACAAGTTCTCATCAGTAGATATTATCAAACCTCCGGTTGACAAAAATGGTTTTTATTCTGAAGAAATTCCTTTTGGACCAACGTCACTAAATTGGTCTTATTCCGAAACTAATCCAACGGATTTTCGTGCTATTAATCTTTCAGGCGCTCAGATGCTCTCCAATGGGAATGTATTAATATGTAACGGACCCAAAGGTGAATTTTTCGAAATAGACACAACCCAAACTATCGTTTGGAAATATGTCAATCCTGTTGTTGCAGGTACTATCGTTCCTCAAGGTCTTGCGCCTCAAATTACTAATACAGTTTTTCGCTGTACATTTTATCCTACATCCTATTCAGGGCTTATCGGCAAAGACCTAACAAGAATCGGTTTAGTTGAAAACAAAAATTCAAATTCCGAAGCCTGCTCATTGATCATTCCTGTTTATGATAACCAGAACGAAAATGAAACAAATATATACCCGAATCCAACGAACAACTTTTTGTATATAGATACTGAAGAGAAGGATTTTGTCATCGAAATTTACGATATAAACGGGCAAAAACGATTATCTGTAGAAAACATACACTCCATAAAAACAACTGATTTGGAAACTGGAACCTACTATGTTAAACTAATGTCAAAAACAGATTTTTCAAGTCAATTTATCAAATTTATAATATGGAGATAGTATGAAAAAAATAATAACTATTATAGTATTTATTATTTGCGGTTTATCAGTATCAACCGCGCAACCAATTACAGTCGGACTTCTTAAGCATTCGCCCGGAAGTAACGACAACGGTTATGTACTTTTTGCACCGCTCATTGATTCGACAACTTATCTAATTGACAAATGTGGGTACCTTGTTCATAAATGGGAGGGCAAATGTCGTCCGGCATTATCGGTTTATCTTTTGCCGAACGGAAAATTACTCAGAACAGCCGAGGATAAAACTACTACATTTAGAAACGGCGGGGGAGGTGGATATCTACAAATTCTTGATTGGGACGGAAATGTCGAGTGGTCATATAAGATATCAACATCAACAGAATGTCAGCACCACGATGTAAAATATCTTCCAAATGGGAATATATTAGCTATAGTCTATGACAAAAAAAATATTGAAGAAGAAATTCTTGCCGGTAGAAATACCGAGATGTATTCAAAAGATGTTTGGAGCGAGAAAATCAAGGAATTGCGTCCGATTGGGCACGATTCTGCTGAAGTCGTATGGGAATGGAGTTTGTGGGATCATTTAGTTCAACAATACGACAAAGAAAAAGCTAACTACGGTATTGTGAAAGATTATCCTGAATTGATGGATATTAATTTCAATGCAATAAACCAAGTTGATTGGTTGCATTTGAATTCAATAGATTACAATCCCGATTTAGACCAAATATTAGTCTGCTCGCCTAACATCAATGAAATATGGGTTATTGATCATAGTACCACAACCGCAGAAGCCGCTTCACACGAAGGTGGCAGATACGGTAAGGGTGGCGATTTATTATATCGTTGGGGGAATCCTCAAGTATATCAGCAAGGGAAACCTGAAGACCAGAAACTCTTCGGCCAGCACGATGCGACCTGGATAAAAAATAATTCTAAGTACTCTGATTGTTTAATGATATTTAACAACTGCAACGGCGATCTCGTCCAAAAATATTCTTCTGTGGATATAATCAAACCTCCTATCGATAGCGAAGGATTTTATCAAAGCATACCGCCATACTTACCGACTAACACAGTATGGTCTTATGTTGCACCCAATCCAAGCGATTTTTTCGCTACAAATTTGTCGGGCGCACAAATACTCGAAAACGGTAATGTCTTAATTTGTAACGGCGTTTATGGGTTCTTTTTTGAAATAGATACAACAAAAAATAGAGTATGGGAATATATGAATCCTGTAGCTTATAATGGAATCCTAACTCAAGGGTCCAAACCGATGTTGACTAATAGTGCATTTCGATGTACTTTTTATCCTAATGATTTTCCCGGATTTTTCGGGAAAGATCTATCTCAAAAAGGTATAATTGAAAATACAAATTCTAATTCCGATGGCTGTACATTATTTTTAGACGTTGCAGAAAATAACGTCGAAATCAAAACGTATTTATACCCGAATCCAACGAACAACTTTTTGTATATAGAAACTGAAGAGAAGGATTTTAAGATTGAAATTTATGATAATACTGGAAAGAAAAGATTATCCGAGGAAAATCTTCGTTCAATTGATACAAACGGATTTGAAAACGGAACTTATTATGCGAATGTTATTTCAAAAATTAATCAATCAAAACAAATTTACAAATTCATTATTCGGAGATAGTGTTATTAAGTATTTTATTATTATTGCGATGATTTGTTGCGGCGCGTCCATTTCTTACGCGCAACCTGCAACTGTAGGACTGCTTAAGCATTATTTAGGCAGTACTGACGACGGTTATGTTTTATTTGCACCGATGAACGACACAACAACATATTTAATAGATAAATGTGGTTATGTTGTTCATAAATGGGGTGGCAAACATCGTCCAGGCCTTTCTGTTTATCTACTTCCAAACGGTAAACTTCTAAAAGCGGGGGTGGATAAAACTTCTCCTTTCAGCACAAGCGGGGGTGGATTTATTGAAATTCTGGATTGGGATGGAAATGTTCAATGGAGCTATAATCTCTCATCGACAAGCGAAAGTCAGCACCACGACATTAAATATATGCCAAATGGGAATATTTTAGCTATCGTGTATGATAATAAAACTTTCGACGAAGTACAAGTCGCCGGACGCGACCCTCAATCGTTTAATAAGTACTTTTGGAGTGAAAAAATCAAAGAATTGCGCCCTATTGGCAAAGATTCCGCCGAAATAGTTTGGGAATGGAGTGCTTGGGACCATTTGGTGCAGGATTTTGATATAGAAAGAGCAAATTATGACAAAGTTGAACTGCATCCGGAACTTATTGACGTGAATTTTAATTCAGCCGATAAGCAAAGAGAGTGGCATCATATGAATTCTGTTGACTATAATGCTAAATATGACCAAATCCTATTAAGTTCTCGTCATTTAGATGAAATATGGGTTATTGATCATAGTACCACAACCGCAGAAGCCGCTTCACACGAAGGTGGCAGATACGGTAAGGGTGGCGATTTATTATATCGTTGGGGTAATCCTAAATCATACCGCCAAGGTACCGACGAAAACCAACAGTTATTTCATCAGCACGATGCGCATTGGATTCCGGATGGTTTTCCGTATGCCGGAAGTATTATGATATTCAATAATCAACAAGGTCCTGCGGCGGCAAGATTCTCAACAGTTGATATTATTGAACCACCTGTTGATAGCACAGGTTTTTATAGTAACGAATTGCCTTATGCACCTGCGGCTCCTGAATGGCAGTACAAAGCCCCCAGCCCAACTGATTTTTTCTCTATTAATTTGTCCGGAGCCCAGATGCTGCAAAACGGTAATGTTCTGATATGTAACGGAGCGAACGGAGACTTTTTCGAAATAGATAACGAAAAAAATATGATTTGGGAATATTTGAGTCCTGTTGCTATGGGTGGAATTGTCAAGCAGGGAAACAACCCGCAGTTGAGCAATAACGTTTTCCGTTGCACATTTTATCCGTTCACATACAGTGCATTCGAAGGCAAAGATTTATCTCGAAAAGGAATTATCGAGAATGAAAATGCAAACTCCGAAGGGTGTACTTTATACGTATCTGTAAATGAAAATCAAAGCAAGCAAAATGCTGAATTATATCCTAATCCAACAGATGCCTATTTGAAAATAAAGACCGATTCTGAACAATTTACTTTGGAAATTTATGACAGCCGCGGCGATATTAGGATTGTTCGTGAAAATGAAGTGTTAATTAATACCACAGAATTGGAAAACGGAATTTATTTCGCGAAACTTACATCGAAAAACCCGTTAAAAACAGTTTATAATAAATTTATCATTTGGAAACAGTAGTATCAAATTACTTCTTGGCATTATATTGATTTGTTTCTGTACATCAGCCGTATTTACTCAAACAACTGTTGGTTTAATCCAACATAACGCGGGAAGTCAAGACGATGGATACGTCTTATTTACACCCGTTAACAATACAACAGCATATTTAATAGATAAATGCGGCTATATAGTTCATAGCTGGGCAGGCAGATATCGTCCGGGGCTTTCTGTTTATTTGCTACCTAACGGCAAATTATTGAGAACAGGTGTAGATAACTATTCTCCGTTTTTTACAGGCGGGGGTGGTGGATTTATTGAAATTCAAAATTGGGACGGTACTGTTGAGTGGCGTTATAAAATATCAAATCCAAAAGAATGTCAGCATCACGCAGTAAAATATATGCCAAATGGTAACATATTGGTCATTTCTTGGGATAGAAAAACATTCGAAGATTTAGTTTTAACCGGAAGAAACCCGGCATTGTTTAATAAGGATTTTTGGAGTGAGAAAATTTTAGAAATTCGCCCTATTGGAACCGATTCAGCCGAAATAGTTTGGCAATGGCGAGCCTGGGACCATCTAATCCAAGACTTTGATAACACAAAAGAAAATTTTGGAGTTGTAGCAGAACATCCTGAAAAGATGAATGTTAATTGCTCTAATGGAAAAACCAAGGATGCTTTGCCCGATTGGTTGCATTTCAATTCTATTGATTATAACCCTGCCTTGGATCAGATTGTTGTCTGTGGTCCGTTTTATAATGAAATATGGATAATTGATCACAGCACAACAACCACGGAAGCCGCAACCGGTAGTGGCGGCAAATCCGGAAAAGGCGGCGATATCCTTTATCGTTGGGGTAACCCGGCTATATACGGTCACGGAACGACTGACGATCAGAAATTGTTTTATCAACACGACATTCATTGGATTCCCGAGGGCTTTCCTAACGCGGGAAGTTTAATGGTCTTCAATAATATGCGAGGTACGAACAACGCCAAATATTCTTCAGTGGATATCATTACCCCACCAGTCAACGAGAATGGCGCTTATGAGCAAACACTTCCTTATGGACCGTCAGAACCAATATGGTCTTATACCGCTTCCGGTTTTTATGCTAAAAACCTATCAAGTACTCAGCTTTTACAAAACGGCAATGTTTTAATTTGCAACGGACCCGCGGGAACATTTTTTGAAATTGATTCTGACAAAAACAAGGTATGGGAATATGTAAACCCTGTTGTGGCGAGTGGTCCATTAGCGCAAGGCTCACCTCCATTGGCAAACGATGTTTTTCATTGTAGATTCTATCCGAAGGATTATAGCGGATTCGATGGTCGGACATTAGTTAAAACAAAATTGATAGAAAATAAAAACGTGAATTCTTATGGATGTACATTATACGAATCAATAGATGAGCAATCAAATGCAAATGAGTTTAAAATCTTCCCCAATCCAACGGAAGACATATTAACAATCAAAACAGAATACTTACGTTACTCAATCGAGATATATGATATTTATGGTAAAAAAATATTATCCGTCAAAAATGAAAATACAATCAACACTAAAGCTCTTTCTAATGGAACATATTTTGTTAGCATTACAAGCGATAGTGGTAAAATAAAAACTGAAAAAATAATTATTAAGAGATAATCTATGAAAAAAATATTGTTATTATTAGCAATATTAGTGTTTTGTGCCAGCAGTCTTTTTTCTGCTCCAATAACAGTCGGATTAATTCAGCATTTAGATGGAAGTTTAGACAACGGCTACATCCTATTTTCGCCAAACAATGGCAAAACGACCTATCTGATGGATAAATGTGGCTATGTAATAAATAAGTGGACATCGCAATATCAACCGGGATTTTCATCCTACCTACTGCCTGACGGTTCACTACTAAGAACCGGTTATTTGCACAACAAGAAATTCGTTGCCGGCGGTTCCGGTGGTATTATCGAAAGATTAGATTGGGAAGGGAAAATAATCTGGAGCTATCAATTATCGAATGATAATGAGTGTATGCACCACGATATTAAACCTATGCCAAATGGAAACATTTTAGCTGTTTGCTGGGATAGAAAAACCGCTTTCGAAGCTATCAATTTAGGACGGAAACCTACAAACATAGACAGTAATGTGTGGAGCGAAAAAATCATCGAATTGCGTCCGATTGGCACCGATTCAGCTGAAATAGTCTGGGAATGGAAAGCGTGGGACCATTTGGTTCAGTATAACGACAAAATGAAACCCAATTATGCTGAAATTTCCACTCGCCCTGAATTGATTGATATTAATTATGTTGTGAACACCAGTTTGCGCGATTGGTTACATTTTAACTCTGTTGATTATAATGAAGAATTGGACCAAATATTACTATCGTCTTTTAACTTCGGTGAAGTCTGGATAATTGACCATAGCACAAGTAAAACGGAAGCCGCGTCGCACAAGGGCGGCAAATACAGCAAAGGTGGCGATTTGCTATATCGCTGGGGCAATCCCGAGTCTTATGCTAAGGGTACCATCAACGATAGGAAATTTTACTTCCAGCACGATGCCAGATGGATTCCTAAAGGTTACCCAAATGAACAGTGTATTAGCGTTTTTAATAATCAAAGGATAAATAATGGAGTACGTTTTTCTTCAGCTGATTTTTTCAAACCTAATGTAGATATAAATGGATTTTATGGTGCGCAATTGCCATATCTTCCAACCGATGTTAAATGGTCTTATACCGCCGAAGAACCACAGTACCTTTATTCACCGAATTTGAGTTCCGTTCAGCAATTATCCAATGGCAATATACTCATTTGTAATGGATTCAACGGACATTTTTCGGAAATTGACAGTACAAAGAAAGAGGTTTGGTATTATGTGAATCCTGTTTCAATAAGTGGTATTACAAAGCAAGGTGAAAGTCCGCAAATGACAAACCAAGTTTTCAGATGCAATTTTTATCCTGATTCTTCTTCCGCTTTCCTTGGGAAAGACTTGACAAGAAAGGGACTAGTTGAAAACAAAAACTGGATGTCCGATTATTGTTCATTCGATACAACTTCAGTCGAAGATTATCAATTTACCACTTCTGCATATCCTAATCCGGCAAGGGATTATATTACAGTTGATTCTGAAATATTCCCGTCAAAACTAACAATTTTGAACTTGCAGGGACAGGAATTAATAACACAAAGTTTTACCAACACGATAAGCACCAAAGAACTACCTAATGGTCTGTATTTACTCCGAATAACCAATGCAAACGGATTTAGCGGTTACAATAAATTTGCGATTACAAGATAAGTTTACTCTACTATGGACTGTAACAAACAAATAAAATTCATTTTTTTTAGTAAACATTAAAATAAATTTAACAGATTTTCGCTCTTTAGTTGAGTTAAAGTTAGAATAAGTTATTTAACAATGAAAAATATAATTAGCCAAGGCGAATATTCTAACTCATTTTGAAAAACTATTTGATTATTGAGGTTAAATATGGACGACGATACATTAGTATGCACTTGTAATGCTGTTTACAAAGGCGAAATCTTAAAAGCAATTAAAGAAAAAGGTTTAAAAACAGTTGACGAAGTTGGTGACGCAACAGAAGCCGGCACAGGGTGCGGTGGATGTCAAGATACAATTCAAGAGATATTAGATGAATTTTACGGTGTTTAATAGAACTAAGCCAAATAAATTCCACCTGATAATTGAGATTCAACAATTAGCCACACAGTTATAACCTGTGTGGCTAATTGTTTTTAAGATGCTTATAAATTTATTATGAAACGCTTAGCAGTATTAGTATTTTTAATTATATTTTCCTCCAATTTATCAGCGCAAAAATCGTTGATTGAGCTATCGGGCGATGTTTTTGCCGCCGGATTACCTGTTGTTGCCGGTGGAACAACTCTTCTTTATGAAAAAAATTTGAACGGTGCCTTACAATTTACCGAAACCTACGCTTCGCAATTGGCACTCACTTATTCCCTAAAATATATAGTAGATGAGAAAAGACCTAATGGCGGAAGATATTCCTTCCCGTCCGGGCACACTGCCAGCGCGTTCAGTAGTGCGGCATTTATACAACGGCGTTATGGGTGGAAGGTCGGTTTGCCGGCTTATGTTTTGGCGGCATACACAGGTTGGACAAGAGTTTATGCAAAGAAGCATTATATTTGGGACGTTGCCGCCGGAGCTGTAATCGGAACCGGATGCGCTTATTTGTTCACTACTCCATACGAAAAAAACAATCTCAGCATTGGTTTCGGAGCTGTTAATGAATACTATGTATTGAGCGTTCAATATAAATTTTGATGACAAAGATTATTTTTATTATTCTAAAATCCATTTTTTTCCCTTTTTCTTCATTTAATTCTCCCCAATTCACAAAATATCCTTGAAAAATTGTTATTTTTGAAAATTACTAAAAAATAATTACAAAAATGATTGGCAAAGTATTAGTTGTAGCATATTATTTCCCCCCTATGGGTCTGAGCGGTGTTCAAAGAACATTGAAATTTGTTAAGTACCTTCCCGAGAATAATTGGGAACCAATTGTGTTGACAACCGCCGATCCGGTTTATTATGCTTTTGATGAAAGTTTGCTAAACGACATTAATGGAAAAGAAATTACCGTTTTCCGTACCCCAAATGATCCTACTCAAATTGTAAAAAAAATCAAATCAAAAAAAAGTGACAACTTAGTTGCATATCCATCTCGATTTAAAGAGAAAATTCGCAAAGTTGTCAGCCAAACAATTTTCCAGCCCGATTCACGGATTCGTTGGAGAAAGTATGCCCTCGATTTAGGTCGTCAAATCCTGCGCGATAATGAAATAGATGTGATTTACGCAACCGCTCCCCCATTTACAGATTTTTTAGTAGCGTTGGAGTTGGCGAAGGAATTCAAAAAGCCTTTCGTATTGGATTATCGCGACTTGTGGTTGGACAACGCTTATTATTACTATACGACACCATTCCATCGCAACTATGCTGAAAAATTGGAAACCCGTGTTCTTAACTCCGCTGAAAAAAGCATTGTTACCAGCCGTGGTATGAAAGAAAAACTTATCAAACGTTACCCGTTTTTGACTTTCAGCGATGTTTCGATTATTCCTCACGGTTTCGATAGCGAAGATTTCAGCAATCTTATCCCTTTTCAACGCGAAGGCGATAAATTTGTTCTTACTCACAGCGGACTGTTCCCCGACGATCTGACGCCGGAGTATTTCCTAAAAGCCACAGCGCTGTTTTTGGAAAAGCATCCCGAGGCGAAACGTTATTTGGAGTTGAGGTTTGTAGGATTGATGAGAAAAAAATACTTCAAGCAAATCAAAAAACTAGGTTTGGAAGAAAACGTAAAAGCATTGGGATATTTACCACATAGTGAAGCTTTACGCGAATTGATTTCTGCCGACGTTTTGTGGATGATGATTCCGAACGATGTGGCAACTCCAAGCCGACTCTACGAATATATAGGGTCCTTGAAACCGATTATTATATGTTCACCCAAAGGATTTGTCCGCCAAACCGCATTGGATTCGGGCGCCGCACAAGCGACAGAAGCTAAAGATATTCCCGCAATAGCACAAGCTATAGAATATTATTACAAACTATGGCTGAAAAATTCGCTCCCAAAAATCCCTGCTGAATATGCCGCGAAATTTGACAGAAAATACTTGACAACACTATTGGCGAAAGAATTAAATACTGCTCTTTCAATAGAAACTAAATCAGCCGCAAGATTTTAAAAATAAATTAAAGTGTCTGCTATTTCGCCGACTCGTATGGGTATGTTATTGCTTTTGCGAGAAAGATAGAGAAATAACAGTTTGCGGTGATTTGATAGCTTAATAGATGTAGCTATAAGAGTTGCATATTAGGGAAAAACCAAGAAGCCAATTAAGGAAAATATTTATAAATATCTCTTCTGTGAAGCAATCTAATTAACGTTACAGTGTTGTTAACGTATTTTACCCCAAGCCTATAATCGCCTATTCTTATTCTATAATAATCGGTGAAACCTGACATTTTTTTGATTGAATTTATTTCGTTAATACCATAAGCTGATTTTATTTGCTCAACCAACTTTAGAATTTTAGGATTTATTGAAAAATCCGCTAATTTCGAAATGTCCTTATAAAATGATTTTTCATAAAGAATTTGCATAATTACTTTCCTTGATTAAGCATATCAAGTACTAATTTCTCGTCAACAAACTCGCCAACATCACCTTCTTCAATAGCTTTACCAAAAGCGATGTCTTCCATTAGTTCGCTAATCATTTTTCGTAAAATCACATTGTCATCATTGAAAAATTCGTACAATGCTTCTTTAACCTGCTGTTTTATTTCTAATGTTTCAGTCATTGTGATACCGTGGTGTTTATACTACTTTTAAAAACGAAACATAACTTTATTTATTTTGTAAAATAAGTTGATTTAATCACCTGAACATTTTGTGAGCGATGAGGAATAAGCTATTACAACTTCTTCAGCATCCAAATACTACACGAGGTATGTTCAAATTTTCCAAGAGGTTTGTTTAACTTGACAAATCCTTCTTTTTCGTATATAGCCACAGCTTTGGAATACTGCGGCAAGCTTTCTACATACAAGTGTGTGTATTCATAAACTTCAGCCAAATCTATACATTTTTCCATTAGCATTTTGCCAATCCCTTTTCCACGCGCTTCTTTAGTTAGAAAAAACCTCACTAATTCCGCATAGTCTTCGGGTAATTCGTCCGATGGATATATTCCGCAACAACCGATAATTTTCTCATCCGCTTCGGCGACTATTAGGACTGCCCCCGTGGTTTGAAAAAATTCGTATAGATTGTCCGTCCTTGGGTCGGAGTAAATTGTTCCTGTTTGAGGGGCGTCGTGCTCTTCGAAAACATCCCGTATCATTTTTGCCAACCAAACGTTGTCTTTCACTTCTACTTCTCTAAAAATTACATTCATATTTTCTAAATTCGTATAATTAGTTATAAAGCATAAGCAAAATTAGTGAAAAAAGGCTTTACAAATAACTATTATTTTGTAAGTTTGAAAAATATAGACTACATTATGGATTAATAAATGTGTTTTAAGCAAAAAAATAACTAAAAACTCAAGATCATTTAGATTGTGGAAAATTATGGTTGATTAATTCTTGATAAAACGATAAATTATTTGTAAATTTGCAATTTTAATTAACAACAGAAATAATGTTATTCGAAGAATATATAAATTTCAATTATCAATTTCCTGAGCCACAATATTTGGGCTCAAAACATACTCATTTGGCTTGGATAAAAAAAAATATTCCTGATAATGTGAAATCAGCTATAGATGCTTTTGCTGGCTCTCAATCCGTTTCTTACCTACTCAAACAGATGGGTTTTAAGGTTACAACTAATGATTTTTTAAATTTCAATCATCAGATAGGATTAGCTTTAATTGAAAACAATAATATCAACCTAACCAAAGATGATTTAGATTTGCTATTTCAACCAGCTTCAAACAAAAAGGATTTTGATTTAATAGAAAATACTTTTACTAATGTTTTTTTTGAAAAAGCTGAAACCGAATTTCTAGATAATTTCAGAGCAAATATTCAAATGCTGGATAACAACATAAAACAAGCAATAGCATTTGCGGTAATAAATCGAAGTATGACAAGAAAAATTACAATGGGTCATTTTGGACATACACAAGCATTGGTATATGCTAATGACCCTGAAAGAATCAAACGCAATCGAAGTTTAATTAGACCAATTAAAGATATCTTTATGGAAATGCTCCCTAAATACAACAATGCTGTTTTTGATAATAAACAAGAGAACAAAAGTTTCAATAAAAACATTTTAGAATTGCTACCTATAATCGAAAAAGTAGATTTAGCGTATTTTGACCCTCCATATTGTGATAGTCACGCAGACTATCAGAGCTTTTATCATCTGCTTGAAACATATACAGAATATTGGAAAGATAAGCAGTTTATCAACGGGATAAAGCGATATGAACCACAACGATATAGTGGATTTGATAAGAAAAGAGATGTTATAAATTCGTTTGAAAAGCTTTTTGAACTTTCTGAAGAAATACCCAATTGGATAATTAGCTACAACGACAGAAGCTATCCGGGTATTGAAGAGTTTGAGAAGATTATCTCAAAATATAGAGACGTTAGCGTAGAAATTAAAACATATCATAGTGGAAGGGGTGGAAAAGGTAGTGTTGCCGGCAGTAAGGAAATATTATTTATTTGTGTACCAAAGAAGAAGTTTTTTATATAATCAATCACAAAAATAGATTTATTTTGTAAAATTAGTAGTAATAATTATGGAAGAAATATTTCAAAAACTCAAAAATGCCTATCAAAGCAATGATTTTGTAACAATTCTTAATCATCCGCAAGGTATTTATTTCCTTAAGCTACGTTCATTATCGCGTGTTAAAATATTAAGGGCATTAGCAAAAAAAGAAAAAGTTGATATTTCTAATATCTTGGGTAAACAACTTTTCGAGTATATATTTTGCCAAAACATTTCAGAAAAGTCTATTGATGGTTTAATAATAGAAACATATCAACAAGACAGAGAATATCGGGTAGGAAATGAAGATATGCTATATACTCAACTATTTCGATTAACCGTTTTTAATTGGGGTGGTTTTTATCAAAATGCCGTTGAGCAGACTATAGTTAATAATTATATAAAGAAAATACGAGATTATAATCAACTTGTAAATAGTATTGAAAATGATTTAGCTCCTCGTTTGAAAAATTATATTCTGTGTTCTTGGTATAATCACTGGACATCAATCCTTATAGAAGATATGTTTAAAGATCACAAGGATATTCTACCAGCTGTTGGTTTAGTTAAAAAAGTTGACTTTTTTTGGAATAATTTCCCCTTTGATTTAAAGGTAACTTATTTTCCTGAGGGATTTATGAAAATTAAAAGAAAACAAAGAGGATTGAGACCGGAACTTACGGAATTAAAGGCTTTTGCAAGACAAAATAATATAATTTACAACAGGACCGCACCTGATGATGAGATTTTCCAAGAATTAATTGTTCGAATTACGGAAAGCCCTAACCAAGTTGCTCAAACTTTTATACAGAGTTTTCACCAAATAAGACGTGATATAATAAACGATACCATATTAAACCCGCAGGAACTAAGTATATGGTTTTATGAAAATCAGGGGACAAGAAGATTTGATGCGGCTAATAGATTTTTCATAGTTCTAATTGATAGAAATAACCTCGAGGAAAGTTGGAAATTAAAAAGAAATAAAGAAATATTAAGCACTCAAATAAATGACTTTTTAAACAATAATAAAGATATTGACTTTAAACAATTACAAATGGATTTTAATTGGGAAGGAAATAATTACCAAACTTATGCAAACTGCTTGTTTATTATTAGAGAATAAATTTTTCTTTATTTTTGCATTATAAAAACTAATTAACGGATAAATTAGAAAAATTAAAATGGATATATATATATTACTACTATTGGTCGCAATAGGCCTCTTAACCGGAGGAGCCAGCGGAATTTTGGGCATCGGCGGCGGAATAATTCTGATACCTGCTCTTATTTATTTGCTTGGGTTCAGCCAACAGCAAGCAGTAGGAACCAGCTTGAGCATAATGCTCCCGCCAATCGGCTTTTTCGCCGCTATGAATTACTACAAAGCCGGGAACGTAAATGTGAAATACGCTCTCATTTTAGCCGTTATGTTTATGGTCGGCAGTTATATTACATCTAAAATCGCGGTTGGTCTGCCCGAACCTGTTGTTCGTAAAGTATTCAGCATATTTCTCGTTATCGTAGCAATTAAGATGTTCTTTACTAAGTAATCTTTAACGCCCACACGTTGAAGCGTGGGGTTGATATGCTTCCGACATTAAAATCAACCCTACACTTTAGTGTAGGGTCTTGGATATAAACTATTATATTAAGGTTTATTTATTAAAAAAGCTATTATCATATTGTCCGTTTGCGCGGGTATGTTTATTATATTCAACAATATAATTCCTCTTTTTATTGTCTTGCCGTACAACTTCATCATACGAATATCCAAACCCGAGCCACCTGTAAAATATTCCGGCGTTTCTGAGATTTTAATCGTACAAAATTCCTCCTTTACCTTTCACGCATTACTCTACAAAACCATATTGGCTGAACCGGCTGGTACTATTATATTACTCCACGGTGTTCGCCATAACAAGTTTTCAATGATTGAACTGAAGGATTATGTTATCTCGCAAGGTTACAATGCGGTTTTATTCGATATGCGTGCCCACGACGACAACAAAAACGCCTACTGCACCTACGGTTTTTACGAGAAGCAAGATGTGCGGATTTTAGTTGATACGCTTACCAAGCGGGGTTATGGAGCAAATCTGGGTATATGGGGCGAATCGCTCGGCGGCGCAATCGCTCTTCAGCCATTGAGCGATGATGAAAGACTAAAATATGGAGTAATTGAAAGTGGTTTTGCCGATTTCGACGAGACAATCCACAGTCATTGCAGACGTCTTTTTGGGATTTGATATTCCGTTTATAAGCAATTTTATCATTCAAAGAGCGGGTCAGATTGCGAAATTCGACCCCGGCAAGGTGCAACCGGTTGCAAGTTGCAAAAACATCGAGCAAGAAATCATATTTGTACACGGTTTGAAGGACAAAATCGTGAACTATAAATACTGCCTCCAAAATTTTAAGTCCACCGAATCAAACGAAAAGCATCTATTGTTAATTGATAGTGCTTCACATTGCGACATAATGCAAAAGGGCGGAAAGAAATTAACGTCCAGAGTATTCAAACTCCTAATAAGTAAGAACTAATATACAAATCTTTAAGCAGGGCTCTCTATATGGAAAAAGTTTTAATAACCGGTGGTAGCGGATTGATAGGAAGGTCACTCCAAACAGAACTAAAAAATCGCGGATACGAACCTGTCGTTTTAAGCCGTCGCGATGGTGTCGGCTTTGCAAAATGGGATATCGAAAGCGGATATATTGATACTGAAGCGCTCGAAGGAGTCACCCATATTATACATTTAGCAGGTGAGAGTATTGCCGACAAACGTTGGTCTCCGAAACGTAAAAAAGCGATATTGGACAGCCGCGTTCTTGGAGCCGAGCTGATATTAAAAGAACTTATAGCTAAAAATATCCGAATCAAATCATTTATTTCAGCCTCCGCCATTGGCTATTATGGTGCCGTAACGAGTGAAACCATATTCGATGAAACTTCACCCTTAGGAGATGATTTTCTTGCCGATGTCTGCCAAAAATGGGAGGATTCAGCGCAAAAGTTTTCTTCAGTTGCGGATAGAGTCTGTATTATCCGCACTGGATTGGTTTTAGCTAAAAACGGCGGGCTTTTGGAACGTTTATTGATGACCGCAAAAATGGGTCTCTCCGTAGTTTTTGGCTCCGGCAAACAATATATGCCGTGGATTCATATCAAGGATTTATGCAATATATATATCAAAGCAATCGAAGACAGCAATCTTGCCGGAATTTATAACGCCGTCAGCCCATACCCTGTTACAAATAAAGAGTTTTCGTTAATACTTGGAAAAGTCCTTACTAAGAAGCAGATTATTTTTAAAATGCCGGCATTTATTATTTCCCTCATATTCGGTGAATTGGGGAAAATATTGGTTACTGGTTCCAAAGTATCCAGTCAAAAAATTATTGATGCCGGATACAAATTTGAATTTCCGAATTTAACGGACGCATTGCGGAATTTATTATGAGACTCTGGTCTATTCATCCGAAATATCTCGATGCGAAAGGTTTAGTAGCCCTTTGGCGTGAAACCCTTCTGGCTAAAAAAGTACTCGAAGGTAAAACTCGCGGCTATACTAACCATCCGCAACTAACTCGGTTCAAGAATTCCACTTCGCCTATTGAAGCTATTAATAAATACTTAAGCATTATATACGAAGAATCTTTAAATAGAAAATATAATTTCGATGTAAAGAAAATAGATTGGTCATTTAATCGTGATTTATTAATTGCTGTTTCCGAAGCGCAGATTAATTACGAGTTTCAACATTTGCTTAGAAAAATAGAAATTCGAGACCCGGAGTGGTTGAATGATTTACCAATCAAAGATGCTTTAGATACCAACCCATTGTTTTATATAGTACCGGGCGAAATAGAGAGCTGGGAAAAAGCAAAATAGTATTTCAGAATTTATAAATGTCGTTTAATTAATAGAATTTATGGAGATGTAATGATTCATACGTGGGTAGAATGGGCTGTATTCTTTGGAATTGTGATATTTATGTTGGTGCTCGACCTTGGGGTTTTTCAGAAGAAATCCCATAAACTCGAGATGAAAGAAGCTCTGATTTGGACTGCGGTCTGGATTGCATTATCATTTTGTTTCGGTGGATATATATACCTAATGGAAGGCTCAAAACAAGCACTTAATTATTTTACCGGCTATTTGCTCGAAAAATCGCTTAGTGTTGATAATATTTTTGTTTTCATTTTAATTTTCTCTTATTTCAAAGTGTCTGAGAAGCATCAGCATAAAATCCTATTCTGGGGTATAATCGGCGCGGTCATTATGCGAGCTATCTTCATTGTAGCCGGTATAGCATTGATGCAAGCCTTTAGTTTTATGACATACATTTTTGGTGCATTGCTCATTTATACAGCGATTAAAATGATTGTTGATAAAGACAGAGAAATCCATCCCGAGCACAATCCGGTAATTAAGTTTTTTAGAAAACACTTCAGAGTAAGTGAACACCGTGAGGACGGGAAATTTTTTGTTCGTGACAACTTAGGCAAGATTATAGCGACGCCGATGTTTGTCGTATTATTGGTCATCGAAACCACCGATGTATTGTTTGCAGTGGATTCTATACCCGCCATATTATCAATAACAAACGATACATTTATAGTTTTCACTTCTAACATATTCGCTATTTTGGGTTTGAGGGCACTGTATTTTGCGGTTAACGGTATTATGCAGTTATTCCGCTACTTAAGCTATGGTTTATCGGGCATATTGGGTTTTATCGGAATTAAGATGATTATATCCAAATTCTACGAAGTACCTATCCATATAGCTCTTTTAGTAATAGCGGTTATATTAATTACTTCGATTTTAGCATCAGTTTTGATTAAAGAAAAACCTAAAGAATTGAAAGAATAAACAAAAATGAACAAGTTGAAAGAATATAAAACTATACCCGGGAAACCAAAAATAGGATTGGCTCTTGGAAGCGGTGCGGCGCGTGGATTAACCCATATAGGTGCACTAAAAGCTGTCGAGGAGCACGGCATCAAGATTGATTATATTTCGGGATGTAGTATTGGTGCTTTAATCGGTGGGGCTTATGCTATGGGTATGACCGTCGAAGAAATTGAAACTATCGCTTTGCAGACTAATTGGAAGCTAATGGCTAAAATGTTTTCGCCGACTTTCTCATTTTCTGCCTTGATAAACGATAATTATATCAATGAATTCTTTTATACTTGGTTCGGCGACACTACTTTCGAAAAACTAAAAATACCTTTTTCTACTATCACAACCGATATACAAACCGGGAAAATGGTTGTTTTGGAAAAGGGTAGTCTCCTTACAGCCGTTAGAGCCAGTATTTCCGTTCCACTTGTGCTATCACCCGTAAAAGTCGGCAAACACAAACTCGTCGATGGCGGATTGGTCAATCCCATACCTGTCGATATAGTCAGAAGTAAGAAAATGGACCTCGTGATTGCCGTTAATCTACGCCACTTTAATACGTATGGTTTATATTCCGATAAAAGCAAAATAATCAGTAAAGACAACGAAGAAGTAAAAAAGCTCACAATCAACGAGAAACTTCAATACTTTATGAAGCATCCGATTCATTATATGAATAATGCAAATGACAAAAAAAATCCCGACCCTAAGTTTCTGAATCTATTATACCAGATGTTTGTTATTGTGCAGGTGCAAATTGGCGATTTGACTATGCAAATGGCAAAACCCGATGTGCTAATCGAACCCGAAGCGGGAGAATTCAAAGCCTTCGATTTCAATAAAGCCAAGGAATTAATAGAAGTTGGTTATATAGCCGCTATGAAGGAATTAGAAAATTTTAAATATTAAAAATAAACAAAGCGGATGTTCGTGAGTAATTACCTCATAAGAACTTTCCTTTGATGACATTAGTTTTTCTAATGTCTTAAATGAAATTAGTCTTGCTGTTCCCAACAGCAAGGCTTTTTTTATATTGCTGATTATTTCGCCCTTGTAGGGTTTGGCACTTAAGTCAATTATTCTTATTACTTTTAATACGATTTTGCAGGAAGATGGCATCTCGACTCCGCTCGATGACCGGTTTTAAACGACCCAATTGGTAGTCTCAACGATTTTCGCTCAATGAACGTTTTATATCAGGAATAGCATACAAATCCTCTAATCCAAACAATCCTTTAAATCGTGGTTCAGACAATTTATCCCAAATTTCAACTATTCTTCGAGCATTAGTTCAATGTTTTTTCACTAATTTCATTGAAAATTCAAAAAAATTCATTAATATTATATTTCTTATTTATACATTTTTTAGAAAAAGACTATGAAGAAATATCTATTGCTTATGATTTTGCTGTTTGTTAGTGCTATGCCGGCACTTAGCCAAACAAGCGATTGGTTTACCGATATCTCGGAAGTTGCCGGATTTGCGACAGCTGAAGGTTCACGTGTTTTTTGCGTCGATTTAAACGGGGACAATTACCCTGATTATTTATTAACCGGAAAATCGGCAATACGTAATACATTGCGTTTGTTTATGAATGTTCCCGATCCCCAAAACCCGGGCAAAAGGAAATATATCGAAACTACCGACCAATCGGGGATTAATGTAAACAGCAATCCGAATATTCCACAGCGCTGGAGCGATGTGGCAGGATTTGCCGATTTCGATAACGATGGCGATTTGGACTTAATGACCGCGACATACACTCATAGAGTAACTTCCTTTGCCGATTCGACCGGTATAGAGAAGGGACATTATGCTGAAGTATTGCTCAACAACGGCAATGGCGTTTTTACATTGAAGCAAAAAAGCGGCACTCACGACATAATAGCATACAAAGGTAAAATTTCTGTAAATGTCGGTGGCAAATACACCGAATTCGACTACCCGCAATATTTTTTAAATGCTACGGGTATGAGTTTTTTAGATTATGATTTAGATGGAAATATAGATGTTTATATTTCTAATTGGTTTACCAATTACGAACCAAACACCCCTTACGAATTGAAAATGAAAGATGTTCTGCTCAAAGGAAACGGCGACGGAACATTCACTCAAATTTTCGATCCGGCTATAAACAGCATCGCGGAACCAATGTATGGGGTTAACGCGACCGATTATAATAATGATGGTTGGCAAGATGTTGTTACCTCTGCATATTGCCGGTCAGGTGGTAGTTTGTTCAAAAATTTGAAAAACGGCACGTTTGCAAATAGCTTTAAAGAAACTCATTATTCGGGTCAAGCAATGGCGGGCGACCACGGCCAAGCACTGTGTCAGTGGGAAGCTCTTCCGGGGGATTTCGACAATGACGGCGATATGGATTTGCTTCAAGTTTCTGTTCACGGTGGATGCGATCCGGGTGAAGGAAGAACACATATATCTGTTAATAATGGTCCCGATAGCAATTATTCTTATCGCTGGGATTTGGAGTTATTAAAGCGCAACGTTCCCGCTTCGCTTACACACGTTGGCGATATGGGCGGTGAATGGATCGATTTGGACGGCAACGGATTTTTGGATGTTGCTATCTGTCAAATGGGCTATGAAAGTGGTGATATTAATACCAAAGGTCAAACTAGAACATATTTGTTACTTCAAAATGAAAAACATTCATTCGATGAAATAACCGATAAACTTGGAATGATGATTACAGCCAACCGTTCGCATTCAGTAGAACCTTGTGATTATGATTTAGATGGCGATCCGGATATAATGCTGACTCGTGAATTCCGCCCGACAGGCTTGCCGGCGGCTGTAAAAACTACATTATGGCAAAACAATAATGTTCCTAATAGTTTTTGGTCTTCAGTAAAAGTAAACGCCGCCGCAGGGTGCAATAAAGCCGCCATCGGTGCAAGAATAACTTTATATTCGAACGAAATGGCTCAAATACGCGATTTGCAATCCGGTTTAGGTCACTTTGGCGGATTCAAACCGCTGATTAAGAATTTTGGTCTCGGCAAAGCCTTTGCTATTGACTCTGTAAAAGTAAGATTCCCAAATAAAGATTTAACAACGGTAGTAGTAAAAAATCCACCTACAAACGCTTTTTTGGTTATCGGCGAAACAGGTCTGGAGGGTATGCTCTTTCCCGACAACAAGCAGTACAGTGTTATAGGATTCGACCGTTCAAAATTGGATTTCGATTTAGTCAGTTTTGGTAATGATAAAACTTTAAAATTTAAGGTCAAAAACTTCGGCACCGCTGATTTGCAAGTTACCAAAATAACAATGCTTGATAATGCTAAAAATGTATATACTTTTACGAATCCGATTCAACCTTTTACATTACCGGCTAATCAAAGCAAAGAAATCGAGGTTAAATTTACTCCTTCCGAACGTACAAAATTTATTTCTACAATATCGTTCGAAAGCAATGCCTATAATGCTAAAGCAGGAATGTTTGAATTAAGTGGTGAATGTTTCAAAGCGGAACCTATGATTGCCTCCGATGTGGACACACTGAGAATGGGAACTATTCTGAACGATGATTTTGTTGAAAAAAGCGTAGAAATTCGCAACTTCGGAGAACTTGATTTGTCAATAAGTAGTGCGGAAATTGTATCGAATGATTCCAAATTTTTTACGATTGTAACCGATTGCTCAAATATGATTATCAAATCGGGTGAGAAAAAAAATATCACCATCAAATTTGCTCCTAAAGTAACCACTGACCGTGCCGTACCTGCTGAATTAATAATTCATTGTAATGCTTATAATTATGTGAATATGCCTATTCCTATCGTGGTTAGGGGCGAAATCCGAAAAGCGTATGCTGAAGTTGTTACTAAAGATGGAGCATTGGTATTTCCGGATACAGAAGTCGGATGCACTTGCGAAGAGCCTCTATTAATCAATAGCATCGGTACAAAGGCATTAGAAATTACAGCCTTTGAAGTAAAATTCGATAAAACCGGAGTATTTGGAATAAAAGATTATAGCCCTCCTTACGTTGTGGATCCGGGCAAGTCTATTTCACTACCTTTCACATTTACTCCTGATGGAGAGAAGACTTGGTCACGTACGCTTAATATAACTACAAACGATTTTAAAAACCCTATCATAAGCCTTTCAATACAAGGTAATGGAACAAAAGCAGGCAAAGTAAACGAAAACGTCTTAAATTCGTCAATCACCGTGTTTCCACAACCAGCTGTCGAGAGCATTTTAGTTTCATTACATTTCGATGAACTTATGATGACCTCAGCGGATATTAGATTATATAATTTATATGGACAGGAAGTAAAGGCTGTTTTGAAACAAGTTTATTCTACGAAAGAATTAGCTTTTGATTTAGACATTTCAAACTTACAATCCGGATACTATAACCTTTTGGTTAAAGTCGGGGGTCAAACTTATGAAAAACCTATTATTATTAGTAAATAAGAAATTAAAAAACGGATAAAAAATATGCAACGACTTATCGTATTGGTATTATTAGCAGTATTAGTATTTTCAACTAATACGGATGCAAAATATAAGCAATTAAATAAATACCAAATCAGCAGGGTAATACCTGTTGAAAAAAGAACAATTTTCTCACTCGCCGGTAAATGGCAAATGTCGGAGAATGATGGTAAAAGCTGGAATACGGTTTATTTGCCTAATTCTTTCAATTCTAACGATGTTTTGACATTTAAAAAAACGGTTAAATTGGAAAATGAGTTGCTCAAGAGCAGGTCTTGGCACATTTCATTCCTTGGTGGTAAAAGCCAAATTGAAGTATATATTAATGATATTCTAATCGGGAAAATGTACAGCAATTCCACCCCCTTTAAAATTAATGTACCTGACCGAACTTTACGTAAGCAAAGTAACGAGATTAAGATAGTTGTTTACCCGCCTCAAGATGAAGAAAAGCAGATAAATTCGAAGCACTATTTCCCAATTGAAAGCAGGATAGGACTTTTCCGTGAAATGTTTTTAGTTGGTTCTTCGAACGTTTGGATTGAAAATGTAAAGCCTATTATTTTGCTGGACAAAAGTTTAACCAACTGCTCAATTAAAGCTACCATTTCTTTGTCTTCCGGTAAAGTAGATGAAGAAAAAGGCTCAGTAGTCGAAATAACTGATTCTACAGGAAAAATAAAAAGAGTTTTTTCGAAAGGGGTATATGCAATTACTAAATTAATTGACAAATCCACAGGCGATACAATAGCTCGCGTTCGGTCGAAAGATATTTCAATTAGTAGTGAACGCACAGAAGAAGTAGAATTAAACTTCTCAATAAGCAATCCACGACTTTGGTCAGTTGATAATCCGAACTTGTATAATTTCCACACAGATTTATATCAAGGCGGATACAAAATAGATTCCTATGATTTTGATTATGGATTTTATAATTTAGTTACATCGGGCAATAAGTTTTATCTGAACAACAAGAAACTCAAAATCAAGGGTCTTGCTTATTATGAAGATTTATATGGCGATAATTTTACTCTGAATCCAAAGAGAATTCTTAAAGATCTGAAATTGTATAAATTAGCCGGTGCAAACGCTATATTAATCAAATCGAACAGCCCTAACCCCTTACTTTTGCATTACTGTGACAGCTTAGGTATATTAGCATTCTGTGAACTGCCGGTTTATAATGTGCCGGAAGCTATAATCGGAAAAGAATCAATGTCAGTTTATATTAAAAACTTGGCAACATTGATGCTCGATTCCTACGCGCATTATTGTTCTTTATCAGGCTGGGGAATTTCCTACGCTTCGGGCGAGGGCAATGAATCGTACGATAAATTCCAAGGTGATATCGTCAATCTGATAAAATCGAAGACGAATAAATTGATTTATAAAAGCGTTTTGCTGAATACCGAAAGCATTAATCCGATGGGTATTGATTTTGTTGTTGCTATAAACAACCGTACAGTTACTAACTTCTACGATTTAAACCAAAGCGTAAAGAAATTTAAAAATATTGCGCCAAAAGTACCGCTGGTATTTGAATACGGTGCTGTTTGTAATCCCGATAATCACAACGGATATTCTAATCCGCTTTCTATATTTTTCCAAGCATATAATATTTCGAATTGTTTCCGCATTGCCGAACAAAACAGATTTAGCGGCAACTTTGTAAATTCATTCAACGACTATCCTGCTGACAATCCGCTGTTAATAACTGATAATGGAAACCGCAAGACGGCAACATTTGGTGTGTCCAGCCGTGCACGTAAATTACGCATCAGTTTCAACACTGTGCAATCGCTATTTACTGACGAAACAGAACCACTGCTAAATGCAGGAAGCTATAAGGAAAAATCCCCTCTGTCGTTCTTATTGATGACGATAATTTTAATTACGGTCCTCTTTGTTATGATGAACCAATTGCCTCGATTCAGGGAGCATTTTCTGAGATCAATTATTCGACCGATGAATTTTTACTCCGATATCCGAGACCAGCGAGTGATGTCGTCGTTCCAAACAATCGCTTTGGGAGTAATTTTGAGTCTGACAATGGGTATTTTTGTAGTTTCTATTTTATATATCAACAGAACGAGCGAAATAACGCAGTTTATTTTATCGTTGCTTATACCCGGGGCATTTCTAAAAACGATCGTGTTTTCAGCCCTTTGGCAGCCACTACTTAGCGTATTTTTAATTTCAGGTGCCTATTTGGTAGGTATCGTTGTAATGAGTTTAGTTTTAAGAGTTGCGGCTTATGTAATCCACTCCAGGATTTACTTCGGCGATTGCTTTACGATTTCAGTTTGGGCTTCACTCCCGATGATTTTCTTGCTTCCGTTTAATCTTTTTATTACTAAAATCGTTGTAGCGGCACCTTCGTCAATCCCGATATTTATACTAATCGTATTATTATTATTTGTATGGATCCTTTTGCGTGTATTCCGCTCTTGCTCTGTGGTATTTAACACATCGCAAATAAAAACGTATGCTGTAGGCACACTACTTGTTATTTTGCTAATCATCGCACCATTAGCGCTTTACGTTTACAATAACAGTTTGTTTTCTTATATCCAATATACGTTTAGTGTCCTTTTGAAATAATTTTTTTAGGCTCAAAGCAAAAAACTGAAAATTAGGTACAATTGTTGCTCTATTATCAATATATGTTTAAAAATTTATATTTTGATATTATGATAATAGACAACCAAATTAACCTGCATACCAGATATTGCTTTGAGCCTCCTTTATTTATAGCGAAACTGAATAAAAGAAGCGGCGCTGTCTTAGAATTTGAAACGCTGGATTTGAATCAATTTTTAGCCCCGGTGAGGGGTAATAATTGCCTGATTAAAGTTAATACAAACGATTTAGTCAACGATGGCATTGAATCGGGCGATATGATTGTAGTCAATTTCGCGCAAACTCCCACAAGTGGGAATTTTGTTATTATCAAAAGCCGAGGGAAACTCAGGCTTGCTAAGATGCATATCGAAAAGAAAAGGAAATTCTTTTTAGTAAGTGGTAAACGCCGATTATTTATTTTAAAACGGGTCAAAGGTGTTGTCAGCCATTTAATAAAAAGCAGAGACTAATCGAACCCGATACCGGCAATTTCAAATCATTTGACTTCAACAAAGCTAAGGAATTAATCGAAGTTGGCTATATTGCTTCGATGGAACAGCTGGAAAAATATAAAAATGAGCAGATGGCTTATATCTAATATTCCCAATAATTTCTATACTATTTCGATATTATATCTATCTAAAAGTCCAATAACATCCGGAAAAGCAAATCGGGCTTTTTTGATTCTATTTCCCTCAGGGTCAATGGAATAATTATAGGATGTCACGAAATCGGCTTTTTCCAAAATGGTGCTCGCAAACACAGTGCGTTCCATATCGAAATTATCGAATATCGCGCTTGTCAAATCGGCACCGCTGAAGTCCGCTTCGCGTAGGACACAGTTTTTAAAATTCGTTCCGCGTAGCCTTCGCTTATAAAATCCCGCCAAATTGAGAAGACAACCTTCGAAATTGTTTTTTATTTACATTAAATTCCATATTTTTGCTTTAAGCAATTATTAATTACTCGTTAGATAGAAAGAAAGATTATTAATGTTCAAATTTTAGATTGATATTAGAAATTTACTTGTTATTTAATAAATAGGTAGAACTTATGAAAAAATCAATTATTCTATTAATGGCGCTGTTTACCTATATGGTTTTTACAGCTTGAAACCCTAATACACCTGTAACTCCAACTGATAAAACCGTTAATATAACGGATGATATTAAACAGGATATTACATTCAGAGATGGATTTACATACATAATCAAGGGAACAATACGAGTTAAGAACGCCACAATAACCATTCAACACGGAGCGACTATACGCTTTATGGCGGACGCGCGTCTCACTTTCGCTCAATTAGGCGATGAAAACGCGACAATTATCGCTAAAGGCACAGTAGATAAGCCAATAGTGTTTACCTCGAACGTAACCAGCCCCAAAAAGGGCGATGGTAATAAGGGAAACTTCAGTATCGTTTAAATCCTGCACTTTTCGCAAAAGCGCGAGTTCAGCATTATATTTATTAAAGGAAGGGTTTTTCCAAAATTTCACTTCAAACACATTAATTGACAACGATAGTTATCCTATTGCTATTACACCAAACTACGCTCATACAATTGGCACGGGAAATATATACTCCACCACAACGGGAATATTGGTTACCAACGACTCCTATTTGGACAAGACAGGTGCTTATACTTGGATGAACCAAAACACTCCATATATCATTGAAGGTGACTTACGGATTGGCTCAGTAGGCGAGGGCACTACGCTTGTTATCGCTCCCGGTAATATTATTAAATGTATGACAACCGCCATAATTACAGTTGCTTATGGTACCAGCTATATTGGAACAATAACAGCAATTGGCACACCAACCGAAAAAATCATATTTACTGCTTATACAGCAATTCCATTTAAAAAAGATTGGAACGGTTTTATAATTAATGTTGGCGCAAGGAATTGTCAGTTTGATTATTGCGAAATCACGCACGCGGGTAGTACGATAACTACCACCGCCGTTATCTACTTAAATCACGCCGGTACGGAATTTGCAATTAGTAGTTCTCTAATAGCGCACTCAATTTCTTATGGTATTTCAGTTGATAAGACAACAACTGTTGATATCACAAATGGAGTAACATTTCTTGACATTGACAAAGAATCATATCACATACGTTAATCGAATTACGAATATTTATTCAAACGGGCAATGAATTTTCTTTGTCCGTTTTTTTTCTCTTTCTTCTTTCGATGTATTTGGCGAAGGAAGAAGTACTATTGAAGTCATAAAAGGATTTCTAGTCCACAATATATTTATATTTATTTTGCTAATTGTATTGTATATTGCTTGGAAATAGGAGCATTTCGGGGGTTTTCTCTTGTTGTGCCTTGGTTTGGCGATGGTCTTGTTTTTTGGCGGACCTTGGCAAATAATGTGCGGGACTTAGATATTGATTAGTTTGCTTGTTATCCTTGGTATTTTATTTTTGTGCAATTACTATTTGATTAAAAGCAAAAATTAATATTTTCGTCCCAATAAATAGAATTATTATCAATCAGGGATGATTGATCCACCGATAGCGAATATTTGGTGGGATAAGCATCCTTACTTGTCAGCGATATTTGGAGTGTTGAGACAGACCCCCAAAAAAAGCAACGCGATAGTTCATTTTTTAGTAAATTATTATGTAATTAATCGGAACAGATATGTGGCAGATTTTTATAGGCAGTATAATACTCAGCGTCATTCACGCGCTAATACCCAACCATTGGCTTCCTCTTATAGCGATAGCTAAAGCAGAAAAATGGTCGAAACCCGTTGCAATAGTTGCGACGCTGATAACCGGAATATCCCACGTTTTGAGCTCGTTAGTAATTGGTCTCATTCTTGGTGTTATCGGATATAAACTTTCGAAATCATATACCGATTTGACTGAAGTAATAGCCGCGACAATTTTAGTCATAATGGGTGTTATATATATAATTTTAGATTTTCGCAAAAACAGCCACCACCACTCACACTTCAAGAATCCCAATGAACTGAAAAAGAAATCAAAGTGGGCGATAATAACAACTCTAAGTATTGCTATGTTCTTCACACCCTGTATGGAAATTGAGCCTTACTACTTCCAAGCCGGAATTTACGGTTGGTCGGGTATATTGCTTGTTTCGATGGTTTATTTGGTGATTACTTTGATAATATTAGTAACTTTGGTTTACCTCGGATTAAGCGGGATAAACAAATTCAAATCGCATTTCCTTGAGCATCACGATAAACTTCTAAGCGGATTAGTACTGCTCGTTTTGGGTATAATTGCGTTTTTTGTGAAATATTAGATTGACCATAATGGTCGGTTGAGTTAAAATTATTATTTTTGTGCTGATTTATTATTAGGAAAAATATAAATGAAAAAAATAGCCATAGTATTGTTAGTTTTGTTGATGTTAACGATTACGTTCGCGGCAAAAGAGAAAATATCGCCACAGCATATTGTGAAGGTCGGCGACAAAGCCCCTGATTTTACAATTAAATATCCGGACGGAACTCAAAAACAACTTAGTGATCTGCGAGGTAAGGTTGTTATGCTTCAGTTCACAGCAAGTTGGTGCCCGGTGTGTCTAAGGGAAATGCCATTTATTGAAAAAGAGATATATCAAGAGCATAAGGATAATCCCGATTTTGTGTTGCTGGGGATTGATTTGAAAGAAAATTCTGACAAAATCGCAGAATTTATCAAAACAGCAAATATAACTTATCCGATTATATCGGACATAGACGGTAAGATTTTCGAATTATACGCCGAAAAAGAAGCCGGCGTTACGCGTAATATCATCATTAATCGAAAAGGCAAAATCGCTTTTTTAACCCGCCTTTTCGAGCAAAGCGAATTCAACGCTATGAAAAAGAAAATCAATACTTTGCTAAAGAAAAAACGTTAATAGCGGCTTGGGCAAGTTTATTATTTCATCCCTAAAGGGATTTCTTAGGCGAAAGGCAATCCTTTTTCTATAAACATTTCTTCTCTACGAGATTGAAGAGGCTTTCTTCGCATTGAGAATAGACCATAGACAATTGTTTCGCCCTTTCAGGGCTCTCTGAGTTGGAGTGTTCATTTGCCACGAGTTTCACCCGTGGTTATTGATATTAAGCTACTTCGTAGCTCGAAGATGGATTCCCGCGTCCGCGGGAATGACGATTCGGCTTCTTTTGTTTTCTATTCCCCTTAGTTCCAAGTTGGTTAGGGGGTTTCTCTTTCTTCCTTCTTCTTCTTTCTTTCTTCTTTCTTTCTTCTTCTTTCTTCTTTGCGTCTTTGCGTCTTTGCGTGCTTCTCTTCTTCTTCTTCAAAATTTATAATTATTATGCGTTTTTCTTTTTACGCTTTCTTATTTTTGGCGTTTGTTTATGTTTTTATATAAGCGTAATAAGCGTAGTTTTTGCAACGCGCATTCAAAATATTTTAAAAATAAGTTAAAAATAATTTGGTTAATTTGGTTAATTTGTATTTGCGAATGAAACAAATTTCGTTTTTTTATATAATTGAAAAAAAGTCGATGGTATATTGACTTGTGTAGAGTTTTTTGGAGAAATTATTTCCAAGCCGTTTTATTTAATTAACCGGAAAACAAAGCATAAGAAAACGGCAATACTTTAGGCTAAATAATAAACTATTAATTAAATTTTAAATTACGGAAATAATTTATCAAACACATTTTAAAAAGCACAGTTCTTCTTCTAATAATTGCCTTAATGTTCGGTTGTTCAGGAGAAGAAATCACAAAACCTGAAATGGAAAAGAGTTTATTTACTACTTACGCACCTGAAGTTAATCCATATAATTTCTGTGGCCAAGTACATAATGAAGGTTTGAATTACTGTATCGCAAATATTGAAAGATCTCATCCGGCATTAGTTAATAATTCTCTAGACAGCATAAATACTATTATAGCAGAGTTTATGGATTTTAAAGGGAAACAAGAATTACCAAGTTCTTCTCTTTTTAATGCATCCGTTGGATTTCTAAATAATATAGATATTCATTATTTAGAAAATACCCTAGATACCTATGTTGTTATTGATTCGATTCAAAATGTTGAAATAAGAATAGCGAATGATTCTGTATTAACGTCACAAGAGAAGATGCCTTTGTTTGTATATGCTTCAGTGGTTAAAGGTAGTTTTAATTATTGGTTAAATGAACTTGTAATAGAATCATTATCTTCTGAATGGAACCAAGTTGAAACAATATTTGAGCAATATATAATTCATCAACAAGTTAAAATCAGACAAAGGCTCCAACTCACTCAAAGTCAAAAAGAAATGGTTGTAGGCATATTACTTGCCGATGCAGGTGGCGCAATAAGTGGGGCTATAAAAGGTGCTCTAATAGGTTTAGTCACAACCGGTTGCTTGATGGGACCCGGTGGTGCCATTTTAACAGGGGTCGGTGCCGGTATAATATCAGCAGTTAAAGCATCAATTTGCGCTTACATAACAGCTGTTGCTGTCAAAACAGCTTGTTCTTGGCTTTTATAGGCTTAATATGACTCCAATAATTATCATAGTGCTGTTTTTTGCAATCATTTTTTTCCTAATAGCTATCGGTATTCTTATTTTCGATAAAACAAATAAAGCTTATTTGTACTCAAGAAATATGAGAGCCTCTTTATTTCTTAAAAAAAATGAAAAACAGAAAGTAATTTTAGCTATTAATTTAGTAAATATAAGTTGTAGGATTTCTTCAATTGTTGGTTGTATTTTATTAGCTAAATTTTGTTTTAATATAGTAATACTAATATTAATGTTATTAATAATTATTTTTTTTAATTTATACTTACCTATTCTTATTTTGAGAATGATAGTACTAATAAAAAGATTTTTCAAATATTAACCAAATTAAAAAAACTACTCTATCTAAAATTTAATTTTAAATAGAGTAGTTTTGGTTTTCATAATATAATTATGATTCATCCGTTCAAAAATCGCTAAGATGATTCTTCTTCCTTCCCGCGCTTTCCGGTCTTACTTTCGAGACGCTTGTAGTCATTTCCGCCAGATATGCCAGCGCGTCAACTTGGTCGTCGTGTTTGCCATTGGGGAATTTCAGCAATTCGTCAATCAGGGCGTTCAGGTACTCGGCATTACGTTTAAGATATACTTTTCCGGCTTCCATTTTCGCGGCTAAAGGCAATGCGCGGGAGATTTTATCTTTATCCGCCCGCAAAGCCTTCACCGGCAAACCCTCCGCTTGCGCCTGCTGAACCAATGAAAGCTGATATTGCACGGCTTCTATGCCTATCAATGCCGGTTTGTATCGCTTATAAATGTTACGTAGATACTTTATATGCGATGCACCTTCGATTTTTTCCCGGATTATATCGAAAATGAATATCGAATTATCCGCCGCCACACCGCAAATGACAAACACCGTATAATCCGCCTGTTCCGTAACAGTTACAGCCAAATCTGCGGATGCCAGAATAATCAACCGCGAACGGGGAACCTGAATTTGCTTGCCCATACACTCATATTCCACATATTCTTCAAAATCATCGAAATATTGGAAGTCGTCGTTTTTAAAAATACCGCCCTTTTCTATATACGGTCTTTGCTGATATAGCGATGAGAACCAAAATGTGCCGATAGTGTCGCGAATTTCCTGAAGTTTTTCCAAATCGTACCGTTCCGCCCAAAGTGCCTCGCCCGGCGCGCGTCCCAAAATATCGTTTTCCTCCGCAATCGCCGGCATATTGAGCAAAGTCCATTTGTCGGGTTCATCTTTCAAGAGCCGTCCCGCCAAATCGTCTTCGTGCCAGCGCGTCATAATGAGTATTACCGTTCCTCCGGGCTCTATACGAGTGAATGCGGTGGCTTTGAACCATTCGTAAACATTATCGCGATAAGTTTGACTCATCGCCTCGGCGTCGTTTTTAACGGGATCGTCAATAATCAGCAAATCCGCGCCTTTTCCTGTGATCGCTCCACCCGCGCCGATGGAATACATCCCGCCACGGCGCCCCTCCAAACCAAAATCCGAAACCGAACCGTGGTTTTTCTCGATTTTCTCGCCGAACACATCGTAACTATCCTTCAATAATCCCATCACACTTCGTCCGAACGATTGTGCGAAACTGCTTTCGTACGAGGTAAGAATCACACGCTTATCGGGAAAAGTACCCAAAAACCAAGTCGGCAGGAACTTGCTCATAAATTCGGACTTCCCGTGGCGCGGCGGAAGATTTATTATGAGCCGTCCCGAGCGCGACGAAACGGCTTTCAATATGTATTCCTCGAGCAACAGAAGATGTCGCGCGGGAAGCCACTTGCCGGTGGATGATGTAAATGCGAACCACGCCGGCGTCGCTCCGCAAAGCGCGCCTAACAATAAGTCAATTCGGCTGTCTAACTCTTCCGCCGTCAACTCAGGACAATTCGATTTCGTTTTCTTCGAAGCCATAACGCCTCATTAGGTATTGTTTACTGAAGCGCACACCGCACTCGCGGGCTAAGATTTCGTCGCGCTTTATCATTTCATTATTGTCCATACTCATAAGCACAATTTCAAATCGAGGGTTGCCCGATTTTGCAAAATTGAGCTTAACTATGAACTCGATTAGCTTATTGACAACCGATTCGACAAGCAATTTGTCCGCCATCACCACTTCGCGGCGGACCTTGTAATGCACCTGACTTGCGGCGTAACTCCCGGATTGGATTTCGGTTGTCAGCGTTTCGGAAAGGACGGATTTTGAAATTTCGTCATTACATAGCTGAATCAAATCCTTATACAAATCCACGGAACTGTAGCGCATCGGCTCTTTCATTTCGATATGGATATCCGACGGTGTTACGATTACGCTGTCTTCTGTCATATTCGAGAGCTCTTCGGCTAATTTTTTGGCTTCTTCCTGCGACACACCGCGCGTGTATTGTCCCAACAGCAGAGGCATTCCGAAACGTTCCATAAAATTTACCCAGAAGCGTAAACCCGCCTGCTTGAATGTAACGGGCCAATAGCATCGCGAAAGTAAAGCCGTTCCGTAAGGATTTGTCGAAGTTGGCTCATAGATCGGCATAAGCAGTTTGTAATCAGGAATATCTTGATTGTCTAATCCGCCGCGTGAGGTGAATTTAATACTACCCGTGGTATCATAGCGGAACCATTCCTGAGGTATAGGCTTCACCGCTTTAGGCACAAGCATATCCGCGGATTTATCCCAAATTACTTCCAACGGCTGATATCCGAAGAAAACCGACTCCAAAATATTGCGTATTAGCTGATGTATATCAATATTTTTTAGCATATTTTCTATAGATTTGCAGAGCGATTCGCTTTGACCGTTTGGTATGATATTCCAATCCATTGAAAGCAAACCGCTTTTGCGTGATTGGATACAGCTCGCCAGATGCGGGTCGTTTGTCAATTGCCGGAGCGTTTCGAATCCTCCGCGCGATTGGATGATTTTGTCCATATTTGGCAGTAACCCACCACCAGAAAATCCGAAATTCTTATTCGTGAACAATTCTTTTAGTATATTCATAATTTTCCTATTTAGCTATTAAATATCCGCCGAATCCGCCAACGAGAACATAGAGCGGGATTTCCCACCACGCGCGTTCTTTAATTATGGTTTTTATTTGCGTTTCGCGTTCCAAAGCGATGCTGTCCGATTTCGGCAGGTAGCTCATCGAAAAGTAGTTACCCGGGAAGTAAAATCCCAATCGTACCGTATCCAATTTGATAATCGTATCGGCTGTGGCGACAAATTCGCGTGTGCTGTAAACGGTATCGTGCAGATATTTCATATCGCTTTTAATTTTTTCAATCACTATCGGTTCTTGCCGGATGATTTTATAAATCGTATCGTAACGATATTCCGTTCCGGTGACGTGGCTTTGTGGTTTAAATAAATTTATCCACCAAATCGCCCACACGGCAAATAATCCTAATATCCCGATAGCGGCTATTATTTTCATTCTTGTATTCATAAACTTCGTTTAATTTTGGTTAGTTTGTAAGTTATAGTAATTTTTTAATGAGTCATTTTGAACCTGAGATGGGGTTCTTCCTCTTAGTTGCCACGGCTTTTAAGTCGTGGTTTGATGTTAGTTTTAGTTAATTGGCTTTAGCCAAATTCTTCTTTTGCGTTTAAATAATCATTAATTGATTGGGCTAAAGCCCATAAAAAATGATGTTTCCTGCCCACGACTTAAAAGTCGTGGCAATTCAAGAGTCTTCCTTAGCGTTCAATATTCCAAATTGTTCAAAGATGGTTTCCCACTTCCGTGGGAAAGACAACCTCCCCAATCTTCAGTTCCCCCTTGTTCCAAGGGGGTTAGGGGGTTTCTCTTCTTCTTCCTTATTTATAATTTATAATTTTTTATCGTACTTCCCTTTCCTATTTTAATTTCATCACCTGCAGAACCCAACGCCGCTTTTATACAAAATACTCCATCGGTGTTGGCTTTGAACCCTGCTTTCAAAAATAGATATCTGCCTAATGAAGTGTCGTTGATGCCCTCAAAACTTGTATATCCTGTTGTGGTAAATAAGTCGCCGCTTAGGATGCTTTTCAAATTTGCGTCATTTGCTGTATATCCGGCTAAAAACTCAATTTCGACATCCGTTTCGCAACGCAAGCGCAAATCGTTCGCGGCTGTGTTTACGGATTTATTGATATAAAGCATCAGCTCTACTTCGTAATATTTGTCGGCGGTAACAGCAAAATGCAATCCGCTGATTTCAGTATAAACTGTGCTGTCAATGGCTTGGGCTGTGCTTTTTTCAATTAATGTGGAAAGCTCGTGTGTATGGTTTACATTTGCTTTCTGAGAGAGAGCCGCCGCAAGGTCGGACTGTGTGCTTATCTCGCCTGTCAATTTACCCCAGTCCAAATTGCTGACGAGTGGTGGAAAATAACTAATTGGCATATTTCATATTCCTTTTATTCATAAACAATTGAGATTGATAATTGACCGGAGATAATCCGATATTTCAGATAATCGAAGCGGATGTAACGGAACTGCGGATTCAGCATTAGTATTAAGCAATCCGCCGTATTATCCCATGAATTGACCGCAACTCGCTGAACAAGTGTTCCGGCGGGCGGTTGATTGGAAACGCTGATTTCCAAAACGCCGTCCATTGAACCGATGGCGTTATTCCAAACGATCTGAACCGACACCGCTTTCATTTTGTTATGGTCCAACGGCAACCAATCGCCGAAGTAATCCAAGCCCATTTTCCAGTTTTCTAATATGTCATATACTTGCATCCGGCACCCCGCGAAAAGAAATTAATCCTGCAAAACGCAAACGTCCCAATGGATGCAATATATTGCGCGCTTTCATATAAACGCCTTCACTATTTTCCGTTTTATCGTCGGAGGTGGTATTAAATCCAATAGTATCCACCCAACCGGCTTGGCGAACTCTATAAATTCGCTCAATATGCCCACGGTTTCTACTGTTCCTCAACCAAACCAATAATGAATGTTTCTGTGCAATAGGTTTCGATTTAATCCCGTGCTTTTTCGCGAATTTCAATATATTTGCGACTAAACCGGTTCGGGGAATGGGAATTTCATTTGCGCTTATTGTCAATTGCTCGGCGGCTTTCGCAAAACACCAGTAAACACCCGCGGCGCAATATGGATTGCCTTTTGCCAATCCACCGGCTTGAAGATATTTTTCCACCTCGCCGTCGTTGCAGTTGGTTCGCTCGCTTATGCCTATTTGCGAGAGCGCGATATTTTCGCTTTCCTCCAAAAGGGATTGACGGCATCGCAATTCGTAACACTCGAATGCTAATGAATCGCTTGATTGAAGAAATAAAATTAGCAACACCGCTATAAAAAACTCTTTCATATCACACTCCTAAATATTCCATTGTGCTAAATACACAGTCATCATACTCAATCCTAAGCAAATATGCACACCGACAAAAATGTGCCCGTTCAATCCGCCCGAATTATCGCCCTGCTTTTTGAAAATCAAACCCGACAAAGCGCATAGTCCGAGAGCGAGACATTCCACGGCAATCAGCAATAGGAAAGTTCTAATTTCCTCGGCTAAAGGACGGAGGGCTGTGAAAGCCGCTCCGCCTATAATTAGCAAGATCAATGTTTTAATTAAATTATTCTTATTCATTTTAAGTTCCTGAATATTCCGACAATGTTTGTTTATCAAAAATCCTCGTACCCGTTAAGTTGCTGAAAATTGTCCTCGTTCGTGCTCCGCTGATTAGAATTTCACCCTTCCGAATCCGCTCCAAAATACTAAGCGCGCTCTTTTTCCGTGCCGCAATAGTTTCCGGCAACATAGAAGTTTTCTTCGATTGTTCGTACAGCACGGCAATCGTTAGGTCAACGCTGATTTTTGTAATCAGCGGATTGGTGAACAAATCGGTAATTATATATTTATTTGATAAATATGAAGTAATAAGCTCGTCCGAAGCATTTCTCGCCGATTCTATTTGCTCACAATCAACAGTTACTCCTGTCGAATCGCCTGTCAATCGGGCAAGTTCTTCTTCGCTCATTTCCAGCAAAATATCGTCATCTGTTGAGTAGTTCATAGGTTTGCCGTTTTAGATTAAAAGTACACGGATAAACTCACCCGCTCCATCGGCGGCGTTGAGCGCAAATCCATTTATTTTGGAATCTTCTGTTACGACAACGGCTTTGCCGGAACCATCGGATGCGATCTCGGCACCCACTGTTACAGCTTCGCCTGTTTCGATTGGCATCACGCCCATAACTGTAACCGACACTTTCTCGCCGTTCAGCCAATTAACGTCCACCGAACCGAGGGATTTTTCATCGAAACTGCAGATGCCGCCACCGAATCCCACAAAACGGAACGCTGTCAAATCTTCCGTCGCGTCAACGGATATCGCCAAAACCGGGTTGGCTGTTTTAGTGCATAAACTCATATAAGCTCCTAATATTAATTATGATTACAATCGCTAATCAGATATGCCGCATCCTGCGCGGTAACTTTAATGCAGTAGTTGTCGGTGGCGCGAATCACTTTGATTTTGCCGCCATTCTCGTAGTATGTGTCTATTTCGGGCATACCTTCTCTGCGGAAAGTGTAGCCAAAACTTGGGTTGAATTCGCTCGGCGACGATTGGTTATTGTCAACATAAGCCAATATTATACTATCGCCCCAAATATCCGTGAAGCCCTCACCGTCCTCGCTGTAAACCGACTGCCCAACGAAAAGCTGTTCCACACCGAACACCTTTTTCAAAATATCGGTCGAGACTAATGGTAAATCGGAGTACTTAATCAAATCCGTAATATGTGGATTATTAATCAGCGCGTTATAAACCGACGTACCCATTATCATCAGATTTGGATATTTAGCGATACGGTTACGGACGGCTTCTTTGGCTGTATTGATGATTTCCATCGGACCGACGGCGGCGGTGTAATTGTCGAAGGCATTCGCTGAAGTGAGTGCGGTTTTCATCCCGGAGACGAAATTGGAGGGGTTCTGAACATAGTCGGCGGCTTCCTTTTCGTGACCTAACAACATTATATCCATCAAATCCTTTGTGGTTTTTTGCTCATATTTGAAACTTTCGGCTGTTTCTTCTTCTTCCAGATAATCGAGCGCGGTTTCGATATCGCGTTCGTTAGTTTCAAAAGTTACAAGCGATGTGCCGGGAGGCGGTATGCGGTTCGAAGCGGCGCGGATAGCGCGCTCGGTGTCGTAAATGGCGAAAGCTTCTTTACCGAAAACAGGAATTTTGCCCTTCATTTTCGATACGGTTATCAACGGGAACAGTTTATGGGCGATGTAAGCCGAGTTGCTGTAGCCCGAAACTAATGTGGTTAATACAGGATCAACCATTCGCAGTGCGTCGAGACGGGAATTTGACATTGTGTCCTCATTATAAAATTAAAAAATACCGCGGTTATGAAGGGCGAAATTATTTTTAATTCGGTAGAGAGACAAAGAAACGGTTTTAAAACAAATTTTGAATTTTGAATGTGAAGAGAAGAAAAACCCCCTAACCTCCTATAAAAAAAGAGGAATAGCCGAGTCGTCATTCCCGCGGACGCGGGAATCCATCTTCAATCCCGTCAGGGATTTAATATCGGTAGAAAAAAGTTGAATATTAGCTACGAAGTGCCATAGGCACGAAATATGCGAAGAATCTTAAAACCTTATTTCCCATTTCAACCTTAGTAGAAAATCCGGCAGTACACACCCATCGACCTTATTACCTCATTAACAACTAAAATAAGGTTTTTTAATACATCTTCCTCAGGCTGAAAACCTGCCGCAAAATTGTGGCGGGGGGGACATAAAAAAAACACCCCTCAAGTATGCTGTCCGAAGACTCGCCTGAAGGGTTTATTAATATTTACAAAAATACAACCTTTTTAACGAAATAAAAAATAAATTGTTTTAAAAGTATTAAATTTGTTTTTTCCAAAAATCATCCGATTGCTATTTATCCATTTTTTTGATTTAGGAATATATTTCTTTGGAACTATCTGAAAATCTCGGTTCCACAAACGAGAATGATGGGCACAAATATTTCTTACATAGTTGATTGTATGAAGCCAAGATTCAAAAATACTTTCAGGCAAACCGTAATCTTGTGCAATATCATTTCTATCTTCTCGGCTTTTTAAATTTTGAAATATTTTTGAGATTTGACTAAAATACATTATTTCAACACACATCCAAGATGGTGGATTTTCCGGATATGAATATTTGTTTTTATAATGCTTTATGAAAATTTCTATTTGCTCTTTATAAGTCTTTGCTGGTTTCTCAAAATCCATCTTTCCTACCCCTCCAACGCAAAAATATCGTATTCCTCTTGGCTCAATTCAAAACCCGGGTCAACAATTTTTGCTTCGTTTTCTGTCAAGCCGTTAAGTTTATAAACTATTATATCAATAATCTTGCTTGTGTCTATTCCCAAAATATCCACAACCTTAACCATTATTTTATATCTGCCGGGCTTATCATAATCGTATTGTGAGGATAAAAATTCTAAAGTCGGATTTCTTTTCGTTCTGAAACTTTGCCACTCGTTTTCAAAAAGGTAATTTCCTGTCCAAACTTCTTCTATTTCGCCCGATTCATTTTTAATTTTGATGATTTCCTGTTTGTCTTCATAATTAAAATCTATTGCCCAATAATCTATCCAATCGTACCAATTTTCAGTTAAAACTGTGGTTTGAATTATTCCGTGCTTATCTTTTTCGATTTTAATAATCTGTCCATTCTCGATAACGATTTTGTTTCCGGCGCGCATAGTTTGCTGAAGCTCTTCTATGTCGTCTTGAGAATAATGCGTTACAAAGTCGGAAAGTTCGATTTGCACACTATTCGATTTTTGGTGTACTTTAGCGTTCAAGTAAGCCACATCGAAGAATCGGACTTGACCTTTATCCAACGCGCGTTTATCGAACACTTCCTTCGGAATATATTTCAGAGTTATGGAAACGCCTTTTTCTCTTAGCTCTTGGATAAATTGCGGAGTTAAACCCATCTCGAATTCAAAACCCAACACATCAACTTGAGTGTATAGCTTTTGGCGACATTCTTC
>JBBRAO010000018.1:0-58529 GCA_038206725.1 Kapaibacterium sp. (SeqCode)
TGTGATCCTGCAACAAAATATCCCTATCGCAACTGTGACGGTAAGCCTGTCTGTACTAATAATCCATTACTTCTTACCCCTAAAGTACCTTCTGTTGATGTTCCAATTTGCTTAGAGCACATACCTAAAGATGGTCCACCAAATGAAGTTTCTATGTTAGCCGAGGTTGGAGGTGCTTCTAAAATTTTTGATATGGACGAAGTTAATAATGATATAGAATGTGCTCAAAGCCAATGGGATTGTATTTGTGGAAAACAAAATGAAGATTGTAAATGTCATATAGAAATGAGGTGGTCCAAGAGTGCCCAAGATTTTGACGATGCCAAAAAAGTTCTAGCAACTGCAAAAATGGCAAGAGGTAAATACCCAGATGGTTCTTGTTGTCTTATATGTCCTGAAGATAATCAGATTGACCCTGTAACTCATAAACCAGTTGCGTCATATGTTCTTGTAAACAATACCAAAGAATTCACAATGATTCAAAACGGCTTACCAAGAAATGCATTTGTTAATAAAGATATTGATTTTAGAGCTGCACAATACAATCATACATACAATTTATGCGATGTACTTGCTCATGAAATTGGACACCTTTATGGTTTAGACCACTATCAAGCATGCAATCCTTATAATGGTAGTTCATCAGGAATTATGGATGATAAAATTAATGCTGATCTACCCAAACAAGGCTTATCTAATGACGATAAATGCGCATTTGCAAGATTGTATTGCAATTCAGTTGACGTTAAAGAAAGTGACAGCCTTTTTAGTCAAATACAAGTTAAAGCATTTCCAACACCAACAAATAATAATCTGAATATTGAATTTACAATAGACAGAAATGCTGTTTATTTAATTTTCCAAGTATTCAATGAAACAGGAAAATTAGTATATGACAATGGTTATTTCTATGCTAATCAAGGTTTAAATAGAATCACCGAAGATTTCTCATTTTTAACCAATGGTACGTATTATTTTAAGATTTATAGTGAACAATATGTTTGTTCCGGGAGATTTGTTATTGCGAGATAAAATGATAATAAAAATTTATAAAGGTTTCTGAATTAGACAATTTCTTCGTTTTCAAAGAAGTTGTCTTTTTTTATTTCCACTCGTCGAGCATTGCCAGTCATCGAATGAATATAGAGTGTTTGCCGCGAGGTATCTATTTTGTAAAAGTGGGTGGCGAAACGGCGAAGTTTATAAAGATGTAGCTAATGCTAGACCTTCCGCAGGTTTCAAAACTGCGGAAGGTTTGGGAAAGACGGACAGGTCGCGACCTGTCCCTACAATTCATAATTCATCATTTCTATATATTTACCGCTTCGCCCCAAGCATTTGCGGCGGCTTCCATAACCGCTTCGCTCAATGTCGGGTGCGCGTGTATTGTATGGAATATATCGGGTCCGGTGGCAGAGAAGTGCATTGCCAATCCGGCTTCCGCTATCATTTCAGTTACGTCGGGACCGATAAAATGTGCGCCGATTAATTTATCCGTCGCTTTATCGAAAACCAATTTTACAAAGCCTTTGGCTTCGCCTATCGCGTAAGCTTTTCCACTTGCTGTGAATGGGAATTTACCGATGCGCAATTCAAAACCTTTCGCTATCGCGGCGTCTTCGGTAAGTCCAACGCTTGCAACTTGCGGATGGCAATATGTACAACCCGGGATATTTGTTTTGTCTATACCGTGGTCCCTGTGACCTGCTATAATTTCAGCGCAGGCAATTGCTTCGGCTGATGCTTTATGAGCAAGCCAAGGCGCGCCGGCAACATCGCCGATAGCCCAAATATTCGGAACGCTAGTTTGCATTTTATCATTAATTTTTATGAAACCGCGTTCGAGTTCGATACCGACTTCTTCTAAACCTAAATTTTCAATATTGGCTTGAATACCTATTGCACTAAGAGCTTTTTCAGCTTTTAGCGTTTCGGTAGTGCCGTCTTTTTTCTCGATTAGCACTTCCACACCGTCAGCAACTGTTTTGGCTGAAAGTACTTTGCAGGAAGTGTTCAATTTGATTTTGTCTTTCCGTAAGTGGCGTTCCAATTCTTTGGAAATGTCTTTATCTTCAATCGGTAGAACTCTGTCCAAATACTCGACTATGGTTACTTCCGTCCCAAGGCTGTTGAGGAAATACGCGAATTCCACGCCAATCGCTCCGGCACCCATAATGATAATGCTTTTTGGTTGCTCGGTACCCAATAATGCTTCGGTTGAGGTAATCACATTTTTGAAATCCACATCAATACCCGGCAAAATTCTTGGACGCGCACCGGTGGCAATAATTATATGTTTTGCGGTTATTTCGTCGGTTGCATTACCTTCGGCGTCCCGAACAATAACTTTTTTATCGGTGGTGATCTTCGCGGTACCTGCCAATGAATCGACATTATGTTTTTTAAATAAAAACGCTATACCTTTGCTCATTTGTTCGGCAACTTTGCGTGAGCGTGCAATAATTGCAGAATAATCAAAAGAATACTCGCCAATAGTAAAACCAAATTCACCGGCGCGTTTTAGGTTATTGATATATTCCGCACTTTTGATTAAAGCTTTGGTTGGGATACAGCCAATGTTCAGGCATACTCCGCCGAGAGCTCTTTTCTCGATACAAACCGTTTTTAAACCTAATTGTTGCAATCTAATAGCAGCTACATAACCGCCTGGTCCCGAGCCTATTACGGCGACATCATATTCGTGTTTATTCATTTTTCTACCTTAAGATTATTACTTTTTACAAAATATAGAATTCAAAATTACTAAAAGTTAATCAAATTTATGTACTACGTTGTCGATTAGATTCATAAAAATTTAGTAGTTTTGCATAATAAATTATTTATAATAAGTGAGCTGAACTGATATGAAAAACCGAATAGCATTAGTAATTATTTTATTTTTGGGATTATTTTTAAATCCATTAAAAGCTGTTGATATTAAAGACAGCCCATATAAGACGATAGTTGTTTTTGAAAAATTTGCGGGAGCTAAGAATTTCGATACATTGGTCGGTAAATTTAATTTTCCGGCAAATACATCGAAAAAAGAGAAAATAGACTATATTGAAAAGTTCAAAAAGGTTTTAGACACCCGCGTATTGCGCTTCAATATAGCGAAAGTGCCGACATCGCCCGATTATGTGGATTCCGCGACATTGGAAAGACGCTACCATCCATTCAAAGAACAGGATTGGATTTACTTGGAAAAAGTCGGCAACAAATGGCTCTTCTCATTGGAAACGGTTAATCAAATAGATGCGCAATATAAAACGGAGTTTTTTGTAAATTTATCGAAATTTGAACAGCATCTGCCAAATGTTTTAGTTCAAACATTTTTGACCATAGCTATCTGGAAATGGATTAGTTTAGCCGCGATTATTATTCTGGGTTTATTCTTATACAGACTTTTAATTATTATTCTGCACGGAGTGTTCGTAAAATTGTTCAAGCGGGTCTCGCACGACGAGAATTTCAATCGCTTTATACCACCGCTTTCCAAGCCTTTCAGTTGGTTGATAGTTCTATTTTTGGCGTCACAGGGAATCAAAGTTCTGATGTTGCCCGATGCGCTTGCAATGATATTTAATTATGGATTTACTTTTTTAATACCGTTTATGGGTTTGGTTCTGGTATATAAAGCTTGTGACGTGGGAGGCGCGTTTTTAGTAAGTGTGATGCACCACTCCGGAACAAATATAGATACTCAAATTGTTTCGCTATTAGTAAAGGTTGCAAAAGTAATCGCAATCATATTCGGGCTGATGTACATCATCAACGCTTTTGGGTGGAACATTATGCCGCTTTTAGCCGGCGCGTCTATAGGTGGTTTGGCTTTTGCGTTAGCCGCGCAGGACACTGTGAAAAACCTATTCGCCTCGGTAACTTTATATAATGACAAAACTTTTGCTTTGGGGGATTGGATAAAATTTGACAATATAGAGGGTGTTGTCGAAGAAATCCATATCCGCACAACGCGTATTCGTACTTTCAGTAATTCCTTGCTGACAGTCCCGAATAATGTGTTGGTCAATACCCCGATTGACAATATTGGTAAACGCCAGTTACGTAAATACAGCACCAAATTTTCATTGCCATTCGATACTCCTGTGGAAGTAATTGACGCGTTTGTGGCTGAGCTTCAACAAATTATACTGAATCATCCAAGTACCGCGAAGGATAATTATCAAGTTCATTTCAGCGATATAAGCCAATTTGCTTATGAAGTTATGTTTGTGATACATATAGATGCTAAAGACTATACCGAAGAATTAAACGCGCGCCACGAAATATTGCGCGAAGTGTTAAATTTAGCCAAAATCCTGAATGTCAAATTCGCTTTCAATACTCAAACAATAAACCTTAACGAAAAACCTAAAGAAATTGTCAATGGTTAATGGTCATTTGTCAATGTGAAGAAGAAGAGAAACCCCCTAAAATCCTTTGAAAAAGGGTGAATAGGAAATAAAGCAGGGTTGTCATTCCCGCGGAAGCGGGAAACCATCTTCCGATTGTCTTTCTCGCGGAAGCGCGAAACCATCTTCCGATTGTCTTTCTCGCGGAAGCGCGAAACCATCTTCAAAGAATTATAAATGCGAAGAAAGAGATAACTGCAAAACCGCAAAGAATGTATTTCTCCTTCCTCACTGGGGAAGGCCGGGGTGGGGTTCTTGATTTTTTAAGCACATAGAGCGAAAAGAAATATAGCCAAAAACCTGTATAATCAGTCAGGGATTTGATGTCGGTAGAAAATAAAAACCAAAAGCATTTATAATAAACGGCTCACCATTTTTGAAAATAGTGAGCCGTTTATCGTTTTAAGGCTGAATCAAAGATTGCCTATTCTATGGACATTGATTATTTTACAATTACCAATGGCATAGAAGCATTGAAACCGTTAGTATTAATTGTATAGTAGTAAACACCGGCGGAAATATTCATACCACTTGTATTTACATCTAATACATTAATGCCTTTATTTGCAATACCGTTGAACAATGTGCTAACTGTACGACCCGATTGGTCGATTAAAGTAATTACAGCATTGTTTGTCTCTGGCATTTCGAATTTGATTTTTGTACTGCCATTCGATGGGTTAGGTGAGCAAGCATATAATGAATAACCGTTTTCACTGATTATATTTACACTATTTGCTTCATCCCATTTAGTAACTGTTACGTTGAATACTATTTCAGTTTTATCGCATTCATTTTCTAAAACGCATTTGTATTCACCGGATTGACTTTCATTAGCACCTTCCATTACGATAGTCAACAATTTGTCGCCATCATAAATAGACCAAAGTGCTTCTTTAATCAATTCACCATTGTAGTACCATTTCACTGTCAACGGTTCAGAACCTTTTATCAAGTTAACTAACAATGTTACGTTGTTACCGCGTTTAGTTGTAATTGTTGTTTCACCCGATGCAGTGGCAGTAGGTATATCTCTTAATTTTAAAATACCTGCATTTGAGCTTTTTGTTGTTGGTACTGATGCAATAGTTGCTTTACAAACATAATTTCCTTGATCGGCAAGAACAACTCCAAACACTTGTAATTTATTTGTTGTAACACCGTTGCATTTTGTACTATTTGTTAAATCAACACCATCTTTCATCCATTGGTAAGTTAAATTAAATCCTTCAGGAGCAACAGCATTACTGATGAATACAACATCCGCGCCCGGACAAGGATTTAGGTTTTCAGGATGATCGCGGAATACCACTTCAGGTGTTTTTGATATTACGAATGGATTTGAAAATACTGTGCCGCATTCACCTTCGATTTTAACGAAATAGAAATCACCAGGTTTACAAATATCAATATCTTTCAAATTTCTGATTGTTAAGTCTGATGAAGTTGCACCTGCAAAGCGACTATCGTTTTTCAGAGGTACTGAATCTTTTTTCGCCGCGTCATATTTGTACCATTGGAAAGCATCTTTGTAGAAAGGAGGTAGAATACCACGGTAGTGAACTTTCACATTGAATGAATAGTTTTTACCCAATCCGGCATTAATAACTTCTTTTGGTTGTTCAACGATAGCAGGTATTGTCAAAGCATAAACAGGAATTGTACCTGTTGTTAATGTACCAAAACCAGGGCAATATACTTTACAAGTATAAGTTGCGCTTACTGAATAATCGAATGGTTCAAATTTCAATATATGCTCAGTTTCTCCTTGTAGTAAAAGACCATCTTTATACCATTGGTATTTTGGAGTTTGGTCTGTACTTGTAGCGGCGGAAACAGAAATACTGCGGTCCGGAGCACCTGAACAGTCAATTAAATCGTCTGAAAAACCGATAAGCTCTAAAGTAGGTAATATAATGTAAGCGCCGATGTAATAATAACCTTTTTTTGATATACCGTCCATTGTCATTTCTTCATAAAGTGCTTGGTAACCGGCAGGCCAAGTGATATTTTTTAGCGGATAATTGAATGTCAATTCGTCGTGGAATTCAGTAACTTTCAAGTTATAATTTGTTTTATACATTGGTTCGTCATTTCTAGCATTATTATCAAACGAAGCCAATTGTGATATGCTTACATAAGATGCGCCGGCGATTGTTCCTAATGAACTGCCCGCTGTAACATAGTTGTTTCCATCTAAAGTAACAGCACCGGCTGTATTAATAGCAAAAGCTTTTCCGGTACCGCGATTTACAAATTGATTACGATAAATTTTATTATTACCATTATTTACAACTAACAGATCTGTAGAACCTACTGAAACTGTAGAGTTGTAAGCAACTGTGAAATTACTATTATTTAGATTTATTGCTTCGCTTGCGCTTATTAATTCATTTAGTAATATCATACCGTTAGAACCGGTTGCGCTTACAGTTTTCAAGTTTACATTGGAAGCGGTTTTTTCAACATTTATTTTATTTTTTAGAATATCTACAGGGTAGTTAGTAATAACGACACCATTACCATTTTGAATACTAACATCATTTTGTGATAAAACTACTTTATTAGTTCCGAGAGTTGCACTTGTCATAATAATACCGCTTGTAGCCAAGTTTGCATTAGTATTTACAAGGTCAATCATATTATCACTAATCGAACCACCGGCTATACCTGTTACAGAAATACCGTTAACACCGATACAAGTATTAATATTATTACCGGTAATAGTTGCAGGACCAACATAAGAGGTATGGATGTCGGATATCGCTGATGCGGAAGTATTGATACCCATTAAGCCTGTAATTGTATTATTTGTGATCGTTGTACCATTGGTAACCATAATTCCGCCATAAGAAGCGGTTGTTGTGGCTCTCAAAGTATTCTTCGAAATCACACCATTTGCAATACCTTCAACATTAATAGCACGGTTCGTAAATGGATTGAATGTATTTTGATCAATTAATAATCCGCTTGAATTACGAGCGGCGTTCATCAATACTAAACTCATATTACCATAGCTGAAAGTATTTTTATAATATATTTGATTATTCATTTGGCTGGCTTGACAATCAATCAAACTGAATTTATAGGAAGTTTGATCAATGATATTCATACCGGTTAAAGTGTTATTTTCATAAGTCAGATTATCAGCATTACCGCGAACCATAAATATTCTACCACCATAACTACTTGGGTTTGTTACTGTGAAAGCTAAATTTTTGAATGATATATTAGGGATATTATTTATATACCACACATAATTCAATGAATTGGTAGCCGCTGTAATAGTAACAACACCAGGATTGGCAGGATCCGGTTGGAAAATGAAATTATTAGTTCCGTGCACGAAATTATCCATAATAAAAGGACCTGTTTGAGTACCCGGTCTAATATTGAAAATTACATTCCCATTGCCTGAAATACCTACTGAATTTATCAAATCAGTTGCTTCCTTTAACGTAGCAAATGTGGGACTTGTACCACCAACAGTATAAGTTCCGGTTGGTAGAGGTATCGCTAAAACTACTGCGGGCGAAGCATCATTTGAAGTATTACCATCATCACTACCATTTGGTAGAGAGGATCTAGCGGTTAAGGTATAAGAAGTTTTAACACCTTTTGAAACGAAGTTATAATTTCCTAAGGTTACTTCGATTTCTTGACCCAGACCTAACGAGCCTGTCCAATTATAAGCCGGTTGACTTACGCCGTCAACAGTCCAGTTAATTGTACATTTTGTAACTGTAGAACCGCTGGTTGCATAATTTTTTAACATTGCTTTTACTGGGTTTAAACCGACGGATAATGGATTTGTCGGAGATGATATTTTTGTAATACCAATATCGTAACCTGCTGCAATGTCAATATAGAAATCACGACCTTCGCCATAATATACACTACAAGGACCTAAATAGCCGCCATTCTGTCCGTAATAATCGCAAAGAATGCGCATTGTGGTTCTACCCGTTTTAGCGGTTGATGGAATCGTTACTGTGGTCGTTCCATAAGGTTCCGATCCTGTAGCATCGTAATATGCAACCCTTTCGGATGTTTCAAACGTACCGTTTTGATCGAAATCAATGTAAATGTGGTAGTCTTGTGCGTATTGTACAGTTGGAGTTACATTCTCTGGATATGAACTTTTCGCGTCGTACGTTACATAACTGTTACCTGCGAATACTCTTGCCGTATAAGACTTTGCTTTTTGTAATAACGGAATAGCGTTTGCCGCTTGAATTCCTTTATAACTTGAAGGCGTTCCGGTTGATGCAGGATTACAATATGAACCGGAAACTATAACACCGCTTTTATCTCTGGCGACATCCCATTTTTGAACTACAACAGAGTTCAATTCAACTTGATTGATAAACATATATAAACCTGAAGAATAGGTCATATATGAAATTGCACAATAGGCCGCCTCAGCGGCTACGTTTGCGAAGAACATTAGAACAAAGGCGCCAATTATTGCCCTTAATCTTATGTTACTTTTTAAAGATCTTTTCATAATATATTTCCCAAAATTTTAAAAATTTATTTTTTCAAACATTTCAATTCTAAATTAAACTTTTTTTTTTACATTTTATACAAAAATCATCAGTATTATTAAAAATTAATTTTATGAATATTTGATAATAATAAAAATAATAACAGATTTTTAACATATTGATTATATAGCATATATCGGATTTGCTTTTTTAACTTTTTCCATATTTTTTTTAATTTTTGTTTTCTACTTACGAAGGTTTGGCATTACAGGTTTTTAATCAAAATAAAACTTTTAATGAGAAATTTTTAATAAAAAAATAAGCCTGCTTTTTGTGGCGGACTTAGTAAATATTATGTTACTTTTTTCCCATTTTTAAAAATATTCTTTGAATAGAATTTCCTCAATTATCTCGCACCAAATATGCCCAATTGTTATATGCGCTTCTTGGATGCGTGCGGTTGTTGATCCCGGAACAATTACCTTATAATCACAAACATCTTTTATTGTTCCACCTTCTCCACCTAATAGACCAACAGTTGTCATCCCCATAAATTTTGCCGTTTTCAATGCTCTGAGTACGTTTTCGGAATTCCCGCTGGTTGAGATTCCAATAATGATATCATTAGGTGAGCCGTAAGCCTCCACCTCGCGTGCAAAAACATTATCAAAGCCGATGTCATTTCCACCGGCTGTCATAATCGAAGGGTCAACAGTAAGCGCCATTGCACCTATTGCCGGACGGTTCACTTTACTGCGAAAGCGTACAACCAGCTCCGCCGCTAAATGCTGGGCATCTGCCGCACTACCTCCGTTACCGCACAGCAGTACTTTACCTTTGTTATTTATATGTTCGGCTAATTTTACGCCACAAAGCTCAATTGCCTGAATCTCATTTTCTAATAAATATTTTTTTGTATCAATGCTCTCTTTTAATGAGGCTAAAATTATATCTTTCATAATAAATTCGTAAATAAAAAAAATAAAAATAAGCATATTTTTCCATATTTCGAAAATTATTCTTAATTTTAAAAATATTTATGTTAAACAATTCGGAGTTAATATCCATTTATGGAAGTTCCCATAGTTGGTCTTCTAGTTTTGATAGGAGCTTTTGCTGCATTAATCAGTTCTGTTATTTCAGAATTATCTCACGATAAGCTCAATAGCATAACAGAATTAAGAGGTAACTCAGACGATATTATCGTTACCTTAAGACAAAAAATTGATTACAATTCAAATCCATTTTTCGTCATAGAAATCTTTTGTTATTCAACCGCAGGATTTTTTCTCGGGATAATATCTCAAAATTTAAGGATTTTTTCACAAATTTCTGCGCCTTATTCTATACTTATTTCTATAATTTTATTTTTGGTAATTATAATTTTACTTCGCCATATTTTAAAAGGTGTGGGAGCAAGATATGCAGAAGTTTTGGCAGACCCCCTGCGAGGTTTAATAAAATTATTATATTATATAATATTACCTGTTTATTTCATAGGTAGCTTACTTACAAGAAGTGTTATAGCAGGGAATGTTGAGGACGATTCACGCGACGAAATAGACCACATGGTCGAAACGGCTTACAGCGAAAAAAGTATTGACCGCGACGAATACAAAATTTTAAAAAATGCCATCAATTTCAGCGACGTTATGGCAAAAGAAGTTATGACACCCAAAACCGTAATTTTCAGTTTGAATATTAATGAAAAAATTGATGATATAATTCAGATACCTGAATTACAAAATTATACTCGTATTCCCGTTTGGGAAGGAAAATCCATCGAAGATGGTGTCAAAGGATATGTTCTGACACGCGATATTTACCACGCGGCTTTGAGTCATAAATTCGAAGGTACGACGCGCGATTTTCTACGTGATATCAATTTTGTTTTCGAAAACGAATCATTGGATAATGTCTTAGAAATGTTCTTGAAAAAGCGTAAACATATGTTCATAGTGGTGGATGAATACGGGGGAATCGCGGGATTAATTTCAATGGAAGATGTTTTGGAATATATTTTAGGCGAAGAAATCGTAGATGAAGTGGATAATATTGTTGATATGAGACTCCACGCAAAACATAAACGCGACAAGCGCATAATCTCATCGGAAGATTGCGTAAAGAATGATGAATAGCATTTTAACAAGTAGGGTCACGGTTTGCCGTGTCCCTACACTATTATTTTATTATGCACCCCGTCATATTGCTCCAAAAGAGCAAATCCAATTCATCCATACTGATTTTCACATCTGCCGCAAAATCAGCAAATTCCTTTTCGACGACAAAGTATTGAGCGCTTGTGCCGATTTTAGGAATAGCTTCAAACAATCCGCAGCCAACGAGATTCCTCAAAATGTGTCTATCCAAAATAGCTAAGTTCCGGTATCCGATATTTCTTAAAAAATGTGAGCTTTCCTTAAACCCTATTCCACGAATATTTTGAGCAAGCCAATTCCGTTTTTCGACATTTGTAAAATTTGAATCCAACAAACCGGATATTTCGTTCCATTGGGTTTTTATTCTGCACAAATTCATAGCCTTTTGGTTATGAAATCGAATATAATTCTGAGGTGCGGCAATAATATCCACAGGGGCAATATCTTGATTTAGAAAATCAATTTGCATCAATTTATTCTGAACAAGCATAGCACTTGCCGCTTTGGACTGGGGTGTGCAAATACAAAAGCACAGTTCATAAAAATACCGCTCTCTCGGAACCTCGCTAAATTCCTTCAACTTCGCTTGGATTCTATCATCCCAAAGCAAATAGCCCGCTTTTAAATCTTCGGTTAAACCCATTTCTTAAGGAGTATATAAATCGGTAAAATTTTCGTTCAGCTCATTTTTCAAGCGCGATCTTTCAGCCATAATATATTTATATTTAGCTATATTCTCCTGAATTTCCGGAAAATGCACACCCAAAATCTGCATCGCCAATATTCCGGCGTTCTTCCCCGCCCCAATAGCAACAGTCGCAACCGGTACTCCGGGTGGCATCTGCACTATGGAATAAAGCGAATCCACACCGCTTAGTGTACGGCTTTGAATAGGAACGCCTATAACAGGCAGAGGTGTATGCGCCGCAATCATACCCGGTAAATGAGCCGCGCCACCCGCACCGGCTATAATAACTTTTATACCGCGCAAATGAGCGCCTCTACCATATTCCGCCATATCGTCGGGAGTGCGGTGAGCCGATACTACTCGCATTTCGTAAGGTACATCGAATTCGATGCAAATTTCAGAAGCCTGCATCATAGTCTGCAAATCCGAATCACTTCCCATTATAATACCAACAAGTGGTTTTCTACCTTTATGCATAAATCTATCTCTTTTTGACAGTTTAAAAAATTACATAAATATTATAGAACAAAATTACAAAATTAATTTAAATTAGCTTTTTTCAAATTAGGATTAATAAAAAATTAATTACTATATTTGCAGTTTAATATTTAATAATTGTTCAATATATTTTATAAAAGTTTATGGAAAATGTTATAACTAATTACAGGGACAAACCTTGGGTAAGATGGATTGCATTAGGTATTGTATCGTTCACAATGCTTTGCGGTTATTACCTTACCGACGTTATGGCTCCCTTAAAAGGTCTATTAGAAAACGAAATGCAGTGGTCAAGCACTGAATACGGTTTCTTTACCAGCGCGTATGGCTGGTTCAACGTATTTTTACTTATGCTTCTTCTTGGCGGTATTGTTCTTGACAAGATGGGTGTACGTTTCACAGGTATGGGTGCTACCATTATTATGGTTATCGGTGCCGGTTTAAAATACTGGGCTGTTGCCAACCCTGAAGTATTCAACGGTGCTGTTTGGATGTGGGGTATGAAAGCTCAAGTAGTTGTAGCGGCTCTCGGTTTCGCCATATTTGGTGTAGGTATCGAGGTAGCCGGGATAACTGTATCCAAGATCATCGTTAAATGGTTCAAGGGCAAAGAACTTGCCTTAGCTATGGGTTTAGAAATGGCGACTGCCCGTTTGGGTACTGCTTTAGCTTTATCAATTTCTTTACCTATCGCTGTACACTTCAATAGTGCATCCGCTCCGATCTTGGTTTGTTTGCTTATGCTTTGTATCGGTTTGATAGCATTCTTTTTGTACACATTTATGGATAAAAAACTTGACAAATCTCAAGCTAATTTCCATATGGTTAACAATATAATTGATACTGAAGAAGAATTCAAATTATCCGATATAGGCAGAATCTTAACAAATAAAGCTTGGTGGTATATCGCAATTTTATGCGTACTATTCTATTCTTCTGTATTCCCTTTCTTGAAATACGCGCAGGATTTGATGGTAAACAAATTCCACGTGGCTCCAACATTAGCGGGTATTATACCGGGTTTACTTCCATTCGGAACTATCCTTTTAACACCGTTCTTTGGTAATTTATATGACCGCAAAGGTAAAGGTGCGAATATTATGATTATCGGTTCTATTCTGATTATCATTGTTCACGCGCTATTTACAGTTCCAATTTTCGATAGCTGGATATTTGCTATTTTCTTAATCGTTCTTTTGGGTATTGGTTTCTCATTGGTACCATCGGCTATGTGGCCTTCGGTTCCTAAAATTATCCCTGAAAAACAATTGGGTACGGCTTATTCACTTATTTTCTTGGTTCAAAACGTTGGTTTGATGTTAGTTCCCGCTTTAATAGGCTGGGTACTTGATGCTTATTGTATTAATGGTTCAAAAATGGTTGATGGCTTATCGGTTAATACATATAACTACACCTTACCGATGGCTATATTCACCTGCTTCGGGCTATTAGCATTAATATTCGCATTCTTACTGAAAGCGGAAGATAAGAAAAAAGGCTACGGCTTGCAACTACCAAACATTGCTAAAAAAGCTGAAGAAATAGAAGCTTAATTTTAAGCTCAGTCGGGTGTTAATTTGACAATACGATAAAAGGCGGTAGTTTTAGAACGACCGCCTTTTTTTAACTTTTGAAAATTTCGTAAAAAACAATTGGAATGTTTTTACGTAGATTATATTTGATAAATTTATAATGATGAATTATTATGAGAAGACAATTATTTTTGATTTTTGCTATTATATTGATTTTATCCAATCGGTTATTTTCCGAACAATATGTTATTTGCAACAAAGATGCTCAAGCAAACTGTTTATACAGCCAAGCGCATAAAGCTCCCGGCAGTTCCGATTTGCTAATCGGTACTATTGGCGGTATGATGAAATCCACCGATGACGGTACAACTTGGGAAAATTTGGAAAGTGAAATTGGAGAGTTCTTTATTAAACAAACAGTTTTTAAAAATCATAAAATCTATGCGGTAGCATATCCTTTTGGTATTTTTGTATCAGCGGATAATGGATTAAATTGGAACGAAATCACCCCCGGATTGCCGTCAAAAAAAACGAATTCTATGGCGTTTAACGGTGCTGATATATATGTCGGTATTGATGATGCGGGGGTATTTATGACTACTGACAACGGAAATTCCTGGGAAAATATTGGCAACGGATTAGCCGCTAAGGATATTTCTTGCCTTGCGTATAGCGGTGACAATCTGTTTGTCGGCACATTTTCTAATGGCGCTTACGTTACAAGCGACAAAGGGAACAGTTGGCAAGAAATCAATAATGGATTGAACTTTAAATGGGTATCATCGTTAATTGTTGTGGATAATAAAATTTACGCCGGCACGAGAGATAAATCGACGGGTGGAATTTTCTGTTCAACAGATGAGGGGAAAAATTGGAGTGAGGTCAATTCCGAGGTTGCAAAAAACCCAATTTGCGCTATGTTCCAAATTGACGATTTGATTGTTGCCGGAACTGACAATGATAAATTGATTTATTCAGAAGATAATGGTCAAAGTTGGTTTGAGAATACCGGTAAACTCAGTATTAGGAAAGCCATTCTCGAAATTCCTAATAAGAATTTTCTTCTGCAATCATATCCCCAAAAATTATCGTTAATATATATTTTACCAAAGAAATAGTACTCTTTAATTCGTTGTCTATTAGTTAATCAATACTTTTCACATCTAAAAATTCCTTTCCGTTTGTTTTGCTTTTAGCTAATCTTTCCTTTTGTAGTTCATTATATTTGTCTCTTTTTATTTTATATAGATAGGACCTGGCATCGTCAATTCGGGTACCATCTTCCAAAACAACATAGTCGTCACCCTGTTCTGTGATTAATTTAGGGTTAATCGCTCTCATATTATCGCTTATTATCCACTTGCATTCTCTTTTGGATATTATTCTAGCGAGTTTTCTTGTTTGATTCTTAGTTAATTCATTCGATTCAATCAACTCATAAAAATTGTCGTTAAACAATTCCAAATCTTCACCTTCGCCATAATTACGGATGTATTCCATCCGATAATGAAAATCGCTTGGGCTTAGAATCCCCGTAGTGTTTTTCGCATTCTTTAAGAATTCGTCCAGAACTTCGCGTTGCTCTGCATTCAAATCTTTAATCATAAGTACCCTCTTATGCAAATAAATTATTTTCGAAATATCAATTAAGACAAAATAAAGAAAAATTTATTTGAAAAGGAAATTAATGGCTTCTCCTCCCACCTCCCTCCAAACATAATATTATTCAAAAAAGTGGTATTTTTGTATATTATATATATACAAAATTTGAAGAAAACATTGAAAATAGAAGAAGATTATAAATTCGAAAAATTCGAGCAGCTGCCAACATTGCTTATGCCCGACGAACTGCCTGTTGTACCCTTACGCGACGTGGTTATTTTCCCCAATATGATATTCCCCATATTGATTGGACGCGAAGCCTCTATGCGAGCTGTGTTCGAAGCCAATGACAAAGATAAATTCATATTCCTGACCGCACAAAAAAACCCGCGAACGGAAAATCCCGCAATAAAGGACTTGTATAAATATGGTACATTTGCCCAAATTCTACAGGTTTCGAAACTACCGAACAATTTATACAAAGTTCTTTTCGAAGGAATTTACCAAGCTAAAATAGTGAAACAAATTCCCGAAAAAGACTTTTTAAAAGCAAAAGTCGAGATAAGAGAGATTGATTACGGCGTAATGGATGCCAAATTTAAGGCGTCATTGAGGCACGTAAGCGAATTATTCTCGAAATATGTAAAACAATCCGCTATGTTGCCGCAAGACCTGCTAACGGTCTTTGACGGCTATTCAGACCCATTGCAAAAGTATTACTATATAGTTTCCAACATCCGGATTGCAGTACCCGCAAAACAAAATTTATTACGCGAAAATAAACTGCTGAAAATGTTTTTCGAAATTGCTAAATTACTTTCCGAAGAAATTGAAGTAAAAGATATCGAAAATGAATTGGATACCAAAGTTCAAGAAGCTCTGCAAAAAACCCAGAGAAAATATATCATTCAGGAACAAATCCGAACCTTGCAATTGGAATTGGGCGACGATCAAGATTTTCCTGTCGATTTAATTCCCTTGGAAAAAGCAATCTCCGAACTAAAAATGCCAAAACCCATTAAAGACAAAGCTTGGGAAGAATTGGAGAGATTATCGAAAACTCAGCCTATGTCCCCTGAATACGCTGTGAATAGAAATTATGTCGAATGGCTCACTCAAGTACCTTGGAATAAATTTACAAAAGATAATTACAGCATCGAAAATGTTCGGAAAATTTTGGAGGAAGATCATTATGGTCTTCAAATTCCAAAAGAACGGATAATAGAGTTTATAGCTGTATTAAATCTATCCGGTAATATGAAAAAGCAGATACTATGCTTTTGCGGACCTCCCGGGACCGGAAAAACTTCATTAGCTCGTTCAATAGCACGCGCTTTGGGTAGGGAATACATCCGCTTTTCGTTGGGCGGTATCCGCGATGAAGCCGAAATACGGGGGCATCGCCGTACTTATATCGGCGCTATGCCGGGCAAAGTAATTCAATCAATGAAAAAAGCGGGAACATCGAATCCGGTTATATTATTGGATGAAATTGATAAAATGTCAATGGATTTCCGAGGCGATCCATCGTCGGCTTTGCTCGAAGTATTAGACCCCGAGCAGAACTTTTCATTCCAAGACCACTATTTAGAAGTAGATTATGATTTATCGAATGTGTTGTTTATTACAACGGCAAATGTTCGTTACGATATCCCATTACCGCTTCTTGATAGGATGGAAATCATTGAATTGAATTCGTATTTAGATTATGAAAAATTTGAGATTGCCAAAAGACATATCATACCTAAATTGCTAAAGTCCTTTGGTCTTGACAATATTAAGATTGCCTTCACCGACGATGCTATTATGACAATTATTAGCCAATACACACGTGAATCAGGGGTTAGAAATTTGGAACGTGAGCTTTCGAGTATATTGAGAAAGCTATCTACCAAAATCGTTAATGAATATCAAAGCAAAACAAAAACCAAATCTACAAACGCTTTAAATAAAAGCGCCGCGTTCAAAGGATATCTCGGAAAAACGGAATTTTTGATTACCACAGACGATGTGTACAAATATCTGAAAGTACCGCGTATTAAACCGAAAAAAGAAGAGACAGAAGACCGCGTCGGCAATGCTACAGGTTTGGCTTGGACTTCTGTCGGTGGTGACACGATGAGCATTGAAGTGTCAGTTATGCAGGGAACCGAAAGATTGACCCTAACCGGACAGTTAGGCGATGTAATGAAAGAATCCGCTCAAGCCGCTCTTGGTTTTGTGCGTACAAATGCAGTCAAACTTGGTATAAAAGCCGACTTCTTTAAAAATAAAGAAATTCATATACACGTCCCCGAAGGCGCTATACCGAAAGATGGTCCTTCAGCCGGAATATCTCTAACTATGGCGATGATATCCGCTCTGAGCGAACGCAAACTGCGTGGAGACACCTGTATGACAGGCGAAGTTACTTTGAGAGGCAAAATTTTAGCTGTGGGCGGTTTGAAAGAAAAAATCCTTGCCGCTAAAAGAGCTGGTCTAAAGCAAATTGTCTTACCAAAAGAAAACGACGACGAAGTTAATAATTTCGAAAAGCCAATCACAGACGATGTGAAACTGGTTTATGTTGAAACTATATTCGAAGCATTAGAGTATGTTTTCGCTGATTGGAAAAAAGAAGTAACAATAAAAGAAAACAAAACAAGGCTTTCTGTATAAACTTTTTAGAATTGTGCTTGTTATATTAGAAACAACATCATTAAGGGATGATTGGTCCACCGACATATCAGTAACTTGGTGGGACAATCATCCTTGATTGTCAACAAAATTTAGGGTTCATAATCCTATTTTTTCCAAATCAACATCTTGCAATCTGTTTTCCCAATAAAAAAACCCCATACAAATTTATGTATGGGGTTAGTATTATTTAGAACTGCTCTAATTTCCCAATCTACTGTTATTTGGGTTATTTTGATTAAATTCTTATTTAACGATTACCATTGGCATTGAAGCATTGAAACCGTTAGCATTAATTGTATAGTAGTAAACACCTGCTGAAATATTTAGCCCATTTGTATTTACATCTAATATGTTCATACCTTTATTAGCAACACCACTAAACAATGTGCTTACTTTACGACCTGATTGGTCAATTAAAGTGATAACTGCATTATTTGTTTCCGGCATTTCGAATTTGATTTTTGTGCTACCGTTCGATGGGTTTGGTGCACAAGCGTATAAAGAATAACCGTTTTCACTGATTACTTCTACACTTCCTGCTTCGTCCCATTTAGTTACTGTTACATTGTAAACTATTTCGGTTTTATCGCAATCATTTTCTAAAACGCATTTATATTCGCCTGATTGACTTTCATTAGCACCTTCCATTACGATAGTCAACAATTTGTCGCCATCATAAATAGACCAAAGTGCTTCTTTAATCAATTCACCATTGTAATACCATTTCACTGTCAACGGTTCAGAACCTTTTATCAAGTTAACTAACAATGTTACGTTGTTACCGCGTTTTGTTGTTATGGTTGTTTCACCTGTTGCGGTTGCTGTAGGTATGTCTCGTAATTTTAAAATACCTGCGTTTGAATTTTTCGATGTAGGTACTGCAGGAATTGTTGCTACACAAACATAATTACCTTGGTCAGCTAATTGTACATCGAACACTTGTAGTTTATTTGTGTTTACACCATTGTATTTAACATTGTTCGCTAAATCTACACCATCTTTCATCCATTTGTAAGTAAGAGCAAATCCTTCAGGAACTATAGCATTGCTGATGAATACTACATCGGAACCCGGACAAGGATTTAGGTTTTCAGGATGATCGCGGAATACAACATCAGGAGTTTTTGATATTACGAATGGATCTGAATAAACAGTTCCGCATTCGCCTTCGATTTTAACAAAGTAGAAATCACCAGGTTTACAAATATCTATGTCTTTCAATTTCTTTATTGTAAAGTCAGAAGCTGTTGTTCCTGCGAAACGGCTGTCATTTTTCAGAGGTACTGAATCTTTTTTCGCCGCGTCATATTTGTACCATTGGAAAGCATCTTTGTAGAAAGGAGGTAGAATACCACGGTAGTGAACACCAACATTAAATGAATAATCTTTTCCCACAACAGCATTCACAACTTCTTTAGGTTGTTCAACAATATCCGGCATTGTTAAAGCATAAACAGGAATATTACCGGTATATTCAGTGTTTGCACCAGGACAATAAACACTGCAAGTATAAGTTGCGCTTACGGTATAATCGAATGGTTCAAATTTCAATATATGCTCAGTTTCTCCTTGTAGTAAAAGACCATCTTTGTACCATTGATATTTTGGTGTTTGGTCGGTACTTGTAGCGGCTGATACAGAAATACCGCGGTCAGGAGCTCCCGAACAATCAATTAATTCATCTGAAAAACCAATTAGTTCTAATGTTGGGAATATAATATAAGCACCCATATAATAAGAACCGTTTTTAGCTATTCCATCAAAAGTTTTTTCTTCATAAAGAGCTTGATAACCTTCAGGCCAATTTATATTTTGTAAAGGATAGTTGAATACCAATTCATCGTGGAATTCAGTAACTTTCAAACTATAATTTGTTTTGTACATAGGGTCATCATTTCTTGCATTCTTATCTAATTGAAGTAAATCAGTTACAGTATAATAATTCTTTCCTGATATTGTACCTAATACACCTGTTGATGATAGATAATCATTACCTTCGAGTAAAGCATCATTTTCGCTTAACATTGTAATCGCGCTTCCTGTACCTCCGTTAACAAATAAGTTACGGGCGAGTTGATTGCTACCGTTTTGAATCTTGATTGTTTCATAAGAACCTAACGCTATAGTCGAATTATAAGCGATAAACATATTGGAGTTATTGATTTCCATAGCTCCGTTATTACCTACCAGTTCATTTAATAATATCATTCCACTTGTGTTTGATGTATAAACACAAGATAAGTTTGATGATATTCCTGTGTTATTAATATCAATTTTATTCTTTAAAACATCCATTGTATAATTAACACCATAAATCCCATATCCGTTTTCAACTGATAAAGTATTTTCCGATAAAATAACTTTTTCTTTTGTCGGGTTACCAGGAACAAGTTGAATACCGTTTACATAAGATGTTTTGCTGGAGTTCGATAAATCGACAGTATTGTTGCTTATTGAACCACCATCAATACCTGAGGCTAATATACCACCAATTCCTATACATTCAGTGATTGTATTATCTGTTATAACGCCCGGTGAGTAAATCGCATCGTGAATTACTGAAATACCATATCCACCGCTATTATTACCGACTATACCTTTGATTTTATTATCTTTAATCACAGTACCGTTTTTGACAAAAATCCCATAGTTTGTACTTTTTGAACTAGCGTTCAAAGTATTTTTAGTTATAACTCCTTCTCCAATACCCTCAGAATGAATGGCGCGGTTTGTAAATGAATTGAATATGTTTTGGTCAATTACTAAACCTTTGGAGTTGTTTAGGGAATTGATTAACACCAAACTCATTGCACCGTTGTTAAAGATATTTTTATAATATCTGTGGTTATTCATTTGGCTGGCTTGACAGTCAATCATACTAAATTTATATGCCGTTTGGTCAATAATATTCATACCGTTGAAAGTATTATTCTCAAAAGTGTAATTATCAACATTACCACGTAACATAAAGATTCTTGCGCCCCAACCACTTGGATTAGTTGCACTAAAAATTAAATTTCTAAATGTAACGTTTGAAATATTATTTATGTACCAAGTATAATTCGATGAGTTGGAAGCGGCTGTTATAGTAACATCGCCTGTTGTAGCAGGATCACGCTCGAAAATAAAGTTAACTTTGCCGACAGAGAAATTATTCATAGTAAATGGTCCGGTATAAGTACCCGGTCTGAGTCTTAATACAAAGTCTCCACTACCAACAACTCCCGTGCTATTAATCATATTAGTAGCGTCTGACAGAGTTTTGAAATCATAACTTGTACCGCCAACATAATATATACCGACGCTTAGAGGCATTGTTGCCCAAAAAGTTGGAGCGGCGTCGTTGCTTGCATTTCCATCGTCACTATAATTTGGATACTGTGAATATGCCGAAATGGAATATTTAGTTACAACACCTTTGGATTTGAAGTTATAATTGCCCAATGTTACTTCTTGTTCTTGACCACCTTCTAAATAACCATACCAATAGTAAGGTGTTTGGTTTACTCCGTCAACAGCCCAATTTATTTGACAATATGTCAGCGCTTCCACATCGGCGGCGGCATAATTGTGCAAGATTGCTTTTACTGCTTGATTGCCTGGTAATAATGGATTTGTTGGAGCAGATATTTTTGTTAAACCAATGTCAAAACCGGCTTTGATATCCATAATATAATCCTTTGCTTCGCCGTAATAAGAATTACAAGCATCAAAAGTACCCTCACCACCATCAATATAAGCATAATCGCAAACTATGCGCACGGTTGTTTGACCGCTTCTTGCATCGCTCGGAATATATACTACGAATATTTCTTCGTTATCACTACCCTGATTATCATATTGACCGGCTAATTCGGAATATTCATCGAAATACCCATCTTGATTAAAGTCTATATAGACTTTAATATCCATCGGATAGTTAGGTGTAAAATTAGCACCCTCGTCAATAGGATTATCATAGTCTTCGTAAATGTAAGCGGCACCGGCTACAACATACATTGTATATTGCTTCCCTTTCTCGGCGTACATATACTGATTATTCCAATCTATGTCTTTATAACCGTAAAAATTTGGACTATTATACCAATAAAAGTTGCCGTTATCATCGCGTGGGAAATCCCATCTTTGAATTACATTGCCATCAAATCTGACAAAATTAAGTGCCATATTATTTCCGTCCCAACCGTACTGGGTGTAGAAATCACAATAGGACTTAGCACCTGTGATTGCGAAAAACATTAGAACAAAACCGACAAGAATTGTCTTGAGTCCTAAGCTACCTAATAAAGGTCTTTTCATAACTCATCTCCTAAATTCAAAAAAAAAATTATTATTTCAATATAACAAAAAAGTAAAATTAAACATTTAATTTGTAATAACCAAATTTTAATTAATATTTATTAAGAATAAAATAAACAACAGTATATAATTCATTTTGTTTTTTTATAATTAACCTGATGTGCAAAAAATTTAAAAACATAAACAAATGATAATTAAAACTGCAAATGCTTTTATATGAAATGTTTATAAAACCTATAATCTATTTTAGCATAGAATTAACTTGGGGTTTCTTTACTAAAAAATCTTTTTGATAATTACTAGTTAGCTGGTCCTAGGAGATGGGAAAAAAAGGTTACTTAGGGGTGGATTTTTACCTCATTTGACTCATCGGACAACTTGAAGTTATCCGATGAGATTATTTTGGATTAGATATTTCAACATTTCTGTCATATTTGGAAATACATAATCGGCTGATGGAGGTTTGGATTCATTACTGATGAATACAGTTTTGCAGGAGGCTTTTTTACCTGCAATAGTATCGTTTTCGCTATCGCCGACCATCCAAGAGTCTGTAAGCGAGATGTTTAGCTTATCGGCGGCATCAAGTATCATACCCGGTTCGGGTTTTCGACGTTTCGAACCAGTAGCCGCTAAATCGGGACAATATTCTATATGGTCGAACATTGTCCCAGTTTGATTAAATATATTTTCCTGTAAATGGCTGTGAACAAGAGATATATCGTCGTGATTGTAGATACCTTTACCTATACCCTGTTGGTTGGTTATAAGAACTAATAGGTAGCCCAGATCCTTTATTTTTTTCAGCACTTCATAAACTTCTTCGAATATATGCAGTTCTTCTGTATTTGTAACATATCTGTCAACTATCCTATAGTTTATCACACCATCTCTATCAAAAAAGAAAGCTTTATTTTTTTGCATCATCTAACCTTGAATGTAGCCATAGTAATAATAGCTAACATAATTGCAACAATATAAAACCGAACGACAATCGTTGATTCGTGCCAACCGGATTTTTCGAAATGATGATGGATGGGAGCAATTTTGAACATTCGTTTCCCCTCGCCATATTTTTTCTTGGTGTATTTGAAGTACGAAACCTGTAAGATTACAGAGATGGTTTCGGCAAAAAATACGCCGCCTACTATCGGAATTAGAAGTTCTTTTTTCAACAATATCATCAATGCTCCAATTGCTCCGCCCAAGGCTAGTGAACCAGTATCACCCATAAATATTTTAGCCGGATAGGTATTATACCAAAGAAATCCCAATGAAGCTCCTACCAATGCCCCAGTGAAAATTACTAATTCTCCCGAACCTTTTAAATAAATTATATTCAAATAGTCAGCAAAACGGTAGTTACCTGTTACATAAGCAACAACAGTAATCGCTAAAGCCGCTATACCAACCGTCCCGATTGATAATCCGTCCAATCCGTCAGTCAAATTAACCGCATTACTCGTAGCTGTAAGAATAAATATAACTATTGGTATATAAAGCAATCCAAAATCTATTGATAAATTTTTAGCAAAAGGTACGGTGGATAAAGTATTTACTTTGTCGAAACCCTGATAAAATAAATCGGGAAAGAAATAGATAACACCACCTAAAAGTAAACCAATCAAAACTTGTCCGACAATTTTATATTTTCCGATAAGACCTTTTTTCTTCTTTTTGACAACCTTCAGATAATCATCAACAAATCCAACAAAACCTAACCATAAAGTAGTTATCACAATTAATATTATGAAAGCATTATTTATTGGTGCGAAAAGTAAAGTTGGTATTATCAGCGAAGCCAAGACTATAAAACCACCCATAGTTGGTGTACCGGCTTTTTCAGAATGATGTCCGATTGACTGCAATTCTGACTTCGCTTGCTCGCCTATTAAGCGGTTCCGCATTAGTTTTATTATTTTCGGACCGAACACAAAGCTGATAAGCAAGGCTGTTATTGCCGCGCTGGCGGCGCGAAATACGATTGAATTCATCAGTCCTATTCCGGGAATATCATAGAATTCCTTCAGGTAATTAAATAAATGATATAACATATAATCAGTTTTTTGTAAAACAACAATATTAATTATGTAAAAATAACTAAAAATGAAAAACATTCAAATTATTTGATTTATATTAGGAAAAAATACAGAATTAATTCAGAATGTAAAATTTTTCATAATATAATTCGTTTCAATTCTGTAATACAAATTTAAGTACAAGATATGATGAAAATTTTAGCAATTAATGGCTTTCACGATGACAAAGAACCGGCTTTGCATTCTATTCTAAATTCTTTTTTGGACGGTGCCAAAGAAAATGGCGCTCAAATAAAAAATTTGAATTTAACCGAGTATTCTATCAAACCGTGTCTCGGGTGTTTTGAAAAAATGGATTTCACATCTAAAAGCGACCAATGCTACCAAGATGATGATATGAATCGAATTTATCCAGAGCTTAATGATTCCGATGTATGGGTGTTTACATTCCCTTATACATTTTGCGGAGGAAATAAAGACTTATTTAACTTTCTGGACAGATTCGAACCGCTTTTACATATAGATAATGTTACGGCACGAAACAATTCTCGTGGTAAAGTCGTAGTTATATCTACGTGCTCTTTCTGGGACGAAGCAACCTACTATCCAATGGTAGAGCAATTCAAAGATTTTTGCGCAATTTACGGTATGGATTTCGCTGGAGCTTTAGTAAGACCCGATACAACAATGTTAAATCATTTATCGAGCGATGACGAAGAGATTAGCGAGATTCTACAATCCGCAAAACGAGCTGGCGCTCATATTATCAATAATGATACTATACCGGAGATTATCATAACTGGTATTAGACACGATTTAAAAGAAAGAAAGAAAATTTATATCAATAATTAAGAGAGATACTTATGAAAAAGTTCTTGAGTCCTGTATTATTAATTTCTGTATTAGCGATAAGTTTATTCTTATCCTCTTGCAAAGACACACCAACAAATCCAATTACTGAGCAAGAATCCAACTTCCCGAGCAAAATCGGTAATTATTGGGTTTATCAAAACATATTAGTTGATGGAACCACAAAAATAGAAGACCCTACACAAAAATACATAGATTCTGTTTATGCGTTTGAAATGGTCAAAAATGTTGCTGATACCGTATATAAACACAGAACAGTTATAGATGTGAAAAATGAAATGAGTTTGAATGCTACAGTAATTACTTCATTCAAGTATCAAGGCGATAAATTATATGCTGATTTCTCTTACATTTTCCCGTCCCAAGTATCTATGTTTAACACTATGAAATCATTTATGGGCAGTACACTAACAAATATGATAATCATCGCGGATTATAAAGCTGTTATGCCTTGGGTAATTCTACCTGAAATGACTTTAGATTCAATAAGTTTACCAATGTCAGGTGTTGCAGTGAAACTGTCAAAGATTCGTTATTCTATAACCGGTGCCAAAGGTTTGAACTCATCTATAAATATTGGAGCAAAGACCGTCAATGCAACCGAATTCATTATTACTCATTCAATAAAAGCTAATGCTAATATGAATGGCATTCCTATTGGTGAATTAAGCGTAAATTTAGTTATAAAATCATATTATGCTAAGAATTACGGTCTTGTGAAAAAAGTTTTAGAACCGGCTTCGGTTCCAATTCCATTAATGGGGAACATAGCTTTGACCGATGGATATAATACAACTTTACTCCGCTATAGCATAAAATAGTTACTTGCTGATGAAAATTTATTCAAAGGAGGTTCTTAATTGAGCTTCCTTTTTTTTGTACTTGACAGAATTTATGTAATTTTGAACTATATGTATTATCAAAAAATGAGAAAACAATGCTCGATTTAAGGTATATTTGCGAAAATCTGGAATTCGTAAAGCAAAATATTAGTAATAAAAATGAAAAAGCGGACATAAGCGAAATTTTAAATTTAGATAACCGCAGACGTGAAATAATAATAGAAGTTGAAAGATTGAAGAACCTTCGCAATATTGTTTCGAAGGATATTGCTGAACTGAAAAAAAACAAGCAAGATGCTGAAAAACAAATCGCTGAAATGAAAGAAGTATCCGACACGATTAAAACTATGGACGATGAACAGCGCGAGGTTGAATCTCAAATCCGTGAAATTCAAATCCGTATCCCAAACTTGACTCATCCAAGCGTTCCGATAGGAAAATCGGAAGATGATAATAAAATTGTCTATACTTGGGGCGAAAAAAAGGAAAATCCGAATGCTAAAAATCATATTGAAATAGCAAAATCTTTAGGAATAGTAGATTTTGAACGCGGAGCTAAAGTCTCTGGAGCAGGTTTCCATTTTTATAAAGGCAAGGGTGCAAAATTAGAACGTGCGTTGATAAATTATATGGTTGATTTTCACGTGGAAAAACACGGTTATACTGAGCTGATGCCGCCTTTCGTTGTTAATGACAATTCTATGTTCGGAACTGGTCAGTTACCAAAAATGGCTGAAGATATGTATAAAAGCGATGCCGATAATATGTATTTCATTCCAACCGCCGAAGTACCGGTTACTAATTTCCATAACGGCGAAATGCTTCGTGGTGAGGATTTACCAATAAAATACACAGCCTATTCACCTTGTTTCCGTCGCGAAGCGGGAGGTTACGGTAAAGAAGTTCGCGGTTTGCTGCGTGTTCATCAATTCAACAAAGTTGAAATGGTGAATTTCGTAAAACCGGAAGATTCGATGAACCAATTGGAAATAATAACTTCCGAAGCTGAGGATATTTTGAAATCCTTGGGTCTGCATTACCGTAGAGTTTTGCTTTGCTCAGGTGATACAAGTTTTGCAAGCGCAATTACAATGGATTTGGAAATATGGACACCGGGAGAAGCCAAATGGCTGGAAGTTTCGAGTTGTTCTTGCTTTACCGATTTCCAAGCTCGTCGCGCAAATATCCGTTTCAAACGCGATGTCAACGCTAAACCTGAATTTGTCCACACATTGAACGGCTCGGGTGTTGCAACTCCAAGACTGATGGTTGCCATTTTGGAAAATAACCTGCGTGAGGACGGACATATCACAATACCGGAACCATTACGTTCTTATTGCGGTTTCGACGAGATATAGGAAAGCAATTTTTGAATTGCGAATGTAGGGGCATATTGAATACGCCCCTTTTTTAGCCATTCCCGATCTGAACCGGCCACCAAAGCGAAGTCGAGATGCCATTTTCGCAGGCTATAAGCCTGAAATATGCCAACACATTGTGTAAGACCTGTGAGGAAGAAACCCACCCCGATTAAGCCCTGAAAGGGCGAAATACGATAGCCGGATGTTGTTAAAATAAACCTTATTTCATATTATAACCTTAGTAGAAAAAAGATATTTGCGAATGCGCTAACCTTATTACCTTATTTTCAGCAATTAATAAGGTAATAAAGTCAAATAATGATGGTGCCGGATTTTCTACTAAAGTTGATATGGGAAATAAGGTTTTTCAGATTCTTTGAAGGTATCGTGCCCAAAGACACATTGTGGTCACCGTTCAGCTTCTTTTCTATAAACATCTCATCCCTAAAGGTATGGTCTTCTTCACATTCAAAATTCAAAATTGTTTGAAGGTGGATTTCCGATCAAGCCGGAAATGACTAACCAAATCCTTTAATCCAAAAAATCCTTTGAATTCCGGTTCAGACAAATTCTTCGCATTCAAAATTCAAAATTACTTATTATCTGCTAAGCTTTTGAACATCATACTAAAATATTCGAATTGTTTTGCTCTGCCCAACGAGGCTATCTCATTCAATACAAGATGATACATTTTGTTTTTCTCTAATCGCGTCATATTTGAGATACTTGACTCCTCTGCTTTGGTTCCGCTCGCGGCATAGATTTGAGTATAGAAGTTCTTGTCCGAAGTCTTCAAAAACTCGTCCAACGTTACACCATAGCTTGAAAATAAAATCTGAATCAACTTATCCGCTCTGCACCAACTTTTAACTTTCGAGATAATAAGCTCTCGTTGAGCCGGGTCGGAGTAGAATACAAAATCCGCAACCGATGCCTTTAATATCTGCTTCTCTTTCTTCGATAAATTCTGTGAAATATCCTCTGGTGTTGTCCAGCGGTGTTCATAATCAATCATAGTCTTATCTAATTGAATAAGTGCAAACGGGCGTAATTCAGCAATCGAATAAAACGATGCTACAAGCGAATTGCCAAATTCGTTCTCCAAACTTGTCAGTTCAGCCAATACTTGGCTTTTGTCGTTATACTGTGACAAAAGCCTATTTGACCATCCGACTAAAACTAACACTATAATAATAAATTTAAAAGGCATCATATCCGCCTCCGGTAATTGTTTTTAAGTTTTATAACTGTTTAAAAGCAAAAACTATGCCGAGACGTAAATCAGATATATTTTTATAATTATAAAAGACCCCCCTAATAAAAAAATCAGCCTCGCACTATAGCGTGAGGCTGATTTATCGTTAGGGAATTAATGAAATTTTATTGTAGAATCACAAACGGTAATGTGATAAATTTATCACCCTTCTGTATCAATACAAAGTACGATCCCGTTGCAATATTGAGTTTACCTGTATCAATTGTTAAGTTGTGCGCACCTTCCACATAAGTGCCGTTTGCCAATGTACTGACCACTTGACCTGTACTTGAATAAAGTACTATGTTCACCGGTCCTGTTTCTGCAACACTAAAGTTTAATGTACAAGTTGTGCTTACCGGATTAGGTGTGATTCTCGCATTGAAAGCATTAGTAACTTCATCGTTAACCTTTACAACTGTTACCAGAGCAGAATAGACTGTATCGCATTGATTGTAAACCATACAATGGTAGTGTCCTGCATCTTGAGGCGTATAGTTCGGAATAACTAAAGTTTGCGTCGTACAATAGAATTCTGAATCTTTGTCTTTGAACCAGAAGAATTTCAAATGGGCTCCCGACGCGTTTACAAATAATGTAACGGTTTCACCTACTTGCGCATTTTCCATTCCTATTGATTGCGATAAGATAAACGGTTTTTCGTAGATTTTTACATTCACTTCGTCGGAGAATACGAATGTTTCGTCTGGTTTAACAGATATCTTGCATTTGAAATCGCCTGCGTGAATAGGAGCAAACTTCTTGATAATCATTTCTTTAGTATCTGTACCGAAGTAATGAGCGTCATTCTTTATGGAATCATTATTTCTATACCATCTGTAAGTAACTAATCCGTGTCCGACTACTTGAGTTTCGACTACCAAACGCGCGTCATCACCTTCGCAAATTTCTTGTGATTTCGGTTGCGTTACTATTTTAACAGTTGTTGGGTCGAAATATGGCAATAACGAGAATTTTTCGGAGATTACTTTTCTAAATTCGTCGCATCGTCCGTAAACAATAACATAGTATTCCTTAGAATAATCCATTTCTCTTACGTCATAAATGAACATTCTATAAGTATCTGTTGAGTCTTCATAATCCATAACCACACGGTCCATATTATTCAGCAGTTGACCACCGCGGTACCATTCTATACGTGGTACACCATCAGGAGCAAAACCTAAAGCGTCAATTTTCAGAGCGAAAGATGCATTATAACCCGGTTTCACATATTGTGACGTAGGTGATTTTACGATAAAAGGTTGGTCATAAACACGAACTTCAATATCCTTTGTTCTTGAGGAATCGGTTCCCAAAAGGCTTCGAACTATGCAGTAGTATATTCCGCTGTCTGTAAGCTGAGCTGAATCAATAATAAATATTGGGTTATTGCTGTTTTCAATGAGTTCACCGTTTTTGTACCATTCGTAGTTCCATAAACCGGCATTAGTCTCTACACCAAGATACAGCATTTCACCAACGCAGATTTTCTCGAGATAATCCAATTTTGTAATAACGGGTATTGGGCGCAAAGTCGTAAATTCGAATGTTTTTGACCAATTGGTTGTAAAATCATCCACTTTGGCTAAAACACGCCAATAGTAAGTAGTGCCGAAATCAAGTTGAACATCGCTCAAGTACGCTACATCAACTAATGTGTCCACTACATTTACATTGAAATTGATATCTTTTGAAATTTGTATATGATAAAGATACATTTTTGCTAATTCATAGTATATTTCACTAAAATCTTGCCATACGAAATCGAATGAATAATCCATCACCTTAGCTTTATCGGCTGGCGAAATTAATAGAGGAGCAGGCATTTGGAAGTCAACATAATTCGGAAGTTCATCGTAACCTATTTCGTTACGAACCCCAAAATTGTCATAAGCGTAAAAAATGTATTCTATGCTCTTAAGTCCGCTGAATCCTGCCGGTATTTCAAATGTTAAAGTTGTGTTGCTTGTACCGGTTTCTAAAACCTTTTCTTCTTCTTGCCAAACCAATTCGCCTTCAGCGCGATATTTGAATCCGACTTTTGCTATTTCTTTTGTTTCATCTGTTACTTTTATATCAAAAGCTAATGCTCGCTCAAGTGATAATAAAGTCAAGTCAGGAACTTTCATTATTTCCAAATAAGGTATCACATTATCGGCAACCGCTAAATGGATCGGATATGTTTGCGGTTCGAATTCAGGAATGGAAACTGCAATTCCTTTACTTGTTTCCGCAGTAATATAGAATTCCACTGAAGGATTGTTTACTAATCGATCAGGAATAATTGCTTCATATAATTTATTGGCTTTGCGAACCAATTCAAAATGGAATACTGAATCTTCTCCGAATCTACGGCAGTAAAGTATCGGTTTCACTAAAGGATTGTTGTTATCATCTATCACTACTACGCCAAATTTTATAGCTGTTGAAGCAGGATGTGATTTGGTTAATAAACTTTTGTCTTCAAGTATTAATTGTGGACGAGAAGATGTATTGTACCATCCGCTTATACCAAGAATTTGACCTGAGCATCCGTAATCATTTTTGATATAAACACTACTTGCGGAAATCGCTTTTTTGCTTGTCCCATTGCTATTTAATGCTTCAATTACTAAATCATAGTAACCTGTAGGTATATCCGATGGAATTGAACAATTTGCAATATATTTTCGATTTTCAGTTAAAGTGCTATTTACCATCAAGTTTATTGAACCGGATTGGTTTTTCAAACTGACTTTCAAGATATTATTGACCAAGAAATTTTGTACAAATACTCCATTTTCCGCTAACACGGTAAATGTAGTTTGTAAATCCAATGTATTTGCTGTATTGATTACTAACGGGTGCTCGGCAACCGGAGTTAAAACAGCCATAATAGTTGAATTATCCCTAACTATATTTATGGAGTAATCGGCTTTTGCGTCGGTCTTTGTATCTAAGCGTACAACACCGATTCTAATCTCCTGGATTTCGTAATCATAACCCGCTTGGTTAATCAAATTCTTACGGATTTTAGCGATACTTGTGTAGTTGCTTACTGATTTTTCGAGAGGTAAAACAAAACTTAAAGCTTGATTATGTAGCTTGTTCTTTGACATTAACGATACAACAACACCCCACTGAGCATCATCGTTACCCGCAAATTCGATATTGAAATCACCGGTTTGTAAAACTTGTTTTATATCAGCCATAGATAGGCTATGAAGTTTGATACCATAGGTATTATTAATTATTCCGCGGATTTGACCATCATATTGATTGTTAAATACCCACGATATTCCTTTTTCATATTTAGGCAGATTGTAAACCATATCTTCTGATTGGTACCAACGACCCCAATTCCCATTTTCAGGATCAACATAAAGCAATTTTTCCGTAAATGCTACAAAAGATTGATTCAATGATTTGTATATACCGTTTGGTACTTTTTCGAAAGCACCGGTCAACGCACGGCGCATAGTTTCGAATGAGCCGCTTGTTGGCACTTTTTCATACATAGTTCTAAACAATTCTAATCTCTCTTTATCGCTTCCTTCGGGTACACTATTTTCAAAAATAAAGCGCCAATAAAGTGCAAACCTATCTTTGGTATCATAATAATCATCTTGATATCTATCAGGATACAGAGGTGTATCCATATTTTTTAAAAATGAATTTACTATAATTGGATATTGTGTCTGCGGAAGTTTAAATTCCGAATTATAAGGTTTTTGCGTAATAATGCTTTGCATAGCGGCGGCTTGCGCATTATACAACCAATTTGGCGCATAATGATAAGATTCTTTCCAACTGTGCATTACAAAATGATGGAATGCTTCGGCTACTGAAGTTGCCATAGCATCGTAATCATTTATATATTCAGGTTTATAACCATCAGGTTCACGCAAAGTGGAAGGAATATACATTATGCATCTTCCGTCACTTTTGAAAGTAAATGAAGAGCCATCGAATCCATTGTCTCTTTTTATACCGTGGTATGGTGTATCGCCGTCATAAACAGCTATTTCGATATTTTTATTTCTATCAATTGGTTTATTAGTAACTACTTTTTCATCATCTGCTGCGTAAGAAACACCTTCGCACATTTGATATTGATTAACCGCTTTTTTCCAAGCATCTTCATAAGAACTTCTTAGATTTGACAAAAAGTCGGAAATTGAAATTTCCTCTACCGTGATGAAAAAGTCGTTTGTGTAATATATCGTATAATCATTTGTATTAGGGTCTTGATAACCTTGATTGGACGGTATATCCCGCGAAATTTTATGTTCAGGCACCAGGCATACGTCGTCGAAAGATTTCAAATAAGTATAATCTTCCTCGTAAGCATTCCTTCTATATAATAATACTTCGCATATTCCGGTTTCATAGCGTCCAGGCTCGAATCGGAAATCAATAACTCCATTATCAGAATACAAGTTATCTTGTCTGTCATAAACAATACCTGTCATCGAGCGAACGATAATACTATACATATAATAATTAGTAACATCTAAGTTATTGATGTGTACATTGAACTTTGCCTTTGTAGGTATATCGTTTTCTGTTACAGTCAGGTAATTATATACCATTTGGCTATATTCGTTACCTGTAGAAAAATACCGCATAGACTCGCTATCGGCGGGTGTAACTGTGATAGCCGGTATATCGGCTTCTAATCCGGTATCGGTTTTACCTGTTTCCGCGTGAAGTGGAATCTTGAAACCTATTTTGACATCATCGCAGAAATAATCGATTCGCTCGATTTGTTTATCTGCAAAACGAATAAATACTTCGTAATTTTTATCTTTATATTCTACAGTAGCTTTGTAATTGTAGTAAATTCCAGTTCGATTATTTTCTTCTGGGGTTACTTCAATTTTACTGTCAGGTTTTTGACTGTTATAGAAAGCCATATAAAGGTATAAACGAATAATTTTTGAATTATCGTCCCCAACTAATAGATGAGGTTTACAGCTCATAAACAGATTAAATTCATAAGGCATTAAGAATTTTTCTGAACAGCTCTGCGCATATATAGTTTTGCTGTTTGGTGATGTGATGAAGGATTCTTCGACTATAAAAGGCGTATTGAAAAAGACAGCCTTTACATATTCGTGTTCCAAAGGTTTTGTGCTTAGAACCAAATCATCTTCTTGAGCTTTTAGTGCTACACTACAAAGTGCAAACAAAACTAATAAATATATAATTTTTTTCATTGTTTTTTTCCTTATTACTTTGTTAGACTATTATAGTGAACTTTAACTAAAACTTTTTTAGGTACTTGTGTATTCTCGATATTTTTCGATTTGAACACAATCCTATAGGTATTTGTTAAATCGTTGATTATCATTCTCGGCAAAGATTCGATTCCACTAACGATATCTTGCGCCTTACCTTGATAAACTTGGTCTTTTACAAAATGCAGATACTGATTCTGCTGATTTTGATCGAAAAAATCATAAAATGGATAAACTGCTATTTCGCGTTTGTTCAAAAGATTTCTGATATTATCCAAATTCCAATTAGGCGGCGAAACTGTGTGAGAGTCTTCATAAGCCGGATTATCTGTCAATAGAACAAACATCTTGCGAGCATTTTCCCTAAATGTCATACCTGAAGCCATTGATAAAGCGCCAAAAGCATTTTCAACGTTGTCACCGTTTTCGGTAATACCGTGAATACCTACAGCTAATTCATTAATTGAGTTCATAATTAACGCTTTATCCGAGGTCAGATTTCTAAAATTACAAGTATATGTGTTGTCTCCGAAAAGAACGATGCCGATTCTCGCATCTACAAACGAGCCGTCAAGCGAATCAACCAATTTGGCTAATTGTGTTTTTATAGCATCCAATTTACCTGCCATACTGCTCGTTACGTCAATAATAAAAACTATATCAGCCGGTGTGATATTATTTCTTTCTTGTGGATTGTAGAACATATACGGTTGAACTTGAACAGTGCCATCGAATATTTCAAAATTATCTTCGTTGAAACTATCAATTTTTGGACACGAACCCGATAATTGAACATCCAAATAGACGAATAATGATTTCCTATCGGCATTCAAACGTGCTTCGGTATATGTAATTTCGCCTTTGAGCTCCATCTCTTCCAAAAGTTTCGGTCCCTTTACTTTCCAACCGGATAGATTGTTTTTTGCATCGGATTTGAATTCAAAACCGAACTGTACCGTTTTCCCTGCAAAATCTGTAACATCGTAATAACTTAGTTTCCAATCAACTTTCCCTGTGCGTGTGTCTAAGAGTAATTTTTTGCCGTCGGAAATTATGTAAATCGAACCGAAATCGTGTCCCGCTTCGATGTTACATTCCTCTTCGAACGCCAAATACAAAGTTTTACTCCATCCTGCTCCAAGAGCCGGCAATTCAATTTTCGGGGTAAGCATCATACAATTACTATTTGGAAGATAATTATCACCTTCCATTGGACTTAGCGTTATAACACCATCATCCGTTACTTTAGGCTTTTGATTTACCCAAGAACCCGAAAATTCGTAATTAGCCATATTGCTTTTTTGAAAACTGCCATTATAAAGGATAGATCCCGATGGTACTATATCATCGCTCCTGAGACAATTCGCGCTAAACAGCAATACTGCCAATATCAGCAAATTCTTTAAATGACTTAACATCATTTATCTCCTATATATATAAATTATTTTTTGTCAAAAAAACTTTTTTATCAATACTTTTAATGCAAATATAGTGCCGAAATTCATTTTTTTAGTAATTTTACTGATATTTAATAACCAAAACTCAAATAACTAAAAAAAACGATGCTAATTTTTTGCGATAATAACATTCCTTATTTAGACGAAGCATTAAAGAATATTGTTCAAATAAGATTTTTTAATGCCAACAGCTTAACAAACGGTGAATTGGTAACCTCGAAAGCCGAAGCGCTTTTCGTTCGTTCAACCATAAAGGTAAACAGCAACCTACTCGATAATACTTCAATAAAATTTGTTGCTACAGCTACAAGTGGTAATGATCACTTCGATATCCCCTATTTAGAAAAAAACGGAATATTTTACACCGATGCATTAGGAAGCAATGCTAACTCAGTTGCTGAATATGTAATTTATTCAATTTTAAGTTGGGCGGAGAGCAACAGTATAGATTTAGCAACTAAAACAATTGGGATAGTAGGATATGGCAATATCGGACAGTTAGTAGCTAAATATTCACAATATCTTGGACTTAAAATTTTAGTTAATGATCCGCCATTGAAAGATATCGGATTTGATTTCCCGGATTACAGCCACTACACCGAGCTAAATGAGTTGATTGAAAACTCCGATATTATTACCAATCACGTACCCAAAATTCTTGATGGTATCTATAAAACTATTGGTTTATTCAATTCTGAAAATTTGAAATTGTGCAAAGAACACTCTCTATTTATTCACGCATCGCGTGGAAAAGTAGTACAAGAAAATTCGCTAATCGAGAACATACGTCCAAAAAATACGACGCTTATAACAGACGTTTGGGCTGATGAACCGCTTGTAAATAAAGTATTATTGAATCACTCACTTTTAGCGACACCACATATTGCCGGTCACAGCTTCGAAGGGAAAGTTCGCGGCACATTGATGGTGATTGAAGCTTATGAAAAGTATTTTGATTTAAAAGTAAATAAGGATCATATTTATAAATTACTTAAAAACTATAAACCATTGAATAGAATTACATTTCAGGATAACCATCATATTTTATCCTTGCTACAGCAAAACCGCAAACTCAAAGAAGATGATAAATTCCTCCGCAAATTATCCACATTCGATGATGAAACCATAAAAAAAGGCTTCATCAACTATCGCCAACAATACCCTGTCCGGCACGAAATATTATAGAAAAAATGGCAAAAACTGAAAGAGTCTTTGCCATTTTTAAATTTTTGCTTAAAACCATTTTTTCTTAAGGAACAACACAAACACCAGCAATGCTAAACCGAATGAACCAACAAGAATAATGATAAAACCGTAGTGATTGTTTTGAAAGGTGTTCGGCACATTCATACCATACATACTTGAAATCAATGTCGGGATCATAAGGATAATTGAAATTGATGTCAATTGCTTCATTATAACGTTCAAATTATTAGAAATAATCGAAGCATAGGCATCCATCATTCCACTTAAAATATCGCTGTGTATATTCGCTGTCTCAAGAGCTTGCCTTATTTCGATTTCAACATCTTCAATTTGTTCGGGATCGAAAAATTCAATTTGTGATTTGATATTATTCAGCTTATGCATTAATATACTATCGCCCCTTAGTGAAGTGATAAAGAATACTAAGCATTTTTCTAATCTGAGCAAAGCTTGTAAATCTTGATTTTTAATTGAACGCTCTAATTCGTTTTCGGCGGTTTTAATCATTCCGCTGATTTGTTTTAGGTATTTCAAGAACCATATAGCTGAAGATAAAAGTAATTTAAAAACGAGATCATATCCATTCAATATATTAACTTTCTTTCTTTTACTATATAATATAAAGTCCGATAACATTTCTGTTTTATAGTGACAAACAGAAACAAGAATATCGTCTTTAATAATTATACCTATCGGTACCGTATTAAAGGGTAGGTTTTTATCGGGAGCAAGATAAGGCGTTCTAAGGATAATTAGTCGCCATCCTTCTTCGTCCTCTACACGAGGGCGTTCATCAATATCCTCGATATCATTTAAAAATGATTCGGGTAATTCGAGTTCGTTAATTAAGTATTCGCGGTCTTCTGCGGTAGGGCACTCAACGTGTACCCAACAATTCGGTTGCCAGTTTTCTACGGCGTATAAACCATCTTTGTTTTCTAGAAAGGTTTTCATCGTATAACTTCTCCATTCAATAAGAACAGAGGTTATATCGTAATACAGGCTCTGTTCAAGAATTAATTACAAGAGTGATAGTCGTCCATATTCGGATTAATCAATTAATTAATAAATTTTTAAAACATTACTCATATTTTGAGTAACTTGAACATACAAAATTAAGAATTTTTTGTTAATTAACAGCACTTTATGAAGTTTTTTTTACTTTGTGGATAAAAAATGTTTAGGCAAAAGGTAAACAATAACCTTAAACCATAATTTGAAAATGGAGCGTTATAGTCTTCCTAAACAAAATTTATTCGAAGGCATCAACCCATAATAATCATTATTTTTTGGTTAGACCTATCTTCTTTTTTATATCGGAAGCATTAGTTGCATTGAATTTTAGAGCCTCTTTCCAATAATAAATCGCTTCCTCGTAATCCTTTTTCATATAATATATATCGCCTAAATGGTCATATATCTCTGCATTTTTTGAATCACTCTTTTTCAAAGCGTCAAGAGTATATTTCAGAGCCACGTCATAATCGCCCATCTTATATTTCACCCAGCCGTATGTATCCAAAAAAGACGAATTGTTCGGACTCTTCTCAATTGCTTTTTGTATCAACTTATGTGCTAAGGTTAGATTTTCACCTCTATCGGCTAAAGAATACGCGTAATTATTGCAAAGCAGAGCGTTATCTGGAGAATCCTTCAAAAGTATATCAAATAAACTATCCGATTTTGGATAATCCTTCTTCAGTTCATATATAAAAGCTATTTGACCCATTATATCTGTGTTTTTCGGGTCTAATGAGTCAGCTCGTTTAATACTTATCAACGCTTCATTAATATTCTTTTCTTCAGCAAGTATCGTACTTTTATAAAAAGGGAACGCCCAATATTTAGGATATTTGACTTCATATTTTTCCAACATTCCCATAGCTTTGCTTGTATTTTTATTTTCATAATAAAACAGCGCTATTTGGATGGGAAGGTCGGGAATTGAATCAGTGATATTTAGCGCGATATTAAGATAAATATCGGTTTTAGTGCTATCCCCTATCCTCTGAGCTAAAAAACCTGCTTTAATCATTGTCTTGCTATCGAAATAAAAACGATTGTCTATCTTGCTCAGCAATTCCGGTGAGTATTGTTTGGAAATTTTGATGCTGTCATTTAATAGATTTACCAACGTTCCGTCAAAACATTTGATTAGATTTTCGTTAGAAAGATACGGTTCAACTTCTGTAATGAAACTAAGTGCTTCTGGATAATTTTTCTTTTCGTTGTAAAATTCGCAAATCATAACTGCCGATTGTTCATCTTCCGGGTTTGCTTTGTGTGCCAATAGCAAAGTTTCAATGTATCGCGCACTATCACCCTTCATATAGCTCAATTCAGCCATTCTTACCAATGAATTATAATCTGAATTGTTTGTATATAATTCATCATACATAAGCATTGCTTTTTCGGTTTGCCCCGCCAAATCATATAACCGAGCTAATGAAAACTTTGCATCATAACCTTTATAAAATTTTACAAGTTCCTCGTAAGTTATAATTGCGGCGTCTAAATCATAAGACATAATATAGCAATCAGCCAATTGTTTATAGGCTTCGGAGAAGGTTTTGTTCAATTTAATTGCCTTTAGCGATGCTTCAATAGCCAATTCGACTTTTCCCATTTTTAAATATGAGGCGCCTATGGCGTAATAGATACTTGCAGTAGTGTCGCAGTGCAAAGCTTGTTGGAACTCAATTATTGACTCGGCATATAGACCCTGCTGCTGAAGTTTTGAACCTGACAAAACAAAGTTCATTGCGCATTCGGAGAGCTTTGTGGAATCTAAGCTGTTTAAAATCTGTTCTGTTGAGCGCATTAGACTCTTAAAATTCTTACTCTGATGATAAGAACAAGAGCTTAAAAACAACAATGTAACAAGGGCTATTAAAAGAAATTTTATTTTCATTTGATAATTATAATCTTTGTAAAACACAAAATTACTCAAATTAATTGAAAGGTGAAAGATGATTGATGAAATAGAGAAGAAATATACCGAAATGATTTGGATTGGAATATTGACCGAGATAAAAAAAAATATGCGAAAATTTAACTGATATATACGATAATACAACTAAAAGTATTAAATTATAATTTATAATTTTGAAAAAATTAATAAATTGCATTAGGTAAAAAAAGTAAGAGAGATAAAATGACTCTATTTATAGATGGAAATAAGATAGAAGTTGCAGACGGACTGACCGTTATCGAGGCGATATACCAGTCCGGCATAGAGTTAGCGCATTTTTGCTGGCATCCGGCTCTAAGTATTTCAGGCAACTGTAGAATGTGCTTAGTGGAAGTCGGTACTCCGAAAATGGGTACGGACAATACTCCGCTGTTTGATGATTCCGGTAATTATGTTGTAAACTACATACCAAAACTTCAAATTGCCTGTGCTACTCCAGCGAGTAATTTTATGCATATAAACGCTAGTAGCGAAAAAGTGCTCAAAGCTCGTCGCGCTGTGATGGAATTTTTATTGATTAACCATCCATTGGATTGTCCGATTTGCGATGAAGCCGGCGAATGTAAATTACAGGAATACGCATATAAACATTCAATAGGCGAAAGCCGCTTTAATGAGGAAAAGGAACATAAACCTAAACGCGTTCAATGGAGCGACAAAATTATGTACGATGGTGAACGATGTATTATGTGTTCGCGGTGTATCAGATTTGCTAAGGAAGTTGCTCATCAGGATGTCCTGACATTTGTCAATCGTGGCGACAAAGTTTATATTGATGTCGAGAAAGGAAAGACGTTTGATAATCCGTTGTCAATGAATGTAATTGATATTTGTCCCGTCGGTGCCTTGACTTCCCGCGATTTCCGATTCAAATCTCGCGTATGGGAAATGTCCTTCGGCGATACAATCAGCCCCAACGATTCAACAGGTTCCAATATCCACGTAGGTACAAAAAAGAATAAAGTATTACGCATTTCCGCTAAAGCAAATCCAAAAGCAAACGATTATTGGATTAGCAACGATGTTCGTTTGAATTATAAACAATATGAAGATAACCGCCTCCTAAATCCAAAAATAAAAGTTGACGCTGTAAAGTGGAATGATTTTTATCAAAATGCGGCTCTCGAATTAAAGAAATTCAAACCTGAAGAAGTATTAGTGCTTTGCTCACCAATGGCTTCGGTAGAATCGAATTATGCTATGATAAAGTTTGCCGAAGAATCAATCGGCACCAAAATAATTGGATTCTTGACACATTTCGATGAAAATATAAGCGATGACAGTAAATTAATTGTAAAAGATAAATCACCAAATTTAAAAGGTCTTTTGAAATTGGGATTGAGTTTGGAAGCGAATAATATTAAAACGGATAATTTGGCGGAAAGATTGAAAAAGGGCGAGATTAAAGCGTTGATAATTTTGGAAGAAGATTTCTCTCAACAAAAGGATTTGCTGGAAAGTTTGAAATTTGCCGAATTAATAATAAACATTTCTCCATATCAAATGGATTGTACTACGGAAAATATTTATCAAGCTCCTGCCGCTACAGCTTTTGAATCGGAAGGAACTTTTATAAACAAGGATACTTTAGTTCAGCATTTTTTACCGATTATTGAAACGAAAAATCAAAGAGCCATCGTCAATTTAGGAAGGTTGGATAAATTCGGCGCCGACAACGACAAATGGTCAAAGAAAACCATACTTGACTCTTTGCCGAGCTGGAAAATAATTACGGGAATTGCTAATTTTATTTCCGCGAATTGGAACTTTAACAAAGCGGAAGACGTATTTGATGAATTGAAACAAAAGTATTTATTCAACGATATATCGTATAAAATACTTGATGAATATAAAGGATATAATTTGGATTCCGACACGAACGAAAAACCGAATCATATCTATAAATCACATATTTATAAGCCATAATTTAATAATTAATTTAAAGAGGTTTTTATGGAAAATTTAGTACCAGAGCAACGCCAATATTCGTTAGAAGAAATATTATCAATAACTTTCAACATAATCAAAAAGCATTGGTTGAAATTCTTATTGATAGGCGTAATAGTATATTTGCCTTTGCTCATTTTAGCCAATTTCTTAGACAAAAGTTATCTACTAAATATAATCCCTAAAGTAATTTTAGATCAACCATTATCAGGATCATCAGCTTTTGCCGGAATGGGCGGATTCGGTGCATTTGGAACTTTTAGAGAAATGATAACAAGTTTGATACCAATGTACTATTTCGCTATTGGATTGTTGTTTTTTGGCTTTTTAGTAAATTTCTGTTTCGCTGAAATTGTCCAAAAATGTGCCCACGGAGAAGAACCCACGTTGAAAGAAGCACTAATGGCTTCAATTAAAAAATATCCTGTGGGGTTGTTAACCTATATCATCGCCGGTATATCTTTATTCTTTTTAACCTTTGCTCTAATAGTACCCGGTATAATATTTGGGGTTTTCTGGACATTCTTTATGATTGTTATCATTCTTCGCAATCGTTGGGGCATTGACGCTCTGCGTTATAGTTTTCACGTTGTTAGAGGACGCTGGTGGAGAGTTTTGGGATTTACATTGGTATTCGCTCTTATGGCCGGACTGATCTCAATGGTGCCAAGCCAAGTGGGTCAATTATTCCTGAAAAATCCATATTTGTTCAGCTTATTTAGTCTATTGTCCTACATCATCCAATCCTTCACAATGATAGCAAGCACTGTGTTTTTCCTAAATCTCGAAAGCACAAGCAAATTCTTGGTTCGCAAGCAAATCGAAGGCGAAATCTCTAATTTTCCCGAAATTTAGCGAAAGCAAGACTTCAATTTTTACTCATCCGATGACTCCCCGGTCAGCGGATGAGTTGTCGTTTCTTTCTTTCCTGTTCCCCATTGTTCCAAGGGGGTTAGGGGGTTTCTCTTTCTTGCTTCCCATCTCGACTCCGCTCGATTACCGCGTTAGGGGGTTTCTCTTTCTTTCTTCCCCTCTCGACTCCGCTCGATTACCGCGTTAAGAGGTTTCTCTTCTCTCGAATGGTTCTCTTAAAAACTCGTTCACTTCCCTACCCGCTGAATAATATTCCATTAGAACATCGGGTAGAAATGGTTGAAGAATTAACTCCGAATTAAGTGCGGCGCCAAAGTACAATTGCTTATTGGCTATGAGCGGCTCGACTTCTACTACATCAATGAAATTCTCAGGTATGCGCTTATTTTTCTCGCCTTGAATAGTTCCGTATTTTTCAACAAAGTCCTTTCCGGTATAGGCTTTTTTGAATTCATCCTGGTTTTCTGCTATATGATATCTAATTCGTGCGAGCATATCTTTTTCGACCATATACACACCACCGTAAATCATCACACCATTGGGTGACAGCTCAAAATACATACTTGGATAGGATTTATCCTTTTTACCGAATTTCGAAATATTCGCCGAAACCTGTGTTTTGTAGGGTGATTTATCTTTAGAAAAACGGATATCTTTATTTATACGGAAAATCGCATCGGTTGGTCTTATAAATACATCGTTTTCTATTTTTTGAATTCGGTATATAATTTCTTCTACAAATTTGATAAACGGTTCCTTAACTACGCTTTCATATCTTTTGCGGTTCACGTCGAACCACGCTTTGTTATTGTTGTCCGATAATTCTTTGAAAAATTCCAAAAAATCGGGGTCAAAGTATTGCATATTAGTCCTCTATCTGATTTATTTGTTTTCGTAAGTCAATTTTTACATAACCATAATTTGGTTCTATTTGTAATGCTTTTTTGATATACGCTTCCGCCGCTGGAATATTGCCTTCCAATATTTCCAACTGCGCCAAATAAGCATAAACCTCAGCACTCTCGGCAAAAGAAATAAAAAGCGGGTCTTCCGAACGGTGGCCCTGTGATTTTAATATCGAATTCAACAATTCTCTACTTTTTGCCCTATCACCTCCAAATACTTTCGGAATATGCATTAATTGAATTGCGCCTATAAGTCGAACCGCGGAACTTTGTTTGTCCAAAGCCGCCGCTTTTTCGATAGCTTTGTGGGCTTTCCTGCCCGTGGTTATAGCCATAATTGTTTCCAAACTCGCCTTTTTCGATAAAACATCGCAGTATAAAGCATACAATTCCGCTGAACTTGTTTTGGACAATTTTGCTTTTGCCGACATTGATATTGCCGAAGCACATTCTTTTTCCGCTATCAGAAATAAGGATTTTGCTTTGCTTTTGTCGGTTTGATAGCATATTTTACCTAAATTTAATAAAGCTATTGAATTATAGTATTCTATATAAAACTCTTCATCTTCCGCGGGTTTGAAGTTAGCTATTTCGTTAATCAATTTACGATAGCCGCTTGCATCGAATGAATAGTATAAACCCGATAGCTTATTCTTTATATCAAGAAGCGAATTTTCAGCGTCCGCACTTTGAAAAACGAACATTATTATCAAAACTAAAATTAAGTTTTTCCACATATTGTGATTAACTTTGCCAAATTTGTTAAATTTAAAATTATTTATCAGACAAAATTACAAATTGTTATCGAATGCATAAAATTTTCATAATATTATTTTTACTAAACTCATCATATTTGTTTGCCGATGTCCAAGATTCTATGACGGTAGTCAAGCAAATTGATGTAATTGGTTACCGACAAGGAATTGAAAAACAATTTGCCACAAGTTCCACCTTGCAGTTGAAAGAACTTAGTTCGATGAATTTAATCCAGCTTACTGAAGCGATTAAATTTATAACTGGAACTTTTATAAACGATTACGGCGGATTGGGTGGATTGAAGACAGTTTCCCTCCGTGGACAATCGGGTTCGCAAAACACCGTTATGCTCGACGGGATGAAGATAAACCAGACCACTACCGGTAGTTTCGATTTTTCCATTCTACCAACATCTATGGTTAATGAAATTTCCATTTACAAAGGTGGTATGAGCGCATTTTTCGGAGGTGGAGCTATTGGCGGAGCATTGAATATTATTCCTTCACCCGAAGACAGCGGTGGTATATCAGCCAGTTTTTTAGCGGGTAGTTTCGGCACTTACCGAGCAATAGCAAAAGTCTCAAACCGCCTTTTCAAATCAACACAATCGGCGGTTGCGGAGTACAATTATTCAAAAGGCAATTATCCTTTTGTTGTAAATGATTTTGGAAATAATGTAGATTACAAACGCAATAACGGCGACTTCGAAAGCTTTTCCTTTTTCTTCGTCAATCAATATTCCGGCAAATCATTCAAACTTAAGACCGATATATTTGCGACTACATCCGATCGTGGAAGCCCGGGAGCTGTGATTTACGGCAAGCCCGAAAATTTATCCTCTCGTCTTAATAATAAATCTTTGTTCCTGCTGATGAGTGGCAAAAAGCAACTGCCGCATTACAACACTTTGTTAATTAGTGCTTTATATAACTTCGGCTTAACAAAATACCGTGATGATTGGAATGTATTCTACGGATTGAAACCCGAAACCAGTTACCTTAATAACGATTTATCTTTCAAAGCTAAACATATTAAAAACTTTACTGATTTTGTCAGTGAATTGTCATTTGATTATACAATGTCCGCTTTGAAGGGCGATATGCTTCAAAAAAATATCGCTGAAAATATAATTAGAAATGAATTTTCGGGTTTATGGAGCGGGTCATATTATAAAAATTTGCATAATATCGAAATTGCGGCAAATACGGCTTTTCGTTACAACAAGGTCGGAAATTTTGCTCCCTTTCTTTCGCCTTTTATAGGGCTAACCGGTACATCGAAAAATCTAGCGACAAGTATCAAGATTAACTACTCATACAACTTTCGCGCGCCCTCGTTCAACGAAATGTATTACCTTAATTACGGAAACACTGATTTGAAACCGGAGTACTCCCACTCTTATAATTTTGAAGTGACAAACCATTCGTTTGACTTTTTGGATTTTTCGGCTGTTTTATTCTATATAGACACTAAGGATAAAATTATATCGGTTCCTAAAAGCGCTGTTAGCTGGAGCGCCGAAAATTTAGGCAGAGTAATCAATAAGGGTTTTGAGTTTGGAGCATCGTCCTCACTGTTTGAAAAGTCCATCCAAATCAACTTGTCCTACACACGCCAGCAAGCAACTGACGAAGCGGCAAATTCACTGAACAAAGGCAAGCTGTTGGTTTATACACCGCAGGAAATACTTAGCACCTCTATAATTTATAATAAAAAGCCGCGTAATTTAGGGTGCAAATTTTATTACTCAAGTCATATTTTTTCACTACCCGACAATTCTTATAACTCAATGATTCCAAATTATTTTTTGGTGGATATTTTCGGCAGTAGAACATTTAAAATATCTAATGCAGATAAGTCATCGGATGAATCGGGTAACAGGTTAACTGTCTCTTTCAGCATTAATAATATATTGGACAAACAATACACCATAATTTCCAATTATCCAATGCCCAGCAGAAACGCACAATTGAAAGTAATTGTCAGTTTTTAAAGGATAAAAAGTTATAAAGGCAAGAGAAGAAAACAACAAAGACGCGAAGAAATTGACTGTCTCGTTACCAAGCTCCTGCTTGGTAACGCTTTTTTATCCCATCAAGGATTGAATATCGGTAGAAAAATATGAATTGTGATAATCGGCACAAGGTTCGTTGTTTCTAAATAAATAATTCACAATATAAATTAATTCTTATTCATTTCTTTGGCGGATTACATTTATTCTGTTATTTTTGCTTTTTAATTTTTACATATCTGTAGGATTTTATGAAAGCACGTTTAGATCTATCGAAGTACGGTATCCAATCTTATGATCATATTTATTATAACCTTTCTTATGATGAGTTATACAAGCACGAAACCAACCCTGAGTTAGAAGGCTTCGAAAAAGCATATTTGACCCAAAACGGTGCTTTATCGGTCGATACCGGTATTTTTACCGGACGTTCTCCTAAGGATAAATATATAGTTGAGGAAGAAACCTCGAAAGGCAATATTTGGTGGAAAAATTCACGCCGAACAGCCTCGGACAACAAACCGATTTCCAAGGATACTTGGAATGATTTGCGCGCAACCGCCGCTGAAGAATTGACCGGCAAGAAGTTATACGTTCAAGACGGCTATTGCGGTGCCAACGAGGACACACGTATTAAAATCCGTTTCGTATGCGAAGTTGCTTGGCAGGCGCATTTTGTAAAAAATATGTTCATTCGTCCAACGGATGAAGAATTGGAAAACTTTGAACCTGATTTCATAGTCCTTAACGCCGCAAAAACTACCAACCAAAAATGGAAAGAACACGGATTGAACAGCGAAGTATTCGTTGCTTTCAATTTGAAAGAGCGTATGGCTGTAATCGGAGGTTCTTGGTACGGCGGTGAAATGAAAAAAGGTATATTCTCGATAATGAATTACTACCTACCGTTACAAAATATTGCCGCAATGCATTGCTCAGCAAACGTTGGCGTCAACGGTGAAACCGCTATATTTTTTGGTTTGTCCGGCACAGGCAAAACAACATTGTCCGCCGACCCGAACCGCGCTTTGATAGGCGACGACGAGCACGGTTGGGACGACGCCGGAATATTTAATTTCGAAGGCGGATGCTATGCGAAATGTATAAACTTGGACCCTGAAAAAGAACCCGATATATATCAAGCCATCACTCGGGACGCGCTTTTAGAGAATCTTGTAATAAAAGAAGACGGCGCGATAGATTTCGACGACGTTTCGAAAACCAAAAACACACGCGTATCGTACCCGATATATCACATTCATAACATAGTGAAACCTGTTTCAAAAGCGGGTCCGGCTAAAAACGTGATTTTCCTAACAGCCGATGCTTTCGGTGTTTTGCCGCCGGTTTCGAGATTGACACACGACCAAACGAAATACCACTTTATATCAGGTTATACAGCCAAAGTTGCCGGTACAGAACTCGGTATCGTAAAACCTGTTCCATCATTTTCAGCTTGCTTCGGTGCGGCATTTCTATTGTTAGACCCGATAGTTTATGCTCACGAATTAATCAGAAAAATGGAAATGTACAACTCTAAAGCTTGGTTGGTGAATACCGGTTGGATTGGCGGTGAATACGGTGTAGGTAAGCGCATCAGTTTAAAGGTTACACGTCAGATAATTAACGAGATATTGAATGGCGGATTGGACGACGTAGAATACGAAAACCTGCCGATTTTCAATTTAGCAGTACCAAAAAACTGTCCCGGTGTGGAATCCGATATACTCAATCCGCGCAATCTTTGGGCGGATGGAAACGATTGGGATAAAGCCGCTTTGGATTTGGGAACCAAATTCGTAACAAACTTCGGTCAATTTACAGATAACGACGACACTGCATCTTTGATTCCGGCAGGACCAAGAATCTAAAATAATTGTCAATTATTAATGTTAAGAAGAATTTACTCATCCGATGAACGGGAAGTCATCGGATGAGTTTTTTTCTGTCTCGTTACCAAGCTCCTGCTTGGTAACGTTATTTATCACGTCAGGGATTCGATATCGGTAGAAAAAACGGAATGTGCGAAAAAACCTTATTTTATATTCTTACCTTAGTATGGGAAATAAGGTTTTTCAGATTTCTCTTATTTGTAGTATTCTCTGATTTTCTCCATATCGCTAGAAATAATCAGCTTTTCGACGAGGTATTCGAGCAAAGCTTTGTCTTCTTCTGTAAACATATTTAGTGTTGGGCTGTCTATATCGAGCAAACCAACGAATAATCCATTTACTTTGAGCGGTATGCAGATTTCGGATTGCGAAATGCAATCGCAGACAATGTGACCCTCGAATAACGCCACATTCGGCACAATTACCGATTCTTCTTTTCCAGCGGTGTATCCGCAAACGCCATCACCCATTTTAATCCGGCGTCTTGCGGGCTTACCTTGGAACGGACCTAATATCAAATCGCCCTCGGACAGCATATAAAAACCTACCCAATTTACATTGGGTAGGCTGTTAAATAATACTGCGGAGAAATTAGATGCGTTCATTATAAAATCGCGCTCACCTGTGAGCCATTTATCTAATTCGCTTCTTATATTTTCGTACATAAAATTCTTATTAATATTAACATTCCAAAGCGGCTATTCCCGGAAGAACCTTGCCTTCCAAGAATTCAAGCGAAGCCCCACCGCCGGTTGAAATGTGAGAAATCTTGTTTTCATAGTTCAATTGTTGTATAGCTCGAGCAGAATCTCCCCCACCGACTATAGAAAGACCTCCATTCGAAGTACATTTTGCTAAAGCGTGTGCCAAAGCTAAAGTACCGCGGGCGAAATTTGGGAATTCAAAAACCCCCATAGGTCCATTCCATAATACTGTTTTCGATGTTAAAATTACTCGCGAGAATGTGCGTATCGTTTCTTCACCGATATCCAAGCCCATCATATTCGGATCCATATCGCGTCTGTTTACTGTTCTTCTGAAGGCGTCGTTAGCGAATTTATCGGCTTCCACCACATCGGTCGGCAGATAAAACTTAATATCGTTCTTGCGGGCTTCTTCCATTATCTCACGGGCTAATGTAATCTTATCCGTTTCAACCAAGGATTTTCCAATTTCGTAGCCCCTTGCTTTGAAAAACGTAAACATCATACCGCCACCGATTAAGATATTATCGCATTTTGTAAATAAATTACGAATGATATCAATTTTACCGGTTATTTTCGACCCGCCGATAATTGCAGTGAATGGATGTTCCGGATGGCTTAAGGCTTTCCCTAATATCCTCACTTCTTTTAGAACAAGCAATCCTGCATATTTATCGTTTGGAAAGAATTGTGCTATAGCGTCGGTAGTAGCGTGCGCTCTGTGAAGAGTCCCAAAAGCGTTGTTGCAATAAATATCGCCGAATTTGGAGATTTTACGGGCAAATTCTACATCGTCGTTAGTTTCTTCTTTATAATAGCGGACATTTTCCAAAAATATTATTTGATCGGGCTTCACATTTTTAACCGCTTCTTCTACTTTGGGACCAATGCAATCGTCAACGAAAATGGTACAATAACCAATCGCGTTGAAGTAATCAGCAACAGGACGCAATGAAAAAGCAGGATCTAAATTATCCTTTGGTCTTCCCAAATGCGACATCAAAATTGGAATCCCACCTTTTTTTAGGATTAAATCAATAGTGGGCAAGGAATCATTGATTTTAGTAAAACTCCTGATGGTGCCATCGGCATCAATAGGTATATTGAAGTCGCTTCTTACTAAAACTTTTTTTCCTTCAAGCTCTGCATTAGCTATTGATTTTATCATATTTGACCTCTTTAAATTATATCATTGAACCAAGTTTTTCAATCAAATCGCAAGTACGGTTTGAATATCCATATTCGTTATCGTACCAACCAACTATTTTAACTAAATTTCCAAGTCCCGATGTAAGTCCGGAATCAAATATACAAGAATGACTGTTGCCCAATATATCCGTCGAAACTAATGGCTCTTCGGAGTATTCTAAAATTGGTTTTAATCTGCACGATTCAGAAGCGGCTTTCATTGCGGCGTTTATCTCTGCCGGTGAAACGGATTTCTTTAATAATACAGTCAAATCAGTTAATGAACCATCAGCAACAGGTACTCTTACGGAATAACCGTTAAGCTTACCCGCTAATTCCGGAATAACTAAACCAACCGCTTTCGCGGCACCAGTTGAAGTTGGTATTGTATTGATAGCCGCACTACGTGCACGACGTAAATCGCTATGTGGTAAATCCAAAATTCTTTGGTCATTGGTGTAAGCGTGAATTGTTACCATAAGACCTGATTCGACACCAAAGTTATCGTTTAAAACTTTAACCATAGGTGCTAAACAGTTGGTTGTACAAGACGCGTTCGATATATATTGTTCCTTGCCGGTTAAAATATCTTCGTTTACACCTAATACTATGGTGGCGTCAATTTCTCCTTTTGCCGGAGCGGATAGAACTACTTTCTTCGCACCGCAATTAGCAACGTGCCGAGTTAAAGCTTCTCTCGTGCTATAGACTCCTGTTGATTCAAGAACTATATCAACATCTTGCCAAGGAATAGTATCAATATTACGCTCAGCTGAAATTGCTATACGTTTACCATTGATAATTAAGCCATTCTCGTCGGTGCTGATTTCGCCGGGAAATTTGCCGTGGACGGAGTCCCGTTTGAATAAATGGGCTAAAGTTTTCGAATCGGTAAGATCGTTTATTCCTACTATCTCTATATCGCTGTTTCTTTTAACAAACTCGCGAAGAACTAAACGGCCTATTCTGCCAAATCCATTGATAGCTAATCTGATTGCCATAAGTTTTTCCTTTATGAAAGAATCAAAAAATCAAAATTAAGTATATTATTACTGCCAGCAAAATAAAACCGGTTTTTATTTAATATATTGTGAATTTTTCTTAATAATTAATTCATCTAAGAACATATCATTCTATATGCTTCATTGTAAGTTGATAACACTTTCGATAAAATTGTTTCCGGTAAAACCGGCGGTGGTGGTGTTTTATCCCAATCCAATGTTTCTAAGTAATCCCTTAGCACCTGTTTATCGAATTGATTTTGTGATTGTCCGGTTTTGTAATCGGCTTTCAACCAAAATCTAGATGAATCGGGTGTGAGTGCCTCATCAATTAAAATCACTTCGCCTGACTCGTCGATACCGAATTCAAATTTTGTGTCCGCCAAAATAATCCCGCGCTTCTCCAAATATTCAGCACCAAACTTATATAATTCAATGGCTATTTTTTGTAGTTTTTTAGCCATATTTATTCCTAATATTTCAGCACACTTTTCAAAATCAATGTTTATATCGTGACCACTTTCTTCTTTTGTCGAAGGTGTGAAAATCGGTTCATCCAATTTCGCGCACTCTAAAAGACCCAGTTTTATCGGAATTCCATTAATAGTATTCGATTTTTGATATTCTTTCCACGCTGATCCTGCTATGTAACCGCGGACGACAAACTCTATCGGTAGCGGTGAGCATTTTTTCACAATCATCGAACGTCCATCCAGATAATCAGCATATTTTTTGCAGTTTTCAGGATATTCTTCCACTTTATTACTTATAAAATGATTCCCGATTATGGCTTTCGTTTTCTCGAACCACAACACCGATATCCTGCTCAGTATTTTTCCTTTGTCCGGCACCGATTCGTTCATTATAACATCGAACGCGGAAATTCTATCGCTTGCCACGATAAGAAGTTTGTCTTCTACTTCATATACCTCGCGAACTTTTCCGGAGCGCAATAGTTTTAAATCAGATAGTTCTTGATTGTTTTTCATTTATACCTCATTTATATTAATTCATTAAAATCTACTTCAGTGTTTATTTCTACCTGTCTAAGAATTTTTATCGCCGCTCTGAAATCTTCAGGTAAAGCGGAATCAAATTCCATTGGGTGACAAATTTTTGGATGTACAAATCCTAAAGTTTTGGCGTGGAGCATTTGTCGCGTTGCCACTTCTAACAATTGTTTTGCGGCGGTTCTTATTTCAGGAATATTACTACCGTAAGCAATTTTTGCTCCGCCGTAATCTTTATCACCTATCAATGGGTGATGATTTTCCGAAAAATGCACACGAATCTGGTGTGTTCTTCCGGTATGCAATTTAATCTTTAACAACGCCGCAAACTCGTATTGTTCTATAACTTGCCAATCTGTAACAGCATACTTGCCGCCTCTTCTTACAATGGCATAAGTTTTCCTGTTCTTGGGGTTTATCCCAATATCTCCGGTATATGTACCACTTTTTTGTTTGAATTTTCCCCAAGCCAAAGCGTAATATTCACGATGTGTTGTACGAGCCGCGAATTGCTCCTGCAGTTTAGAAAGCACTTCATTGGTTTTAGCTACTACCAGTATTCCGGAAGTATCTTTGTCGATTCTGTGGACAATGCCCGGACGAACAACGTCGTTGGTCATTATTTTCAGCTCGACATCCTCTTCTGTTATTTCATCTTCGTCATCGTCATCGAAATTCAATTCCAACGGATGGCGCACTCCAAAATGATATAATAGAGCATTAACCATTGTACCGTATCTGTTTCCGAAACCCGGATGCACAACCATACCCGCGGGTTTATTGACAATCAACAACCACTCGTCTTCAAAAAGAATTTGGAGCGGAATGTTTTCGGGTCTTAATGTGAGCGGTGGAGCTTTCAAAACGGTGCATTTAATTTTGTCACCCGGACGAATTCTATAATTCGCCTTCATCAATACTTCGCCGTTCAATTCTATTCTGCCGGCATCCATTGTTTTTTGAACACGGGTGCGGGTGGAATTTTCGATAGCTTGAGTTAAAAACTTGTCTATACGTACCGATTTGAACCCATCTGTGATATCAAATTGATATACAGTTTCTATGAATTCGGGGTATTGCTCGTCTGTTTTCAGATCGTTAAGCTCGATTGTTTTATTTGTTGATAATCTTATTGACATTATTAATTGCGTTTTTGGTAAAAAAAACTATGTAAATTTAAGATTTTTTTTTATATTAGTTTTTTTTATTTGGGTAAATTACAAAAATGAGCAATACATATTTCGGCGCCAACTACGCTTTTCAATTAAATACACAGAAAATCATTGAAGAATTGACCAAAGGTGATATCAAAGATGACTTCGAATTCCTCAAGAAAATAGTCAGCGAACTCCAACAAAATGAAGCGTTTGACATAAGCGGAGGACGGATTTGGAAGCTTCTTCCGGAAAAGAAATCTTATGCGTTGGTATTCCAACACGGACAGGTGCAAGAAATTCCGGAAAATTATCAAGTTCTTGTGGAAAGTGATCCAAAATTGTTTGAACTAACAGCTCAACATACCTTGATAGCTCAGGAAGAAGACCCTGTTTTGCGAAACAAGGGAATATTTATTTACTCTATGGCAGGAGTAGGCGGATACCAAAAAGTTAACGGAAAAAAATATTTCCGATATATTTTGGGTTTCAATGCAATGGAAATCACCCAAGAATTTTACACTACCCTTGGTATCATAAGTTCATTTATTTCAATTAAACTCAATGAATTTTATGAAGAGCAGTTGCAAAAAAGATTACAAAAAGATATTTTCACAGCTTCGACAATTCAAAAAAATCTATTCCCTGACCATAAAATTGACTTTGCCGATTATAAAATTTTCGGTACCTGTATTCAAAGTGGAGGCGATTCCAATGTCGGTGGCGATTATTTCGATTATTTTCATAATTTAGAGCGCGAGGAAGACCGATTGGGAATACTAATAGCCGATGCGGCAAGCAGTGGTTTGCCGGCGGCGGTGCAAGCGGTATTTTTGTCGGGTGCTGTTAAAATGGCACAGGTTTTTTCTCCCAAAATTTCAACAATGGTTTCGCGATTGAACACTTTGGTGTTCGATGCTTTCCCTTCCGAAAGACCGGTTTCTATGCTTTACTGCGAATTCACATTAAGCTCCAATCGCTTAGTTCAATATGCTAATGCGGGCCACGTGGCTCCAATCCACTATAGACCAAGCGAAAATCAATTCCAATTTCTAGAACCTACCGGTGGATTGCTCGGAATTTTACGAAACCAAAAATATGTAGTTGAAAACGTACGAATGCTTCCGGGCGATATTTTAGTTCTCTACTCCGACGGAATTACAGAGGCGTTTAATAGTGAAGGAAAATTATTCGGAAGAAATAGATTACAGGAAATTATTAAAACAAATTGTTGTAGCACACCCGAGCAAATAGTTTACAAAATAATAGAAGAAGTTGAAAAATTTGCCGCTCCGGGTCAATATGTGGACGATAAAACCTTAATCGTGGTAAAACGTCTTGAAGCTAACTAAATTATTGGAAACAAAATGACAAACTTTCTTGCTTTTCTTGGGCAAAAGTCCCTACGCTTTATCAAAGAATTTATGGATTTGGTACACCTTGCGTTGCGTATAGGAAGGTACTTTCCGCGGGTTTTTAAAGATAGAGGTATAGTTGTAGAGCAAATGAAACTTGTCGGTGCCGATTCCCTACCATTGGTTATTTTAATTGGCGTATTTACCGGTGCTATTGCGGCATTGCAGGCAACCGCTATTTTCGATAAATTCAATATGCTTCAGTTTGCTAAACCTTTCATAGGCGCGTCAATTGCAAAAGCGGTTTTCACCGAGCTTACTCCAGTACTTACAGCATTAGTTATAGCCGGAAGAGTAGGCGCGTCAATTGCGGCGCAAATTGGTTCTATGAATGTAACAGAACAGATTGATGCATTGGAAGTAATGGCAATAGACAAAGATAGATTTATTGGAATGCCGAGGATTGTTGCCACATTGGCTATGATGCCGGTTCTTGCTGTTTTTTCAAACTTAGTCGCTATCATTGGAGCTTATTACCTGACTTTGCTGAAATTCAATTTTTCGTTGGAAGCGTTTTTTAGCTCTGTCATAGCTTTTTTCAACAGCACAGAATTAATAGTCGGCTTGGTAAAATCAATGTTTTTTGGCGGTCTAACAGCATTAATAGGTGTTCACGTAGGTTTTAGAACTACAGGTGGAGCCGAAGGTGTCGGTAAAGCTACGGTTAGAGCTTACACTATCAGTGCCGCGGCTATTTTGTTTGTGGATGCGTTATTTGGGCTATTCTTTTAAAAAAAATATATAAAATAAATTTAGGAAATAAAGATGAAAAATATCTTACTTATTCTTTTATTAGCAACAATATGTCTGAAAGCTGAGGAGAAATTCAGCAAACAGGAATATGTAAATATGCGTTCATATTATATGAAATTAATGGAAAACGCCCATCCAACACCATCTGTATTATTGCAGAAGGCACCTATCAATGAAATTCCTGCTTTTTTGCTATCGGACGAAGAATTGTCCTATTTCCAAAATAGCAATACCATTGGTGATGAAAAACCTTATACCAATCAAAGGATGCAAAATGAATCATCAATAGCCGTGAATCCCACAAATCCGAAAAATCTGATTGCTTCGGCGGTTGATTATCGAGATAACTCATCAACTTGGATCTATGTTTCCGATGACGGCGGCAAAACCTGGACAAATCAAAACCTCGGGAAAGCATTCAATAGCTGGCGTTCGAGCAACGATCCTTCGGTTAGTTTTTCTGATGATGGTACCGCTTATTTGGTCTATGGCGGATTTGAAAGTAATAATAATGATGGGCAATTCAAAGGCGGCAATGGGGTATTTTTTGCCTACTCACAAAACCAAGGCAAAACTTGGACAGCTCATATTCCGGTTATAGCACATACTACTAAGCAATCTTTAGATTCCGCTTTTGAAGACAAATATTATATCGAATCCGATAATTCAAAATCATCGCCATACTATCACCGATTGTATAATCCTTGGAAGCGAGTCATAGCTCGCGATTCATCAACACAAATCGTTATTTCTCATTCAAAGGATAAAGGTTTGACTTGGAGTAAACCTGTTCCGGTTAGCCCACGTATGGCATATTCGAGTGAAGACACAACTTACGGTCAAAGCTTCCCATTATCCGAAGCCGCACCAAACGGCGATGTTTATGTTGTATGGAATAACGGCATAAAGCACGGGGTAGGATTTAATAAATCCACCGACGGCGGCGAAACTTGGGGTGAACCCAAATTGATAAAGTACTATAACATTTTCGGTGTTACAAAGAAGTTTACTCAAGGTTGGCGTCATAGTTTAAAAGGAACTGTGCGCGCCGAAGCATATCCGATAATCCGCTGTGACCAATCCAATGGACCACGCAAAGGTTGGCTTTATCTAATTTGGGCGGCTGACAGAATTCCGAATATTTATTTTTCTCGTTCAACCGACGGTGGAAATACCTGGAGCGATGCGAAAATCGTCCATTCTGTAACAACAAACGATCAATTTTGGCCCTGGCTCGACGTAGATCCGATAACCGGCGATTTAGGCGTAATGTATTTCGATAGCCGACGTTTCCCCGACAATATGAGGATTGAGTGCTGGGTTAGTTATTCTAACGATGGTGGCGATTCTTGGATTGATAGAGCGGCTTCTGATATGAGTAGTGACATCCGTTTAAACCCATTCGAAGAAAATGTCTTCGCGGGAGATTACAGCGGTATGGCTTTTTATAATGGAATGATGTATCCAACTTGGGTAGATATGCGTTTTGCCGAAGCCGATATTACCGATAGCGATGTTTTTACTGCAATTATTGACACCCGCGCGCCACTGCCGCCTGCTGATTTTTTAGCAAAGACCATTCCTTCGGAACCCACGACAATAGCTCTCAAATGGGTAAATCCAATCTTACGTTCCTTCGGTCAAGAGTTAAAGACCGATGAGTATAACATTATTTTAAAACGTAATGGGACTGATTTTAAAACTTTTGAAAACATAAGCGAATTTACAGATACCGAGCTGACCCCTTATGAAAAATATACTTACGAAATCTTTGCGCAAACGAACGATAATCGTACCAGCAAATCTATTATCGCCGCTGGTTGGGCAGGGGGAAGTCCCCTCCCATCCCCTTGCAAAATAGAAACAATCCTTCCGGAAGATGATTTTGATGTAAGCTTAGATGTCAAAATCCCAACCAAAAGACAGGATGGCGTAACTCCGCTGGTTAATCTCTCCAAACTTAATGTTTATCGAGACGGTAAATTAATTGATGAAGTTGACTTAACACCGGTGGATACCGGCAGAGTTATCAAATACAAAGATAATACTTTAAAACGCGGGTGGTACAAATATTACTGTACTATTTCCGATAAATTCGGTGACATAGTGAAAGAAAGCGAACCGTCAAATGTGGAATTGGTTTACAGCGGCGCTGTTTTACTTAAAAACGAAGCCGATGGTCCATACACCGATGGTTTCGAAAGAGATGAAAATTATTACAGCGTTGGCGAGTGGCATATAACTTCCGACATCGGATATAATTCCGTTCATTCTATGACTATCGCCGGAAGTGAAACATACAAACAATACCAAAAAGACACATTAATGTTATACCCAATAGCTAATTACAACGAGGTTATAGTCAGCTTTTGGCACGCTTGCATTGTGCATAATAACGACGAAGCACAGCTACAAGCATCCTACGATAAAGGCTTAACTTGGAAAACCGAATATAGTTGGAATTACAAAGACAATACCCCTTGGCAGGATAATGTTTTAGATTCTCGCGACTGGAAATTCGAAACATTCCCTATTGGGGCAAAAGAATACAGCACAATAATGCTTCGATTCGTTTTCTCCTCCAATAATTTCAAGGAGCTCCGCGGTTGGTTTATTGATGATTTGGAACTTCGCGCCAGACCATTAGCGGTAACGGATGAAGTCCGATTCAACATCTACCCCAACCCATCCGGAAAATATATAATGCTCGTCAGCGATAATCTGAATTCTTCTTACGATATTTTTGATATTTACGGTCGCACATTAATTACAGGAATATTATCGGCATCGGAAACAAGAATCAACACCGAACGATTAGACAACGGAATGTATTTTGTCAAACTCAACGGCGTGATAAAGAAAATCATTATTAATAAATGATGAATTTTGAATTATGAGTTTCAAAAGGGAAGCGAAGAGAAAGCCCCGGTCCCCTTGGAACAATGCGGTGGAACCAAGAAAGAAGCCGAATCGTCATTTCATCGGAAGCGGTAATCCATTTTCTCTTTGTCTGAACCGCGATTTAAAGGATTTATTGGTCTTTACCGCGGAAGCGGTAAACCATCTTCAAGCTTCGAAGTGGCTTAACATAATTTGATTGTCTTGTTCCCAAGCTCCTGCTTGGGAACACAAATAGCTACATCTTCACAAACTTCGCCGTCTCGCCGCCCACTTTTACAAAATACATCCCTCGCGGTAAGTCGGAGATGCTGATTTGCAGAACAGACGAGGGCGTCTGTTCTACTGACATCACGCGTTCGCCGAGTGTGTTGTAAATGCCGATTTCTGAGCCTTCCGAAGGTTTGAAACCTGCGGAAGGTTATATTAAATAGATAAATTAA
>JBBRAO010000019.1:0-57264 GCA_038206725.1 Kapaibacterium sp. (SeqCode)
AATTGTGTCTTCAAGCATTTCAGTACGAATTTCGGAAGAAAATTCGTGAGCGTTTTCCGTTGAAAGCACTTTACCACCAAGGCGCGCCATAGCGGATTCGAAAGAGAATCTTGTACGAGTGGATGGTTTATAAAACAAGGATGCAAGTATGCGGTTGTCATAATCCTTTGTACCACCGCGAGCTAAAATTTTCTTCATATCCTCTGCACGGTCAAAAATTTCCCAAATCTTTGGAACCGAGAATTGCTGGGATTCTATAATATGTTCAATCATTTTTTTGTCCCTGAAATATTGATAATTTACGGATAAATGTGAGTGCCGGACGCGCCTTTCATAGCTTCTTCCAAACACTCGTAGTTGGTGATTAATGCTTTTTTACCGCCATTATGTATAAAACGAATTACAGATTCAATTTTTGGTTTCATACTACCGGGTGCGAAGTGGTTTTCGTCCATATATTGTTCCAATTCCGCAACGGTTACATTGCGAAGTTCTTTTTGATCAGGTTTTTTGAAATTCAGGTATGCCGCATCGGCTTCGGTGGAAATCAAGAACAAATCCACATCGAGCATATTTGCTAATAGGGAAGAAGACTTATCTTTATCAATAACAGCTTCCAAACCTTCGATGTTACCGTGCCCGTGGTTCATAACCGGAATACCGCCGCCACCGAGAGCGATTACGATATAACCCATATCAATTACTTTTTTGATGATGTCAATTTGCAGAACATCTTTAGGTTCCGGCGACGGAACAACGCGACGATAACCTCGAGAGGCATCTTCGATTATATCCCAGCCAAGGTCTCTTCGTTTTTCCTGCGCTTGTTTTTCGGTGTAAAATGGTCCAATTGGTTTTGTAGGAAAAGTAAAAGCCGGATCGTTACGATCAACAGCCACCATTGTCGGAATAACTGTTATATGTTTTATAATATTCGCTTCCGCTAATTCTATTTCCAATGCTCTTTGCATAATGTAGCCGATTTCGCTTTGGGTTGTAGCCACACACATATCGAGTGTATGAGTGTAAACTTCGCCCGATGCACGTTCGGAGCGCAATAATGCCGCACCGGCTTGTGGTCCGTTTCCGTGGGTTATAACGATATTCCATCCGTCACGGATAAGTGTAATAATTGCTTTTGCGGTTAATCGAGCATTGCCGTACTGTTCTTCAATAGTACCGCGTTGTCCCGCTCGAATTAAGGAATTTCCTCCAACCGCGATTAATGCTGTTTTTGACATATATATTCTCTAAAATATTAAAATTATCTACGGTGTAAATGTTAGTGCGACAGAAGCTACTATTTTTTCGATTATTGGGTCGTAATATTCCATTTCATCTTCAGGAAATTGGAAATTAATACTAAATAGATGACTTCCATAAGCAATTGCCATATCATAACTCATATAGGTTTTACTGCCTTCGGTAAATTGTACCTGAGCTTTTGTAAATTTTTGTGGATAACCACCACGGTATGGTTTGTCTTTTTTTGAACGGAAGTAATAATGCAAATAATTATCACCACTTTTGGTCAGTTTCTGATCCCACCAAATCATTAGCTCTTGTGGATCTTTAAAGCCCAAAGAGTCTCCTAAATGTAATGCTAAGGTAATTGAACCCATCACACTACTTTTCTTTGATTCATTTTCAGGTTTATCGGAAATTACAATGGTTCCATTATCTTCTTTGAAAGACCAAGTTTCCGGAACTTTTAAAGAAAACATTTTTGGTGTATCGGTGCGTTCAACAAAATTCAATTGCTCTATAGGTATATGAATTACATTAGTTATCGCTTTAAGTGTTTCTCTATCGCGTTGAGATTCGATAATTCTACCCGCGTCGTTTAGTGCTACCGCCCTGTTGTTAAGTAAATCAAGATTATCGGGTTCCAACTGCAATCCGGCTGAGTAAGAGTTAACTGCTTCATTATAGTTCTTTTGTTGATAGTAGCAATTTCCCATTCTGTAATAAAGGTCGTAGGTTTTTATACCTAAATCCGCGGCTTTTTTATAATCAATTATAGCATTTGCCAAATCACCTTTGGCTTTGTATGCATTAGCGCGGTTAAACAAAATTTCAGGATTATTTGGTGACAATTTTGCGGCTTTATTAAAATCGTCAAAAGCTTTATCATTTTCATTTTGTTCTAAATACCCACTACCCCGATTCAACAAAGCTTCAGCGAATTTTGGGTCTAATTTAATAGCTTTCGAGAAATCTTCCATAGCGCCGGGTAAATCTCCAATATAGCTTTTTGACAAACCAAGGAAGTTCCAAGCATCAGGAAATTTTGGATTTTTCTTTACCGTAAATTCGAAATCAATTTTAGCAACATCATAAGCGGATAAATAGAAATATGCAACACCGCGTTGATAATGAGCCTGAATAATGGTACTATCCTTCGCTAAAACTTTATTAAATAGTTCGACCGCAGTTTGATAGTCGGCTTTTTCTAAAGCGGTCTGTCCCTCGGTTAATAGAACTTTAATCGGTTTATCGGCTGTAAAAGACGCACTACTAATACTCAAAAATAATATAATTAATAATATTGTTTTTTTCATTTTTTATTTCTTATCACAATTATCATACATATCAATATATCTCAAATAAACTTTTTCACCCTCGATAGCGAAGTAAACTGCTTTTACCAATTCGGCGCTTCCGATTACGAAAGCCGCATTAATTGATCTGTTTGCCGCTAATATGGTTTGGTTTTCTTCATCGGTTAGATTAACACCCGAAGATTTTAGAGACGCTACTGTTTCTCCATAAAATTTGTTGTCTTTTGCTAAACTGCTCAAATAGATATCCAAACCCGGGATATGTTTCAAAGCGCAGTCATACTGAGGTAAAACACCAATAACAGCTGGTTGTCTGCGTACCTTAACCATATCTTGGAAAAACATTAGAACATTCGATTTGACCTGAGGGTTTTTGTAAACATCTTTTGGCTTGATCATTTTTTCATAATACACTTTATCAATATTTCTATATCGTATATATGTGCCATAAGTAGGTTCTATATATTCGTTCAATAATGTTCCGCTTGCTAAGCTGTATTTTTCTAGAGCGTAAAAGATTTTTTTTATTTCGGTATAAAATTGGGTATAGGATAAATTTGTTCCCGGAATTTTGCTTTCCATTGTCGGATTTTTTTCTGTTTCAATTGGTGCAACCGATATAGTAGTGCTTTCAGGAACATTTTTTGCAATAAATACGTCGCGTGGAGTAACATTTTTTACTTCAGTATTTTTGTCATCTACGGTTACGGTATAAGTTGTAATTGTGGTGCCTTCGGTAATTGCTTTAGACTCAGCTTTTGGTGCTTTTATCATTTCCAAAGTATCAACAGTTGTTGATTTAATCGAGAAAGGGTCGTTACGAGTAATCAATATATCTTCAGAAATAATTTTACTATCAGGGGAATTAACAACAATTGTTGTCGTTGTTTCGTGAGGCGAAACAATTGTATCTACAGATGTAATTACATCGTAAGTAACTACTTGGGGTTCTTCGGAACTTGTAATAATCGATGTTGAAGTCCCACTACTTGGTGTCATTTCGCTAACATCAACGCGATAAACAGTAACTTCTTTCCCCGTTGTAATATCATAGGTTTTCAACCCTTCATCAGATCTACCTCGTACTATGTAAACGTCAGAAGTGATAACATCATTTGTGGTTTCTGCACCTTTTGTTTGGAAAGTCGAAGAAGTTACAGTCGAGCTATTGCCTAGCATTGCTTTAGGTAAAGCCAAAGGCAATTTATCTACATCGGGAGGAGCAGGCATAGCAGTTTTTGGATTTTGTTTCGTATTTGCTAATTTATTATTTTTTTCAGTTATCAATACATCAACAGTTGTTGATTTACTTTTTTTAGCGATAGGTGCCGCAGTAATAACATCCACTGTATATGTATCAACCTCGGTATAAGGTTTTTTTTCGGGTTGTTTCTTTATTACAACTATTTGCTCGTTTGGTTCATTGATAACAGCTATCCACGAGCTCGAATATCCAGCTTTTGCTAATTTTCTTTGGATTTCTTCGGCACCGGCTTTTGTAGAAGATTTGCCTATACAAACGCGATTTGTATTTCCGGTGTTTATGGAAACAAGCATTACATTAGCTTCAAAACCCTTTTTAATCATATCGTTAGCCAATTTTTGCGCTGACTGAGCACTTTTAACTGAGCTAATTACTACAGTATAATATATATCTTCAGCTTTGGCATTGTTAATAAACAATGTAAATATGATGATACAGCAAAGTAAAAATATTTTTTTCATAAAAATCCATTTTTTTCATTTAATACAATTTTGACGAAGCAAATATAATTTATTTGACAAAACTACACAATGTTTTATTGAATATAATTTTTCTTATTATATTTGCTGCTTAACTTTTTGTCAATTTCAAAATAATGGTGATGTATGCCTAAATATCGTATAGCTTGGCTGCCGGGCGATGGAGTGGGAACTGAAGTCCTAGAAGCCGCGAGAATAGTATTAGACAAATTAGAATTTGATGCTGAATATCCACACGGTGATATCGGCTGGGAATTTTGGTGTAAAGAAGCGGATCCGCTTCCGCCAAGAACAATAGAACTTTTAAAAAATGTTGACGCCGCAATGTTCGGCGCTATAACGTCGAAACCTATATGGACATCGGAAAGCGAATTAATTCCTGAATTGCAAGGCAAAGGTTTAATTTACAGAAGTCCTATCGTTCGTATGCGACAACAATTCAATTTATATAATTGTTTGCGCCCTACGAAAGCCTATAAAGGAAATGCGCTTAATTTTAGCGATGATATTGATATAGTGATGTTTCGCGAAAATACTGAAGATTTATATTGTGGTGTGGAATTTCCAACTGTACCAAAAGAATTATCCGACGTATTATCGAAATTGAGTAAACCTTTTAAGGCTTTTGCCGGTTTGGAATCGGACGAATATGCTATATCCTGCAAAATAAACACTAAAAAAGGCTCTGAAAAAATTATACGCGCCGCTTTTGAATTTGCCCGTGCGCACAACCGCAAAAGAGTGACAGTAGTACATAAATCAAATGTTATTCGCGCAACAGACGGATTATTTTATTCTGTAGCTCGCAATGTTGTTGCACCTGATTATCCTGAAATCGAATTCGACGAAGGAAATGTTGACGCGATGACTATGTGGCTTTTGAAAAACCCTGAACGATATGATGTATTGGTAGCTCCGAACCTATACGGCGATATTATCTCCGACCTATGCGCGCAGATGGTAGGCGGTTTAGGTTTTGCTTGCTCCGGCAACATCGGCGATAAATTGGCTGTATTCGAACCTACACACGGCAGTGCTCCAAAATACGCCGGTATGTATAAGGTTAATCCAATTGCAACTTTACTTTCTGCAAAAATGATGCTTGAATGGTTGGGTGAAACCGAAAAAGCCGTGAGATTGGAAAAAGCGATTGCCGATGTAATAGCTGAAGGTATTGTTCTTACGTATGATATGGGTGGAAATGCGACAACATTGGAAATGGCCGATGCCGTTGCCGCAAAATTGTAATATAATGATTGGTTAATTGGTCAAAACATTTTTTTAAGGTGGGTTTCTGACCTGCCTTAATTTTTTTCGGAGCCAAAATAAGTGACAAAAACGGATAATTTGCAATAAAAAAAGCAGAAAATCCATCAATTTTGGGGATTTGAGCATTTAATTGCAGAAAAATTGAAAAAAAGTAATTTTAAATTTTGTAGAATAAACTTTTTACTTTAATTTTGTATTCTTATATTTTGAAAAATATGAAATTTTAATAGAAAATAATAAAAATAATAATTAACGGCAAAGGTTATGAACTATACTGGTCCAAAAGTAAGATTATCAAGAAAAACTAATATTATAATTACCCCGAAAGCGGGCAAAGTAATGCAAAAGAAGCCATATCCACCCGGAGTACACGGCCAAACCAAGCGTAAAGGAAAAACTTCCGACTACGGTCGCCAGTTGATGGAAAAGCAACGTTTGCGTTTACAATATAATATTTCAGAAAAACAAATGGGTAAATCATACACTAAAGCCGCTCATATGTTGGGTAACACAGGTGACATTTTAGTGCAATTGTTGGAAACTCGTTTAGACGCTTTTGTTTATCGCGCAGGTTTCGCTCCAACTATATATGCCGCCCGTCAATTTGTAAACCACGGACACTTTAGAGTAAATGGGAAAAAAATGGATATTCCTTCATATCACGTAAATGTGAACGATGTAGTAACATTGAAAGAAAGAAGCCGCAATATTCCTATCTTCGTTGAAGCGATACGCAATATCCACGCTCCTGAATATATCGAAGTTACGAAAAACGATTTTTCAGCAAAATTGGCTTATATACCTTCACGCGATGAAGTTCAAGTAGTATGCGAAGTCCCATTGGTAGTTGAGTTTTACTCACGTTAATACAACGCGTGTAAAAGAATATTTTACAAAGCTGTTTCTTGCAAAAGAGACAGCTTTTTTTTAGTGGTGAATTTTTGAAAATAGACGGGTGGAAGCCGCCTGATTTCTTTGGGCTATTGAGCGAGTTTTCGTTTTACCTCGCGAATACCTTCTTTGCGAACTGACAAGTATTCCTTGTGATTAGCTTCAAAAACAAGTTTACCGTTCTGAATAAATGTTTTGAATATGTAAGCTGATATTTTGCTGAGTTGTTTGAAAAAGTTCAGACATTTGAGGTTGTGTCAACCAAATTGTCTCATCTTGCAATCGTGTTTGAATACTGACTTTACCTACGTCGGTTTTATATAGAAGAAATTCAGTTAATGAATCAATTGGGAATTCTACTATTGGCTTTGAACTGAAATTTGATGATTTGGGATTCTTTCCAACCAAAAAATAAACCTTATAATATTATATTTAAATAATATCTAATCCCTTTTATTTCTTATTTGAAGTAATACTTTCTATGTAAATTCTATAATATTCTACGAAGTTTTTACATATTAATCATCTAATGATTTCAACAATACAAAAATAATCAAAAACATTTAGAAGTACTAAAAATATGTTAATAATTAGCAAAATACTTCAAACACCATACAATAAATTTATAATTCATTTGTCTCGCAATAAATAGGAATTATTACAAATTTTGTAGAGGTGTCAAATGAAAAAAGTTATACTGTTTGCGTTAATCTTCGTATGAGCAAACCAGTTCGCATTTTCGTGGGTGAAAGGAGGCTTAGGCAACGGATATATGATTTTCAATCCCGAAAACGATAAGGATTTAGTTACAACCGATACAAACAATATTTATTTTCTCAATACAACAACCAACAAATATGACAAGACTATTGCTAACATAAACAGACTGTATAGAAAAATTGTTTTTTCCGACGACGGAACAAAGATGTTTAACGTATATGCAGGTGGAATAGAAGTGTTTGATTATCCGGCATTGAATTTAATAAAATCAGTACATTACGAAAATGGAGAAATCTTGAACATCCTTGACGCTAAGTACGACGACAATCATCTAACAATTTTAGCAAAGGATAGAATTTGTTGGTACGCCGATGATGCCGATGCGGTTACAACATCAACTATTCCCGGATTGAGCGACAAATTAAAAGCAATAGAGCTTTCTCCAAAGGGAGATTACGCCTTGCTTTATACTCGGTATGTTTCAAAAGGAAGTAAGGATACATTTTTGGTTATGAATGTTTATTCAAAGGAAATAAAATACAAATTCATACATCATACTTGGGCGGCTCCATTTGAAATTCATTTCTTTGGATTGCATAAACGCCTGACCTATAGTTATGATAACGGCAACAGCCCACTATTCACAACTTTTTAAGCGGTATAAACTTAGAAAACGGAGTTGAGAAAGAATTGATAGGAATGTATAGAGCATTTATGCACCCTACCGAAAATGGGTATTTTTCGGCACGTGAACCATATTACTATTATACCGGTTTGCCGAGCGAATTAATTGTAGGAGTTAAGGATAACTATGCCATAAATTCAACTTTAGAGATTTTTCCTAATCCTGCGGGTGATTTTATAACGATAACGCTTAGTGGCATTAATCCCACACTTAAGCGTGGGGTTGATAAAGTCCTCATTTACAACACACTCTGCGAACTTGCGTTGACTGAATCAATTCATCCGATGACTGCCAGTCATCGGATGAATATAGAAAGTTTGCCAAAAGGGATGTATTTTGTGAAAGTGGGTGGTGAAACGGCGAAGTTTGTGAAATTATAGGTATTTATGTTCCCAAGCAGGAGCTTGGGAACAAGATAAGAAATTCTTATTCTGCCCCTTCGGGGCTGTTGGAAAATCATCCTTAACCACGGGTTCCACCCGTGGTAATTGAAGTTGAGCTACTTCGTAGCTTGAAGATAGATTTCTGCTTTACCACGGTAATGACGAAATTGTAATGGGTGGGAACAAGACTCACCCTTACGAATAAAAAAAAAATCCTTAAATCCAATAAGTCGTGGTTCAGAAAAAAAGAAGATGGATACTTCACTTTGTTCAGTATGACATATACCCAAATATAAAAAACTCATCGGATGACAAGGGAGTCATCCGATGAGTAAATTTTATAGCCTGCGGAAAGTTTATTTTTGTTCTGTAATGTATTACCCTATCGAATCAATAATTCCCTTATAGTAAGCTTCTTTTTCGGGATTGAGAGAAATAAGTTTTTCGAGAATTTCGCGAGCCGGTTCTTTCAAGCCTTGGGCACTTAGAATACGCGCCATTTGCTCATTAATTGGGTAAGACTGTTCTGAAACCTCTTCGGTTAGTTCGGCAGGGTCGGAATCATAAAGCTCGTCGTACCGCTCCGATTTCTCGCTTCCGAGGATTTTGGCTTTTTCTATTATGCTGTCGTAATTATTATGTTTTCCGTAAAGAATGAACGAATGAAGGTGGTGGATTAATTCTTCCTGTTGTTTGGGATTCATCAATCCCATTGGCATTTCATTGATTATTCTTTCGGCTAATGAATTGTCTTTAAGGGCATACGCGGCTTTAACCGCTAAAATATGAGCGGGTAAATAGTACTCGTGTTTCGAAATAAACTCCCGAGAAAGACTTAGCGCCTCGGCATAGTTTTCTTTTTGAAAATAAGACAGTATTGTTTCCGAGTAATTTTGCATATACCTTTAAAAAAAATGAAATAAATAATCCGTACAAACTTTATTTGTTTGGGTTTTTAATAATATTCTGCGGAAGCATCGTTTCTTCTTTGACCTTTTGCGACTCTTCTAACTTCTGCAATTCTTCAAACTTTTTAATATCATCAAGTTCTTTTTTCTGTTTCGCCTGCAGTTCCATTCTTCTTCGATGATTGAAGTTCACAGTTTGGGTAAGCACAACTCCTGGACGAATAACACCGCGTGCCCTTAAGGTATCCTCGCCGTATATATAAGTCATTCTATGGGGTAAACCACCACGCGATCCGACAGGAATTTGGCAAATCGGAATGACAGCATCTTCCACATCCATTGGATTTTTGGGAAGCTCCAGCACAATATCTTTATTTGATTTTAGCGCTACCCAAGGACCCGTATGCCTTCTTGAAAAATCAAAAATATCAACAACTATTATTGGTGTCCCGGATAAATGGACGTAAACGTGATTCCGTACTTTTGCACCTCTAGCCCAATGATAAAGCCATTCAGCATCTTCACGAAATTGTCGTACACAGCTATGCGATGCCGCATAACCCGGCATAGTGAATTGATGGAAAGCGCAACCGGCATATTGATGGAAATTCCAAGTAAAAGGCATTACCCAATTACTATCCAATGAAGATTTATGCAATAGGTCTCTCCAAACAAATCCATAGCGTCCGGGATAAGTAGGTGTTGATTCTTTCCCTGTGTTACAAGCCGCAAAATGGACTTGTACGCCATTTTCATAAGCGGCATAGCATTGGTAATTTGGAGAAACAACAATTAGCTTAGGAATATCCTTGGCTCCGTGATAGTATTGAGGAAAAATAGAATACGCACAGCGATTACTTTCATATTTTTCAGGAATAACCAAAGTGTCACCAACACGCATAAAATATCTTGCTTTTCGATTCAAAAGGCAAAAAGCGCGGTTTTTAACCATGTTTTCTGGAGCTTCGCTATGTTCATCCAATATTGCTTGCAATTGCTCTTTGCTTCCGATATATTCATTCCGATATGAAATAGCCGGAAAAGTATCGCATTTTTGAAGCATTTTTACTTCTTCCAGAGAATCAGCCCTTGCTTGAGCTTGCTCATCGGTTAACTGAGGTTCATTATCGCGATGATTAAATCTATCGCAACTGCTTGAAAATATGATAACTAAAAATACTAAACAAATCTTAAAAAGTTTTGCCATAACTCATCCCTAAACTTTGTTGCAAACAACAATCATATAATAATAACTTAATTTCTTAGAATTTTTAACTAATAAAGCAAAAATACGTAAAATTCTTCGATTGTTAAGTTAGAAAAATTATTAATACGAAAATTTTTTTTTTTGCTATACTTTAATTAAATTTATATTCTTGAATTTGCTAATTATAGAAAAAAAAATGAACGATAGATTTTATGATAGTGTTTTGTCCTTCGGTTTTGATTCACATAGAATTAAATTATGGGAATATCAATACTTATTAGGGCGTGATTTCACGGTTGAATATTTGAAAAAATGCAATGCATTTGCCGAAGGGGCAGTGATTTGCGAAATTGGTTCGGGTGAGGGCGGTGTAGCTCAAGCCTTATCGGTTGCAGGTGCAAAAGAAATTCTTTGTACCGATATTTTAGAGCATCGTTTGGAAGCCGGTCAAAAAATGGCAGACAACTTCGGATTAAATATGAAATATACCTATCACAATATAATGGAAGATGAAATCTCGGCGGATTGGCTTGGAAAATTTGACTTGGTAATATTGCGCGATGTTATTGAACACTTAGGCGATCCGGAATTAGCTCTTAGGCAGATACTTCTACTTTTGAAAAATGGGGGGAAGCTGTATATTACTTTTCCACCTTATTATTCACCCTATGGAGGACATCAGCAAATAGTGCAAGGTAATATTTTTTCAAAACTGCCTTTCATTCATTTTTTGCCAAAAAGTATATTCAAATTCTTAGTATCATCGGGTTTAGATTATGGTATTGAAGAAGTTATGCGTTTAAAAGATTATAGATTAACTCCGCATAAATTTCGGAAAATCGTGCAAAAACTTGATTATTCTGTTTCAACACAAGATTATTTTTTATTGCGCCCGGTTTTTAAACCAAGATTTAATCTTCCGGCATTTAAAATTTCCTTTCTCAGGAAAATTCCCGGATTAATAGATATTCTTTCATTAGAAGCATCGTTTGTATTAAGTAAAACGGAATGAAGCAATGACTACAAATGAAAAAAAACTTGATAATTATCTTGAACATTTAGACATTCTCGAAAGTGAAACAGTACCACTGTACGAAGAACTAATCGAAGTATGTCAAAAAAAACTGCACAGTTTCGACGAAGATAATATTTATAAAGCCTTTGTACTTTGTTATGAAGCAAATAAAGAAACCTACCGAAAGTCGGGTGCTCCAAATTATTGGCACTCGGTTGAAGTAGCAATATTGCTTATGAAAATGCTCTCGGTGGACGAAACGAGTGTGATATCAGCACTTTTGCACGATATCTATGACACTTCCGAAATATATAATGAAGAATATATTGAGCAGAAGTTTGGTCAGCAAGTAGCTATGATTGTTGATAACGTCAACAAAATCCAACGCATTCAGACACGAAAAATCAATTTACAAGAACAGTTGGAAAACTATCGCACCATTTTGGTAAGTTTATTTACCGATGTTCGAATATTGTTGGTTAAATTAGCTGACCGTTTACACGATATGCAAACTATCGAGCATTTGAAACCTGAGTCACAACAGCAACTTGCTTATGAAACGCTTTACGTTTATTGTCCCTTTATCAATAGAATTGGATTGTACGAAATACGTTGGCAGCTCGAAGATCTATCATTTAAAATATTAGATCCGGCTAAGTATTATGAAATAGAGGAGAAGTTAGCCATTTCCAAAGTTGATAGGGAAAAATATATCGCTTTGATAATACAACCTTTGAAAGAAAAGTTAGACAGCGATTTATTACTTTTAAAATTAGGTATTAAGTATGCAATTACCGGACGATCGAAGCATATATTCTCCATCCATAATAAAATATTGAACCGAAAACTTAGTTTTGAAGAACTGTACGATATCTTTGCCCTACGAGTTATTGTCGAATCGAATAATCCAAATATCTGTCACTATATTTATGGTGTAATCGCCAGCGTTTACCCACCCGCGGCAATGACATTTAAGGATTACATTTGGGCACCGAAGAAAAACGGCTATCAATCAATTCACGCTGGTGTGATAACAGGTGATAATAAAGTTATAGAAGTGCAGATAAGAACTGAAATGATGCACCTCGATTCTGAAAAGGGTGTTGCCGCGCATTTCAGATACAAAAGCAATAATGTCGGCGAAACTTCCATAATGGAAGATAAGAAGGTCAATAATTGGCTGTCCGAATTGCGAGATTTATTCGAGCAGAGCGAAACATCGAGTATTGAGGAGATGTTGGGCAAGGTCAACAGAAATTTCTTCCTTGACGATGTGCACGTATTAACTCCAAAAAATGCGCACGTGGCTTTGCCGAATGATTCAGTCCCTATAGACTATGCGTTCAAAATTCATACTCGCATTGGACATCATTATATTGGAGCTAAAGTAAATTCAGTTGTTGTACCGATTGATTATAAATTAAAAAATGGCGATTTAGTGGAAATCATCACTTCTGAAAGTGCTGAACCTCAGGTGGAATGGTTAAATTACGTAGTAACGCCGAGAGCCATTAGCTATATAAGAAAATTTGTAAAAGAGAATGAAAAGAAATTAATTGATCAGGGCAAGGTGATTTTATTGAATGCCTGCGAAACCGGAGGTATTGAATTTAAGAAGGCAAAACTCGAAGGATTGATATTGGCTTATGAAATATCGTCTATAAATCAGTTTTATATGGAATTGGCAACGGGTGAGTTTGAAGTAGCTTATGCTATATCTTACATTAAATACAGCAATTTAGAAAATTTCGTTCCTAAGAAAAACAAAAAGGCAACCAAAGCATTGGTCAAAAATACGGCTACTGAAATCTACGTTTACATTGTCGTTGCGGGAAGGATAAATTGGGATTTATTTTCCGAAGTTGTTTTGGATGTTGACAATATAAATATTGTTGGTGCTAGTATCAAGAAAAACGAATCCGATTCGTCGATACAAATAATATTTGACGATACACCTATAGAAAACGTTAGGAATTTCGCAAACAGAATAAAAATTATTAATGGAATACAATCGGTAGAGATATTATGAGTTTAAATCTATTTTTTTTCGGATTATTAGCAATATTGCTAATTGTGAGCGGGCTGGCGGCGGTATTATCCAAAAATCCATTGAAGTCCGCCGTTGCTTTAGTGATTAATTTTTTTGTTTTGGCAGGGGTTTACCTAACATTAAACGCGCAGTTTATCGCCGCCGCGCAGGTTTTGGTATATACCGGTGCTATAATGGTCATAATCATCTTTGTAATAATGCTTTTAAATGTGACCAACGATAAAATAGCAGGCGAGTTTATGAAAAAAAAGGTATCAATTGCTGTTCTAGTAGCTCTTTCTTTGCTGGCAGTTATGGCCGGCATATTTTCCGCCCTATATTCACCCAATCCGGCATTGGCACAAAACTCTATGGAACTCGGCACCGCGGAATACTTGGGTAAAGTCTTATATACCGACTATATTATTCCCGTAATAGCCATAGGAATGTTACTTACCGCGGCTATAATTGGTGCGGTAGTACTGGCAAAGAAGAAAATTTCATAATTTATTCAACACATCAAATCCAAGTTACATCCGGTCCTTTCGAGTACCGGATTTCTTTTTTGTAAATAAATTTCGTGTACCCAAAAATTGAAACCGCATAGATAGAATACCCTTTTTTGACATTCAGAATTTTTTCCAATGTCTTGTGAGCGAATTGGGCATAACCTATTATGCAACTGCCGATTCCATGAGATTCAGCATAAAGCATCATATATTGCTGGGAGATGACGCAATCATCTTTCAACTGAAATCCTTTATTGGGAGCTAAAATAAATACTATACAGGGAGCATCGCGGAATATTTGGTAGTCCTCATTTTCAAAATCCCAGTTCATTTTGTCAATATCTGCTCTCATAATGAGTATGTTTTCAGCAAGTTTTCTATTGAAGGGTTTTATGACAGCACTCACAAACTTATTTATAACTACCTTAAAAGAATTGAATTTCTGCAACATCGCCGTTTCCAATTCCAAAATCTTAGCTTTATCCGTAATTACTATATATTCCCTTTTACGCTTATTCGATGAGCTTGGCGCTTTCTCGGCGTAATATACAAACTGCTCTAAAATATCCTTTTCGATTTCTTTTTTTCGATACTCACGTACCGAACGCTTTCCAATCAGTACGCGTTCCACTTCATTTAAACCATCGGCGTAATCATTAACCGTAAACTTTCTACTGCTGTCTTCGCTCGACAGGATGGCGTTTTCAGGGCAAATAGCGGCGCAATGTCCGCAATAAATGCACGAACTTGGCTTGGTTTGTTCTAATTTATTGTCAATGACTTCGAGAGTTTTTCCAACGCAAACTTTTACACAGTTCCCGCAAACTGTGCATTTATTTGTATCTATTTCAATTGTGTATTTTTTCATACCACAAAATTAAATTATTTTCATCAATTTGAAACATTTTTATCTATAATTCGTTATTTAACGAAATGACGAATTGAAATTTTAAAATTGAATAAAAATGAAGGATAATAGAAGTCCTCGGCAAAAAATACGCTGAAATAAAGGTATATTCGTAATTCGTAATTATTTTCCAACACTCTTTAATTTAAAATCCAAACGTTCCACAATTTCGCCATCCACAGAAGCTTTGATTTTAATATAATATACTAACGGCGTGACTTCATAAGACAGTTTTTCCAACTGCTTCTGTGCGATTTTAACGACATAACTACCGGGCTTTAATCCTAAATAGTTAAAATATCCGTCCTGTTCGGTTAAAGTCTCGGCTACAATATTACCCAGACTATCAGAGATTTGGATTAAAATCCGCCCTATCCCCGCCTCGGAATTTTTGTCCTTCATCAACACGTTTCCGCTTATTTCACCCATAGGTGTAATCGGTATTTCAACCGTTTTAAATTGATTTGGGTCAATTGTAACTTTGATTGTCTTGTTTTTGATTCTCCAAGATATGTTATCAAAACCTTCATCGTTAACTTCGAGCAAATAATCAAGAAAAGGTTCTAATCTGACAATTCGTATTGTAGAATCTCTTTTGCTGTAAGTAACTTCCCCGCCATTCATTCTTATTCCGAGTTTTTTGATTATGATTTCACCTGTATCATATTTCCCGTTGTGATTTACATCCAGAAATGGCAATACTGTAATACAACCTCGCCCGACCGTAGAATAATCGCTCGCATAAACATACTTCGTCTTGCTGTCATAAGATACACTGCCTTGGACTCCTTCGCTTGTCGTTATATCATTGTCCGAGATTCTCGCATTTGCAAAAGTTCTCGCAAACGGGAAGTTGTAGCGGAATGAAAAATTCAACGTTTGTGAATTAGAGTTTAAATAAGTATCATACGACAGTGATAAATAAAAATCTTTTGAAAATTTTTGTTCCAACTCGGCGCGATAAGAAGTGATTTGCTGAATACGATTATCGAATTGAACACTTGAACGAACAATAGCACCCTTCCAAAACCTACCGGACATAGCCAACTCTGAATTCATATAAGGTGTGGAACCATTTTGCCAATTTGCTCTTGTCGTTAAACTCAGATTATAATTGAGGTAATATGCCGAAAGTAAAAATTCGGCGTTATTGTAACTAAAATTTTTGAAATCCATCTTATTAAAGGCTATCTTCGAATTTCCTGAAATCTTACTTAATTTATACGGAACTGACAGCGTTATTTTTGTTTCCGATAGGTTATTATTTCTAACAACCGTTTGCCCTTCTTTAAATTTTGTGTAATTTAATTCGATTAAAACACTTTCATAAATTGACCAGTTAACTATAGCCTTGGTGCTTATGCCATAAGCATATTCTGTCTTGACCATCATTTTATTAAAAGGTACAAATGAAGTGCTTACAAATGGAATAAATTTTCCGGCTTCAAGTGTTGAAAGAAATTCAAGTCCACCACCCAGCGTAATCCCACGACTCAATCCATAGCTAAATTCATTTTTCGAGAAAAAGTCGTGACCGGTATCCTCCAATACGCCACCATTCACTCGATATTCTAATTTACCGATCGGAGTAAAGGAATACGGTGTGTTCATTGTTCTTTGTTCGGAACGCTCTTCACCCATAGGTCCGTAAAAACGTAACTCCATCGTAGTAAACCCGTAAACAATCGGCACTTTAAATGTGAATAATCCTGAAACGTCCGCTTTGGTATAATCCATTAAGCTATTATTAATATATAATTCCACATCCCAATTTGGTTCGGTGTGTTCGGTAATTGTATAAAATCCTTCGGCTTTTCTAACACCCGTGGGAGAGTTGCTGAGCGAAAATCCTATAACCTGCGAATATAGCGATGCTATTGATTGATTACCAATCTTACCCAAAAAGATTTGCTTTACAAAAGAGTTATTATTATCTACCCACCGCCAAGAATAATTCAATTGTTGAGCATCAAACGGACTATTTGTGTAATAGTTCAATGATATTTTTGCTTCGCCATAGAGTAATTCGCTTCCAAACAATAATCCAATTCGCGAGTCAATACTTGATCCTTTACTTTGGTTTGATTGTAACGACCAATCCAAGTTGCCGAAACGGAAAATATGATAGCTTCGACCTAAAGTGGTGTCAGCAATGATTTCGCCTCGAGCCTTGTTTAGATTACTTCTAATTTTCGCAAGCCTCATAAGTTTGATTATTGGTAATTCAAAATCCGATTTCAAATTTATAGATAAACTTCGTAAATCGAATTTTAGATTTATCCCGAAAATTTCTCCGAATAAGGAGGTTTCCAGATACGTAACGCCCTGATAATCCATCAGTCCTTTTCCCGGAGAAAAGACTTTATTTTGAACATCAATTTCTTTTTTTATTGAATTAACACTATACGTTCGACCTTCATTTACGATATATCCGCTCAGTACATTTCCATTTTCACTTTGAGTGCAGTTTATTTTGAGAAAATTGAACAAATCTTCCATCGATACATAAACCTTGCCATCCGGCATAAACAAGGCGTCACTCGTAAAACCATCATATCCTTCAATCTGAATCAGCGCGGGAAAGATTTCTATATCATTTGATTCTTTATCCTGTGAATACGATTTGTTGCTTAAGATTATTATTAGGACAATTACAAAACAAGCAATTACCAATCTATATCCACTAAAAAAAAAGCTCAAATTTATATTTAAGCATTTTTTAAAAACGATATCAGATTTGGTTCTCATACTGTTACTGTTTGTTAAAGGTTATATCGAAGTCAACTGCATAAGTTCCACCCGGATTTGTGCTATTGGGACCGATAATAAGCGTTCCCCCAACACGAATCTGTGGTATGGAGATTGAATTTTCATCTATATGAAAAATAGTACCACTCTCGCCTTTTTCTGTGGGTCCAATTTTCAAAGTTACATTCCCACCATTACTTCCTGATAAAATAGTTGTCGGTTTATATTCGATTAGTACATCTTGTTCTTCGCAATGTTCTATCTCAAAAATCGCGGGAGAGGATGAAGGTGAACCATTTAATAAAACCACATCTCCGGTTGAAGACCTGCTACCGTCCCATCCAACAGTAATAGTTCCGCCGTTTTTGCCGGAATTGCCCAAACAAAATTTTCCGAAAGACAGCGACTGAAGTGGGTAAATATTGATTGATTGTGTTGGTGGAGGTGCTGGTTGAGCATAAAAGCAAACCAACAATAATTGAGCTATAACAAGAATCATCAACATATTATTTCTAAAGTTTTTCATTATTCGACCCGATTACCTATTCCTTAATAGTCAATTCTGCTTCAGTTAATACTTTCTTGCTCTCGGAAACAGTATAAACAACATTGAATTTACCCTGATTAAAATTAACGCCGATAGGTTTTTTCAGCTTCATTTTACATTTCCTTATGTTTCCCGGAGTATAAACGCCAAAGCCCTGGATTTTTCCAACTTCAAAAGATTTGTTTTCGTTGTTTATAAAGTTTACAGTTATATCGCCATAAGTTGACATATTCCCTGTACGATGAAAATTCATCTTTAGATATTCCACAGAATCAACTGTATTGTCATACTCCAAATCGGAAATTGAAACCACGGTATTCGATTCACCTTTGCGAATTATACAAGCGATTGAAATTCCAAAAACCGGTTCCAGTTTTACTGAAATTGTACCGCTATCCGCTTTGCTTGCATTATCACCGAGGGGTTTAATGTTTTTCACGGCTCGAAAATAAATATGTGAGCGATATTCACCCGGTTCCAGCTCATTTGTTTTCGTTACTTGAACCTTTACTGTCTGCGATTCATTGGGAGCCAACACAACCCTACGCGGAAAAACTCTTAAATAAGGAGTTGCAAAATTTTGTCCTGAATCTGGAACTGTTATCTCTTTAAAATCTCCGACTTCACTCATTCGGAATTGGACAAAAGAAACATTATAAACCGCAGTATCTTTACCGATATTTGATAGGTTGATTTCCTGCACTTTTTGGCTATTATCAAAAACAACGCGTTTGGGAAAAATCATCAAATTGCCTTGTGCCGAGATTTGTATCGCCGAAAAGGCGATACAAAACACAACAAAAAGAATTGCTTTAATCTGATACCCTATATATTTTTTTTTGATTTCCATAATTTTTTCGGTTTTAACTATTTGTGTTGAATTTTCTAATGCCTTTAGTTATAAGCTACTGTAACACTAAAAGGCACTGTATTAATATACTCGCCAATTAATTGTCCTTTTGTAACGTTTAGAGTCGCGCCAACTAATAATGTTTGCCTTCCTAACGTTAGTACACCGCCCTCGACTACACTTGGATTACTTTTAAAATCGTCAACAATCATATCAAACCCACTGCTCGTTATAACACAATTGGTCGGCAAAGTAATGGCGTAAGTATAAGATTCTTCGCCTGAAACAGTAAATGATGCGGCAGTAGAAGTACCGTTTTTCGAAGGAAGGTTAACTCCTCCATTTGCGGTTCTTTTCCCTGTGGGAGCTAAGATTACCTTACCGTCGGCTTTACCGGAAACAGCCACTTCACCAAAATTCATATTGCCCGTACTAACAAATCGCAATGGGGGTAACTATTGTCGCCGATACATCCGCGGAGGCTGTTGATTGTGCCATTAGATGATTTACGAAACCCGCAAGCAAATATATTATCGTGAAACTTAGAAACAATTTTTTCATAAACTTTCATTATAAATACAAAATCAATTTTTATTATATCTGAAAATCAAATATTTACTTAAAAAATAAGTGACGTTATTAATGCCACTTATTTTATTTTTTTGGCGTGTTAATGTAGTTATAACTTTTTAACCCGTAATCTTATTAAAAAAAGTGCCGCTCACGATAAACAGCACTTAATTTAATCTAATTTTTAGTTATAGTTTACTGTTACATCGAAACCGGTCTCGTTGGTATAAGTACCCGCTAATTGAGCGGCACCAACATTCAATGTTGCACCAACATTTAATCCAAATGTCCCACCTGATAAAAGACCAGTAGTAGTGGTTTCACCATTGGTTGTAAAATTAGTAACAGTCATTGACTCTGCAAAAGTAACACTGTGATTAATTGTATATGTTACAGGTAAGGTTATAGCAAATGTGTAAGCACCTTCACCAGTAACTGTAAATACCGCGGCGGTAATAGTTCCTTTATTAGTTGCTGCGACCGGAACCTGACATCCGCCCGTTGCTAATCTTGTTCCAGCAGGTGCTAAAACTACTGTTCCTGCGGTTGTTGCATCAACTGCAATATTACCGAAAGCCATATGTGTGCCTGAATGGGAAATTGTAATTGGTGCTACAATAATACCAGTTGCTGTTGCTGTAGCAGTTTCGTTCCAATCAGTAGCCATCAAGTTGTTTGCCATTCCTGCAAAAAGAATAATTGCGGAGGCTAATAATAATAATTTTTTCATAATAAGACCTTTTTTTAAAAATTTGTAAAAATACTTTTTTTTTATTAACATTTATTTTGCTAATAATCCTATAAGGCAAGGGCTGTGCCAACAATTATTTTCAGTTTTGCGCTCAAAATTATTATTGTCGAAAGAATCTTATAATAAAAGGTTTACGAATTAGAAATAAATGCAAAATAAAATAAGGAGCGTGATTTTAACTAAATCGCGCTCCTTGTTTATGCTCGTTATCGAGCTTATGCTTGTTATTATTCGTCGTTTTTGGTGAGGTTTATATTGTATTTCTGCATCTTTCGAGAAAGTGCCATCCGATGAATACCCAAAGCCTCGGATGCTGAATTAATATTATAATCGAATTTTTGCAAGGCTTGTCGAATGAGTTTAATCTGATTATCCGCGAGGTTTAGTTTCTGATTTTCACGATCTGTATTGGACTTTGGTTTGATTTTCACAGGAAAGTCCTTCACACTAAGGGGATTTCCTTTACTGAGAATAATTGCCCGTTCAGTCATATTTCTCAATTCCCGTACATTACCCGGAAAATCATAAGACTCCAAAACTTTTATAATATCGTTGTCTATTTTTGGTTTAGGTTTGTTCAATTTTTTTGATAAATCTTCTAAGAAGAAATTAAATAGCGGTTCGATGTCTTCCGTGCGTTCCCTAAGAGGCGGGATATGAATGTGCAACGTGTTTAGACGATGGATCAAGTCAAGTCTGAACCTCCTGTTCTCCACTAACTTGTCAAGTTCAAAATTCGTTGCTGAAATGATACGAAAGTCGGTGGAAACCGGAAGCGTTTCACCAACACGGGTAATAGACTTTTCTTCTATTGCGCGTAACATCTTAGCCTGCAGATTCATCGGCATATCAGCAATTTCATCGAGAAACAGCGTACCGTGGTCACTAATTTCGAAAAACCCCTTTTTATCGCTTGTAGCACCGGTAAACGATCCTTTTATATGGCCGAAGAACTCGCTTTCCAATAATGAATCGCTTATCGCGCTACTGTTTACTGCGCAAAATATGTTATCTTTTCGATTGCTGGCAAAGTGTATTATACGTGCGATATTTTCCTTTCCTGTTCCACTTTCGCCGGTTATCAAAACGTTCGTATCGGGAAATTCAGCGGCTGTCAACGCCATATCCAATACAGCCTTTATCTGTGGGCTTGCGCCGATAAAATTACGCTCTATCCGCTCCTCCAAACTTTTAGATATCAAGTAGGTTTTTTCTTCCAGTAGTTTGATTTCCCGATGTAGTAACAGAAATTTTTGTGTTCTTTCTATGGCAATCTGAATATCAATATGTCGAAAGGGTTTTCGTAAATAATCAATAGCCCCTAACCTTAAAGCTTTGACAACAGTATCCATATCGCCGTGAGCGGAAACAATAATAACTTCCAATTTTGGATACTTTCCTTTAACGTCTTTTAAAATATCCAAGCCGTTGATACCGGGCAAACGAACATCAAGTATCAACAAATCTATGTTTTGCTTTTTTAACAGCGATAATCCTTGAGTCGCTGTATTTGCTTCATAGGGTTGGAAACCTGAATCCTCAAGATATTCGTGTAATTCTTCCGTAAAACGTTTTTCATCATCAAGTATTAGAACACTAAGTTTATTATGGGTTTGTTTGTTATCTATAATCATCTTTGTTACTTCTATTATTATCTATATAGGGTAGTGTGATTTTAAATTTTGTTCCTAAATTAGGATTACTAATTATATCAATATTGCCATTCAAATCCTTAATAATTCCATAAGAGACCGAAAGTCCAAGACCTGTTCCCTTTCCCGCGTCTTTGGTAGTATAAAATGGCAACATAATATGGTCTATATCCTTAGGATCAATTCCTTTTCCATTATCTATTATTTCCAGATAATTGGCTTCTGTATCGTGATATGTTTTAATTTGAATTGTCTTTTCAAATTCAGCTTTGGAACTTTTCGCTCTATCGTCGATAGCATCTTTCGCATTAACTAACATATTCAGTACTACTTGTTCAAATCTATATGTATTCCCGATTATTGGGTGAGTATTCTTGTCCAAATCCATTGTTAATTCAATAGCATAATTCTTAAATTGTTCCGAAATCATCGACACAGCACTTTCGATGCTTTCATTTATATTAAATAAAGAATGAATATTATCATTATTGTCTCTCGAAAAAACTCTAACGTGGTCTATTATTTTTCCAATTCTTAAAATATCTTCAAATATTTTTTCGGATTTTATTTTTAAATAATTTATATCAACGCTTTCGCTATTCAAGATTTTGTTGAAGCAATTCTCTATACCTAAAGAAATAGAAAGTAATGGCTGGTTTATCTCGTGTGCCATTGCGGAAGCCATTTCACCTAAGCTTACCATTCTTTCAGTACGTATTAGATTATTCTGCATTTTATTTCGATCGGAAATTTCTCGTAAAACTGTAGAATAGGCTATTACGTGAGTAATTGGAACAAAATCCTCAGAACTTGCTTTGAAATTTTGCTGAGCATTGACATTCAACAGTTCAGAAACTTCATCTATAAGCTCTTTTGTTTCTACTAATAACGGTGTATTTATAATTAATGTTGATTGGGATTTTGACCATTCTAATAAATCCATAAGTAATTCCATTGCTCTTTTGGAGGACGATTGGATGATCTCTGCATATTCCTCGATTCCGTCGTAATCTTTTTTTCTAATTTGCTCAACTAACAAATTCCCAAAACCAATAATACTGCTAAACGGGCTTTTCATATCGTGCGCAATGATAGTGAAAAATTTATCTTTTAAAGCGTTCAACTCATACATCCGCGCTTCATTTTCCCGAAGTGCGGTTTCAGATTGCTTTTGTTCTGTTATATCCTTTGTGAATCCCAGGAATTGATTTTCCGAATGTTTAACCGATTCCACAGACCACCACCTTTTAGAACCCTCTTTAGTCATAAACAATAAATCTGCTTTTGCTGAATCGTTTTGAATTAAATTTTTGAAATTATTCGAGCCATCTTCTAATGAATCTTCGGAAAGGATATCTAAAATTGCCATATTTAGAAGTTCTTTTTTGGAATAACCCGACATTCTGCAGGCCGCTTCATTCACTTCCATATATTTACCATTTGCATCAAATACGAAAACTCCGTCGGGAGCATTTTCAACATATCTTTTGTATTTCTCCTCGCTTTGTTTTAGTGCGATATTAGAATTAGTCAATTCCTCGGCGGTTTTTTCTAGAATTTTAGTATTTCTGATTACTTTATGTTTCTGATCGTAAAGATCAAGAAAAACATTTATTTTGCTTAATAATATATTATAATTAATTGGCTTGTAGATAAAATCAACCGCTCCAGACTCATACCCTTTGAATTCTTCCATATCATAAAGATGATTCGCGGTTATAAAAATAATTGGCACCTTTTGCGATGGCCTTTTTTCATTAATCTTAACAGCCAATTCATAACCATCCATACCGGACATACGAACATCCAATATGGCAAGTGCAAGATCAATGCCTTCTGTTTTCTCAAGTGCCTCTATTCCGGAATGTGCCCGTATAGGAATGATCTTGATTTTTCTGATTATTTTATCCAATAGAATTAAATTTACTTCAAGGTCGTCAACAATAAGTATATTTGGTAATGATATCATAATTATAAAGCTATAGTATTAAAAGTGTTTCTTCTCCATTAGCCGATTCCTTAGCAAACATTTTGTTTTATAAGTTTTTAAAATTTATTAATGAAAAAATTAAGACGAGTTGTAAAGTCTTATCTTTTAAAATTCATATAATATTCGTGCTACTAAGGACATTTCGTTCTTGAAGGTACACTATTAATTTCTTAATTTCAATTAATATTCCACGAAATATTGGCAAAATCGATAATATTTAAAAAAAATCGAATAACAAGTTGAAACATTTTTATCTATAATTCGTTACTTAACGAAATGACGAATTGAAATTTTAAAATTGAATAAAAATGAAGAACTATATAAAGACATTTAAGGCTTTATCCGACCAAAACAGGATGTTAATTTTAAAGATGTTGGGAATTAAACAACTATGTGTTTGCGAGATAACCGATGTATTGGGATTATCAACATCAACTGTATCCCAGCACTGCTCTATTTTGCGGGATGCAGGATTCATAGTGGATATAAAGAAAGGGAAATGGGTGGACTATAAAATCAATCCCAACGCCGAAGATGAATTAACCAAGCAATTGTTGGAATTATTACCAACTTGGCTTACGGATGATGAATTCACAAAAACTTATACTGACAAAGTAAATAAATCGGATAGAAATATAATCTGTACTAATATAGTAATAAAATAAAAGGATAAAATAAAACAATTCAATGAAAAATAAAATACTTATACCACTGCTTTTATTACCCGTTTGGGTAGTACTTTATATGTACCTCGAACCGATGGTAAACTTCTTGGTATATAATATTATTGGAATGGACAAAACGTCGCACCTTACGGAAGCGATTCGTTTCTTCATTTTTGAAGTGCCTAAAGTGCTTATGCTTTTGACCTTAATCGTGTTCGTTGTCGGGATTATCCGCTCCTACTTTTCACCCGAAAAAACGCGCAAAGCATTAGAAGGCAAAACGTTATTCGTCGGAAATGTGATGGCAAGCTCATTGGGAATCGTTACTCCTTTTTGCTCTTGCTCCGCCATTCCGCTTTTCCTCGGCTTTGTCGAATCGGGCGTACCTCTTGGAGTAACCTTTTCATTTCTTATTGCCGCGCCGATGATTAATGAAGTAGCAATTGTTCTTCTGCTGGGTTTGTTCGGTTGGAAAACCGCATTGCTGTATGTAGCAACCGGATTGTTCATAGCGATATTTGCCGGTTGGATAATCGGCAAATTAAAATTGGAAAAATGGGTCGAACCTTGGGTTTATGAAATTAAAGCCGGAAACCTTGGAGTGGAAAGCGCTAAAATCACATTCAACGACAGAGTTGATGCCGGATTTACAGCGGTTCGTGAAATCGTTTCCAAAGTGTGGGTATATGTAATGTTGGGAATAGCTGTGGGCGCGGGTGCTCACGGCTATGTCCCTGCCGACTTTATGGCTTCGTTTATGGGTAAAGACGCTTGGTATTCGGTTCCGTTAGCTGTACTTATTGGTATTCCGCTTTATTCCAATGCCGCCGGGATTATCCCAATTGTTCAGGTTCTACTCGAAAAAGGAGCGGCTTTGGGTACATCGCTTGCGTTTATGATGGCGGTCATAGGCTTGTCTTTACCGGAAACCATTATATTGAAAAAAGTTTTAACATATCCGTTAATTTTTACTTTCGTCGGAGTTGTGGGCGTTGGTATTATTATTGTAGGATTTTTATTTAACTTAGTGTTTTAAATTTTGCCAAAGTATAATTATTAAATAAATTTGAGGAATAAAAAAAATGCATATTAAAGTATTAGGATCAGGATGTTCCAAATGTATTACACTCGAAAAGAAAGTGCGTGAAATAGTAGAGAAGAATTCAATTGACGCGGTAATTACAAAAGTAACCGATATTCAAGAGATTATGAAATACGGTATTATGATGACTCCGGGATTAGTCATTGATGAAAAGGTTGTCAGCGTTGGTTCTGTGCTGAATGGTGAACAAATATTAAAACTTATTAAGGAAGCTGAATAATGAAAAAAGTGATAATTATTTTGACTATGATATTCTTAGGAATAACTTTGTTCGATAATCCGGCAACCGCTAAACCAACAAAACCATTGATTACATTTATAGAGCTGGGTTCAGTCAATTGCATACCTTGCAAAAAGATGCAACCTGTAATGAAATCAATTGGAAAAAAATACGGCTCTCAAATAAACGTTATTTTCTATGATGTCTGGAAGGATGAGTTCAAAATCAAAGTTGAGGAATACAAAATTAAATTAATTCCGACGCAAGTTTTCCTTGACGCTGACGGAAAAGAAATAGACCGCCACGAAGGTTTTTATCCTGAAAAAGAAATGGATAAATTTCTGCAATCCAAAGGATTGAAAATAAAAAAAGGCAAGAAGTAATGGTTGAAAGTATTTTCAACACTCTGAGCCAGTTTTTATATCAGAGTTATTGGCTTGCTGTTCTATCGGCTTTCGCTTGGGGCATATTGAGTATTTTACTCAGCTCCTGCCACTTGTCGAGCATACCGCTGATAGTTGGATTTCTTAGTTCGCAAGGGAAGATCACACTACGCAGGACTTTCAATTTGTCATTAGTATTTGCGCTTGGAATATTGGTAAGTATAGCCATTATCGGTGGAATCACATTAGCGATGGGACGCTTGATGGGCGATATCGGTTCGGTCGGCAATTACCTCATTGCTATTATATTTTTCGTCGTGGGTTTATATTTGCTTGATGTGATCCGCTTACCTTGGGATGGCGCGAAAATGAGCGGTACCCGATTTAAAGGTTTAGCCGCCGCTTTGGTTTTGGGTTTAATTTTCGGAATAGGTTTAGGTCCTTGCACTTTCGCATTTATGGCTCCGGTTTTGGGTGTAGTAATTTCTGTCTCTTCTACAGATATGGTTTTGGCTGTATCATTATTAGCGGCTTTTGCTATAGGGCACTGCTCTGTGATTGTCTTAGCCGGAACATTATTGGAAAAAGTACAGCAATACCTCAATTGGACGGAAAATTCAAAAACCACCAAATATATCAAAAGAGTATGTGGTCTTCTTGTAATTTTAGGCGGTTTTTATATGATATGGAACACGCTGGGTTTGTAGGAACAGAATAAAATGGAAAAAATAACAAAAAAACTAAGCTTTTTAGATAGATATCTAACGATTTGGATATTTTTAGCAATGTTAATCGGAGTGTTTTCCGGTTACTTTTTCCCAAGTATCGTCGGCTTCTGGAATCAATTCCAATCGGGCACAACCAATATTCCAATCGCTATTGGTTTGATATTGATGATGTATCCCCCATTAGCAAAAGTAAAATACGAAGAGCTCGGCGATGTATTCAAAAATGTCAAAATCCTAACCTTATCCTTAGTACAAAACTGGATTATCGGTCCAATTCTTATGTTTGCCCTGGCGGTTATATTTTTACACGACTACCCCGAATATATGGCCGGATTGATAATGATAGGCTTAGCGCGGTGCATTGCAATGGTCATTGTTTGGAACGAACTGGCGAAAGGCGACACGGAATATGCCGCGAGATTAGTGGCATTCAATTCAATATTCCAAGTGTTGTTCTTTTCTGTTTATGCGTATGTTTTTCTGACGGTTCTCCCGAATTGGCTTGGGCTTCAATCCTTCAAAGTGGATATAACAATTGCTCAAATCGCTAAAAGCGTGTTTATTTATCTTGGTATTCCATTTTTGGCCGGAATAATAACAAGATTTACACTTATTAAGATAAAAAACAAAGAGTGGTATCAGTCTAAATTCATACCGAAAATCAGCCCTATCACATTAATTGCGTTACTATTCACTATTCTGGTTATGTTTTCGCTCAAAGGCGAATATATAGTCAAAATCCCATTGGACGTTGTCAGAATAGCAATTCCGCTGTTGATCTACTTTGTGATTATGTTCTTTGTTTCTTTCTATATGGGTAGAAAAGCCGGAGCGGGTTATGCAAAGACCGCAACTCTCTCCTTCACCGCCGCAAGCAACAATTTTGAGCTGGCTATAGCAGTAGCTGTTGCGGTATTCGGTATAAACTCCGGTGAAGCTTTTGCCGCAGTAATAGGTACATTGGTAGAGGTTCCGGCACTAATCGGGCTGGTAAATGTTGCTCTATTTTTCAAAAAAAAATATTTTACAAAAGAGTGTGCGTAAAATTCAAGTGGTCAATCCTGAAATAACAGCTAATATTCCCAATAAATTCATTATTTTTGCTTTTTAGTTATAAGAATTTTTAATTGAATTTATTGGGATTTATTATTATGTTTAAATCAGTACTTATTTATGTTTCCATTTTGGCATTTCTACTTTCAATTTTACCCGAAAAATCTTTTTCTCAAATTGATAAAAACCAGAATATTAATGAGATAAAAGCTTTTTATGAATTTAATAATAGAAATCTCAATCCTGATCGTAAAAAAGGGAACAAGTGGTTTTACCGTTGGCTGTGGGATAACCGTTATGATATCGCACCAAACGGTGAATTTAAGGCGTTGCCTCCTTTTTTAGGATATGACCAAAGCAAAAAGAATAATTCAAATAGATTGCAATCCAAAAGTGCTTGGATACCAATGGGACCCGATAAAGAGGTTCCAACTTACGAATACCGCTCAGGTCACGGAATAGGTAGAATAAATTGTGTCGCATTTCACCCGACAAACCCGGATATTCTTTGGATAGGCACACCCGGAGGCGGCGTGTGGAAAACAGAAAACTCAGGCAAAAGCTGGACACCACTATCGGACAATTTACCTACTTTAGCAATTAGCCATATAGCTGTTAATCCAAACAACCCTGATATTGTATATATTTGTACAGGCGATTTTGATACGGGTGGTTTGTCTTCCAGCGCGTCTATGGGAGTTTTTAAATCTACCGACGGGGGTAGCAATTGGACAATGACTAATCTGGTTTCTGATCCTACATTTCAAAGGTCAATGCTCCGTAAGCTAATTATCAATCCTGAGAATACCAACCAACTTATTACTGCCGGAATGTTGGGTATTTGGAAATCGGATGATGCCGGCGAAAATTGGTATTTTGTAAATGACTCATTGATTAACGATATTGAAGCTGACCCAAAAGTGCCAAATACTCTTTATGCGGCAATGGGAACAAAATGGGGGGCTTGGGGATCGGCAGGTGTACTTAAATCTACTGATTTTGGAACAACTTGGGTAGAACTCAATACCGGAATCCCTGCAAAAAATGAAATATCAAGAATGGATATCGCTGTTTCACTCTCTGACCCGAATTATATTTATTTACTAAATGTTCGTGCGGCAACAAATGGGATGCATAGTATTTATTGCTCAACCGATGCAGGAGCTACTTGGGAAATAAAATCTGATTATAACTCTTCGACAAATGTTTTAGGTGCTTATGAAGGCAGTCCCGACGATGCTTACGGACAGGGTTGGTATGATTTAACACTTATGATTGACCCCGTTGATAAAGATAAGATATATACAGGCGGCACCAACATCTGGGCTTCAAATGATGGAGGCACTACTTTTGATATAGCCAGCTTATGGATGAACACTTTTGGTAAAAGCATACACGCCGACCATCATTATTCAGCTTATAATCCTTTAAATCAATACATTTATTTTTGTAATGACGGCGGAATTTATAGAACAAAAAGCATTAAACCGGGGTCGAAAGAATGGATTAGTCAATATATAGACAAATTTGCAGAGAATATAAAACCAGGAACACCGGATACACTCAAATTCCCAACAGTCTGGGAAAACCTATCCAACGGATTAAACATTACTGAATTTTATCGAATGAATGTTTCAAGAAAGCTGGCAGGTGTTGTTACAGGCGGCACTCAAGACAATTCGTGTTTCTACAATGATGGTAAAGAATGGATTAACTACATAGCCAATTGGGATGGAATGGAAACTATGATTGACTACGATAATCCTGAAATCATCTATGGGGTATGGCAAAACGGCGGATTATGCCGATCGGATGACGGCGGGAAAACCATTATCACAAGATTAGCTGATACTATTAGGAATGTTGCCGGAGAAAGTGGTTTATGGGTTACACCTTGTGCTATGGACCCTGTTTATCCATCACAGATTTATATAGGATTCCGTAATCTTTGGAAATCTTATGATTATGGAAAGCAATGGACAAAAATCCTCGATTACGATTCGAAGCTATTCGATACCATTAATAAAAATCCAATTTCCATTGTTCGTACATCTTATGCACAAAGCGGTTACGTAGCAATTTATAAAAACCTTGGTAATAAAATTCCCGGCGAGCTTTGGCTTACCAAGAATTCAGGTAAAACCTGGTTCCGTTCAAAAGACAATTTGCCTATTGATTCGATGAATATTAGTAGTATTGAATTTGATAATAATAATCCGAATAAGATATGGGTATCGGTTTACACAAGCGATTCCGGATTAAACCTCTATTCTACGCAGGATTTTGGAAAAACTTGGGTAAACGCTTCAAAAATTCTTCCATCTGGGATAGCAATTCTGTCAATCGTTCGTGACCAAAACAGTATGGATAATACTATCTATGCCGGTACAAACAAAGGTGTAGTATTCACGAACGACGATGCAACCGAATGGCTGCCTTATATGGAAAATTTACCAAATGTAAAGGTCAGCGAAGTTGAAATTCATCAAAAAACCGGTGAGCTTTACGCCGCAACTTATGGACGCGGAATTTGGAAAACCCAGACTATTTCTGCTGTTAAAGAGAATAATAACAATGACAGCCTTGATGTTGAAATTTATCCTAATCCGGTAAAAAATAAGTTAAATTTGAGAATTGCTGAAAACTTGGAAATGAGAAATCTTAAAGTCAATATTGCAGTTTTTGATATAACAGGTAGAAATGTATTTAACACTAATTCTCAATTGTTTTCGACTAAAACTGAATTAAATTTCGATGTTGATTTTCTATCAGGTGTTTACTTCCTTCAAATAAAGGGTGTTGGATTTGAAATAGTCAAGAAATTTATAGTTAAATGATAAGTTTTAATAGTTACAGAACTTCGGTTTGGGAACTATTATATTGATTAAAATTTACCTCGAGTTGGTGTCAAATTGTCTCGAGGTAAATCATATTTTTAATCAGCTAATTTGATTTTCCAGTAGAAATCCAACCTTATCAAATGCTCGTATTTGAATCTCAATTTCGGTAGTATATTTATAACGGTTGGTCTATAAATAATTCTCGTAAAAAAGTATTCCCCAATTTGGTTAGGAAATCAAAGTTACTAAAAAAAAAGCTGTCAGTTAATCAACTAACAGCTTTTAATTTATGAATTAAGTAATCTTATTATATAAATAAGTTCACATTAGATTGTTCAGCACGATCGAGGTAGGATGCCACACCCCCGTAAGTTACAAAATCGAAAAGCTCCTCTTTTTGCACACCCATCACATCCATTGACATAGTACAAGCAATGAATTCTACTTCATTTTCGTGAGCTTGCTTGATTAATGATTCTAATGTATCAATATTTTTGTTTGCCATCACATTTCTAATCATTTTAGAACCCATACCTAACATATTCAACTTTGAGAGTTTTAGTTTTTTACTATTTTTTGGCATAAGCATACCAAACATTCGACCCATAAAATCTTTTGAAACCTTTGGATAACTTGATTTTTTAATCATATTAAGCCCCCAAAATGTAAAGAATATGGATACCTTGTTTCCTGTTGAAGCCGCACCATTCGCAATAATAAATGCCGCTATTGCTTTATCTAAATCATCGCTAAATACAATCAAGGCTTTTCCTTTTGGAAGTTGTTGGTTTAATAGAGACATTGGTTTCAACGCGGCTTTCTTCTCTATCAGAGCCGTTATCACCCCAGCCGCTTCATTTACTTCAACAAGTCTGTTTCCTGTCATATTTGTCCAAGCTTTCACATCTGAAGTGAATGCGGGATCAGTTGCCTTGATTTCCACCATTTGCCCTGGTTGAGCTGAATCGGCACTTTTTTTAAGCTTTAAAATTGGTCCGGGGCATTGCAACCCACAAGCATCAACAGAAAGCTTTAAATATTGGGAATCTACTTTTTTCGCAACATTATTATCGTACTGATAGATTTGATTATCGATTCCTATTTTATCTCTCGAATAGATGTCCTCATTGCTTTGCTTTTGAATAGCAAACTCATAGGTTTTGTATCCGCCATTCAAATTATAAACTTCCGAATAACCTAATTGCATAAGTATTCTCGCGGCAACATAACCGCGCAAACCGACTCCGCAATAGACTACAATTTTCTTTTCTTTCGATATTTCATTCAATCTTGCTCTTATTTCATCAATGGGAATATTAATAGCACGCGGAATAGCTCCCAACTCAAACTCATCTTTTGTACGTACATCTATCAGCAATGTATATGAAAAATCAATTGACTCAATGTTTCGCCAGGAAAAAGGTTTAGACGTTCCATTAAGTATATTTTCAGCCACAAAACCAGCGATATTTACCGGATCCTTGGCTGAAGAATATGGTGGCGCGTAAGCGTGTTCAATTTGTGTTAAATCATATATAGTGCCACCAAATTTTATAATACTCGCCATAAGATCAATACGTTTATCAACTCCATCATAACCAACTATTTGAGCGCCATAAAGTTTCCCGTCTTCGGGAGAAAAAACAATTTTGATGCTCATAGGAATAGCACCGGGATAATAACCCGCGTGCGAACCGGTGTGGATCATAGATGAATAATAAGGTATTTTTTCATCCCGTAAAGTCCTACCTGATACGCCCGATGACGCTACTGTCAAATCGAAAACTTTTGCGATAGCTGTATTTATTGATCCTTGATATTTGGATTTATTACCGAAAGCTATATTATTAGCGCAAATCCTACCCTGTTTATTTGCAGGTCCAGCAAGATATGTGATTTGCTTTTTATGGATTATTGGATTTTCAAATTCAATCGCATCACCTACCGCATAGATTTCAGAATTGGATGTTTGCAGATATTCATTCACTACTATTCCACCTGTAATCCCTATATCCATACCGGCATCTTTTGCTAACTTACTATCTGCCCTTACGCCAATAGATAAAATCACAATGTCTGCTTCTAATGTACGACCGCTTTTAAGAGTAGCGATGATATGGTCGCCTGTTTTATGAAATGCCGAAACGCCATCTTTCAAGAAAAAGGCAACATTTTTTGTTTTCAAATGCTGATGAACAATTGAAGCCATTGAGTAATCCAAAGGAGTCATAACCTGCTCAGCCATCTCAACAATTGATACAAATATCCCTTTCTTATGAAGGTTTTCAGCCATTTCCAACCCAATAAACCCTGCTCCGACAACTATTGCGCTTTTCGGTTTTCTCTCATCCATAAATGATTTTATTTTATCGGTATCGGCAACATTACGCATTGTAAATATGCCATCAATATCAATACCTGCCAAATTTGGACGAACCGGCTCCGCACCCGGTGATAGAACTAACTTATCATAAGATTCTGAATATGTATTTCCACTTCTTAAGTCTTTTACTGTTATTGTTTTTTCGTTCGGTTGGATGGACAATACTTCATTAAACACCCTAACATCTATATTAAATCTTTGGTTAAAAGCCTCGGGAGTTTGTACAAATAAATTGTCTCTATCGGCAATTGTGCCCCCGATATAATACGGCAAGCCACAATTTGCATAGGAGATATACTCTCCTCTTTCAAACATTATAATTTCTGCTGATTCATCATTTCTTCTTAATCTTGCGGCTGTTGTTGCCCCACCGGCTACACCGCCAATAATTAGTATTTTCATATTTTTATTTTTTATTTACTGAAAAATTAATTAATATATGCTTTATATCGTATTAGATATCGAGATTTAGCTTGAGCATAAATCTATATTAACACCCATACATTTTATTTCGGAATTTTTCTTCTTACCTGATTCTTCAAGTACAAACATCATTTTCCGCTTATCGAAATCGTCAAAACCGCGCTTGACAAAACCCTTTAGCTCGAGTGAGTGTAGTACGCGAGAAGTTCTGCTCGGGGAAATTCCTGTGTCCGCCGCAATCTCACCTGAAGACTTTTTAGCTTCCGACAAACTGCAGATAATCATTGCTTCATTGATTGTCACGTTATATTCTTCGTTTAATTTTTGTTCAAATTGGTGAATTTTCTTGAACAATTCTTTGATTTTACACAAACTTTCCATTTTTTATTATTTTACCTTAGCAAATATTTCTGACTGCACATAATATAACGAAAATAAATCATAATTATTTTTTGGAACAACCTTAGTTGGGACAACCTTAGATTGTGTTTTTGATATTGACATCAAAAAAGTGGGCATTTAATGAGGATTAGAATAAAAACTACTATTATATCTATTAATAATAATGAGCTATGTTTTTGGAGCTTTTCTATGATGTTAGTGAAGAATATGCCAAATCTTAATAGCCGCATTTATAGCAATTGCGTTTGTAACGATAATTGTAACAATCAATGCCAAGGTCTTGACTATATTTATGGAACTCCTAAGATATACAATTGCACCAACAATAGTTAATGTTGTCAATATGACAATAAACGGAATGACTGAACTATGATTAATTTCATCAAATTCCATCATAAATATAATTGGTAATATCCCATAAACACAGAATAGCAATACATTTTGCTCTTTATTTATCATTTTCCATAAGTGTTTTAGTGGCTTAAGCGATGGATTAATCAAGTATGAAATCAACGAAGTGATTACCAATGGAACCAAAGCTAATAATCTCCAAGGGTTGTTACTTCCCAAACCCGGGTTGGTGATAAACATAACGAAAATGCTGAAAAGAAGACAGAATCCTATAGAATGGACTGTCCATTTTGGAAAACTTTTTACCCATCCTATGCCCAATAAAAGGAACATTGAAGCAACAGCCGCAATCCGAGATGTGGTTTCGATTAATTGCGGTACTTTATAAATCTCGAATATCCAAACTAATCCTAATAACAGAAAAGGTATAATTGCTACTATTGTTTCTAAAATTGAACTCTTAGAGTTAGAATCCTCTGGTTTTTCTTTACTATACATTTTATTCCTCAAATAATTCATTATTTTTATAATAAAACGATAAAATCTGGATTTTAATTTATTTCATAAAAATTTAAATCAGGTTCATAAGCATTTAGATTACATTCTTTGAATACTGTGTTCAAGTCCGCAATCAGGCTGGAACATTCCGGAAATGATAGCCTTTTTTCTTTGGCTGAATTAAAGGTAATACAGGAAGTTATCACTTTAACCATTTTCACAATTTTCTCTTTGCTAGTCTTTAAAAACGAAACTTTCAAAACCAACCATATCATCGGTTTTTTGCTTTTAATTGCCGCGGTATATTTTATTTTTAAAAAATAAAATGTTACAAAAATTGTTGTGCTTTTCATACGTCTAATGAATCATATTTTTAATTATTATTTGGCAAATACAATGAACAGAATTACACTAGTTATGCTATTAGTACTTATGTTTTTAACATCTTCTTGTTTTTCACAACCTAAATTGGATATAGAAGGTGGAGATACTTATGATTGGGGAAAGATCAACCCCAAAGGTCAACCGCTAACAGCTCAAATCAAATTCTTTAATAGCGGAACTGATACATTAAAGATCACCGAAGTGAAACCCGGATGTGGTTGTACTACAGCTCCTCTTGACAAAAACAATATTGAACCCGGTGGATTCGCAACTTTGAGCGTAACCTTGAAAGTTAGTTCCGACGGTCCCGTATCAAAATCAATTACCATACGTTCGAATGATAGTCAATATCCCGTAAAATATTTGGTACTGAAAGCAGAAATCACCTCGCCAATTGGGCTTTCTGTGCCATATATAGCATTGACAAATATGAATATGGAACAGCTATCCACAGCTAAAGTGACTATAAAGAACAATACTGCAAAAACCGTAAAGATTAAAACTATTACGATAGAACCAACTGACTTGCTAATCAATATTAAAAAAGGCACCAAAATACCGGCAAATTCAGAAATTGCATTGGAGGCAAAATTTACTCCTAAGACAGCGCAAAATATGCAGGGCAAAATTTCTATCGTTACCGATAGCCCGGAGCAAGAAAAGATTGATATAAGTGTTTGGGGTTATATGGCTACACCTATGGAAAAAGCACCAATAAAATAGGATTATATGCAGTTTAATTTTCATATCACTAATGATTAAGTTATAGCCGAATTAAAATCAAAAAGCATCGTTATCAAAAGTGTTAACGATGCTTTAGATTTATCGGCTAATGCCAATGCGCACGAATCGAATAAAAAAGTCCAAAACAAATAAGTTTTGGACTTTTTTTATAATTGTCTATTCTAAGCAATAATTTGCGGATTAGACGGTAACTGATATTATTTGATATTCAACACCGCAGGCATAGCCATAAGAACCTTTTCTTTCTGACCCATTTTAGTTAAATCGAGCATATAATATACTTGATTCTGCATACCTTCTGGTAGATTTTCTTTTATCAAATCGAACTTAACATCCGATATTCCAAGAATTGATTTTAAGGAAACTTCTTCCTGATCATCTTCATCGTTGTTTTTGTTTAATCCGAATCCTTTTAAGAAGTCCGAAAACTGGTCGGTTTTTGTTGGATAAATATCGAGAGGAACTTTTGTTCCTTCTTTAACACCCAAGCGTTTTTTCACAATTTCAATTACTTGTGACAAATCCGCTATACCATCTATCAATCCGCGTTTTTGAGCATCCTCGCCGGTCCAGACCCTTCCTTTAGCTAAACTACGTGCTTGGTCATAGCTCATTTTTCTATTTTTTGCTGTTTTCATTACAAAGCGTTTGTAAACATTTGCGGAATAATTTCTGAATCTTTCAATGTCCGCCGGATTAAATTCTTTGAACAAATTAAGTTGTCCTGAAGATTTAGTTGTATTAATCGTATCGTTCGAAATACCAAGTAATTTAATTGTTCCACTGAAGTTTGGAATTACAGAAATAACGCCGATAGAACCAGTTATTGTTTGGTTTTGAGCAAAAATACTATCGCAAGGTAGAGCAATATAATATCCACCCGAAGCGGCTACATCGGCCATTGAAGCATAAACAGGTTTAACAGATCGCAATTTCTCGATTTCAGAATAAATTTCATCGGAAGCCATAACGGAGCCGCCCGGAGAAGAAATTCTAATGATAACTGCTTTTATACTTTTATCTTCTCGTACTTTTCTTAACATTTTAACGAAAGCACCTGAATAAATACCTTGACTTCCGTTAAAACCTGAATTACCACCTGTACCTGAATTAATGGCGCCAACAGCATTTACTATAGCGATTGTTTTGTTTTTATCGACTTTACTTTTGCTCTCATTGAAATCTACTTGGGTTGCATATTTGTTCAAATTCATAATTACCAATTTTTTGCCACCTGCTTTCTTTTTTAGAAAATCGCGCATATCGGTAAAAGAAATAATCTTGTCAATATAACCATTCTGCAAAGCTTCTTCGGCTGAAAAAAGCCCTTTGTCTAAATCGGCTTTAACCTTTTCGATACTCATTTTTCTTTTTTCAGAAATACTACGCACTAAATAATCCATTCTTTGTTTAAGCAGAACTCGAATTGCGTATTTAGCGGAGTCGCTGAAATTCCTTCTCGAATATGATTCTCCGAATGATTTAAAATCTTCGAATTGAATTACTTCGTATTTCATACCGATCTTTTGGAGAAAATCCTTGAAAAACAGAGAATTGGCTGAATAACCATTAAGCTCTAAAATACCTTCTTGAGGCATAAATATTGAATCAGCCGTAAGAGCATTGATGTATTGTGTTTCATCACCAACTTCGACGAATGCATAGACAAATTTGCCGCTTTTTTTGAAATTATCTATTGCTTTTTTTATTCCTTCCGCGTGTGCGGCATCGACAGGTACCATTGAAGCTTTATAATATATACCTGCTATATTGTCATCAATCGCGGCGTTTTCAATCGCTTTGGTCAATTCAAAATATGTCGCCGTTTCATTATCAAAAAAAGCAAAAGGAGCATTTGTACTGATTTCGCTTATATTTGATAAATCCATCATTAATATTGTCTTTGGTTTAACCGTAACAGTTTCGCTTTCGAAAGCTGAACTAAATGAACTGCTTATACCGGCAATTATTGCAAAAAATAAACCAATAAAGCCAACTACTATAATACCGATAACTAATAAAATCCAGGGCCAAACTCGACGGCGTTTCGGATAAGTGTAATTATCAAATTGAGGAAATTGTTGAGAATCGTTCATTATTATATCCTAAAATTATCAAAACTATAAAACTAATATACGCTTTAAAAATAACTTTGTTTTATTTTTAACACATTTTTATCGATAGTTCATTAATTTTTTTTGCACAAAAGTGAATTATGAAAAAAAGCTAATTGTAATACAGTTATAATTGTGGTAAGTTTGAAAAAGTAAATGTTAACAAATCAAATAAAGCAAAATAATGAATGAATTAGAGCTTTTCAAACAAATGATTGATGCGTCTCAATACGCCCAATGCATAATTAACAATCAAATGAAGGTTTTAGCAGCAAATTCTGTTTTTGAGGATATTTTTGGCAAAGCCGAAAATAAAAACATCAAAACGATTAATGCTATTTTTGAAGACTCAAAAGTAAAAAATCTATTTGACGATACCTTTAAACAAAACACCTCCAATGTAGCGTTAAAATTATTGAATAAGTATCAAATTGAAGAAAAAAAATATTCTATAGGTTTAAGTCCAATAGGTAGTACCGGATACTATTTATTAGAAGTAATCGATATTAATCATTCTACCATTTCTAAAAATTATCTGGACATCTTATTCGAGCATTCGCCTTCACTTATTGCTGTAATTAATCCAAAACTTCAAGTTGTACGTGCAAACCAAAAGTTTAAGGATCTCTTTGGTGAAATCGGTACAAAGACTCTTCCTGATTTGTATAGACGGAAAAACTCAGTTGCTCAATATTTGTTTAGTGAAGAATGTTTTAAAGATGGGAAAACTCATTCGGGTACTCAAATAGTATATCCAAAGAATGATAGAAAAACCTACCTATTTACAACCGCAACTCCATTAGTTGTTAAAAATGGTGAAGTCTCCCTGATTATCGCTATAAGCCAGGATATTACTGAAATCAGTAATATCAACAATCAAATGATTGATTTGACTGAATATTTCCAATTAATTTTTCAAAAATGCTCTCAAGGTATAATTATCATAAGCAATAAAGGGAAAATTACCGGGCTGAATATTGCCGCAAAAGAAGCGATCAACTGGGCTAAAAGTCGGAAACCTGGAATTGTTGAACTCTCGAGTTTTTTGGAAATTGATATTAACGATAAAGAGAACAAAGAGTATGAAAAGATTGTAAATATAGTAAAAGACAATCGAAAATATTGGGTCAGAATTCAGGTTACTGTTCTAGAACCGTCCAACGACAAATTGATTCTTCTGAACAAAATTGATGATGAACATTATACAATCCAAAAAAGATTGAATTGGACGGCAGAGGATGTTGAAAACTATTATCATTTAATCAACAAAGCTCAGGAAAATAATCGTAAACTAAAACCGCTAATTGTTGATTCTTTCAAAAAGCAATTGGAGGAGACTAATAATATGGAATTGATAAATAATTGGAATAAGAGTTTTTCTAAATTGGTATTTGCTGATTTTATAATTGATAAATTATCGGGGTACATCGAGGAAAATTCTAAAAAAAGAACCACTATCAAGACATCTACCGTTCTAACAAAGTTAGAAGAAGAGTCAAAAGAGATTCTAAGCCATTATGGTATTGATATAAAACTTAAAACTGAATTTCACGAAAAGGTTACTACTAACAGCGATGTTTTGCACACAGCCTTAATTATCCTAATTTACGCTTGCGCGGGTGATTTAACAAATATGGATATAATTAAAGGAAGTATAAAAGTTAAATTTTCGATAGAAAAATATAAATCTCCATATATATTAATCGAGGATAATTTCTATGATACAAGTAATGATAATGAAAATCAAGATTCCTGTTATTCTTCATTAGAAACCGTCGAATTTTTACTTAAATTGTGCAAATGCAAATTGACTTATGCTTTTGAGCCGAGCGTCGGCAGAAAATTCTGGATAAACTTCGAAAAAATATGAAACAAAACAAAATAAAGCTAATTTCTCTAAATTCAATTTTGATTTTTGTAAGTATAGTAATGCTTTTTCCAACATTTTGGATGTTACTTATTTCGCTGACAAAACCGGGTTCTTTGACTTCAATAATAGATTTGCTTCGTGGTCCTTTTACAATGATAAACTATCAGGAAGCATTCGCCTCAGATTCTTTCGGTACATATTTTTTAAATTCACTCATAGTAGCAACAGCGGTTACGATCGGCAATTTGTTTTTCTGCACAACAGTAGCTTATGCTTTTTCACGAAAGAAATTCATCGGAAAAAAAATTCTTTTTCTGTCGATTTTGGGGGTGTTAATGATTCCGCAACACGTGATTATGATTCCACTGTACCGATTAATGGTGAATTTTTCTTGGATTAACACTTATTACGCTTTGATTATTCCTTGGCTGGTTACCCCATTTGGGATTTTTATGGTTAAGCAGTATATTGATTCACTTCCGCTTGAAATCGAAAATGCTGCAAAAATGGATGGTGCCGGCGAATGGTATATTTTATTTAAAATCATTTTTCCTTTATCAAAACCAATTTTATCGGTTTTGGCTGTTTATACATTTTTAATGAATTGGAATTCTTTTTTATTCCCATTTTTATTCACCAACGATGCAAATTTGCGTACATTACCCGTTGGGTTAGCTTTTTATATGGGTAAGCAATCAATAGATTGGTCTCATCTTATGGCGGGGGCTTCTATTTCTGCGCTTCCTATTTTGGTATTATTTTTAATGTTCCAGAAAACGATTATTAAGAGTTTAACAGCTGGAGCATTAAAATAATTTTTTTATTTTTACAAAAAATTTGGCAAATAATAATAAATTCCATATTTTTACAAATTAGAATATTGCAAACTAATTAAGATACTATTATGCGAGTTCTTGTAATTGAAGACGAAAAGAAAGTAGCAAACTTCATTAAGCACGGTTTAGAAGAAGAAGGCTTTGATTGTGACATCAGTTTTGATGGAATAGAAGGCTTGGAAACAATTTTAAACGAAAAATATGATATTATACTACTAGATGTTATGCTACCGGGCAAAGACGGCTTTACCATTTTGAGTGAAGCGCGTTCCGCCGGAATATCCACTCCTATAATTATGCTTACGGCTCGTTCCAGTACCGAGGACAGAGTAAGCGGTTTAGACCTAGGGGCCGATGATTATCTGCCTAAGCCATTTAGTTTAGATGAGCTTGCGGCTCGGGTACGCTCGATTTTACGCCGGTCAATGCCTGAAAACAGCACAAAACTAAAATGCGGTGATTTGCTATTGGATACTATTTCCCATATAGCGTCTCGTACCGGTTTGGAAATAGAGCTTACCACAAAAGAGTATGCTTTGTTAGAGTACTTAATTAGAAATAAAAATAAGATTTTAAGTAGAAGTACTATAACACAGCACGTTTGGAAACATAATTTTGATCCGGAATCGAATATAATTGATGTCTATATTAAAAGACTTCGTTCAAAAATTGATTTAGACGAATACCGCCCATTGATACAAAGTATCCGTGGTGTTGGCTATAGAATGAACGATTACGCCGGTTATGAATAAAATGAATTACGATATTGAAAAGCAATCCGCTGTGATCGAAGAAGCTATAAAACAAGTTCAGCGGATTTTCGATGACTATCAAAATTTATGTTTTACTAAACGAACATCCGAATTCTTTTGTTTAGAATTAAACGGAGAAGCAGGCGAATTAGCTAATTTGGAAAAGAAAAGTTGGAAAGGCAAATCCGTTGCTAAAGAACTTTTTTTTGATGAAGCGGCAGATGTTTTGATAGCTTTGATGAATTACTCCAATGCAAAGGGAGTAGATTTGGGACAAGCTGTCAAAGACAAGTTATTAGCAATCGAAATCAAACGTGCTAATTTGCTGGAAAATGGCGAATCGTATTAATTTTATTCTGAGTATATTTTGAAAACTACTGCAATAATTACCGCCGGAGGTTCTGGAAAACGATTTATGAGTGATATTCCAAAGCAATATCATTTATTGAATGGTTTACCGATAATCGTAAGGACAATTCAGCAATTTGAGCTAAACCCACTGATTTCTGATATAGTTGTAAGTGTTGCACCCGATTTCATTCCACTGATAAACCAATATATAACAGACTTCCATTTAAAAAAAATCTCAGAAATAGTATCCTGCGGAAAAGAACGTCAGGATAGTGTTTATAATGCCTTGCAAAGTAAAACCGCTATGGAATCGGATATAATAATGATTCACGACGCTGTTAGACCATTCATTACCCAGGAACTTATTAATTCGCTTATTGATGCATCAATTCAGTTTGGGGCTGTCTTTCCGGGTTTACGACCGAAAGAAACGATTAAAGAATTGACTCCCGACGGTTATGTATCCAAAACACTGGACCGCTCAAATTTGGTAGCAGTTCAAACTCCTGAATCGTTCAAAAAGGATATCATTATTAAGGCTTTTTCTGAAGCACAAAAATCAGGTTTTCTCGGCACAGACTCCTCATCATTAGTTGAAGAAATCGGATTGCCTGTTCATACTATCGAGGGTGAAGAAAATAATATTAAAATTACAACAATGAATGATTTTATTTTAGCTAAATCTATTTTGGAGAATATATGAAATTTCTAATCTTAGGTGGTAAAGGACAGCTCGGAACAAGGATGGCGGATGACTTGAGCGCATTCGGAGCTTACAATTACGCCAGCGATATAGACGATGTTGACATACGCGATTATAAAAAATTAAAATTTCTAATTAATGATTTCCAACCGGATACAATTATTAATTGCGCGGCTTATAATAATGTCGAAGCCGCAGAAGACGATTGGGAAGAGGCTTACAATGTCAATAGTAAGGTGCCTGAGTATTTAGCTGAATTAGCAAATGATATATCGGCAAAGTTGGTTCATTACTCAACCGATTATGTTTTTGATGGTCTTGCAAATGCACCTTATAGAGAAGCCGATGAAGCAAACCCGATTAATGTATATGGCAAAAGTAAACTAATTGGCGAAACTGCTGTGGAACAAATAGCTAAACGATCAATTATTTTTAGAACTAGTTGGCTGTATAGTAAAGGGTACCAAAATTTTATTGGTAAATTTTTGGCTCTAACGAAAGAAAATCAAACTATTAAAGCTGCAACTAACGAAATTTCAATTCCTACATCAGCCAGATTAATTGTTGATATTACATTAAAAGCTATGGAGCAGGATTTAGAGGGATTATACCATTTAACAAATTCCGGTTACTGCTCAAGGAAAGAATACGCGGAATTTATTGTTGGCACATTGGGTTTGAGTAACGTTATTGAACCTTGCAAAAAGGAAGATTTCGGATTGAAAGTTCAACGACCAGAATATTCTGTCTTGGATAATAGAACGATTAGTCGCTGTCTTGAAATTGAAATTCCGGATTGGCAATCGGATTTAGAATCCTGTTTAAAAAAGCACTATGCAAAATAAAACACTTATAAATATAGACATACTTACGGCGGTACCCGAGATATTTCCGTCATTTCTTAATTCGAGTATTCCTCGAATAGCGGCAGAAAAATCTATCGCTAAAATTAATATACATAATCTTCACGATTATGCCGATAATACTTATGGGCATATTGATGATGCACCTTTCGGTGGTGCGGCAGGTATGTTGATTAAGTGTCAGCCATTTTTCGATTGCATTGAAAAACTAATGCAAGAAAATGATTATGACGAGATAATTTATTTCTCGGCTGAAGGCGAAAAAATTACTCAAACATTGGTAAACAAACTATCGCTTAAAAAAAACCTGATGCTTCTTTGCGGACATTATAAAGGTATTGATCAGCGCATCCGCGAAACCTTTGTTACGCGAGAGATATCGATGGGAGACTTTATATTGAGTGGTGGCGAATTACCGGCTATGGTTTTGTCGGATGCTATTGTGCGTCTGCTACCGGGTGTTATAAGCGATATTGATTCCGCATTGAAGGATTCTTTTATGGAGGGCTTGCTAGAAGCTCCACAATACACTCGTCCATCGGATTTTAGAGGTATGGTGGTTCCCGATATTTTACTCGGGGGGCATCATAAAAATATAGAAAAGTGGCAGTTAGATCAATCAATAAAAAAAACGAAAAAATTACGTCCTGATTTATATGAGGTGTATATAAATGATGGTGAATAATTTATATACACAAAGGAACTACACGGATTAACTCAAATCCTTATTTTTTAAGCATTTTTCTTACTTCCGATTCAAGGTACCTAGCATATTTTTCTGGATTAGCATACAAATCCCAGATTTTATCAAGGTTTTTCCATTTTACTTCTTTGCCGTTGACTTTCTTACTAAGAATCAAGGTTTGAAAATCGAATTTATACTCATCTTGGAAATGTTCGTTCGCAGGTTCAAGAAAATCAATAGATCTATATATAGTAGTACTGTCTTTAAGCTCTTTAGAAAACAAACCATCCATACAGCTTTCGGTTAGTTCTTCAATAGCAATACAGCCAGGGCATCTTTGAGTGGCGTGGAAATAAATTACTTCAACTCGAATGGAGTCTTTGGCTTTAGGTTCAACTGCTGAAGTCGAAATATAAGAGCTAAACAATAATACAGCTAATACGATGATGCTTTTTGTATAATATCTTTTCATAAATTTACTTTTTTTGGAAATATAAAATACTAAATTAATGAAAATTAGGATAATTCTACACTTGATAAGAATATAAATACGCATATTATTGATAATTTTTGTAATTTTGAATGTAAATAAATTTTAGAGCAATATTATTTCAAATCACAATTGTTAGATTCTTCCGGTAGGAATAGGTCTATGAATGAATGGGTGCAGGTTCCGGCTGATTATTTCAAGAAATGGGCGGGGTTTGCCACTGAAGCGAGGGAATAAGTCGGCACACAAATCACATAAACTCTACGAAAACATCCTATAGTTGAAAGTTATATAATCTAATGCACAAAAAGCTGTTCAGTTGTCCCAAAATATAGAACAACTGAAATTTATTCTTAAAAGAGATTTATAAAGTGCTTAAATCAAGTATAAATTTGTATTTTTGAAAAATTTTCAATTTGGTAATAACTTTAAACAAAAATTAAATTCCGGTGAAATTTGCAATTTTATAAAGAAATACTTAAAATAAAGAAATTTTATGACACAAACACAAGAAATAAAAAACGCGCTTACCGGCGGCAAAAATTGTGCGCAAATAGTAGCCGAAACTATAGCAAATAGACTGAATATAGACAGCAAGCCAATGTTAGCCGCAACAATCGGTTTTGGCGGTGGTGTTTCGCGGCAAGCTATGATGTGCGGAGCTTGTACGGGTGCTGTTGTTGCTTTGGGATTCGCAAACGACCAAAGCGGAAAACCCGCCGCGGAAGTTAGGAATCTAACATATAAGCAAGTTAAAGAGATGTTTGCCAAATTTAACGAGATATATGGTTCAACAACCTGCAAGGACTTGCTCCAATGTGATATCAGCACTCCCGAAGGGTTTGAAATTCATCGTACAGGGGCTCATGTTGATAAATGCGTCGGATTTATTGAAACCGCAATAGATATATTGGATGATATGCTGAAAGCTGAATAAGTTGTACCATAAAGATAATTAATTACCACCAAGCAAAAAAAAGGCCGTTGTCAGACAACAGCCTACTATGGGAAAGTATATAACGTGGGGCCAAGAAGTATTTTATTAAAATTAAAGGTTAAATTTTTGTTTGATAATTAATACTTTATAACTTTTTCCGAATAACTCTCACCATTGTATTTCATTTCTATAATGTATGTGCCATTTGACAAATTTTGTAAATCTATTTGATTTAAATCATTTTCCATAATTATTGTCTTTACGTTGGTTCCATCCATATCATAAATTTTAACTTGTGAACCGGTTGGAGAAGTTATCGTAACAGTACTATTTGTAGGATTTGGGTAAACAGAGAATAAGGTACCTATTTCTTTAGGATCTTTAACAACTGTAAAAAGGGTTGATTTTACAAAAATCGGGTTAGAATAAAACCATAAATCAGAAAATACTTTAGCTCTCGTGTTTCCGGTTGGTCCACCATTAAGTGAGTCAGCCAAAGGATTTCCGTCCACATCTGTTTCTTTAGGAACGTTTAAAGCAAGGTTTGTTCCTCTCAATCTGAAATACATATTTGAATTCAAGGTTACTTTCATTGACATTTCTTTCCAACCGTTTCCTTTATCCAACCATTTTTGGCTTACAATACCTTTTGTGTCAGCAACACCGCCAACTGCGTCGAATCTTGCAATTACTTGAGTGGTTGAAACAGTTTCAACATTATATAATGGATCAGTTGGTGCTATTTTGTTTCCAAGTTTACCCGCTATCAAATCAATGTGGTCAATTGTAGGATTATTATATGAGCTCCAAACATTATAATTTGGTGTTTCAGGATCGTGAATTTTTATAGTTACATTTATCGTTTTTCCTGTTACATTTGCAGTTTCACCCATTGTTGAAGTTTCGACCTTGAAATTCAAAGTGTCTATTAGGTTACCATTTACGACCCAATTATTTCCAGAACGCATACCATCAACTATAGCTTGAGGACTTTTCATATCAGTAACATAAGTATTGTTTTTTTGATATTCACCAGGGAAGAAATCACTTCCGGTCGCTGTAGTTGTATCGTGGCAATCAGAATTTGAGAATAACCAAAAATGTCTTCCTTCCGATAGCATAGCATCCCACAAACCACCGACTTTACCTGAAAAATAACCGGAACCGCCATAAGTTCCACCTCCAACTGCAGTAGCACTATAGCCGCCGCGGTCAGGACCCATTTGATGTCCCGGAACACTTTCAAAACCAAAAGCAACATCAGGAGCCGCTTCATTTAAGTCTCTAAAATCTTTAATATTATAACCGCCTTTTCCCGGTTGTTTTCTCTCAGGGTGTGCAATAACTGCCCAACTTGTTAATTTATGGTTATTCTGCAACCAAGTAACTGCCTGCACCGCTTTAGAGTGGTCATTAACGAAGTTTTTACCTGACCAACCTTGTGCTAAACCGCCAATTGTATCTTTATCGTTAGCATCAAATCTGAATTCAAATTCAGAAAGGGCATTTTCATTGTCGTTTGCTTTGAATTGATCAACGAAAGTACCAAAACTGCAATGTTCGTGACCAGGGACGTTCCATTCATAACCCTGAAAAATCACTTTCGAAGGATAAGTATTACGAGCGATTTTGATTGCGTAATATGAAAAGTCTCTTAAACTTTGCCATCTCCACATATTTGGATTTTTTCCTGCTTTGACATTACCCAATATTTTAGCCGGTGAATATGAATCCCAAAATGTTGTGGTTGTTTTCACCTTACTGTTAGCATCTAAACCGTCAAATAAATCATAACCGCTTAGGAATCCGTTTCTGTTAAACCCACCACCGTGTTCACTATTCGCCCACCAATTTAAATTATATTGCGCGTTTTTTTGCATCATATACATAATGCTGTAAGAACCATCAGTAAATGTTGTGTGTTGATGGAAATCGCCACTTACCCATCCGGGTTGTGCGGACATAGTCCCAAATGAGATACAAATTGCGACTAATGCAAGTGATATCTTAATTACACATTTCGTAATTTTGACTTTATTCATAACTGCTCCGAAAAAAAAATTAAAAAAAATATTATCTTCTGACAATTCAAAATTAGTCTTGCAGTGTTAATACTGTTTTAAGGGAGCGTTAAGGAAAAGGGAAATAATATTAACCAAAAATAAATATTTGGGTTAAGTAATGATTTGATCTGATATTACAATTTTTAATCGCTAGGGAATAGTCTTTTGTCCTGAAAAAAGGCAGCTGTTTTTTTGGGGTTAGGCTGCAAATGGTTGAGGTATAAGCGTTAGATTGGCAAATGTGTTTAACAAACTGTACTTTTAGAAATAGGATATTTGTATCATAGGCTGGTGATATTTTGGGATTAAAGGAAATAAGGTTAATTTTGAATTTTAGAATATTAACACTAACCAATGAAATTTCTCAAAAAAATCGAACATTATAATAAACTTTTTTTTACATTTATTCTTAAACTTATTTTTAGGAATAAACGATTAGAATTACCCTTAGACCCTTCGAAAATAAGAAAAATTCTAATTTTTCGATATGATGCAATCGGTGATATGATCGTTACACTGCCGGTTGTGCGATACATAAACGAACAACTGCCTACGGCAACAGTAGATATTCTTGCTTCAGACAGGAATTATAATGTAATTCAATACGATACAAGTGTATCGAATTATTTTATTTTAAAGAAAAAGTTTATTAATCAAATTAAACTAATTATTCAGCTAAGAAAACAGAATTATGATGTAATTTTTGGTTTTGTACTTAGTAAGACTACGCTTGCCGGGATTATTGCCAATCTTATAAGTCATAAGCAAACTATCAAAGTTACGATTAGCCACGAAGAACGCAATAAAACCTATTCGGTTTATTTTAATGTACTTGTGAATATCCTTGACTGTCGAAATAAAATGACTATGGCCGAGCTGCAAACGCTTATCGTTTGTAAAACTTTTGGTTGGGAATTTGAACCTGCTCGTCTCCAGATTAGTCTTTGTATTCCAAATGATTTTCTACACAATGCCGAAACCTATTTTAATGATTTTAAAAATTATAAAAAAGTTATCGTAAACATTTCCGCTGGCAACCCTTATCGTATGTTATCAACCGAAAAAAATATAGAACTACTCACCGCTCTAATCAAAAAATATCCCGATTTTAAATTTTTTATATGCTCCGCACCCAGCGAAATATCAAATTCAAATATAATCGAAAATGCTATGAATGGCAGGGTGAATATTTTGCCGCGCAAAGCAAAATTTATGGAAGTGGCAGCTTTCTATGGATATGCCGATTATGTAATCACACCGGATACCTCTTTTGTTCACGTAACGGCGGCTATGAGCAAACCTATAGTTGTTCTTTACTCCTTGATGGCTTCACATTTAAACGAATGGATGCCGTTTGGTGTTTCATACAGAAAAGTATTTACAAATGGTAAACAACCCTTGAGCACTCTTGAAGTGTCTGATATTGTTGCCGCATTCAATGATTTATGTTTACCTGAATAAATCTTTTTTTTTATCTATTTCATAACGTATTTGGTTTTGCCTTATTAGAAATCTACAAAGTGGAGTAATTTAAAAAAAATGAGCCAAGATAAACTCTCGGCTCGGAATAATAACAACTGCATTGAGTGTCTAACCTTTTATAAAAATAGCTTTGATGATATGCGATGCCATTTTTGGGTTTTCTTTTAAACGGCGAGTCGAGTAACCAAACCATTTTTCTCCGAATGGAACATAAACCCTCATTCTGTGACCCTTATCCAAAATGGATTTTCTTAATTCGGGGGTGACGCCATAGAGCATTTGGAATTCATACATATCAGGCGGAACTTTATATTTTTCGATAAGTTTGAACGCTTCCTCGACTAATACTTTGTCGTGCGTGGCGATGCCGGGATAGACCCCTGTTTTAAGCATAAGATCCAAGTCTTCGAGATAATGCAGGTTGACTTCCTCATACTTTTTGTAGGCTATTTCCGCAGGCTCAACATAAATACCTTTGCATAGACGATAATTCAATGGTATCTCTTTTGAATGGATATCCATCAGGTTTTCAATATCGTTGAAAGTGCGTTTAAGATAAGCTTGTAAAACCAAACCTACATTTTTTGGGCTCTCTGATTTAAGTTTGCGATAAAGCTCAATTTCCAAATCAGTGCAAGGGGAGTCTTCCATATCAACACGGATAAAATTGTTGTATGATGCCGCTTTGGCTACGATGTCGCGGATATGTTTGTAACATACTTCCTTGTCGAGCAAAAGCCCGAACATCGTTGGTTTCAGCGAATAATTCCCGTTAATGTTTTCTCTTTCTATTGTATCAATCAGATTGAGATATTCCCGTTTGTTTTGTTCCGCTTCATCAAGGTGTGTGATAAACTCACCCAGTAGATCAATTGTAACCATTATGCCTTGACTATTCAAGTCTTTAGAAACGCGAACAGCCTCGGCGACGGATTTGCCCGCTATATATCGTTTAGAAAATATCCATACAAAACTTTTTGGGAGGTATGGAAGCATCGATGCGATTAATTTATTTATCATATTTGCGTAATGTCGTCAATTTAAAAATATTAGAACATATACGGACTATAAGAAATAAAATTGTTATATTTCAATCAATTTACTATTTATTTCTGATAAATTACTTTCTTAGTTTCAATAATTCCGTTAATATAGAATTTAAAAATATACACCCCCGGAGCAAAAGGGGAGAAGTCTATTTGTTCGGTATAATCACTTTCGATTGTTTGTTGCTCTGACCTAAAAGCAAGATTACCTAAGAAATCATAAGATTCATAACGGAATGTGGTACTCGAATCAACCGCAATTCTAATTGTTGGTATGTGTTCTATCGGATTGGTAATTGTGATAGGAATCTTTTTTGTTGCACCAAAAACTTTTTCATAGTTTTTTCCAATTATTATCTGATATTTTTTTTAAATCACAATTTTTTGTACACCTATAAGACAAACTAAACGATAAATAGTTTCACTTTTTTTTTAAATTTAGATAAATATTTTTGCAACAATTCTAACACAGATGTATAAAATGCACTTACAGCGACGAAAACCCGTACAAAATTCTCTTTTATTGATTATTATTTTCGTTTTTTGACAAAACGCAGAAAAAAAGACAGACTTTTTAAAAATCCGTCTTCAAATATTTGGAATAATAATTGACAAAAAATGCTTATATTTGTAACCACAAATTAGTTTAAAAAACATTATGATATATAAAAAGAGGTAATAATATGAGCTCATTAATTAATGATATTTTCGCACGCGAAATATTGGATAGCCGCGGAAATCCTACAGTTGAAGTAGATGTAGTATTGGAAGATGGTTCTTTTGGACGCGCCGCCGTTCCATCGGGAGCCTCCACCGGTGAACACGAAGCACACGAATTGCGTGATGGTGAAATGGACCGTTATTTTGGAAAAGGCGTATTAAACGCGGTTGATTTTGTAAATGACGAACTAAGCGAAGCTTTGATTGGATTGGATGCTTGCGACCAAGCTCAAGTTGATATGATAATGGTAACATTAGATGGAACCGCAAATAAATCACGCTTGGGTGCTAATGCCATTTTGGGTATCTCTTTGGCAGTAGCGAAAGCCGCCGCTGATTACCACGATTTGCCGCTTTATAAATATTTGGGCGGTGTTCGCGCAAACGTATTGCCAACGCCAATGATGAATATCATCAACGGTGGAAAGCACGCCGACAACAACGTTGACATTCAAGAATTTATGATTATGCCTGTTGGCGCTGACTCCTTTGCAGAAGCACTACGTATGGGCGCAGAAGTATTCCATAGCTTGAAAAGCGTTTTACAAGCTAAAGGTTTAAGCACTTCTGTTGGCGACGAAGGCGGATTTGCTCCTTCATTACAATCAAACGAAGAAGCTTTTGAAGTGATTTTAGAAGCAGTAGTTAAAGCCGGTTACGAACCAGGTGAAGATATTTTATTAGCGATTGATGTTGCTTCATCCGAAATGTTCGAAGACGGAAAATACAAAATGTTCAAATCAACCGGCGAATTGAAAACCGCTGATGAAATGATTGATTGGTACACCGATTTGTGCGATAAATATCCGATTATTTCAATCGAAGATGGTTTAGATCAAAACGATTGGGAAGGCTGGAAAAAATTGACCGAAAAATTGGGTGACGATATTCAATTAGTCGGCGACGATTTATTTGTTACAAATCCTGAATATTTGCAACGCGGAATCGAGGAAGGAATTGCAAATGCAATTTTGATTAAAGTGAATCAAATAGGAACATTAACTGAAACTTTCCAAACTATTTCATTAGCGCAAAGAAGCGGTTATAATGTAATTATCTCACATCGTTCAGGCGAAACAGAAGATACAACAATTGCTGATATATCGGTAGCTACAAACGCCGGTCAAATTAAAACCGGTGCACCAAGCCGCACAGACAGAGTTGCAAAATACAACCAACTTCTGAGAATAGAAGAAATATTGGACGAAGACGCGTTTTATGCGGGAGCGACTTCGATATAATTAGTTGTAAAGTTATAAGATAAAAGATTATACTCATCCGGTAGCACTCTGTTATCGGATGATTTTTTTTATATTGCACAATAAAAAGAAAATGACATATCTACTCTTATTATAAAACATTCCTGAGAAAATCTCGTATTTATATATAAATGTATTATTAATTTGAGAATGTTATGGGACTTTCATTATTAGAGATACTAATTATTAGCGTATTGGGCGCCGCATTTATATTTTGGCTCGCATTCAAAGGTGTCAAAGCTCAAAGATGCACAAAGAAGTACAGCGAAAACAACTTTGCCGGTGAAATCGGAGAAGCCCTTACCGATATGCAAAATAAGCAAAAGGGTCAAGTTTTTATTCATGGTGAAATATGGAAAGCCGTTGCTATGAATGAAATAAAAAAGGGTGATGAAGTACTAGCCATTTATGTAAATAAATTTATAGTTAATGTAAAAAAATATGGTGGGGAACAATAAATTCTAAATAAGGTAATAAGGTTAAGAAAGAAGTAGGCAAATTATTTTCTACTAAGGTTGAATAGAAAATAAGGTTTTTCAAGAAAAATCGACATAAACTAAAAAAACTTGTTTAACATATTAACCATAGCAAAAAAAAAATGATGAAATATAATAAATATTAGAGAAAAAAATGGATAATACAAATAAACTTTCACCAAAAATTATGGAAGTACTTCAAAATGAAGGTGTAGTTGCGATTATGTCTTGGGGTGTGGAACCTCATTTGGTAAATACTTGGAATTCGTACTTAGTAGTAACGGAAGATGAACGAATACTTATTCCGGCTTACGGATATAGAAAAACTGAAAGAAATGTTAACGTAAACGATAATGTTGTTATTTCATTAGGCAGTAAAAACGTTCTTGGTCATAAAGACTATCCCGGTACAGGTTTCATTATAAAAGGAACAGCGAAATATATAGAATCCGGCGATGAATACGATATGATGAAAGATAAATTCTCGTTTTTGACGAGAGTTTTTGAAGTAACTGTTGATACTGCAAAACAGATGTTATAATATATACAACTACTCACCCAAAAAACGATCAACCCTATGCTTTAGCATAGGGTTGATTTGTATAACAAATTGAAAATAAAATAAAGGCACGAAGTGCCTATCTAAAGACTTTTTCGATATCTTCCATAAAATTCAAAATACTTTCGCCACCGTCCACCGCGATAGTCTGACCGGTAATCCAATAGAACTTTTCATCGGCAAGCATAGCGACCGCTTTTGCAACATCTTCCGGAACTGTGTTTCGTTGGAAGGGATTGTGTTCGCGAACATATTCGAGCATATGTTGGAAGCCCGGAATTTTTTGTCCGGCCGGGGTATCCGTTAATCCAGCCATAATAGCATTGCAGGTGATTTTGTAATGTGCCAATTCAACGGCGATTTGGCGGACGTAAGCTTCAAGAGCGGCTTTTGCACCTGAGATTGCTCCGTAATTACCCATTGCTCGAATAGAACCAATCGAAGTCATCGCAAAAATACGGCTGTTCGGCGCTAATAATTTGGAGAAGAACAAGTCCTGTGACCAATAAACCAAACTATTCGCCATAACATCCATCGTCATTTCCAAACCTCTGCGATCCAACATTTTAGTAGTATCCTCAGAGAAAAAACGTTTTATTGCACCAAATGCTATTGAATGAACAAAAACCCGCAAAAGATTTCTGCCGGGTTTAGCTTCTAAATCCGCTTTTATATCATTAATAATCTTCATTCTAACTTTGTCGTCAGCGGCGTTTGCATTAAAAAACATCGCTTCGACACCTAAATTCACTAACTCCTCTCTAAATTTCTCGGCTTCTTTACGATTACTTCCTAAATCAAGATGAACACCGTAGATATCGTAGCCTTGTTTAGCCAATTCGATTGCGGTGGCTTTTCCAAAACCGCTTGATACTCCAAGAATTAGAGCTGATAATTTTCTGTTTTCCATACCATATTGTAAAAATTGAACAATTTGATTTTACCACGATTGTTTATTGATAATATTTTAATTTTGCGTATATTTGTGTTTTTTATTATACTAAAATTATGAAAAAGCAATTATTTATAATGTTTTTGGTTCTATTGGCTTCTTGTAGTTATGATAAGAATCCTTTAGTAGAAAATGCCGGGTATTTAGAAGGTTCAATTGATACATATACCGGTGCTTCGAAAATCCGACCTGTCGCAGGAGTGAAAGTTACGACTTTGCCAAGCACATTGGAATCAATAAGTAACGAAGACGGAAAATTTTATTTAGATAACATTGGTTCCGGCGAATATATAGTAAAATTGCAATTAAAAGACCATTATGATGCTTATCTGCCGGCAGAAGTTTTAGCAGGAAAGAAAAATGAAATAATGGGTACAATTTTACCCTACGATCCAAAAAATTTACCCCCATTGGCGCCTAATAAACCATATCCACAGAATAACGGAAGTATTTACGATACCGCTTTAGTAATAGCTTGGACTTGCTCCGACCCCGATTCAAATCCAATATATTACGATGTTTATTTTTCCGAGCAAAATCCACCGCGCAAGTGCATCAAATTTGCACAAAGGGAAAAGACCAATGTCAAAATAGTAGGATTGAAAACAGGAACTACTTACTATTGGCAGGTGAAGGTTCGCGATTATCCTGGTGCGGAGGTTTTTTCGGATGTGTGGAATTTTAAAGTGAAGAGTTTTTAAAAGAATAAGGAAATTAAATAATGAAATCAAAAACAATATTAATAATATCGCTCGTGTTTCTTGCTCTTTCAACCGTACATCTTTCCGCTCAAAAAGCGGATAATTATTTTGTGATGGGAATGGAAAAAACCACAAAGGGCAATAACAAAGCGGCGATTTTGGAATTTGATAAAGCAATTAAAGCAAATCCTAAATTTGCGGAAGCATATAAACAACGCGGAATAATCAAAGCGGATATCCAAGATTATAAAGGTGCTATAGCTGATTATAATCAAGCCATAAAGCTGAAACCAAAGCAAGCCGAAACATACAACAATAGGGGTATCGCCAAAGAAATGAGCGGTGATAAAGAGGGCGCGATTGCCGATTATAATAAAGCAATCGAAATCAAACCCGATTATTCGATGGCGTATTTTAATCGCGGATTAACAAAAGCTAATATGAAGAATCACAATGCCGCCGCGGCAGACTTCATCAAAGCGACGGAGCTTAACCCCAAAAACGCCGATGCTTTCAACAATCTCGGTTATGCAAAGTATCAACTAATGGATTATATTGGAGCTGTACAAGCTTGGAATAAGGCGATTGAGTTGAAACCAAAATTCGGGATGGCTTACGCAAATCGTGGTAACGCCAAATATTCATTAGGCGACAAAACCGGAGGTTGCGACGATTGGCAAAAAGCGGTTGAATTAGGCTACCCCCAAGCAAATGATGCGATAAAGCAGTTTTGTAAACCGAAAGAAAAATAAATAATATTTCACAATTCTATACGTTAAAATGTACTTTAGAGTATAATAACGAGATAAAAATGCCGAATAAAGTTATTTTTGAAGATCTGAATAATATTGATTATAAAGAAGCCTGGGATTACCAAGAGGGCCTATTCCAAAAAGTTATAGATATAAAAAGAAAAAATGATGATCTGCCGACAAGTGAACAACAGAATTGGTTCAATTATCTTTTATTTTGCGAGCACCCAAATGTCTATACATTGGGAATGAATGGAGATCAGCAAAACTTACTCTTGGATTATATTCAACTACAAGCAAAAAATGCCTCCTTCTACAAGACTAACCGTGGTGGAGATATTACATACCACGGACCTGGTCAAATAGTGGGGTACCCGATAATAAATTTGAAAAATTTCGGTTTGGGAATTAAAACATATATCGAAAAATTAGAAGAATCAATAATTTTGACTATTGCGGCTTATGGGATCAAAGGTGAAAATTTAAAAGGTGCAACCGGTGTTTGGTTGGATACTGATATCCCCGGTAGAACAAGAAAAATTTGTGCCATCGGTGTTCGCGCAAGTCACTATGTAACTATGCACGGTTTTGCCTTCAATGTGAACACCGATTTAAAGTATTTTGACTATATTAACCCTTGTGGGTTCACTGATAAAGGTGTTACTTCACTATCAAAAGAATTAGGCGAGGCTATAAATATTATTGAAGTCAAGAAAAAACTTAAATCTAATATAATCAATGTATTTGGAATGGAGTTGAGCTAAAAAAGGATTGGTTTAACTAAAAAAAAAGCAGATAATTTGTCATTCGAACCCACGACTAAAATCGTGGGTTTTTTTTGTGCAAAAAAAAATGCAAAAAAAGTGAAAAAAAACGAAAATATTTGCAAAAACATTTTTTTATATCAGAAAAATAAATTATTTTTGAATTATATAAGATAGTGAATTACTATTAATATACAGATTAGTTTAAATGTTATATTAGGCTAAAAGTGTTGTTATGAAAAAAATATTTAGAGTAAAACCAAGACAGGAAATACTCGACAAAAATGTCCCTTTGGGTTGACAATTGACTTTGGGTCAAATGATCAATCCAAGAACAGAAAGATGTGATATAAAATATTACAAGTGATTAAATTATAAATGCTTAGAATTCGCTTTCGGCGCGTTCATATATTTGTTAAATCTAATCGCAGACTTAAGATAGAGTCGAAAATCTATTATTTATATTTCAATTAATATATAATAAATTAGCAATATTATGCTATAAAATAAAAAAATCTCAAAATAATTGAGAAAAAAATGTTAAAGTTCTTTAAAATCTCGTTTTTTCACTTAAGCAAACTGCTATTAGTGATATTAAATAGAAAAATAATTTAAAAATAATTTTATAAGGTATTCTACAATGAAAAAATTCATTATGCTCATCGTATTGGCAACCATAGTTGTTGCAATTTCCGCTTGTAATACGGAAAACCCAATCACTTCGGATAACGAAGGAAATAATACTAACCCTGTATTTGTTAATACTTGGAATCCAAAC
>JBBRAO010000020.1:0-56566 GCA_038206725.1 Kapaibacterium sp. (SeqCode)
AAATAATTGATAAAAAGGTAAAATAAATTTGGAAAATATCTGTATTAGTCTATTATAATTAGGTTTTGATAATAGTAGAAAGGTAAATAAATATTTATTGAGGGCACAAATATAGTTACGAAGCAGGAGCTTTGAAACAGGTTCTCAAAAAAACGAACTCATCCGACGACTTTCCGGTCATCGGATGAATTGGTATGAAGCTCGTTACCAAGCAGGAGCTTGGTAACGAGCTTTTAAAAATGGATTGTTTATATTTCAGTCTGTAAAGATAGATTCCCACTTTCGTGGGAGCGAAACTAACTAAAGTATTTACTTTGCTAAAATTATAAACATTGTTCGTCTATTGCTAGCCCTACCTTCTTCTGTATCGTTGCTTACACGTGGTCTGGACTCGCCGAATCCGCGGAAACGCAGGCGTCGTTCTTCGATACCCCTCGAAATAAGCGCATCGTAAACCGCTTTCGCTCTTTTTTCGGAAAGGGTTTGGTTGTATTCCACTTTACCTTTATCATCCGTATGGCCTTGAATTTCCAATCGTAATTTCGGACGCGACATCATTTGGTCGGCTATTTGGTCAATTATTGTGAAACTTTCAGGTTTAACAGCTGACGAATCGAAATCGAAGAGTATAGGCATTTCAAACTCGTTTCCTGTTTCAGCAAACATTCCCGAAGTATCATATTCACCTTCGGCTATCATCGAATCGGGTCTTGCGGGAAGATTCAAACCGGCGAAAATATGATGCCAACCCCAATATAGCGGTGGCTTGTATGTAATCAAATAATAAAAACGTAAGCTCATATAGATATCGCGAAATATGCTAATTAATTCTTCTTCACTATAGGCTTTGTAAAACTTGCCGCCAGTGTAATTTGCAATATCTTTCAGATTTTCGTCTTTGCTGTAACCAAATGCAATCGTGAAAACATTAATATTCAAGTCTTTGGCTTTTTGGATTAAATCCCCGACTTTTTCCTTGGAGTAATTATCGTCGCCATCGGAAAATAAAACTAACACACGCGGTACATCTTTTTCAGTAGTTTCTAGTATTTTCATACAGCTCGCCAATGCGTCGTAAGGTGCGGAAAACATACCATAATTACGATATTTATTTGCTCGGTACATAGTCAAGATTTTGCCTGTATCCTGATTCAGCGGCACTTTGAGGTCAAACTTGCGATTGAAGGAAGTCAAAGCAATTTTGTCGTAAGGGAATTTCATCTTTACAAATAGCTCCGTCCCTTTGAAAATCGCTTTCATTACCGGGTCCATAGAACCGCTGTAATCCACCGATAGCACAATGTTATACGGAATAGAATCTTTTGCGCCGTATTCACGGACGGTAAATTCAGGAATGTTACGGTCTTGTATTTTATAAAACTTGCCTAATTTTTCGTTGATTGAAGTGAAATATTGGACATCGGGAAATTTCTTATACGGATCGCCCATATTGGTAATGAACTTTCCTGCCGAATCATATACTCGCGCATAAACCTGCAATTTTTCCGGATATCCTTTTGTATCAATACGGAATAAATCGAAAATAGCTTTATTTACATTTGCTGAATCAATTGGTATAGTACCCGATAAATAAATTGGTTTATCGGAGGAATCACGTGGTTCCCACATTTCTTTTTGAAGGTCGAATCCGGTTTTGTGCTGTGTGGTTTTACAGCCGCTTAGCGAAATAGCCAGCGATAAACACATTATACAAAGAATGATTTTTAACGGCGCTTTCATAAATTATCCTTTTTTCGAGTTATTGCAATTACAGTTCTGTCATCGTGGGGTTCGTATCCGGCGGCAAATATTTCGGACAAATTTGTTAAATCATCCAATATATGTTGCGCTTCATTGTATTTTCTGCAGTCAAGCATGTTAATAATCGCCTGTGACCCCAATTCTTCTAACTCAGCATTCCGTTGTTCTAAAATACCATCGCTTACCATCAGGCAAACTGAACCCGGATCGAAAGTTAGTGTTTTTGTTTCAAGGATAGGGTCAAAAATTGACGAATGAGTCAAACCCAGCCCAAATCCTTTAGGTGTGTACGGTTTTGTCTTTCCGTTATTGCATACATAAATAGGTGTATGCCCTGCACGTGCAATATGTATTTCGTGTTTATGTGTATCTATCTCTATAGCTGACATTGTGATAAAACTTTTTTTATCAATATGGTGATATATAGAAGCATTTATTTTTTTTAGAAGTTCGCTTGGCGATGAGCAGAGCGGCGCTAACGAAACAATGATTCCTTTAAGCTGAGCAACATAAAATGCCGCACTCAAGCCTTTGCCGGAAACGTCGGCGGATAAAACACAGTAGTTACCGGACGATAATTGGACAACATCATAATAATCCCCACCTACCTCGACGGCAGGATTAGAAAATGCCGCTATGTCGTACCCTGCTATGTCGGGCATTTTTTGAGGCAATATGTTTATCTGCATTCTTTGAGCCAAGGCAAGTTCTTCTTTTAAACGTTCCTTTTCAATTGATTCTTTAAGCAATTCCTGATTTTCGAGTGCCAACTTCAAGCTGTCACTAAAGGCTCGCAATAAGTTCAAATCCGAACGTTCAAAGCCATAATCGTTTACTTGGAGCGTATATAAAGTTCCTATCCGCTGATTACGCGAAAAAATCGGAACTATTATCAAATCTTTAAATTGTGAATCAAAAAACACAGCGGACAATTGCTTATTTTTCAGCACATCACCGTAATGATGTGAATTCTCCAATTTTAGAGATTCTTCTAAAAGCCTGCCGCTTAGGTGCAGTTTTTTAATCATCGGAGCTGTGATATTCTGAACCGCGGCGATTATGTGATTTTGTTCGTCATCATATATTTCCACCCAACAAGCGGTTGCACGAGTAGAAACCAATGCCAACTTTGATGTTACTTCGAATATGTAATTTGCCTCTTTATCGATGGATTCCGCAACAACCTTGTTCAAATAAATCAACGAATTGATTTCTGTTGACTTTTGTCGTAATGCCGAACCTAAAGGAAAAGTAACAATAAGCGACAATGCTAAACGGAAGCAATGCGTGGCGAAAACCATCATTATTCCTCCAATCAGCACGTTACTACCCACTAAAAAACCTGTCAGCAATTTTGATAATTTATCGGGTGACGCCAAAGACAAACCACATATATAAAATGAACTTATCCCCGCGGCAATATATAATACCAGTAACTGAAATTTTATTTTCGCACTGAGCTCGAGTAAATCATTATTTTTACCGCTGACCAACCAACCAAAAATAAACAAAAGCGCAAAAAAAACCGCTGAAATTATTGAAGTAGTGTTCGAATTGACAATAAGGTAATTTACGTTTAGAGAATAATTTAAAATGGCAAAAATATAAGAAGCAATTATCACACAAACAATTGTATAAGATAAATTTCGCTTATTCCGCTGGCGCAGTACAAACAAGCGTTTTGCTAAAAAGATGTATATATTTCCTGTGATAGTCAGTAAAATCAATGCAAAAGCCGAATATGCAAAGATATTCAAAGCTGAGTACAGTTTAGATTCGACTGAGAAGTTGAAATAAAACTTATAAAGAACAATAAAACAAATTAAAGAGACGAATAGAATATTTAACTGCTTGCGTAAATTATTCAGATTCAAAATCCGTTCAAAAACCCTCTCCCTTTGTAGAAAAATATAATAAACACCGACGGATAATAACAAAAGCGATGTGCCGATATTATAGACTTTGAAAACCCCAAGACGGCTGATGTCGGAATAAAAATAGAAGTACTCGCCAATAACTCTAACCATAAAAAGTAAAGCTAACAACGATAGGGTGGCGGCGTTTTTAAAATTTAGTTCTCTATTTATTTTGTTTTCTTTCATAAATTTCAATTTTTTATAAAACAAAAATAAGAAATTTAAATGTATATTTGCAATATAAATTTGATGTTTTGGAGCAAAAATGCAACATATATTGTCAACAGACGAAATGCGCCGACTCGACGCAGAAGCAATGAATAAATACGGTGTCAGTTCCGCAAAATTAATGGAAAACGCGGCACACTCATCCGCACGGATAATTTTGCAAAGCATTCCGCAAGTAAATCATATAAAACCCAACGTTTTAATTTTCTGCGGTTCCGGAAACAACGGCGGCGACGGTTTTGCAATCGCCCGTCATTTGATGGATTATTGCAAAGTACATATTTTTTGGCTGGGTAGTTTGGAAAAAATGACCGCCGAAACTTTGGCAAACTACGAAAGCTGTCTTGCCTTGGGTATGTTCGTTAATAATATAATAAGCGACCACCAAGTGCTGAGCATTAACTACAATGCCGATATCATTGTAGAGGCGATGATTGGAGTAGGTGGCGGCGAAAATTTGCAGGGTATAATAGTCAATATATTAGAGAATATCAATCTATCGAATGCTTTGAAATTCGCAATTGATATGCCTGCCGGTTTGAACGCGGAAAACGGGAAATCGCACCGTTATGCACTCGCGGCGGACCATACTATAACTATGTTCGCTATAAAAAAAGGAATGCTGTTGGGCGACGGACCCGATTTATGCGGTCAGATTCACATCGCGGAGCTCGGTGTTCCCCGACGCTTAGTTCAAAACTTCTCAAATATTAGTGTTCTTGAAAATGATGATATCGCGAAGATTTTGCCTGTGCGGAATCGCCGGACAAGCAAATTTAATTACGGCAGAGTTCTAATTATTGCCGGTTCTCAAAGTATGCCCGGGGCGGGAGCTTTAGCGGCAAATTCCGCCATCAAATCCGGTGCGGGAATGGTTACTTTGATTTCGACTACTCTTCATCCGGCACTTTTACCGGAAATTATGCCCACAATAGTACCTGCAAATGAATTTGGGGGGATAGATATATCGGCAATGGAGACGATTCATAATGCCGCCAAAAAAACTACGGTTATTGCAATTGGTCCTGGATTGGGCGAAAGCACCGCGAAACGGATAACCGAAGAAATCATCGAAAAGTACGGCAAATTTAAAACCATCGTTATTGATGCCGACGGATTAAGAGCAATTAATTCGGAATCCGAGCTTAGCCCGAATATCATTTTAACACCGCATATTATAGAATTTTCACGAATGACGAATATTCCGCTTTCGCTACTGATGGCTGAACCTGAAAAATACGCTATCGAATTCGCCGCTAAAACATCCGCCACTTTGCTTTTGAAGGGATCGCCGACTATCATCACATCCGGCAGACAAACTTATTACAACATCTATGGCAATCCGGGAATGGCAACCGCGGGCGCAGGCGACGTTCTGACAGGCGTTATTTCCGCGTTAGCAGGAATACTCAGCGAACCGCTCGAACTTACAGCCTTGGCTTCTCTTGTGCATTCCAAAGCGGGGGATTTGGCGGCTGAAAAATCGCAATCCTACCTAAGCGCCTCAACAATTATCGAACATATTGCTGATGTAATGCCATAATACAATAGGCTTTGAACCGGTCATCGAGCGAAGTCGAGATGTCCGAGGTAATGCGAATATGATCTCCACCTTGGAGGTGGAGGTCATCTGTTAAACCATAACTTTTCCACTTTTACGGAATAGGTACAAATATTCCATTAATTTAAGATTTCATCTCCACTATATGATTTCTATTAATTCATCGTAATACCGGTCACTTATATCACAATTTTAAGAACAGATGAATGAGGTGTTTGCAAACCATATTGCAATAGTAGTATTACGTATATACGTAATTGTGTGTTTCATTTATGATTTTGCTAATACAGCTATCTATAAGATATTATAAACGTTTTATTACGTAAAACTGGAAAAGTTATGGGTTAAACTCTGCTACGTCTCTACACCTTCAAAAATTTTGCAGTCTTTGATCTTGTTCCCAAGCTCCTGCTTGGGAACAAGATGTGAACTCTTGAAACGATTGAATATTTTTAGAAAAAAGCCGGTCTTTCCCCCTCGACTTCCGGGAGAGGTCTTGGGTGAGGTTCTTGATCCCTTAACCATAAAATTCTTAACCAAAATATCATTCCACTCCTTCGAGGTTTTGGTGGGCACAACGATTTTCTTTTTCTACAACCATATCATCCTTTCAAGAATTAAGAGTATGGATTCCCGATCGAGTCGGGAATGACAAAACCGAGTTCTACGTTCTTCGTTCCCCATTTTTCAAAGTTGGTTAGGGTGTTTCTCTTTAAAAATCTTTGCAAAGCTCAATGAAAAATGCAGCGATGTATAATATCGCGTTTTCGTCGGGTCTTAAATGTGGATTGTGGAGAGGATAGGATTCCTCGCCCTTTGTCGCTGAGCCGATAAAAACCAAAGCTCCCTGAATTGCTTCAGCGTAGTACGCAAAATCTTCAGCCCACATCTTCGGTTCAAACGGTAGAACATTTTCTTTTCCAACAAGGTTTTTAGCACAATGTTCTGCAAAATCAACAGCTCTGGTTGCATTCATTACCGCCGGATATCCGTGAACAATATTCACCTCTGCTCTGCAATCATACAGTTCCGCTAATTTCGGAGTGCGTTCGCTGATTAAACCCAATAGATGCGCCCTCAACTCTTCGTCATAGCACCTAAGAACACCTTTCATTCTGACCATATCGGGGAAGGCGTTAACAGCACTGCGGCCGTCTATCGAGGCAATTGACAGCACCGACGGTGAGACAGGGTTTCTGAATTTTGTGGTAACGCTTTGGAAATAGTTTATTATGTTCGCTGATGCCAATATCGCGTCGCCGCCCAATTGGGGTTGCGCCGCGTGTCCACCCCGTCCAAAAACATCGACATAAATTTCATTTGTCGAAGCCATTACCGGACCGGCGGATAAGCAAATAGTACCAACTTCTTTTTCGGGGAATATGTGAGCGGCAAAAATCATTTCCGGTATTGGGTTTTCCAAAGCACCTTCGTTAATCATTCTAATAGCACCACCGGGTTGTTCTTCTTCCGCTGGTTGAAAAATCAATTTCACGGTGCAGTTCAATTCCGACTCATTTTTTTTCAGATATTCAGCAACCGTCAATAATGCCGCAGTATGCAGATCGTGTCCGCAAGCGTGCATAATATTGTAGTTTACAGAGCTGTAGTTCAGATTGGTGTTTTCAACAATAGGAATGGCGTCAATATCGGCTCTCAACGCGATGCAACGTTCTCCCGAACCAATATGCGCTATCGTACCGGTGGTAAAACATTCCTTATATTCAATTGAAAGCTCGGTTAGTCTGGCGCGTATATATTCCGCCGTTTTATATTCCAAAAACGACAACTCCGGATTTTGGTGGAAGTGACGGCGGTGTGCGATAGCTTTTTCTAAGTAATTTTCTTTAAGTTCAGTAAGCAATTGGTCTGTCATATAGATCCCGCCTAAATTTCAATATCGTCAATTTGTAAAACTTCCGCCGGACCTTCGAGAATAGCCCCGGTAGGAATTTTCTTTATAATTAGGGGTATGCCCGAAGTCGGGAATACTGTTATCGGGAATTCGGCACCCCAGTTTTCGGCGGCGTAAGCCGATGCAATAGCACCGGTTCCGCAGGCACCTGTTTCATTTTCCACACCGCGTTCGTAAGTTCTTAGCTTTAAAGTATGATTATCCATTAACTGAACTATGTTGCAATTTACACCTTCGGGTTTAAACACTCGATGGTTGCGCACTTTCGGTCCAACATCCGATAAATCAACTTTCGCAATCTCAATTTCACCCAATTCCGCTATATCCAAACAATAGTGCTGGGAACCGTTATCAATAAAAACACCGTCGAGCTCCAACAAATTGTCTTCATAAACGATTTGTACCGGACAGAGATTGTTAAAAATTTTTAGGCTTGGGAAAAACAGCGCAATGTTTTCATCTATGATATTAGCTCTATAATGAACACCCGACATTTCAAATGTGATATTCTCTAATCGGTCAAAAAAACCGAGTTGGTGAGCTAAAGCCACGACGCATCTGCCGCCGTTTCCGCACATCATTCCGCTCGAACCGTCGGGGTTATAAAAACCGGCTTTGAAGTCACATACATCGGAATTCTCCATATATATCATCCCTTCAGCGGAAAATGTGTTTTGCCCCGATAAGTTGCAAAGCAATTGAGCGGTTTCGCTTTTTTGTTCATTTGTAATAATTTGCGCGCGGTTATCTATTAAACTGAATAAATTACCCGCACCGGACATTCTATATACTTTTAGTTTCATCTATTGACCTATTAATTACTTCTAAAGCAGAATTATGAATTTTTCCATTGGTTGCTAAAATCGTTGGTCCGTAAATGCTGTATTTATCTCCATTGTAATCGCTTAATTCCCCGCCTGCTTCAGTTAGAATTATAGCACCCGCGGCTACATCCCAAGGTTTCAACTCAGCTTCCCAAAAACCGTCAAATCTTCCGGCGGCGACATAAACCAAATCCAATGCCGCGGAGCCTAATCGGCGAACGGGAATACCTTGTTTCACCATATCGGTAAATGTGCCAAGACAATTAAACGGATTCTCATCGACGTTGTAAGGGAACCCTGTTACCAAAATGGCATTCGTCAATTCAGGGTTATCGCTGACTTTGATAGGTTTGCCGTTTAAATATGCTCCTGCGCCTTTGCCCGCGGTGAACATTTCTTTCAAAAGGGGATGGTATATTGCACCGCAAAGTAATTCTCCGTCTTTTTCACAAGCTATTGATACAGAGAAGATTGGAATATTATGTGCAAAATTTACTGTACCATCCAATGGGTCAATTATCCAGCGGTATGAACTTTTGGGCATTGATTTCAAACCGCTTTCTTCGGCTAATATTTCGTGGTCGGGATAGTGTTTAAGAATGTTTTCGATTATAGCTTTTTCGGCTTTTATATCGTATTCTGTTACTAAATTATTTTTCCCTTCTTTCGAAGAAATATCGAACAAAGTGCCGAAACCGGCGCTAAGGATTTCGCCTCCGATGAGTGCAGTTTCTTCGGCTACCAATAAGAGTTTATTAAGGTTTTCCATTTTTGGGCTTTATATACGTTTTAAAACTTTGGTTTCTACCCAGCCTTCGTGACCGTTAAGAAGTTTAATTTTGTACCAATTGTTAACTCTGTCTTCGATTTTTACTTTTGAGCCGTTATGTATGATGAATAGGTTTTTACTGTCGTTTCCGGGGGAGCTTTTCACATAAACACTGAAATCGAAAATAATTCCTTTGTTATGTGTGTGTTCGGCTTTGTTCACGTCAACCGCAATAACTATTGAGAGAATTGTGAAGAATAACGATAGTACCCCCAATCCGAAATTGGTTTGTTTTGCCCGTGGTGTTTTATAAAATAGAAAACCTACGAAGCACACTAAAGCCAGCCATATGAACATTACGGAAAGCCAAGCCCAAGTCCCAGAATTCAATTTCGCGCTAATGGAGTTGTACCATCGTGCGTAAAATACTTGCGGTACCTGATCTATTTTGTCAATGATTTGTAAATTCGCCATTTTCAAATTCATATCTATGTCGCTGTCTGTCGGTCTCAATCTTTTTGCTTTTTCGAAATACAGTATCGCGGAGCTCCAATCTTGGACCTTGTAATAAGTATTTCCCAAATTGAAATATACGTCCGCTGTTTTATAATTATTGTCTAACAATTCGAAATATAAATTGGCGGCTTTTTTGTAGTCTTTTTGCAAATAACATTGATTTGCTTGTGCCAATGTCTTTTCCGAATCAAAGCTGAATGATTGCAACGTAAACAATGCAAAAAATATCATCAATAAAATTAGTCGTTTCATCCTTGTACCCTCCTTGTATTGTGAGCGCTTTCAACTGCTATAATAACCTTTTCGGCTTCCGCGTAAGTATCGTGCATACTCTTTTCTTCGTCGTTCGACGGTGCATAGCGCGCGTATTCACAATCGTCAATGGTTTTTATTACTCTTTCGCAAAGTTCGGCGGAAAGTCCGTTTTTCTCGAGCAATTCCCTGACCCGTTCTTTGGATAAATGGCTTTTCTGTATCATTAATTTGTCGGCGGTATAGCCCCATATCGCGGCGGCAACCTCGTTATAAAACGCTGTTTTATCGGCGGTTACCAAGTGCGCTTTCGCTTTTGATAAGCGTTTTTTCGCTGTGTCAGCCGCTTTCTTTTTATTTATTAAAGCTCTGTTTTTAAGGTTTTCTTTATGTTTCCTGCGCCATAATAGAATTAGGAAAAATAATATAAACGGTAAAATTAGAAAAACTAAATAAAACGCGCTTGCGTAGAACGAGCGTTGGTTTTGTACTAATTTTACATCCGTTTTGATATATTTAATATCGCGGTCTAAAAGCTGAATATCTTCTTTTGTCGCCGAACCTGAGAAGGAACTTTGAGAACCCGAACCTTTGCCTATAGTCAAATCAAACACAGCGGATTTAATTGTTTTGAATTGCTTTGAAGCTAAGTCAAAATAAGTAAACTCGACAGGTCCCAATTTGTATTTCCCTTGATTGCGGGGAATAGCTAAAAATTCATAAGTGATGTTGCCGGAAATACCCGATGCGGTAACAGTCGTATTATCGTTTATTTTGGGGTCGTATTGTTCGAAATCGGCTGGGAATTTGACAAGTGGCGCGTCAATAATTTTCAAATTGCCGTTGCCGGAAATTTTAATCTTTAAAGTGATAGGTTCGTTCGTCAATCCTTTGGTGTTGTCCACCCAGGCTTCCATTTTAAGATTACCAACCCCTCCGGTGAAGCTTTGCGGTTTGTTGTCGGGCAATGCTTTGACTGTAATACTCGATGAACCGGAACTAATCAAGTTGTCGAAGTCGCGGTAAGCTCTACCACCTCCGAAAAACGGGTCATCGAAAAAATCGTCAAACATAGAACGGCTTCTACGATCGCGGTTTTGGTTTTGAACCTGAAGGCGCGCGATACAATCCCATTCGAAAGGATCGATAGTAAGCTTGCCCGTTTGCTGAGGGATTAATATTACTTCTTTTACTATGGCAGTTTGGAAACGCATTCCATTTACAACTTCCCATTGCCAATTATAATTTTTCTGGTCAAATTCCTGAGTCCAAAAGCCATTGAACGAAGGAGTTTTCTTTGGGGTAAGAGAGACCAGATTTAATTCGGGATTACGGTACAATTTATATTGCGCACGAACAGCTTCGCCTTGATAAACAGCGGATTTGTTCACGCTTAGGCGAATATAAAGGTTTTTCGCGATTACTTGTTTAGCTTCTTGCCCAAGAGATTGCTCCTGCTTTTTCGCTTGTTGTTTTTGTTGTTTCTGAGCTTCCGATTCGGGCAGTACCTTAACATTTATGCTGTTCGATTGGACAGATTTTCCGCCGGAAGTAACAGTAGCCGGTTGAATGGTAAAAGTGCCCTCCGCGGTCGCCGCTAAAATATAAGAAAGCGAATAACTGCGCGACATCCTACCGTTTTCGATGGACGTTTGGGTGGTTTGCGATGGACCGGACAGAACCTGAAACCCCTTGAAAGACGGTGCTTTAAAATTATTGCCGTCCGCATAAAGGGTAAATGTTAATTGAAATTTCTCGCCTACCGATACAGTATTACTGCTTACGGTTGATAGGAACGTCTGCGAATTTGCTATATAGCAAACAAGCAGAAACATAGTAAAAAAAACAAACTTTCTCATTTTATCGCTCATTAATTCAATGTATAAGCCGTCAAAATATATTACAAAACTTTTCAGTAATGGTATTTCAACGGCTTATTAACAAAAATATTTTTTAAAAACTGTTTAAACAGAATTTTTTTTATTATAACGATTAACTTAAAAATTAATTTCTTATTTCTACCGACCCCAACATAGCATCAGCTTTGATTTCCAAAATCGGTTGGTCAAAGTTAATTTTGTTAATAGTTCTATTTTCCGCATTACCTAATACAGCCGATGTGCGTATGATAACATTCCAATCGGTTGGTATGTAAACGACGGCTTCGCCAAACATAGCCGATACTTTTAATTGCTTAGGATTGGGTGACATAAGAGAAGTTCTCAAATCAATTTCCACTGCTCCGAACATAATCGAAACATCGCCGCCGGTGAAATTATCGGAAGTAAATTTCTCTTTTATGTCGGCAAACATACCTTGGCTATTAACGTAATTCACACCTTGTTTTTCAATTACCTTGCGTCTATTATAGCAACCCCGATTGTGGAATCTGTCGCTTTTTTTGATGAACATAGACAATCCCAACCAAATTAACAGCACAGGCCAAAAATAGCTCCAAAATCCCCAAGGCAAAATGTCAAGACGGTTCAGTTGGAGAAGGGTTCCATTTATAATCAAGAAACTACCCCAAAGAATGTAATCGGCTTTAAAATCCGATAATGACCAAATTCCGCAAAGGATTATCAAAGAGGGCCACCAATGACTTATTATCCAACCTATCGAAAATTCGGAATATATATTGCCCACTAAACTCGTTAAGCCCAAGGTAATCAAAATTACAGCAACTAGTACTCTTTTATTCATTTATTTTTTTCCATTTGTTATTCATTAAAATTTATTTATTTAAATACGCAAACAAACGTCGTTTGTTTCCAAATAAGAATAAAAATACAATGCCCCAAATTGGAAAAACGAATCATTTTTTCAGATGAACTCCACGCTGAAGGTGGAGTGCATCTGGTTACTTCCCCCATCTTTATTTTTCCACACACCCATATTATTACAATTATTATTTGTAAATTTGCAATCGAATTATGTTTTATATTTTATTTATAAATACATAGAGAAATATGGCACTAAGTTGGAACGAAATCAAAGACAGAGCGGTGAATTTCTCCAATGAATGGGAAGGAACTTTCAACGAAAACGCGGACGCTAAACCATTTTTAGTTGAGTTTTTTAACGTGTTTGGCATTAGTTCCAAGCGCGTGGGCTCATTTGAATTTAAAGTCAAAAAGCTTGGCGATTCGGATGGTTACATTGATTTGCTGTGGAAAGGCACACTACTAATTGAAATGAAAAGCCTCAGCAAAAACCTCGACCGAGCTTACCAGCAAGCAAAAGATTACGTACACGGATTGAAAGAATTGGAAGTACCAAAATACATAATGGTTTCCGATTTCGACCGAATCCGCTTGTACGATTTAGAAAGCCTCACCCCAGAGCAATCAGAAGACCTCACCCCAACCCTCTCCAAAAATGGAGAGGGAGTTATCGAATTTCGTTTGTGCGAACTGGTGAATTATGTTCAGCATTTTGGTTTTATAGCCGGTTACCAAAAGCGGGTTTATAAAGAGCAAGACCCCGTCAATATAAAAGCCGCCGAGTTGATGGGGAAACTTCACGATAAACTCAAAGCCGTGGGCTATGAAGGGCATCCGCTCGAGGTCTATTTAGTCCGACTGCTGTTTTGCTTATTCGCCGACGACACCACCATTTTCGACAAGAATATATTCAACGACTTTATAGAACAACAAACAAAGCCCGACGGCAGTGACTTGGCGGCGCGGATAAACGAGATATTCTACATTCTCAACTCGCCGAAAGAACGCCGCTTGACCAACATAGACGAGCAATTGAACGGCTTCCCTTATGTGAACGGCAGGCTGTTCGAAGAGCCGCTCCCGCCCGCCGCGTTCGATTCGTCAATGCGTACTTCGCTCTTAGAATGTTGCGCTATTGATTGGGGCAAGATTTCGCCGGCTATTTTCGGTTCGATGTTCCAAAGCGTTATGAACCCTAAGGAAAGACGCAATCTGGGAGCCCACTACACGAGCGAAAAAAATATATTGAAGCTCATTAAGCCCTTGTTTTTGGATGAGCTGTGGGACGAATTCGCCGGAATACGCGACAACCGTAACAAAATCGTCGAATTCCACACGAAGCTCGCCAATCTCCGATTTTTGGACCCCGCCTGCGGTTGCGGCAACTTCCTAATCATCACTTACCGCGAACTGCGTTTGCTCGAAATCGAAATCCTGAAGCTATTGTATAAAGACGAGATAGTTACCGATATTTCGCAGATTACTCGGATAGACGTGGACCACTTCTACGGGATAGAGCTGGAGGAGTTTCCGGCGCGGATAGCCGAAGTGGCTATGTGGCTGATAGACCACCAGATGAATGTGATTGTCGGCGAACAGTTCGGGCAGTATTTCCTACGCCTGCCTTTGAAAAAAGCCGCAAACATAACAAACGGCAACGCACTGAGAATAGATTGGGAAACACTCGTTCCAAAATCCGAACTATCGTACATACTCGGCAATCCACCGTTTATAGGCTCGAAGATGATGACTCAAGAGCAAAGAAACGACATAACCGGACTTTTCAATAATTCGCAAGGAAGCGGTGTTTTGGATTATGTTACAGGTTGGTACATAAAAGCCGCAAAATTTATACAAGATACTAAAATTAAGGTTGCTTTCGTATCTACTAATTCCATTTCACAGGGTGAACAAGTTGGAGTTTTATGGAGTGCGATGTTCAACTTGAACATCAAAATCCATTTTGCACATCGCACGTTTAAATGGAGCAATGAAGCTAAGGGCAATGCGGCGGTTTATTGCGTAGTAATTGGTTTTGCAAATTTCGACAGCAAAAATAAAAAGATATATGAATATGAAGATATAAAAGGCGAACCACACGAGATAGAAGCGAATAATATAAATCCATATATAGTTGATGCGAAAGATATTTTAATTGATAAAAAATCAAACCCTATTTGCAATGTTCCTCATATTTTTAAAGGCAATCAACCTACAGAAGGCGGCTTTTTGATTTTAACCGAAGAAGAGAAAAATCAATATGTTTTAAAAGAACCAAAGGGTGAAAAATTTATAAAGAATTTAGTAAGTGGCAAAGAATTTTTAAACGGAATCAATAGATATTGCTTTTGGATTATTGATTCATTTAATGAAATACGGAATTTACCTTTGCTTCAAGAAAGAATTAAACAAGTCAAGCAAATGAGATTGAGCAGTACTTTTGCCGAAACTCGAAAGTTAGCGGATAGACCTTATCAATTTAGAGACTTAAAAAATCCTGGGACTTTCATAGTAATTCCAGCTACAACATCAGAAAATCGAAAATATATTCCGTTTGCATTTTTAAACAAAGACTATATTCCGAGCAATAGTATTTATATGATTCCAGATGCCAGTTTATATCATTTCGGCATTCTTACTTCCGAAATGCATATGACTTGGGTTAGATATGTTTGTGGTCGTTTAGAAAGTCGTTTCCGTTACTCAAAAGACATCGTTTACAACAACTTCCCTTGGCCCGAACACCCGACCGACAAGCAAATCCAAGCCATCGAAACCGCGGCGCAAGCGGTGCTGGACGCGAGAGCGGAATTCCAGACCCCACCTAACCTCCCCAAAGGGGAGGAACAGACCGAAATCGGCTTAAGCCCTTCCTTTGGAGGGGGTGGGGAGGTTTCTTGCTCCTTAGCCGACCTATACGATCCGCTGACTATGCCGGCCGCACTCGTGAAAGCCCACCAAACTTTGGACAAAGCCGTGGACTCCGCCTACCGCGCGCAAGCCTTTGCCGGCAGTGCCAAACGTATGGAATTCCTCTTCGACCTCTACGAAAAATACACCGCAGGCTTGTTTGTAAAAGAAAAGAAGAGGAAGAAGTAAGATGGAATGGGATAACAACAGTCTAACACAAGAATTAATAGAAAGATCGGGAATCAAAGACATTTTCATTCTACCAAATTTCAGAGATTTTGGTATAGAGGATTTGGGAAAATCGACAGCAAATTTCACGGTGATTGTTGATTATGCAAAAAAAGCATTTAACAACGGTTTTTATATAGAATATTTAGTTTTACTTTCAAATCACATAGAATTCTATTTGAATATGTATTTATATGTTAAACAAAAAAAAAGGAAAGATCGTTTAATGCTTGGTCAAATAATTAATGAAATAAAAAAAGAATTTTTAAATCAATTTGACGAACAACTTTTATCAAATATTGTTTCTTTCAAAGAACTGAGAAATAGAGTATTACATAATTTACTTTTCGGGAAAATTGATATTCAGGAATTATCAAGCGAATGCCCGAAATATACTAAATTATTTAAAGCAACCGAAGATTTCGTTGTAAGATCAATTGGTACTAAATACACTGGTGATAATATTGTAGGTATTGAAGGCGATGCCATTTTAGAACTGGATAAAGAAGAAATATTTATTTATATTAAATATATGTAGTAAATTAGCTTAGATTATAAATTATTAAAGGAAAAACTTATGGAAAATATAATAGAAAAAATAGAAATTGGAATTAAAAAAATCGGTAATGACTTAGTAAACTGCGACAAAGACTGTCAAGGCATTTGTATTAATATAGAGAAAGGTGTTTTGCCTAGATATTTGATTTTTGAGAAAGAGAGAATAGGTTCTAAAGGTTGTGTGATAATTGGTATTAATCCTGGAGGAAGCTCGGAAAAAGAAGAAATATTTTTTAAAAACAAGCTGTCTTATGATGCTACTGTTAAGTATTGGAATGATTCCGTCGGGAAAACACCGTATTACTGTCGCCTACGTGAACTGGTCTATAAGACCGATTTTACGGGACCAATTTTATGGACTGAATTGGTTAAATGTGAAAATGCGAAAGATAGCATAATACCTTTACAAACTTTCAGAACCTGTACAAATAAATATTTATGCAAAGAAATAGAACTAATTCCGAAAGATTGGACATTGGTAGCTGTTGGTCGCGAAGCACATAAGGCATTATCGTATTTATTTCCAGATAGATCAGTCTTGGGTATTCCTCATCCAACTTCATCAAGGGGTTATTTTTCGTGGTTATACAAAGATAAGGAAAATACAATATCTAAGGAAGATGTTCAAAATTTTAAGGAAGATGTTCAAAAGCAAATTAAGGATTTTCTTAATTCCAAAATACCAATCGAGATTTGGTTGGATGGCTCGCAAAATAGCTCTGGAACTTAATAATGGATGAACTAATAACTGGCGATGATTTATCAATTTTATTGAAACAACAATCTCAAATTAAAGATATTTATTTACAAGCAATTTAAAATATTTTTCGCCTTTCCGCGCTTTTTTTTGGTTTGGCGTGTTTGGTTTTCCGGTGGGCGGCGGTGGTCGGAAAGATTGGAGAATACATCAAAATGCGAGTAAGTCCTAAATTTTCAATTTTACACACTGTCTTGGTTCCACCCCCTTGTCCCAAGGTGGTGTCTCTTTCTTTCAACTTTCAATTATATATAATTACACATTAACTTCTTTCTTCATCATAGTCGGCAAAAATAGTATTGCGGCATTGGCTATAAAACCGCAGATGATGATGATATTTCCCAAGGTGTCGTTATATGACAAAGCAATTATTTTGCCTGACAGTGCTATCGCTCCACCAGCAATCATAGCGGCGACTCCAGTGTTTCGTATTGCCCGAAAGCCGAAAAGTCCCGCGGCGATAGGTATAATAAACGCACCCGAAAAGAGAGTAAGTGCTATCAGAAGTGAACTGATTATCGAAGTGATTTTCAAAGCCAGTACCATCGCGGCGATACCCAAAACAATAATGAATATGCGGGTGTTTTTGGTAGAGAAATTTTCACCTTTCTTTTTCTTCAAAATCGGTTCGCTCAATATGGTTGATGATGTGAGCAAAGTCGTCGAGGCTGAGGAAAGCACAGCCGATAAAAACGCCGCTATGACCAATCCCGATACCCAAGCCGGAAGATAAGTGTCAATCGCGGTAATAAGGGAAATCGTTTTTGTGCTGTCTATGTTAGGGAAAAGATGAGCCAAACTAACCCCTACAAACGCGATTAAGAATGCAAAGAAAAACAGCAATATAGCTGTAAGGAGAACGCTTTTCGAAGCTGTTCGTTCATTTTTTGCACAGAACAGTCGTGAATATATGTCCGGTCCCACAAAAAATGTCGCGGAATAAGTAAACAATAGCACTACCAAGTTCCAAGGTGTGAAATGCTGGTTAAAGGGAAACGTTTGGTGGATTGTGGCGATAGAATCAATCGGGGCGTGCTTGTGCAGAAATAACGCAAAAATGAAAAGCCCAACAAATATCATAATAGTTTGAACGAAATCGGTTTTGATTACCGATATCTGACCCCCTATCATAGTATATAAAATGAAAATTACACCCGCAAACAACACTGCTAATTCATAGCTTATGCCAACATATCCGCTTATAATCATAGCCGCACCGATTATCTGAGCGGCGATAACCCCTATCCAAGCAATTGGTATAATCAGCGAGCAGACCAACTCGGCATTTTTTCCATAAAAATCGCCGACCAATTGAGGTAGGGTATATTTTCCGTAGCGGCTTACGTATTTTGCCATCGGCAGTAAAGCAAAGCAACCGATTGACGCGCAGAGCATAAGCCAAGCCGCTGCCCACCCCTGACTGTAACTCAAATTAATAGTTCCCAAAATTGCGGAACTGCCGATTATTGTAGCTAGTAAACTACCGCTAATATATAGTGTTTTGTTTTTTTTGCCGGCTAAGTAGAAATCATCCGGCTTTTTGATTTTCAAAGCGGAATGAATTCCGATACCCAGCATACCGAAAAAATAAAGAAACAAAAATATTAGCTTGACATCCATAGTTTATGGTTCGAGTGGTTTCATAATGCTGATTCCGGTATTCGCCGATCCGTATAAAATGTATTGCGAAATTATATCGCTCATCGTTACTTTCTTCAATTTGCTCGAAGCGTGAAGAAGAACTTTCCTTCCGGTTGAATCGGTATAAACTATCCCCAGATGATTGTAATCCAAACCCGGTTTATTACTTGTGATCAGAATAATATCGCCATTATCTAACTTACTTTCCACTTCGCCAATCTTTTCTTTTGGAACGAAATAAAATGTTTGTTCGTTGATGAATTCTTCTTTTTCGACGATACTCTTCTGCATCATCTCGCTATTTTTCAATACGTCAGGGTAATATTGCGGATTCTTTGACATAAAATGACAATTGAATTTTATTGGGAGTGCGTTTAATTCAGTCCCCTTATCCGAAAAAAGTTTTTTGCTAATACCGTCGTAAATCCATTCCGATGAATAATGCAAACGGCTGGAATAATCAGAAATTAATCCTTTTCTATATCGGATATAAGTCAGCTCGTTGATAAAATCGGAAAACTCGGTTTTATGCTTCTTTATACAACGTGCTAAAGCTAATACATTTTCGGTAAACGTAACGCAATCCAGCCCTGTGAAATCTACTAAACAAGTTTCTTTATCGCATTTTTCCAATGTTCCACCAACGTAGGGCGTGCCTTGGAAATACAGCCCAACGAAAACCATCAGATTGCCGATTCCCATTGTATCGGCTTTCACAGCTTGTGATTTTTGGATGATTTGGTCGAAAATAATTTTGGTGCTGTCCGATTGTTCAGCTTTCGCGTTGGAAAAGAGTATAAATAAAAGTGCTGAGATTATAATTAATTTAGTTCTCATTATCGAACTCCTTCATTGATTTAACCAATTCCATTAGCGTTTCTTTGCCGAATTCTACTGTCTGATATTTCTGTATTAAACTGAATCTTATATTTCCATCCAATCGAATTGATAGATTTATATTATCTCCAATTTTTCTGCTTATTACTTTTTCCGGGGATGTTTCATTGCCGGCATCTGAAAATAAATTTGTTTCAGATTTGCTGTCTTCATAAGCCAGATCAATTTTATTCCCCGCGATTTCAGCGGCTTTCTTTGCTAAAACATCACAGCGTTCATTATAGGTTATGCCGCAATGAGCTTCCACCCAGACGAATTTTACATTTCGGGTGCGAGCTAATTTAAGTATTTCCAACCACAGATCTTTGTTCAAAACCGGCTTGTTATCCGATTTTTTCCAATTTTTCTTTTCCCAACTGAACAGCCAGTTTTTGTTTATACCATCAACAAGCAATCGGGAGTCGCTATATATGACAGCGGTTGCATTTGCCTCAATAGCATTCAATGCTTCAATAGCCGCCAAAAGCTCCATTCGATTGTTGGTGGTTAAACGGTATCCGCCGCTAAGCTCGCGGATGTTTCCACCTGCTATGATAACCGCGCCCCATCCACCGGGACCTGGATTTCCCAAACTACATCCGTCGGTATATATGATATAATCTTGCATATTTATTTGTTATTCATTTACTTTGTTATTTAGTACGGCTTGAATTTTGTCGCTCGGGATATTATAAATCAGTTCGCCGTGTTGCGCCAATGATATTGCACCGGTTTCTTCGGAAATTATAATTATGACCGCGTCGAGCTTTTCACTTAAACCTAAGCCGGCGCGATGCCTTGTTCCCAAAACCTTTTTCTGATGGCGTATCTGTGCCGATAATGGCAGAATACATTTTGCGGCAACAATCAAATTATTATCAATTATCACCGCTCCGTCGTGGAGCGGCGATTTGGTATTGAAAATTGATAACAGCAGTTCCTTGGAAATTACCGATTGAAGCAAAACTCCTGTTTCTACTGTCATTTGCACATTTTGTTTACGCGATATAACTATCAACGCTCCGATATGACGGCTTGCCATATCGCGCACCGCTTCGATTATTTCGTCCAACGAGCCGCCGAGTTTAGATTTGACGAATAAGTTAAGGAACCTATATCGTGTAACCATCAATAGCATTTTTCTTATTTCAGGTTGAAATAAAATCACGAAGCTAAGGAGCCAAATATTCAGAACCGTTTTCAAAATCCAATTGGTTGTTTTCAAATTAAGCGTACCCGTTACGAATGTCAGAGCGATAATAACTATCATTCCAAACAATATTTGTATAGCGATAGTGTTACGCAAAGCTTTGTACATCAGAAAACAAAGAAATGTTACTAGTAGAATATCTAATATGTCGAATATTGTTACGCTTAAAAAGCCAATATGAAATAAACTATCCATATCCGTTTTGTAATTTATTTATAATCGCTAAATTAATAATATTTTTCCAAACAATTACTTATTTAGCTGTAAATATTTGATAATGACGAAATAAATTTATAAAACGTGCCGAAAAAGTCAAAATTGAAACTTAAAAAAAAGCAGGTTATCGAGCGGGGTCGAGATGCGCGAATAGATTTGTCCGAAAGAAGATTAAAGGATTTCTTCGTCATTACCGCGGAAGCGGTAATCCATCTTACTGAACCTTCGGAAGGTTATAACCAGTTACAGTTTCTCAAACTTCGCCGTTTCCCCACCGACTTTCACAAAATACATACCTTTTGATAAACTTTCTATATTCATCCGATTACTGCGAAGTCATCGGATGAGTTGGCAGATTAGAACGTTACCAAGCAGGAGCTTGGTAATGAGATTGGCATTAATTAAATAAAAAACTGATTATTTTAAAGATTAATAGCATATTATTAGTGAATATTTTATAATTTTGTTATAAATAAAATAACAGATATGATTCTAATTTATTATCATTCGAGGTACTCCTTGAAAAAAAATCTACATTTTATTATTATTAATACAATAATATTTGTAACAATCTTCGCCATAGGGGCACAGGCCAAAGCCTATGTGCCGATAATTCAAGTAACTGACACCCTCTGCCATCTGACTTGCGACAATGTTGGTACAGCAACCGGTGTTCTATTTCTTCCCGATGGAAAAACAATATACTGCACCAAATGGAATGATGAAACAAATCCGGGGGTGGTTGCGGAGTATGATATTAACACACTCGAGCTGAAGTCGGTATTTTGTGATAATGAATTTCATTCCGCCGGCGATATCACAATTTCACCTGACGGGCAAACTTTAGCAGTGGAAGTATTTAAAGATTCCGAAAATGAAAGCGACCTAAAAACGACCCAAGTTATTTTGATAGATTTGACGGATAAAACCAAATACACGGTTATAGAATCATTGGAACCCACCGTTTATACGATGACATTTTCACCTAACGGAAAGAATCTGGCATTTGCTTATGTTGGTGCTACCCCAAATATTTACACCTGCATTTATAATATTGAATCCAAATCCAATAAATATATTTTAAAAAGTGAAATGGAAGTATTATTAGGCGAGGGCACTTGTTTTGGTAATCCTCTATTTTTAAGCGACGACATTCTTATTCTATCGTCTTCACCCTCCGATATGACTTGGAGCCTTAACGACGATGAGTTCAAAAAAATCATTAATTTCGACGCCATCTGTGCCGATGTGAATGGAAATAAATTACTTCTTTGCGGACATTTAGGCGATCTTGCAATTCTCGATTTCGGCGCTATATCGGTAAACGACAGCAAGAACCTCCTAAGCTCTTCCATATCTTATCTTAATAACCAATTGGAAATATCTACCGATTATTCAATTACAGGTGATTTGCAAATATATAACATAAACGGAAAATTGCTTGCTGATTATAGTTCACAGTCCTTTGTTGCCGGCAAAAGCATCATTCCGCTCAACCAAAGTTTACCTACCGGAATATATATTGTTACAATTAGCAATGATAAAGAGACAATTACCGGAAAGTTTATGATAGGGAATAAGAATTGATTTACACTCATCCGATGACTCCCCGGTCATCGGATGAGTTTTTTAATAATGGGACACAGTAACTCTGAACTTGCGAAGAATCCTTCTTCTTTGCGGTTTTCTCCTATTTCCTTTCGACGGGCATCTCGACTTCGCTCGATGACCGACTTCCTTCTTCGCATTCAAAATTCAAAATTGTGTGAAGATGGATTCCCACTTCCGTGGGAAAGACGACAAATCCTTAAATTCTTGGTTCAGACGTCTTATTCGCATTCAAAATTATCTTACAGCTTCCCAATCTTCCGAAACAGCGTGTCCTTTGAATTTTACCGCAAGAGCGTTAATTATCCACCAACTGAGCACTTTGGCGTAGCCGTATTTTTTGAAGCGGCGTGTGGACTCGTAAACGAATATATCGCGGTTGTAGCGGATTTTGCCGATTTTGACCAATCGTCTGTATAAATCGAAGTCCTCCCCCGCGCGAATGTATTTATTATAACCACCCACCTTTTCGAAAGCCTCGCGACGCACTACCTGACATTCACCGCGACCGAAGCCCCAGTTAAGCAAATTTCCCAAATGCAATAATGGATTGTGAATCGAGTAAAATATCCGATCCCAGCAAGCTTCTTCATCGGGAAAACCGCGAACACGACACGAGAGCGCAACCGTGTCTTTTTGATTATTATCAAAATTCCGAACATTTCGGAAAAATGATTCGGGTTCGGCGGGATATGTATCGGCATTTATAAAAATAAAGATTTTTCCGGCGGCAAGTTCAGCTCCTTTGTTTCTGCCTTCAGCTATTGTTTGTCTTCTATCTTCCGTATGAACAGCCACCTTATTTGTATGTTTTTTTGCGATTTCGACTGTTTTATCGTTACTTCCACCATCGGAAATTATCAGCTCAAAATTATATTTTTTTTGCAACTCGGGTGTATATTTGGATAAAATCGCATCTAATATCTTTTCTTCACGATATGCCGGAATAATCACGCTATAATCAATCATTTCTTCTATATTTTCGTTTTGCACGATTAAATTACCTCTTCCGAAGTAGCTATTTCACTTAGATTTTCAGGAATTTTAGTGATTCGTTCACGCAAGAAAAATATTAGGCCCAATATTACTTGAACACCAAAATTTATTAGGTGATTAATAGTGGCGTAAGCCAAACCTTCCACGTTCGACAAACCGTACAATTTCATCATTGCAATCATTACAACGTAATGAAATACGCCAATACCACCGGGAGTAGGCGCTATCGAAACCCCAATACCGGAGATTATAATCAACAGCAAAGCATCCGTAAAACCGAGTGTGATGTGGGCGCTAAAACTAAAGCAGTAAAACATCAAATACATAGGGATTGCGTAACAAGTCCATATCAGAAGTGATTCAAACATTAAACGCAAATACTCCGATGGGCTTTTTATTACTTCAAATCCCTTGCGGAATTTTTCGAAAAGCTCCTCTAATTTATTATATAGTTTTAAACTTAACGGTTTGATTGTATTTTTTAGTATCCAAGCCATAATAGGCGGATAAAAGCAAAGGGTGATAATAATAACAAAAGCCAAAACAAGATATAATATACTTGCTATATTGCTTCCCTCGGGGAAGGCGTTGATTATTCTATCTTTTGTGAAAACTATTGCGATAACTAATAAGAAAAGCAAAGTTAATACATCGAGTAGACGTTCCAAAATTATGGTGGCAAATACCATAGAAAAGCTGACCTTTTCACGTTTTGCATATACATAAGGACGGATTACTTCTCCGCCGCGAGGTAGAATGTTATTGAAAAAATACCCTACCATTACCGCTGAAAATAAATTCAAAACCGAATTTACTTTCATAACCGGTCTTAAAATAGTCCGCCAACGAATTGCGCGTATGTAATGAGAAAGCACCATAATCGGTATTGGAATCAAAGCCCAAAACCAATTAATTGTTTTTAATTCAGTTATTAAGGATTGGATATCAATTTTTCTCAATGCCAAATATAGCGAACCAATTAGTATGATAGTAGTTAGCGTATATTTGCCAAATTTCTTTATTTTATCTGTCATTTAGTGTAATTGCTTTTTTCTAAAATTCAAATATATAAAGAAATTATTAACTGTTATAATATTTACGAAATTATTTCAAAAACAATGAACATTTTTTTGCTATTTCGTAGATTTTTATTATACTGCAAACTTAAAATTGACAAATTTTGAAATAATAAATTAAATACTAATTACTAATCTTTAATTATAGGGGACTATATGTTAAAAAATCATCCTAAAGGTCTATTAGTAGCATTCTTTGCAAATATGGGCGAGCGATTTGGTTTCTATACTATGATGGCTTGTCTTGTGTTCTTTCTGCAATCACGCTACGATTTATCCGCAAACGATGCGGGTGTCTATTACAGTTGGTTCTATTTCTCGATTTATGCTTTAGCTCTACTTGGCGGTATCATAGCCGATACGACACAAAAGTATAAAACGGTTATCTTAGTCGGTATTCTGACTATGCTTGGCGGTTATGTTTTGATGTCCACGCCGGGTTTAACATTGAATATCTCATTATTGGCTTTATTAATAATTGCCTTAGGAAATGGTCTTTTCAAAGGTAACTTACAAGCATTAGTAGGTCAAATGTATGATGCTCCAGAATATGCACATTTGCGCGATTCAGCATTTAGTATCTTCTATATGGGTATCAACGTTGGTGCGTTTTTCGCTCCAAGCGCCGCTAACGGTATCCGTAATTGGTATCTAAGCACCAAAGGATTTGCTTACGACGCCGATTTGGCTTCATTATGTAATCAATATATTGGCGGTCGTTTACACGATGTCGCACCTTTGCAACAATTAGCCGCAAAAGCTACGCACGGGAACATTGCCGATTTAATGGCTTTCTCCAAAAATTATATAGATGCTTTTGCTACAGGTTATAATTATGCTTTCGGTGTTGCCGCAGGTGCTATGATTATCTCGCTGTTAGTTTATATATTCTTTATGAAGAAGCTTCCTACAAAAGCAAAAAAACCAAAAACTGAAGGTCAGAATTTAGGTAATATGGCTATGGTAGCTGTTTGGGCTATATTAGGTGCCGCAATTGCAGGTGCCGCTGTTTATTTTATCTCTTACAAATTGGATATTGCATTTGCGTTTGGTCTTTTCGGAGCTTTCGTAGCAGGCAGTTTCAAAATGTCAACAAAAGAAGAGCGTCCACGCGTGGTTGCGCTTATGCTCGTCTTTTTAGTAGTTATGTTCTTCTGGATGTCATTCCATCAAAACGGTCTGACGCTCTCGTTCTTTGCACGTGATTACGTTGCTAAAACAGTAATTCCATTCACCTATCTATTCTTTGATATCAAATCATTGCTCACAGTAATCGCCGCAATTTTTGGTATAGTACTCTTAGTCAAAAAAAGGTCCAAACCGTCTTTACGCGGTCTTGGCGCATTATTGTTAGTTGTTGGTGGCGGATTATCGTATTGGATGTATTCGAATTTTACTGCACAAAACGCTATTGAACCTGAGATATTCCAACAATTCAACCCTATATTTATCGTATTCCTTACTCCTTTGGTTGTAGGATTCTTTGCTTGGTTAAACGCACGCAAAAAAGAACCATCAACACCGAAAAAAATCGGTATTGGTATGATTTTAGCCGCGGTTGGTTTTGTTGTAATATTGTTTGCTTCTTTAGCTCTACAATCACCTCATTCATTGGCGGGTACTCCTTCTCCTGATAGAATTTCACCATATTGGCTAATCAGTACATATTTTGTACTTACAATAGCTGAGCTGTTTTTATCGCCTATGGGTATTTCTTTCGTTTCGAAAGTCGCTCCGGCACGTTTCCAAGGTTTGATGCAAGGCGGCTGGTTGTTAGCTACCGCATTAGGTAACAAACTTTTGGTTGTTGGCAGTATAATGTGGGATAAAATCGAATTATGGCAATTATGGGCTATATTCGTAGTTTGCTGTTTAATCTCAGCCGCATTCATATTCTCAATTATAAAACGATTGGAAAAAGCAACGTCCTAATGATCAATTATAAATGATTGATAATCAATAAACGTTCCCAAGCTCACGCTTAGGAACGTTTTTTTTAATGCTCATCGAGCGGAGTCGAGATGGCAAACTACAGAATCTGGTTCCCAAGCTCCTGCTTGGTAAAGCTTTTTTAATGCTCATCGAGCGGAGTCGAGATGGCAAAACTACAGAATCTGGTCCTCAAAATCCTGCTTAGGAACGTTTTTTTTAATGCACATCGAGCGGAGTCGAGATGGCATCCCTTCCAACTATTCCAAAATAAATTAGTATATTTGTTTTGAAAAAATGTTGCTTGTTGATTTATTAATTCAATGGTTGACAATTATGATACGTGCGCTTTTATTTGGGCTTTTAGCCGGCTCCGCCGTTTTTTTCGGAGCTTTGGTCGGGATATATACCAAAATCAACAAAAAGACCGTAGCCGCTATTATGGCTTTTGGTAGTGGTGTGCTGATTTCGGCGCTTTCGCTGGATTTAATGGAAGAAGCCCACGCTAACGGTGGCTTTTGGTCTGTAAGTATAGGATTTGTCCTTGGCGGTCTATTTTTCGTAATCGGTGATTATTTTGTTGATAATGCCGGTGGGCAGGCTCGCAAATCTGTCCACGGTAAGCACCACAACAAACGAAAAACCAATGCAGTCGCTATTTCGGGTATGGCTCTGTTTCTCGGTGCAATGCTCGATGGTATTCCCGAATCCGCCGCAATAGGTTTCAATTTGCTTAGTGGAACGAATATGGGTATTTTGCTTTTGGTAGCGGTGTTTTTGAGTAATTTTCCTGAAGGTGTTTCGGGCGCAATAGGAATGAAACAAGCTGGAAAATCCAATAAATATATTTTGAGCTTGTGGTTGAGCACTGTTATTATAGCGGGTTTGTCAGCCCTTGTTGGATTCGCTTTCTTGGGTGGAACTTCTGAACATTTTCAAGCGGCGTCTATGGCTTTTGCCGCGGGAGCAATACTGGCAATGCTAACCGACACAATGATTCCGGAAGCGTTCGAGACCGGTGGTCGATTTGTAGCAATAATGGCTGTTTTGGGATTTTTGGTGTCTTTTATTATTTCGAGAATAGCGAAAGGTTAAAAACAAAAACGCATTATCCGAATCTCTTATAATCCCTTAGCAAGGAAGTATTTGTGGGAACTAGATGTGCACGTTCGTCCAAAACCCTAAAAGGGTGAAATAAAAAAGCCGCCGGTTTTGGCTGTAATCTATATTTTTATTAATTTAGAATCGGAATTGTTTCGTAATTTTTTTTTGGGGCAATGAATGAATTTTGATGAAAATAGAACGATTGATTTAGAGCGGACGAAGTTCGTCCCAACATCCCACCTTCTTCGGCAAAGGCGGGCGAAGAAGACGTTGCGTGCAACGTCGCTGGGAGTGACGCACGGGCGGTTTTCTTCAAGTCCTCCACTCTGGGGAGGATTTAGGAGGGGTCTTTTCACTTCTTCGCCGTGCATCTCGACTTCGCTCGATGACCGGTTTAACCCAGTCATCGCGTCTTTGCACTGTATTCGCATTTTATTTCTACCTCTATAACCCTATTTAAAGTTCTATTTCCTATTTTTTTAGTATTTGCGCCAATGCCCCATCAAATTCTTCTGTTGGGTTGTTACAAACTTTGCCTCGGCAAACGTAAACCATCGTTTTCCCATCAACACTTTTGTTATCAAGCAGTTCTAAAGTGGATTCGCCCTCGGTACCCGAAATAAATATATTCGGTAGATAGTACTTGTCGAATTTTCTTCTAATGGATTCACTTGCCTTTCCAACTATTGAAACATCACAAGTATCATCCGCTAACCAAGCCATTAAAATTGACCAATTGGCGTAATATGGACCATATTTTAAGGCTTGTGGCTTCACTTGAGTCAACATATTTTTTGCTTTTTGGGTGTACTCCTCTTTATAAAAATACCGTCCAAGAACATAGAGGTTCTTAGCCATTTCGGAGTTAGCCGATGGAATAACATTGTCATTTATATCTATATTTCTGGCTATTAAAGCAGGGTCTTCATCGGAAGTATAATAAAACAAACCACTACTAGTGTCGAAAAAGTGTTCGATAGTATATTGAACCAACTGCTCTGCCTTAATCAACCATTTTTCAGCAAAAGTAGCTTCATAAATGGCAATATAAGCTGTTATCGTGAATGCATAATCATCCAAGAAAGCATTAATAGTCGCTTTTCCGGATTTATAATTTCTGTGCAATCTGTTGTCAGCCGTTTTAATCTTTGTATCTATAAATTCAGCATTTTTCAATGCAATTTCTAAAAACCTTGTGTCATCGAAAGCGCGATAAGCATCAACATAAGCTTTCAGCATAAGCGCATTCCACGCTGTAAGTATTTTATCATCCAAAGCGGGGCGGATTCGTTTGCTTCTTTCGTTAAGCAATTCTTTTTTCGTTTCAAGAACAAATTTTGCCAAATCATCCGCAGTTATATTGTTGTTTTCTGCAAATTCTTCGTCCGACAAAGTTTTATGTAATATATTTTTTCCGGCTTCCCAATTCCCTTGATTTGTAACATTATAATATTCGGACATAATTTTTGTTTTATCAGCAACTACATTCTCAAATTCCGCTTTGGTCCAAACATAGAATTTACCCTCTTCGCCTTCGCTATCAGCGTCTAATGAAGAATAAAAACCTCCTTCCGGGGAAGTCAGCTCTCGTTGAATAAAATCCAATGTCTCGTAAACCACAGACTTGTAGTTTTCATCATTTGCTAATGTAAATGCGCTTGAATACAGGCTGACTAATTGAGCATTATCATATAACATTTTTTCAAAATGCGGCAAAAACCAATATTTATCGGTCGAATAGCGTGCAAAACCACCACCCACCTGGTCATAAATACCACCATTAGCCATTTTATTTAATGTTATAATAACTGCATTCAAAGCCGCGGCGTTTTTTGTAATATGATTATAATGCAGTAATAATTGTAATCCTATCGGTAATGGGAATTTTGGCACTTGCTTATTGCCACCTTCAACAAAATCTATATCCTCTACCCATTCATTGAAAGTACTATCCAAATCACTAATATCGAAACCGGACTCTTCTTTATTTGCTACTATCGTTCCAAGGCTTCTGATACCTTGCGAAATTTGCTCGGCTCGTTCTTCAGCCAATTCTGGATTTTCTTCTACCCATTGATGCACTTTGTGTAAAATCTCTAACCAATTGTATTTTTGAAAATAGGTACCGCCGTAAATGGGTCTTCCATCGGGCAAAGCAATACAGTTAAGGGGCCAACCGCCTCCGCCTGTAAGAATATGGACAGCATTCATATAGACTTGGTCAATATCCGGTCTTTCTTCTCTGTCAATCTTAATTGAAATAAATTTATCGTTCATCAATTTTGCGACTTCCACATCCTCAAAACTTTCGTGCTCCATTACGTGGCACCAATGGCAAGCCGCATATCCTATGCTTATAATCATCAATTTCTTTTCTTTTACGGCTTTTTCTAATGCCTCATCACTCCAAGGATACCAATCAACAGGATTATGTGCGTGTTGTAAAAGGTATGGGCTTGTTTCATTTATCAGATGATTTGTATATTTTTTTTCCATATATTACCTATTTATATCATAGTTCTTCTTTTATTTCACAATGACGAAGCTCTTGTGTTCGGTGGCTTTTCCTGCTTTCAATTCTATGAAATAGACTCCTGCGGGAAGTTCACCAACCGGTAGCGAGTATGTTTGATCGCCCACGGATTGATAACTATTCAGCAAATCAGAAATCATCAAGCCGTTGGTATTGTATAGCGTTAAGCCTACTTTACAATTATTTTCGAGTTTATATGTGATATTTACGCTCGAATTATTGGCAGGGTTAGGTGAAATAGCGATTATTCCGAAATTATCGTTCGCATCGTCAATTCCGCTTGCTTCAATCTCGGCTTTCACAAGTGACAGATATTGAGTGTAGCAATAAATATTAAGCTCCGAATTCCATTCAGCTTTGAAACCGATGGAATCCCGAAATTCAACCGCCCCATTTGCAATTTCGTCTTGAATACTCTGCGTATCGAATATTACGTTGAATTCGAATTCTTCATTTTGCTTCAAAATTAAATTCGGCAGTTTACCCCCACCCGATTTATAAACGGTGGGATCAATAATAAACCCGCTTTTCGGTAAAGCCTTTGAGTGGTCGTTGGAAACCAATATAATTGAATCTAAAACTATGTCTTTATTCGACAGATTCTTTACCTTTTGTTTACGAGAAAACGCATTGCTATTTTTGTTCACCAAACCATAATTATAAGTTTTAGCATCTAAGGCAATTTTCGTATTTATCATATCAATCGATATGATGGTTTCGTTTCCTGCTCTATCGGCAAAAAGTATTACAGCCCTTCCATCCAAATCGGGGTCAATTTTGTTGACTGCCCAATCAATAGAATTCGTTTTACCCGGTACAAAGAGTGTTTTATCGTATTTTACTTCGGTGCAGTTGAAAGACGCCTTGTTAACTAACTGTATGATGTTTAGATGAGAGCAATTTGCGGGATCATTAATCGGTTCGTCGGTTACTGTACCTTGAGCTGTATTAGAGCAACAGCAAGGAGAAGCTGTTGATGTAGGGGGCAATGTATCTGAAACAGACACGTAAGCCAATAACTCCGCCATATATTTTGTGTATTGACATTTATTGGAATTGTCTATTGAATACGCTTTGATACCAATTGAATCTAGATATTTTGTTTTGCCGTCAATAAAATAATCCACTATTGAAGCAGGGTCGAAAATTATATCAAATGAAATCTTATCCCCGGAATTGAGAGTTAATTCGGGTAAAGAACCGCCGTTTTCTTTGTAAATTTTGTTGTCAATCGTGAATCCGGCAAATTTAAAATTAGATTGATTATATTTTGATTTTAGATAGAAAGAGTCCAAAATTATAGGCGCTTCGGTTTGATTTGTAAATTCGCAAGTGATTGTTTTCGTTGGAGAATTAACATAAAACTCGCCAAATTCATAAGTCCTTTTATCGGTAATAAATTTAAAAGGATTATACTCAATTACAAAAGTAGTATCGTTTCCCGCACAATCGTAGGCATATAATACCGCTTTTGCTTTCAGTGTTCTATCAATTACATTAAGTGTGAAATTCAACTTGTCTGATATACCGCTGATTAATTCGTCGTTCGATAAGTTCAAGCCGGTTACGTTATACGATTGAGCATTAATAAAATCTACTTCTTTCAGATTTGTTCTCAGCGAAGCGTCGTTAATCGGTTCATCGCTTATAGTTCCGGTTATTTTGCCGGAGCAGTTCAAATCATATTCGAGAGTAGGTTTATAGATATCCGCTTTCGATAAATCTTTAAAATTCGATATTGTGGAATATCCGTAAATACTGCCGGAGCCCGAACCGTAACAATATGCGGCTAATTTGTTAATCCCCTTCAAATAATAGACAAATGCGGGATTGTACAATTTTATAGTGGTGGTTTTCCTAAATTGCCCTTTTGGAAGTTTGTCGTCGAATATGGTTTTTCCCGGCGATGCAACATCAGCCAATTTTCTCCACTCGATTGATGTACCATCGGACTGCCCAAACATAATGTCGTCGGGGATTTTAGCCAAATCGTCGGTTATATAACATATATTTACATAATTGTTAGTACAAACCGCCTCGCCCAGATTGTTGGGTATAGTCCACGAAATTGCATTTTGATATTGACTAACGGGGGTAAGGGCAATTTGAAAAGGAGCGGTTGTAGTTATGCCGTCATCATCGGCTCCGGTATTAAATTGAGTTACTGCGATTTTATTATTCGCCGAAATTGTTATCGGATTAAGTTCGCTCTCTCCTTCGGCTTGCGCTCGAAATTCAATAAACCCTTTACCCGATTCACCGCCAACTGTTTCTACTGTTGCCCATTCATAGCCATTTATGTACAGCATTGTATTTGGTTCTGAAGCCATAACGCGAACGATGGAAGGTTTTTGTCTACTGGCAAACGGAAGAACTTGATATTGATTACCCCAAGCGGAAATCGGAATGTCCTGCTCTATTAAATAACCGCAATAGCTCGTCGGGGAAGGAACATTAGTGCCATAAGAACCCGATATAACTGCGACAGGTTTTGACGATTGGACGGTTGTACCTGTTAAATCATTGTAATTGCCTTTCACGCCAATTTGATACACTTCTCCGGTTTGGAGTGTAATTGTTTTTGTTGAGCCATATCTTAAAACATTCGGCTTATCCGTAAAGTTGTTTTTGCTTCCACCAATAGTGATTGTTACTTCGGTTTCGGGGTAAACGCCTACAATGCTGGTATAGGATGTCATAAATTGTTCAGTGTCTTCAGCAGTCGGGCTATTGTAGGATGAGACTATGTAGCTCGTGCCCAATGCGGTCTTGGGGATAACCAAAAATCCTTCCGATGTAGTTTTCGAAGTATTTAATCCATAACAAACGACGGGTTTTTCAGAGCGGATAATAATACCATAACCAGGGTATTCAAAATTGGGAGACGGCTCTTGTTTCGCAGTTTTTCGGTAGCATTGGGCTTCTTCGGAAGTCAAGTCAAAAACAATGACATTATTAGGCAGACATTCCTTTACACGTGAAATGTCTTTTCCCGGAATGTCTAAGCTTACATTTGTTTTGTAAGCGGACGAAACATAAATTAAGATTTTGTTTTGAGGACTGAAGGATTCTTCCCAACAAGGGTGGAAAGTAAGAAAAAATTCTGTGCCTTCGCTTGACGAACCCAGCAAAGAAGTTATTTCCTTTGATATGTTTTTATTGTCATTATTAGCAATGAGTTGGGATATCGCAAATATAAAAAGCAGACAAACAATTGACGAAATACGATAAAAAACTTTCATTTCCAACCTCGGATATACTGTGAAAAAAAACCAATTTTTCTGAATTTGTACATTTACATTAGTATAGACAACTGAGAAGTCCATTTCTTTCTCTGTCTAGAAAAACAATTTGCAATTTTGGTAAAATAGTTGGGTTTTGACAACGGCAGTTTAGGAGCAGACGCAAAATTAACTGGATAATTTCAAAAAAAAGCCCGCAAAATTGCGAGCTTAATTTAAAAAAATAAATATATGTTCCGTTTTTGCTTAGGCTAGAACAGGTTTCTTTTCTTGTCCCTTAATAGCGGCGATTGCTAAAATTACACCCAAAACTATTCCCAATAAAGCGGCTACCAATATGCGGTATTCCGGAGGAAGTAGGAAGTTTATAGTGTGAGCCGGTATCCAGAAAAAAGGAATTGTGCGCATAAATACAAATCCCCACATAACTTTCCAGTTCATATTCTGTAAGTGATGACCGAAACGGATTTTGTGAGTGAAGAACTTAATAATCGAGCCGCCGGTTTCATTAATATGAGCATCGGTTAATTTATGTAATGTCATAAACATAGGCGCGAAAAACACGTTCATCGTCGCGCTGAATGTGAATGCGGCAAGAACTTGAAGCCACGAATGAGACACAAAAATGCTTTGGTTTAATATCGCGGCAGGATTTGGTAATTCAGCAGGAAATTTTACGCCCATTGATGCTAACATCATTGGTGCGCCCGCGGCAAAAATCACGAACGCCGCCTTTATCATCAAACCCAAAATACCCCAAACAAACGCGCGAGGTAATATTCCGAAGCCTTTGGTGTAATAATTGCCCGTGCGAATGCGCAGACCGATACATTCGCCGATTGTCGCTAATATGCCGAACTTGATGAATGACCAAATATAGGGATGCAAAGCGTTGGACGCTGAGTACAGTTTATATAGCGGTTCCGAAATGAAAAACGGCAAAAACAGAGCCGTTAGTAGCAGTAGCATTAGTAAATCTTTTTGTTTCATATTATTCCTATAGTGTTTATATATAATTTATTTTTTGTTTTTATTCTTGATGATTCTAAAAAAACAAGAGGACTATCTTCCTTGAGTTCTCAAACTCATCGATAATGCGCTTAAAATAATACGATTTGTTTAACAAGATTGCTGTTATTTTCAAATCTATTATTTTTAGAGTTTTCGTAAAAATAAAATTCATTCATCCATTTTACAGGATCAAAGGTTTTAAATTCATACCAAGCACGAAACGCGCCACCATCATATTGATTAGGAATATGATTAGTTGCGGCTTTTTCAGCTAAATAATCAAAAAAGCCAAAATCCAAATCTGTTTTCAAAACATAACTAACTTCCGTAATTTCAATTACCGGGTATCCACTATTTGGGAAATCCCCTGTGCTTGTTAGTTTTTGAAACATCCTTTCAGGATTGCAGTTATTAGCCGCATTATACAATAAATAATGGTCTTTATGTTCTTTGCTTTTATAAAAGACAATTTCCATTTTATATCCAATTTGTTGTTAGTTTATCAATTTGTTTCATTTGTTCGATAGTATAAGCCAAAACTCGTATAATTTGTTCGATGTGCTCAGTTTCCAGCAGTATGTTTTTATTTTTTCTTTCTTCGCATTAACAATTGACAATTTTCTTCTCGATTGCTTTTGCCTCATCCCATATCGCGTCCAGTTCTTCCAAGCTCATATCCTGCATATTTTTGCCCATTTTTAAAACGGTGCGTTCTATATATTGAAATCGAGAGGTAAATTTGTTGTTCGTTAATTGTAGGGCTTCTTCCGCAACCAAACCTTCGTGACGTGCGGCGTTAACTAATGCAAAGAACACGTCGCCCAACTCCATACGCGCTTTTTCTTTATCACCTGAATCAATTTCGTGCTTTAATTCCGCGATTTCTTCCTCCACTTTATTCCAAACATCGCGCTTGTCTTCCCAATCGAATCCCACACGCGATACTTTTTCCTGAATGCGTTCGGCTCTTAGCAATTGTGGCAACGAAACCGGCACGCCATCTAAAATGGAATCGCGTCCCTCCTTCATTTTCAGCTTTTCCCAATTTTGCAACACTTCTTGCGAATCGGCAACTACTGTATTACCAAATACGTGCGGATGGCGAAATACCATTTTATCGCTTGCGAAAGTTATAACATCATTCAGATTAAACGCACCGCGTTCTTCCGCCATAACAGCGTGCATTATGATGTGAAGTAATAGATCGCCCAGCTCTTTTGCAAAGCCGGAATCATTTTTCTCATAAATATCGCTGATGCACTCATAAACTTCCTCAACCATATAATGAGCTATTGATTCATTAGTCTGTTTTGCATCCCACGGACAATGCTTGCGTAGAAGTGTTACTATTTCCACAAATCTTTCGAATTGGGCTATTGGGTCCGCGGAATTTTTGGATTCAGGGACGGGTATATTTGCTTGACTCATTTAGTTCACTTAAATAAATTATTTTTGTAGAGCTTCGTAATATTGTTTGATAAGTTTTTCGTAGTCTTCGGAGTAACCTTGTTTATTGGATTTCATCAACTCTTCGATAGCCTGCTTTTTGCCTGCTGGTGAAAGCATATCCAATTCCGACGGACTCATCGCGCGATAGTTCTTTCCTGTTTTAGCTTCACGATTTTTCTCATAATCTCTATCGTTAATTGATTGCGAGGCATCCAACAAACGGTTCAATATTTTTTCTTGACGTTTCAAGGTCTCCTGACTAATTTTTCCGGATTTCATTTCAGTTGCTATTTCTTGCATTTCATCGGCAATTTTATCGAGAGCTTCCAAACGTTTTCTATCTTGGTTAGCGTATTTTTTTTGTTCATCGGTCAGGTCTTGAGCGGATTTACCGGCACTACCCTGCTTCCCGCCTAAACGTTTCATTTCGGCTTGTTGTTCCAACGACATACCTTGGCCTTGGCCTTTTCCGCTCGAACCACCGCCACCTTGCTTATTCATCATTTCCTGCATCGCTTGGTTGATCGCCTGCTGTTGAGCCGCTAGTTCCTGAAGTTGCTGTGACATACCTGAGGAACTTCCTTGTCCCTCGCCTTCACCTTCGCCTTCGCCTTCGCCCGGATTAGAGCAAGCACCGCCGCGTTGTAGTTTAGCCAATTGATTCTGCATAGATGAAACCGCGCCATTCATAGCCGCCATCGAACTTTGCTGAGGTGCTGCTGCCTCGGAACTGTTCCTTTCCGATAATTTACCAAAGGCGTCTTGCATTGATTGCAGAGCGTTTTGCAATTTTGAAACCATATCAGGAGTAACAGCGAAGGACTGCTCTCCCAATTCCGCCATCGCCATTGCTGTATTAGCCAATTGGTCGAATAAATCGGCTTGTTTACGTGCATTTTCAGGGAATTTCGTTGAGTTGTAATCCATACTTTTCGTTTTGTTGCTCAACGATTCCTGGCGTTTTGACAATTCCAAAAGATTGGAAATTGATTTCTGAAGTTGTTTTAACGCTTTTTCTTTAGAATCCTTATCCATTTGCTGACGCATAGACTGCATTTTGTTTGCAAAATTCCGCATATTTTCGGAGGCTTTTTTCTGATTTTTATTAGCTTCCGATTTCTTTTGCGCCTTGATATTCTTCTCAGCGGATTGCATATTCTCTTCGGTTTCTTTTGGAGAAAGTTCGTTTTGGGCATCCTTCATCATATCCATCGGCATTTCTTTTTCACCGATTTCTTTCATAAGGTCTTCCAACGATTTGACATCTTTTTCAAGTTCTTTGAAATCTTGGGTCAAATTGTTTTGTTGTTTAGCAAGTTCTTCCGCTTGGTCGGCTTTTGCATCTTTAGTTTTTTCAGCTAATTTATCCTGCCTATCAGCCAATTCGTCGGCTCTTTTTGCTAAAGCGTCCGCTTTTTGTTGAGCTTGAATGCGTTTAAGCATTTTCAACGAGCGTTCGATATTCTTTTTGAATTGTTCTTCATTGAATTTGAATTTCTCCAAAGCCTTTTTCATATCTTCGGCAGTCATATTCTCCAACGCTTTTTTCATATCCTGCTGAAGTTTTTTTAATTCCGGTGAATCAACTTGCTTCATCAGGTTTTGGAGTTCCATATATTTCTCCATCGTTTCCGGAGAAATCATATTGTTTTCGGCTAACTGCTTAGTATTATCTTCGAGTTTCTGTGCCAGATTCTGCATCTTGTTTTTGATATCTTCTTGGCGACTCATCAAACTTTCAGCTTTCTTTTTGTCGGACCATTGAAGTTCTTCTTTAGGATTTTTCTTTAGCATCTCCCTGTTCAGCTCTTCCATATCCTTTTTCAAATCTTCGGCTTCTTTAACCGCTTCTTTTATTTCGTCGGCAACATCTTTTTGCGTTAAGTCGCTTTCTTCCATCACTTCTTCCAATGAAGGAAGCCGAACTGTCAGCGTATTTGTACGTGCTTTTTTCGGTCCACCGAAATTATCGTTATCGGCTACTTCAAAATAGTACTCATATATATCTTCGGGACTTATATTTATTGCTGATAAGTCCCACACATAATTAATATCATTTTTAATTTCCAATCTCGAAATAGGAATGTTTATGTTCGAGAATTTTGTTTCCGTCGGAGCGTATTTCGATTGGATCAAGCGATAATACAGTTTCAAAGAGGTAAATCCGTAATCATCGCTGATGGAAAGCTGAATCGGAAGCGTAGTGCTTTGATTTATCGTTACATCGGTAGTTGGTTTTGTTTGCGTTATTGACGGATAGTCGTCGGAAAGCGCGGTCAGGTTATATTTTATTGGATTAGCGTTGGTTTGCATATCCGTATCTTCCAATTTAATATAATATCTACCGGTTTCGGCTAAGAAAAACCTTGCGGAAGCTTTTCTACCGGCTACGTTCATTCTAAGTTTCATTGTATCAACGCGTTTGACACCCGAAGTATCACCCTTAGTATTCTCCAAAATCAGCCACGCGCGCTGTAATTCTTTATTACTATACGCTGAGATTTCAATGGAACTTCCTCGCAATGCCGCAACATCGGCGTTTTGCTCTGTAAAACCTTTGCTCGATAAACCGGTATAGGACGGATAGTTTATTTTTCCAATTATCGAACGTATATTTGGTAGATTAATAACTGTAATCTTTCCGGTGTCCGTTCGAACGATCTCGCTCATCCAGTCCGCTTCGGCATAGTATTCGAAACTACGCTTCACCGCTTGATTAATGTATATATATGTGTTTGATGTATCTAAATCAATTTCATAAGAGTCAAAGTTCACTTGGTTTTGTTGTCTTATGAATAACCTGATTTTTTCAGGCGCGGTACCCAATGCTTTGACTTTTATGACTAATCGGTTAGACCGCAACATTGTTGTATCGCCCGGGAATATTTTAAGCTGGAATGGTGATGGTGGAATATAGGAGCGATTAAAATTCAGCAACCTATCGAATGCCGACCCCAAAGGAGTAATAGTAGATATTAAAGCAATTAAAAGAAGAAGCAAAAGCAATGTTCGTGTGGCGGCTCTGCGCAATGGTTTGCGGTTAATAATCGCCTCGAAATCAACTTCATCGGCGATTAGTACGGTTTTTTCAAATTCCGCAACTGCTAACTCCGAAGAAAGCGATTGCGTTCTGTTTCGAGAATTATATATCTGCATCGCATTACATAATTTATCGCCGACTTCAGTAAAACGCTTACCAATCCTTAACGCTATATCCTCGATTGATGGGAAATTGCGAATGCCAAACGCACGCAATAATGGCGTAATCATATAGGACAAGAATGATATAGCAGCTATGCCGCCAATTGTTTTTATGATATATGTTCTAAACTCTGTGTTTCCAAATACCGCCCATTCCAAAAGTACCGCCAATAGAAAAGAAAATACAATCCAGAAAACTGTTTTCAAAAAACCGGTACTAAGCAGATAAGTGGTTTCCTTACGGCGGACCGCCTTTAACTGAAATACTATTCTACTGTATAAATTAATTTTGCTCATAAATTCTAATGGGTTAAGGCGTAAACTATTATATTGGTGCCAAATTTCAAGGCTTCTTCTCTTTTATCTGCAGGGTCGTTATGTACAGCCTGGTCTGCCCATCCGTCCGATGGGTTGCTTTCCACAGTATAAAGAACCGCTAAACGTCCGTCTATGAATATACCAAGTGACTGCGGAGCTTTATCGTCGTGTTCGTGAGTTTTCGGTACTCCGTTCGGAAAACGAAAATGACAACTAAAAATATCGTGCGAAAAGGGAATTGACGTCAATTTTTGGTCGGGAAACACCTTCTCGATTTCTTTTCTGAAAAATTTATCTAAACCATAATCATCGTCCACATATAGGAATCCTCCGGATTCCAAATAAGCGCGCAAATTTCTTTGCTCCTTATCGGAAAACTTCATATTCCCGTGCCCCGTCATAAAAATAAGCGGATACTGGAATAAGTCGTCCGTAGCCAAATCAACGTATTCGTATTTTGGCTCGACGTTTATATTGGTATTTGCACGGACATATTTAAGCAAATTTACTTCCGCGGATTGGTCGTTGTACCAGTCACTGCCGCCGGAATATTTTACTCGAGCTAATTTTATAGCACTTAAACTTGTTTGACCGCTTGAATCCTGCATAAATACCAATAGCAGAGCTAATATGGTAACAATATTTTTTAACATAATTCGATATATAACGTGTATAAAAATTTAATATTTTTTTTAATATTTATTTAATTTGTCAAAATATTCTTCGTAAATATTTGGGATATGGTAAATATTATATAATTTTGTAGTAAAGAATAATAGTTAATAAAGCAATGTTAAGATTCGAACACATACAATTACTTTGGGCATTGCTGGCGATACCGGGTTTCACCCTGTTTTTCGTATTGTTACGTGCCTCCCGCACCAATAATTTACGGAAATTCGGTGATTTGGATTTGGTTGCCAGATTGCACCCCGATACTTCGCGGTTTAAATCGCTGAGTAAATTTATCTTATTGAATTTGGCTTTCGCATTATTGGTTATAGGTGCGGCGAATCCTCAAATTGGTAATAAACTGGAAAAAGTTGACCGTGAGGGTATCGAGATAATGGTAGTTCTCGATATATCGAATAGTATGAACGCTCAGGACATAAAACCGAGCCGATTGGAACGGGCTAAACAAGCAATTACAAAGTTGATTGATAAATTGCTCAGCGATAAAATCGGCACAGTAGTTTTTGCAGGAGATTCCTTTGTTTTACTCCCTATAACTACCGATTTTTCAGCGGCAAAAATGCTTGTGTCTTCTGCTGAGACCGACCTAATTGACCGTCAAGGTACGGCTTTGGGTTCGGCTATGGATTTGGCTTCGGGTTCATATTCCCCAAATAAATCGCAAAGTAAACTAATGATAGTTATCTCGGATGGTGAGAACCACGAGGACGATGCTGTATCGTCGGCTAAGAAAGCGGCTGAAAAAGGAATTATTATTTTTACAATCGGTATGGGTAAACAATCGGGCGCGCCGATTCCGAAATTAAATGGCAATGGTAACATAGTCGGCTACCAAAAGGATGAATCCGGAAATACGGTTATCTCAAAGTTGAATGCTCCAGTGCTAAAAGAAATTGCCGATATAGGCGATGGTGAGTTTCTTTACGCCTCATCGGGTACATTAGATTTGAATACAATAATCGAAAAAATATCCAAAATGAAAAAGAATAAATACGGTTCTAAAATATTCACTGATTTCGACGATAAATTTCAATATTTTCTTTTTGCGGCTTTTATTATATTATTGATTGAGCTGATAATCACGTATAGAAAAAATAAATATCTTTCAGCACTAAGCGACTTCGCCGGAGGTAAAAAGAAAAATGAAAAATAATGCAATTTTGATATTAATCCTCTCGATTTTCTGTATTTCATCGTTCGTTATATCGGCAAAGGATGACAAAAAATTTGTGCGTCAGGGCAACAAATCGTATGAAAACAAAAAGTATAACGATGCTGAAATCAAGTATCGCAAGGCGCTAACCGAAAACCCCGACAACCAAAAAGCAGAGTTTAATCTTGGTGATGCACTCTATAAACAAGGCAACTACAAAGAAGCCGGTGAAAAGTTCGAGCTAATGAACAGCAAAAAACTAGATAAAAACGAAAAAAATGATGTGAAATATAATCTGGGTAATTCATACTTCGAGCAAGCAAGAGATAAAGCCAAATCCGGCGACCAGCAAGGTAGTATGGATTTCCTGAACAAGGCGATAAATTCCTACAAAGGTGCTATGAAATTGGACGGCAAGGATGACAATGCTCGCTACAATTATGAATTAGCACGTCGAATGCTTGTTCAACAGCAGAATCAACAAAAACAGCAAAATAAAGATAATAAAGATAACAAAGATCAGAAAAAAGATAAGCAAAATAAACAAGACCAAAAGAAAGACGATAAAAATAAAGATAAAAACAACAAAGATAAAAGCGATAAGCCAGACGATAAACAAGATCAAAATAAACAAGATCAGAATCCTCAACCGCAAAAAAGTAAAATTTCGGATAAGGACGCTGAGCGCATATTAAACGCCCTTCAAGCTCAAGAAAAAGACAAAATGAAGAAAATGAAGAAAGTGAAAGGCGGCAAATCTAAAATCGAAAAACAGTGGTAACAATTATTAAAATGTCAGGAGAAAGGTATGGAAACTATAAGATCGGGCGGAAATCCGGCTAACATAAGCAAAGACGTAAAATTATTCAAAAATTATATAGCCTTGGAGAGGGGCTTGTCTAAAAATACCACCGAATCGTATATATCCGATTTGAAGCAGTTTGTGCAATTTATGACAAATTCCTTAAACAAAACAGACTTTTCAACAGTTACTCAGGAAGATGTTTTAACTTATATTTCCGAATTAACCGAGAATTCCAACCTTGGTATCAACTCTAGAGCAAGGCATTTGACTACACTTCGAATGTTCTTTAAATATCTGATAAAACGCGGAAAAATCGAGGAAAATCCCGTTTCAGAAATTGATATGCCGAAATTGGAGCAAACCCTTCCCGACGTTTTGGATATAGAAGAAATAATTGATATAATTGAACAACCCGACACATCAAAATTGGCGGGTATCAGAGACCGCACTATTTTAGAATTACTTTACGCCTGCGGATTGCGATGCTCCGAGCTAACCGATCTAAGAGTGAATAACATCGTCCCTTCCGCTGAAATTATAAAAGTACGCGGAAAGGGGAACGTTGACCGTGTTGTGCCCATCGGGAGCGCCGCGTTGAATTGGGTAAGTCAATACCGGATTAGAGTTCGCCCTGCTTTCGAAAAACCGATAACCAGCGAAGATTATCTGTTTTTAAGCAAACGCGGCTCTAAGCTTTCCCGAATGGCTGTTTGGAAAATCGTTAAATCGAACGCCACCAAAGCAGGTATAGGCAAAAATGTCCATCCGCATACTTTCCGCCATTCTTTTGCCACTCATCTGTTGGAAGGTGGCGCCGATATCCGCGCGGTACAAGAAATGCTGGGTCACGCCGATATCTCCACTACTCAAATTTACACTCATATTGACCGCGATTTCCTCAAGGAAGTCCACCGTACATTCCACCCAAGAGCCTGAAGCACGATTAAAAGGATTGGTTTGTCATTCCCGACTCGATCGGGAATCCATCGTCTTATTTCGTTAGGGATTATCAAATATTCGGATAATTCCTTCTCTTCTTTGCGTGCTTGCCCTTCTTCTCAATAGCCGATTATACAGCTATCGGTGTTGCCGGAAGTAATCATAATGGTTTTTACAAAGGGTACCATACGTTTGATAATAAAATCGTTCGTGTTCTTATTCTCGTTTAGGAAACTTGTTATTCTCGGTGTGATAACTTTGGTCCCTGTAAAATAACTCATATACGTTTCGGTTAGTACTTCAATCTGCTCGTCCGTTATTGTATAATCAGAATATGTGGATGAAAATCGAATGATGTTTTGCCTAATGCTTTCGCGTGTAAAACCGTATGTGTATTTTTCAAAAGATTCGCCATTTACGTTTAGGTCAATTTTCAGATAATTCGAATTAATCTTTATTTTGGTATCTTCCAACACCAGCGTGCGGTAAGCTATCGGGTAGGAAGTTAACGCGGATGTCTGAATGTCGAACACTCTGTTGCCACCGCTGACTTTCGAAACAATACTATTCGCGTGGTGGTGACCGGTCAGAACGGTATGTATTCCGCAGTAAGCAAATGCTTTCAGAATCATACGCGATTGTTGCAAAATAAAATCGGGAAATAGCAATTCCAGCATCGGGAAATGCTCCATCAATGGATGGTGCATAAAGGCGATTACCCTTCTGTTTTCCGCTTTTGCGCAAACAGCTTGTTGTTTTATCCAATCGAGAGTTTCACCCGATATCGCTCCTGTGTCGGGATTTACGCCCGGGAAGCGGTTGTTGTAATTATTGCTGTCTATAGCGATAAGTTTAATTTTATCATCTAAATTTATGCTGTAGGATAGGGAATCTGTTGCATAACTATCGGCGTTTTGGTACCCAAAGTTTGAATAAATTGAGCAGAACTGTTCTTTAGTAACGCTTTCTATTTTGACTGGTTCGCTGCCGTCAGGAAAAATATAATTGTGTTCACTACCTATATCGTGGTTACCCGGGATAACGAAAATCCGTATATTCGAATTGATTGCCTCAAATTTCTCCACCAAAGCGGTATGCGAAATTTCAGCTCCATTGTTTGTCAAATCGCCGCATATTACTAAAACATCGGGCTTTTGCTCATTTATAGCCGCAACAAAAGCGTCCAGAATTTCATCACTATAAGCCAGCAGTTTAATTTCGCTTTGGCTCCAATCAAAAAAATACGGACTTTTAACGCCCATACTTTTATTATAGAAATGCAAATCCGTAGCTACGCTTATTTTCATTTTCTTCCGTTAATGCTATATATTTAGGGCTAATGCCAAATGTTCCGCCGACTTCAAATGCACCAACGCAAAATCGTCCACCAATTCCTGCACCGCTTTTTTCGCTTCGCTTACCGATATTCTATATTTATACGCAAAGTGCCAAATATCAATAGGCCATATCGATATTTCCAACGCTAATTTTTGTGCATAAGTAAGCGTTTCGTGGTTGAGCAGTCTTGATTGAGCGGCTTCCAAAACGATATTCGATTCTTCGTCCTTCATAAAGTCCATTGCGAAGAAGTAATTATCGCAAGAAACTAAATCGCAAATAGGGAACCCGCGGTTTTGTTTGTAAATCAGTTCCGGAAGTAGCGTAATAGAAACAATATACGGAGGCAAATCGTCGCTTTCCCATAGATCATTCCACACAGTTTCGTCTGCTGTTTTCAGCCAATCAAAAAAAGCAATGTCTTTTTCAGGCAGGCGGATAAATTTTCTTCCACCAAATTCATCAACTAAGATTCGCGCTTGTTCGAATTCGGCATTTTCGAAGAAAAATTCCGGTACAAGTACTACCGGTTCGTCGTGTTTTTTGATTTCATCGCAGAAATCTTTTAATTCAATATCAGTCATTTATTCAACAATTAGTTTAACTTTTAATACTTGTGGTGCTATACTTCCGCTAAAATTTTTGTTCGGAGAATATTTCACACTTTTAATAACGATTAGTTTTCGCTTTAGTTTATTTTCGAGAGATTTTTTTAATGCCAAGGCTTTATTTTTAGTGTTTTCGCTGAAGTATTCTATTACGATTTTTGGCGATCCATTTGTACTTTCAGCAATTTCATCCAGCAATTCATCGCTTATTATTTCATCGGCAGGTAGAAGGATTTCTCGGTAATTTCCATCTTCATCTTTATAATTTTTCAATCCTGTAGAAATAGATTTATTCAAATACATCAAGAAGCGTTCTTCATATCTACCCGACGATTTGCTGACAGCCGTCAGTAATAAAACCAATGAATCGTCGTCGGCGGTTGAAAGAACCATTTCCGAAATATCAACCATATTGGAATAAGGCATCCCACGACCGGAAGCAATTTCTTTTTTTAATGAAGTGGTAAGCAAATACGCCGTCCACGAATCCAACATTTCCGCTGGTCCCGCATCCAGTTCCAAATCCAATTTCTTCGGTCTGATAATCAGTTCAGAATCGACAAGTATTTCCTCAAACCCCTCTGCAGAGGGAATATGTTTGAAAAGATACTTATCATATATGAAGTTCGTATCTAAAAGATTCATATCAATAGCTTTCCGCGGTGGAAGAACGCGGATTGTTTGGTTTTCGCTAATTAGTCGAATAACAGTAGTTTGAGTTGTGATATTCAATTGCAATTCATTCGCGTCGGGTTTTAATTCATTATTCCGATTGCTTGAACCGCAGGCATATAAGTCCATCCCACCTTTGCCACCCGGTCTGTCGGAGGCAAATATATAGTGTCCATCCTCCAAACGCGCAAATCCTATTTCATTGAACTCTGTATTTAGCTCATTTAAGGGTCTTGGAGTTTGCCAAGTACCGGAACGCTTTACCGACATATATAAATCGTATTTGCCCGGACCCTCCATACCATCGGAAGCAAAAACCAATGTGTCGGGAGCGATTAGGAATGGTGCTATTTCATTGCCAGGGGTGTTCAGCTCCGCCAATTGCACCGGTTTCGACCAATTTTCTTTGTCATCGGCAAATGAAAACCATAAATCCAAATCGTGGTGTTGAGCGGTTTGGTTTGAAGAAAATATCAGAAGTTTTCCGTCAGGTGAAACATTAGGGAAGCCGCAAAATGACTCAACTGACAGATTTTCATCTTCAAATGCTTTAGTCCAAGTATTTCTTTCGAATCGTGTTTTGGCGATGTTGATATACGAACGTTCTTTTTTGAGCGAGTATGACGCCAATAGAGCCAAATCGGGACTAACAAAAGTGATATACGATTGATTGGTCTTTGGATTATTGAGCGGTGCTTTTAGTAATGAATATTCATTGAATCGGAAGTCCGCCGTCGGAGTAGCTGTATAAAATACCGAATTCCCGTCGCGAGTGGAATTGAAGTACAACTTCTGCTCGAAAGAATTCCAAACAGGAGCAAAATCGTCGGCAACGGAATTCAATTCCATTATATTTTGGGGATTCGCATAGTTCTGCCCAAAAGAAGGAATTGAAAAAACCAGTAGTAGTATTATGTATTTAAGCAGTGGGTTCAACATTCTCATTTCATTATTTATAAAACGGCTGTAGTAAAAGCATTTTATTAATCATCGCAAGGACTTTCAAATTTTAAAGCAAACGCATAAAAGAATCCGTTTCCTATCCAATTGTTTGACTAACAAATTTACTTTTACAACAGCCCATAAGTTCTAATTTAGTTTGTAACGCTTAATTTCAAAACTTTTAGTTTACCAAGAGTAACCTAAGTTTATACCTAATGTAATTGCTTTGTACGATTGGATATTTGGTGCACCGTCTTTGCTTTTGATAGGATAATTAAATCGTACTGTTGGCTCCATTGAAAATCCTTTGTCAATAACCAATTTATACGCGGCTTCCGCTCCAATAGCAACTAAAATACCCGATTTGTTACTATCGGAATTTTTGGTATCTGCGCCCCAATAGCCGAGCATCAGCGATGGTCCTGCGCTAAAACCTTCATTTGGTTTGTACTTATTTGTGGTGAGCAAATACCAGCGGTACGATCCGCCTAAGTTAATGGCTTTCCAACCGTCATAATCGGCATATATTAAACTAGCTGTAACGGTATTGTTGCCCTTCAAAGATTTTTCATAAGTAAGGGGTAAATAACCGAACATAAATGATAATGGATCGAGCGATAGTGTGTTATTATATTTTACGCGCTTAACCTTAGTTTGAGCGTCCGCTTGATACGATACGCACGAGAATAGGATTACTGCACTTAAGAATGTAATAAAAATTCTGGATTTCATATTAACCTCTATGGTTTATTAATAAAATTGTTTATACAATTAATGCAAAATATGAAATAATTACGAATTTGCAATGATATTTTTTAAGAAATCTAAACAAACTTGAAATAATTTTGAATTTTGAATTTTAAATGCGATGAAAAGAAACCCCAAAGAAGTGAAAGCGCAAAGAAAGGAGCCCGCAATTCTAAATGAAGTGAAGAATCCATCTTCAAATCGTGGTTCAGACAAACTGTTAATTATTTCACTATGAATTTCTGCTTAAACGAACCCTGCGGGCTATTAAGCAACATATAGTAGATTCCCGGAACGTAATTCGTTAAATCAATTCGATAGTTGTTTTCGTTTTTAGCATAAGTGCTTAGCTGATCTAAGTTTTTGCCGGTGAAGTCGAATATCGTAATTTTTATTTCGCCGTTGAGTTGTTTGAACCCTAAGTTCATATAATTATCCGCCGGCATAGGCGATAAAGTGAAGTACGTCTCGAAACCGGCATCGCTGACCCAAGACGCGGGTCCCAAATTGAACGAATATGTATATCCGGCTCCGCAATCAGGGTTAAAGACTTTTAACAGAGTCCCTTTCGAATTAAAAATTTTGAATGAGCCTGTACCCTGTTCCGTATAAGCCCAATAGCTCAAACCGTATTTGTAGGCGTCCGTAAGATGAATAGTATAGCACCCTTCGCTCAATATTAATGTGTCGCGGTAAGTTCTACTGCTCGCCAGTGTTTTTCTATCGAATTGAACATTGCCATTTAAATCAGTCAATTTATAGCTGAAATTCTGTCCACGTAAATTGGTTTTTAATTCGAAATATATCTCTTCGTTGTACAAATCCGGCATATCAATTTTGCTTGTAAATGAGTTATTTGCCGGTTGCAAGTCTGCTTCTTCATTAACAGAAACTACGTTAACAGTAAATTTATGAGCATCGTCGCCAATCCAGAACATATTTGAGCTAATCGGTAATTCTATTGTATCCTTTACGTTTGGCTGAAGTTTTTTCTTGCCTATGTAAACATAAATTTCTTTTTGTCCACCCGAAACCCCGTATTCCAAAGTAAACGAACTAATTTGGATCGTGCCGTTATTACGAACAACGATTTTCGGATTAGAGCAAATTGGATTGCATCTTGAAAATAGCGGATGGTTCGATGGAGAAATAACATCGTATATTTCCATATCGGTTTTGAAATTCGGTTCGCCGTATTGCGCTAAATAAGTTGAAATTACGTAATTTCCGCTACCCATACCTTTGTTGTCGTCAGGTACTGGTGTTAAGGAATAATCCAAATCAATTTTGCCATCTTTTACGTATTGACCAAGTTCAAATTCGAAATCACGTACCACATCGCCCGGGCACCAACCTTCACGCGAACCGGGCCACGTTCCGCCTTGCGGATATACCGGATTTTCGGCGCAGTCGTCGCGCCATATATGCCACTGATCGGCTAATTTATTATTGGCGTACAGATAATGAGTATTATCCTTCCACTCACAGCAATGAGGTGGGTTGCCATCGTTACTTTGGTGACCGTGTCCCGTAATTCTGCTTATAAGCTTTACTTGCTTCGCATCAGGTAAAATATCCACAGTAGTATAAGCCAATTTGAAATCATCCGAAAGGTCTTTGTAAGAATAAGATGCTGTTTTACCCCATACTCTGCTTAGCGAAAGCAAATCGCGCGGCGGTGTACCTTTGATAAACGCGAATTTCACATTTACAAGTTCCTGTGTGTTATGCGCTTGGAAATCAACGGAATCACGTAATAAATGAGCAAAATCAGTAACATCATAAACCCAAGTAAAGCCTCTTGGACCAAGATCCAAGTTTATTCCATAAGGAGTGATAAAGCGCGCAATTTCCCAATCGTCCAACACTTCGAATGGTTTCCCAAAGTACTTCAATGTGTCGTTGGTTAAAGTTTCAGTCGGTTTGTTCAATGTAGAATCCAATTTCATACCATTTGGAGAAATTTTGTAATTCCAACCTGCCAAATACGAATAAAATACTTGATCTTCTCCAGCGTTATGATTCTCTATTTTATATTTGTGTACTGAGCTTAATTGTTGAGGAACAATAGTTTCTTTCGTTATAGCTTCCAATTCGCCTGTCAATGCTCCGAAAATTAGCTCCACTTTTGGTAATTGTGTTACCTTAGTTGTACCACCGATTTCTTTTGCGGATTTCTCTGTCCAAACAGGGCAACCGATTAACTTACCGGTTTGATTTGAAGTGGATAAATCAGCGCTTGTAATACCCGTACCTTCGTCGAAACGATAGTAACGTATTAGATTCGAAGCATTTGGATGCTGAGTTGTCAAAAATTGAGTTTTATTCATCCATTCGTTAATAGTTGCTTCATCCAAAGCGGTGTTGAATATGCGAACTTCGTTTATCGCACCATCGAAAGTGCCGCCACCGATAAACAATTTCAATAGTGAATCCGGTACACTCGAAGGAATGTTATCCGTTACGGCAAGAGTTTTTTTATAGCCGTTCACATATAATTTTAATTTGCTTGAATTGTCCGCCTGTGTACCATCATAAACCATTGCTAAATGAGTCCAATATGATGTAGGTAGAACACCCATAGCATTGCCGTGGGTATTCTCCGGATTTCTAACAATGCAATAAAGCTGACCATTGTTATCGCCCATCTGCAATTGAACAAAACCCTGTAAAACAAGGATATTAGCCCAATTATTCCATTTTTCGATTTTAACCCAAGTTTCGAAAGTGAATTTCTGTATGTTTTTCATTTCCGGGGTAAACCCGCAATCAACAAATTGACCTTGTGCTGAATAACTCAAATATGAATCTCTTTCTTTTTCGATTAAACCGTCGGTAGTTTCGTAACCATTTATTAGTGAACCCGGAAGAACTTCATTACGTTCATAACTGATGTCAATCAATAAGTTCGAAAAGCTCGCCCAATTGAAATCGCTATTAAAAAAGAATTCGTTATCGCCTTCTTTAATATCAACATCTTGAAAATATACTTCTTTTAATTGGTCTTCTACGAATGTGGCAGGTAATTTTGTCGAGATAAGCCTCACCCTAATTGTGAAATTCTTATAACCGCTGGCGGCTGACATAGCGGAAAGTTTTATACCCGCTATATTACCTTTTGTCAGACCCGAAGCTTTGATGGCAGCCTTATCAATAATGAATTGCATACGAACTATCTTACCGTCCAATTCAAAAGTTTTCGCTTGTGTACCATTAATCAGCACATCCTTCCTATCGGCAACAATTGGGTCTTTGCGGTTGAATTGGTTATACTGCATTATACTTGCCCCCGGGATAGAGCTCAATTCAATTTTTTTCGGTGCCGCGCCTCGTACCATATATAAAGGATGAGTCATCCGGGTGGAGTCCTTAATCCCGCTATGACGATAAACCTTTGTATCGGTTATGTAGTCCCATTCGCCGCAATCAAATTTATCCCAAGGGGTTTTTGGATCACATTTTAATGTATAGTACATCAGTACTTTTCGGAACGACTCCGAAGCTGGCGGAAATAGGAATACGTCGCGTCGTTTAGCAATGTCGTCGAATGTAAATGTCTGTACTGTTAAAGTATCTTCCGATTTTGCCTTGTTTGCAGGAATCATAAAAATCACTGCTGTCAAAAGCAAAAATAATAGGTAATGTTTTTTCATTTATTAACCATTTATTTTAAATTTTCATAAATATATTATTCAAATATAACACTTACTATTGTTTGAGCAATAAATAGTGAGTGAAATTATCGTTACGAGATTAGTCGGCATTTTTGATTATCTTGATAACCTTACCCAAAATATAAAAATTATCTTTTATCAGAATTTTTCTTGGTTTATATAATGAATTTTCCGGAAAGAGATAAACTGAATTTTTTATCAGCATATATCTTTTGATAAGTATCTGCGTATTCAGCTCCGCAATCACAATGTCGCCGGAGATTGGTTCTGCGAATTTTAAGCAAACGAGAGTGTCGCCGTCGCCAATTCCGGCGTTTTGCATCGAATCGCCCTCCACCGAAACTAAAAAACATTCATCGGCTTTTACACCCAATACTTCGTCCAATAGCGTCGGAGATGGAATTTCCGCTTTGTCGAACAAGCGTTTCTTTAACTCATCGTCCAATATAAAGGTAGGTCTGCCGTAGCGCAAATCCAAATCCCGCAGTGCGGCTTTCTTTTCAGCGTCGCTCCGAGCGGAATCCGCAAGTTCGGGTGAAACTCTTTCCAGTTCTTCGAATAATTCTTCAATATATAGACGGCTGGTGCGGATACCGAGCAAATCATCGGAAAACGCATTCACAACTTTCTTATAAACATCTAATATATGGCTCATTAGTCGTCCACACCGTCAATCATTCCGGCGGCGGCTTTCAATTTGATGCCCTCGTATATTCTGCCTATAACGCGCGCGTTTTTCTTCATTTGGTCCGAATTAGCGCAAGTATTTACTTTCAATTCGAATATTTTACCTTCGGCATTGGAGGCAAACAAAGAGCCTTCACCACAAATCAGGTAAATAGGATTTATTCCGCGTTGGTAAAGCAAGTAAACTATTTCCAAAGGCAGTGAACTGCGCCCCGATTCGTAATTCGCTATTTTGTCCCGGTTTGTGTTAAGCAAATAAGCAAACTGCGCCGCACTTATTCTTCCACCCTCGTTAAACAAAGCGCGGATTTCACGTAAGCGGTTGCCAATTCCTCCATTTATACTTATTGAATTTTTCATAATTGTTTTTAAAATCTTTTTTATATAATTTATTTGGATATTGTGTAAATTTTACATAATTTCGCTGTATAAAATACACACAATTTGTGTATTAAATATAAATACAAAATTAATATTTAATTAATAATAAACAAACAAAATGAGAAAAAAAATATGAATTTAGTAACAATTGAGTTGCCTCGGAAGGAGAGCGGTGCAATTATAGGCAAAGATTCTATAATCACCGAAAAAATAGCGACAGTAAATCTGCTATTTAGAGAATTCACAGATAGGATTTCAGACGCCGAGTTGTTGGAAAAAGAAGATGTGGTTGACATTCGATATATAATCGAAAGTTTTATGGACGATTTATCGAACAGGCTCGACGCGGAAGTGCCTTTATATGAATGTGATGATGAAGATGATGAAGAAATAATTTTTTTTAATTAATAATGGAGAGCATTATGCAGGACATTTATGGCGCGATAAAAACAGATGAATTACCGCCGGATTTAGCACTACTATCCAAAGTGTGCGGTATTGATTGTATTCAGGCTTTGCTCCGCGAATTTGGCGGGCTGTCGTTTTACATTCCCAAAATAACAAGGATTGATTTATTCATAAGCAGGTACCTGAAGGAGCACCGTTCGGACCCACCAAAAAAATTAGCCCTCGACCTGAACGTTTCCGAGCAGTACATCAAAAAAATGCTGAAGGAAATGAGACATACAATGGTCAATGGTTAATTGTCAATGCGAAGAAAGATAAGCCTTGCTCGTCCGATGACTGCCCGGTCATCGGATGAGTTTTTTAATACGGGAGGCTGTCATCGTATATTTGAATTTTGAATGAGTAGAAAATAACCACCTAACCCACTAAGATATATGGAGCATAACCAAGTTGTCAATCCCGCGGACGCTGGAATCCATCTTCAAGTTAGGAAGTAGCTTAATCTCAATAACCACCGGAGAAACCCGTGGTAAATCAAAATCCGTATTCAGCCCCGAAGGGTTGAATTGATTCTATTTGGGCAAAATGTGTCTAATAAACCTTAGTAGAAAAGCGATATGTGCGCACGCACTAACCTCATTACCTTATTTTTGCAGTTAATAAGGTAAGAATGTCGTAAAGTGATGGTGCCGGATTCTCTACTAAGGTTGATATGGGAAATAAGGTTTTTCATAATTCTTCGTATATTTCGTACCTACGGCACGCTGTAGGCATCATCAAGCTTCTTTCTATAAACATTTCATCCCTAGTGGTTTGGTCATCTCCGCATTTATAATTTATAATTCAAAATTGTTCGAGGATGGATTTCCGATCAAGCCGGAAATGACAAACCAAATCCTTTAATCCAAAAAATCCTTCAAATCTTGGTTCAGACAACTTCTTCGCATTGACAATTGACAATTATCGAGCTTTTTTGAATTTTTTTGTATTTTTTTTCAACAACAGAGAAAGAAATGGACATCTCAGTTGTCTATACTTATATAAAGTGCCAAAAATGCTTTTTTTGTATTTTTTATTTATTAATATTTTAGCAGAGGTCCTAAATGAAAACATTAATTACCGCTTTTGTAATTCTAATCGCTTATAACGTCAGCGTGTTCGCTCAAAGTGATACTATGGTTATCAAATTAAAAAACAACCAAATAGAAAAAATCGCAATTTCAAAAATTAGATCAATCAAATTTGAAAATGTAACATCTGTAAACGAACCAACTCAAAATTCGAGTGGTTTGTCTGTAATGGGAAATTTTCCGAATCCTTTTCAAGAAAAAACCAATATCGAATTTGAAATCGCAACCGCTGGAAATGTTGATATTTTGATATACGACAACACCGGCAATCAAATTCAAAAGTTGGAATGCAACAACTGCCAGAACGGCAAAAATTCTTTACCTTGGAACTGTGTGGACATAAATAACAAGCGCGTAGAAAGCGGTGTTTACTACTACGAAGTTCGATTTAACAGCGAAGTACTAACCAAAAAAATGATTTTGGTTAAGTAAGTTGATTATTTGTTGGGAGTTGAAGAAAGAGAAACCCCCTGCCCCCCTTGAAACAAAGGGGAAACTGAAGAAAAAAAGATTATTTAATATAGGAATTTTGATATGAAAAAAATGTTGATGATTTTAGTGTTATTTTTGATTAGCATAAGCCTCAAAGCAGAGGACCTTTCGATAAAATTTTACTTGCCCGATGGTAATTACCGCCAATATAAGCTCGAAGATTTAAGCAATATTACTTTTATTAAGTCTGCTGAACCTTATCTGATGGTAACCTATTCTTATGGTAGCAAACAATTTTACGACATTAGGGATATTGACTCACTCTTTATTTATAATGTTTCATTTTTAATTATTGAGGGCAACGGTAGTTATGCATTGAAAGCCATTGCTAGTATTGATAGCATAAATTTTATTCCCGGCTCCAATGAAGAAATTATTTTGGGAATTCACTCTTGGATGAAAAACAACTTAGATGTTGTACAGTACCGCAATGGTGATACTATCCCTCAAGTTACTGACCCCGAGGTATGGAAAAATTTGAAAACCGGTGCGTGGTGCTATTATAATAATGACCCCGAATCAGGGGCAAAGTATGGAAAACTATACAACGGCTGGGCTGTGTGCGATCCGCGCGGATTAGCTCCTACAGGTACGCATATAGCAACCGACCAAGAATGGAGTATATTGAACGATTATCTTGGTGGAGATACCATCGCCGGAGGTAAATTGAAAAGTGTCGGTACAATAGAAGCAGGTGATGGTTTATGGCTCGACCCCAATACAGGTGCGACAAATGAAACTACTTTTGGAGCTAACCCTGCGGGATATCGTTATGACTCATTTGCCAAAATCGGTGAGGGAGCTTATTATTGGTCAAACACCGAAGCGGATGCGGCAAACTTACGGCAATGGTCGTTGAGTTACGATAACGTCTGTTTAACTCGTGGAATAGGGTTAAAAGAAGCCGGAATGTCTGTTAGATATGTTGTCGATTACAATGTGCCAACCATCATTGATGTTGATCCACCTACCACGTATGTAAACAGAATAATAAGAATCACCGGAACAAGTTTCGGCAGTGAAAGAAAGAAAAATTACGTTACTTTTGGTTCCATAATCGTAGTTTCTTCGCTATATATATCTTGGTCTGATACGCAAATTGAAGTTGTTGTTCCACTCAAAACCGAAAGTGGTAAATTATCTGTAACAGTTAATGGCATAAGAAGTAATGAATACGATTTCCTTGTTTACGAAGATGACCCCGATACATTCGAACCCATTCCAATCGGCGATCAAGTTTGGATGTCGAGAAATCTGAACGTTGATTGCTATAGGAATGGCGATGCAATTCCGCAAGTACAAGACTTAGAGGAATGGAAAAAATTAAAAACAGGTGCTTGGTGTTACTATAATAATGATAAAATAAATAAATCTATTTATGGCAAGCTCTACAACTGGTACGCAGTTAACGATTCGCGCGGATTAGCTCCCGTGGGTTGGCATATACCAAGAGAGGAAGAGTGGACAGTCCTTGTGGAATTCCTTGGAGGTAGTGGTGAAGCAGGTGGAAAGATGAAAACCCAAGGAACAACGAACGACCATAACGGCTTATGGAAAGCTCCAAATTTCGGAGCTACTAACGAAAGCAACTTTTCAGCATTACCCGGTGGCTTTAGATCTGTTACTGCTTTTGAAGGGTTGGAAATATCTGCTAATTTTTGGTCGGATAGTGAATCGGATATTGACGAATCCTACTCAAGGCAATTACATTTTATGGAATACTCTTGTGTGAAATATGCAGATCATAAGTATTATGGATATTCGGTACGGTGCGTAAAAGACTAGATTAGTTATAAAGAAGAAAAGAAGAAGAAGAGAAACCCCCTAACCCCCTTGGAACAAGGGGGAACTGAAGAAAAAGAATATTTGATATAGGAATATGATTATGAAAAAGATGTTGTTGATATTAGTTTTGATTTTAATCGGCTTTAATCTAAAAGCTGAGGAACCGGTTATAAAGTTTTATATTCTGGATGGTTCATCAATTCAGTATAAAATTGCCGATATATCAGAGATGAGTTTTATCAAATCGGCTGAGCCATATTTGATGGAAGTATATTCTTACGGCACATTCGTTACCTATAAAATCAACGATATAAGCTCTATGCAATTTGTTAATTCCGATACATTATTGATCAAAAGTAACGTTGGTTGGTTAGCACCGATAAAGCTTGAGAATGTTGACAGTATTATTTTTGTACCGAATAAATATTTTGAAGTTACAATCGGGGAACAAACTTGGATGGGTAAAAACCTTAGTGTGGACCACTATCGAAATGGTGACCCTATACCACAGGTAACTGATTCAACAGAATGGCAAAATTTGAAAACCGGTGCGTGGTGCTACTATAACAATGACCCCGATTACGGAACAACATTCGGAAAGCTATATAATTGGTATGCGGTACACGATTCGCGCGGATTAGCACCCGAAGGCTGGCATATACCAAGCGATATAGAATGGTCAAGATTGACTTATGCTCTCGGTGGTGAAAAAGCGGCCGGTGGTAAAATGAAAGCGGTCAGACCCGAATGGTGGCGCAATCCGAATGTTGGAGCCACAAACGAA
>JBBRAO010000021.1:0-56450 GCA_038206725.1 Kapaibacterium sp. (SeqCode)
CTTGAACACTTTCGGGAAGTTGCTTTGCCAATTGAAGGGTTTGATTTTCTTTTCCGCCCCGAGTTCGAAATCCAACTGGCTGTCATAGAAATCAACGTCTATCAAGCTGTTTCCGCTTTTTATATTGTTGTCCAGCGTCGGCAAAACGCGCTCGTGGTACAACTGCAATTGGTTGTTTATCGAGGCTTCGGTTTCGCCCTCCATCGCTTTGAGCATCAGCGAGAGCTTTGTTACCTCCACCGCGTTTGTGTCTATATCCACGCCGTGTATGTTGTTCAGCAGAATCCGCTTTTTCACTTCCGTGGTCAGGTGCCCGTCGGGGGTGATATACTTATCTTTGTTCTTGGTGTCCGTCGCCGTATAATACACGCTGTGCCAATCGAGCAGAAATTGGTACGCCCCAAGCAAAAACGAACCGCTTCCGCAAGCGGGATCGCATATCGTGATTTTGGCGACTTCTTCGGGAGTTTTCCCTTCTATCAGCTTGCCAACGGTGTTTTTTACAATGTAATCCACTATGTATTCTGGCGTGTAATATACTCCGCCCGCTTTGCGTACTTCGGGCTTTTCCTCGATTTTTATTCTGTGTCCGGGTGTTATTTTTATCACTTTGCCGAGGTACTGCTCGTACGAATGACCGAGGATTTCCACCGGAATTACCGAAAACTCGTAAGGGCTTTTCGGATAATACATATCTTCAATTATGGCTTTCAGTATTTTATCATCTATTATCAAATTGTCCGTTATGGTATCTTTTTTATAATCGAACAATCCGGAGTTGTATTTTTGGTCCGCTATATGGAATATTTGTTTTAGATTGGCGTAAGCGTTCACTCCTAAAGCGTTTCGCAATTGTCCATCGAATTCCACCCCGCGGTCTTCGCAAATACGGAGGAATATCAGGCGGTCAATTATCTTTTGTAGCGAATAGTTCAACTCGTCTTCGCCTATTTCGTTATTCCGGTTTACGATATTGCGTGCCAACAAATCGCGCCACCCATCCAAGGATTTCAAAAACTCGGCATCAACACCGGTAGTGCCTTTTTTGCCTTTGTTCGAACTGACAAATTTATCAAAACTGCCCTTCAAAACACTTTCTTTTGAAAACGTATCCCAAAGAAAATCAAATTCTTTGATATAATCTTTGTAAGTCATATATTTTATTCGGGCGACGGAAGCTTTGTCAGTAGGCGCGGGTTTGATTGTGCAATCGTAAATCCCCAATTCTTCGAAATCAGTAATCAGCGAGATTGGCATTTTCGCACTCCACCCGTAGCGGCGGAGTTGGTATGCGGGTTCAATTTGTTCTTTTATGTTAATGCTTGGCTTTTTTGCTTCGACAAAAAATTTGCGTTGGCCATAAACGGTGAAGCAGTAGTCCGGTGCTTTCACCTGACCGCTGATGCTGATTTTATCTTCGTGGATAACTTCGCGATAGCACTCGGCTAAGCCTTGATGATTATTGACATCCCAACCCAATGCCTCAAAGAATTGATTGATGTAATCATTCCTTGTTTGGGTTTCGTTGTAATTACCTCTTTTGTATTCGTCCACGTGGTAATCAAATCTTTCTACTAACTTTTCTACTATATCTTTCGCTGTTTCTTTACCGATATTAGCCATTATTTTCTCAATTGAATATTAAGTGTCAGACCCATCGCAAATTTAAGCAATTTTGGGAATATAGAGTAGGGGTGCGGGAAAAAAATGCGAAAAAAGAGATTATTTATTTATTTATTTTTATTTTTGACTTGCAGGGTTTTGGACGAACACGCCATCAATTTTTCCACCGCATTGCTTATGGGGCTATTCATTTTGAACTACTGCGTAGTTGAGGAGTTCTTCTCGTTTTTTTGCAGGCTAAGCCTTGTGGTTAATTTTTATCCAAAATATTTTTCGCTTTTTTAAAATAATAAAACTTATTATTCGTTTACGCTAATAAATTATTTAGCTATACCCTGCTATCAATCTAAATAATTTTGAATTAACGTTTTTATTATTTTAGGAATATGAAGTTGGAAAAATCATTACTGAATATAAATCATATAAGTAAAGATGCTTATGAGAGACCATATTGGTTTCTAAAAAAGTTTTATACCACATTTTTTGTGGTTTTTCTTGTATTTGCCGGCAATCTATACTCGCAAAATGTTACCGCGATGCTTAGGTTAGATGCCACAAATACCGATCTGCCGATTCAATTATTAATGGAAAAAAACGATCGCGCAGATATTGCAAGCATTAGAATCACTGTACAAGAGCCTTCGAAATTCGCTTCTTACCAAGCAGGTTCGGACGCTATAAGTATATTTCCGCTTAGCGATGTATCGCTCGAAATATCCTGCCCCGCTGATGGGAAGGCTTGTTTCACCGAGCCTAATATCATTATAGCATCCTTTATGACGGACGATGCTACGTACGATCAATCATTTAAACTGGAATATTTAGACCGTCAGGGTCAAAGCATAAGCGAACAAATAATAGGAATCAAAATTCCTACCGGCGTCCAATTAGTGGGACCTTGCAGTCAATCATTTCTTAATTTGAACACTGGCGGCGGGCTAAGTCCCGGCAATATTGACCAAAATTGGAAAACCGCCGCTGGAGGACCTGTTTATGCGATTAGCCAAAATTATCCGGTTTCTGATCCAATTGCTAATTGGGTTAACTTCAATCCAAATGACGGTGGACCCTGGTTCACAGATGTTACATTTGAAAGGAAAGTTTGTGCAACAGCAAATACTTCGGGTTATCTAACTTTATGCGTAGCCGCCGATAATATAGCAAAGGTTTATTGGAATAATGTATTAATCACTCAAACAACGAACGGTGACTATGGTTTTTGGCAATTTACCTGTGTTAATAATCAGTTAGTTCCGGTATTAGCGGGAACAAATGTTTTAAAAGTTGTACTAACTAACAAATATGGTTCAATGGGATTTATTATTGCTAATGCTTCACTAACAACGACAGTTGGAAATTTGGGTTTATCAAGCGATAAATGCTGTGACGCCGATATGAAAGGAAGCATAAATGGGAAGAAGATTTGGGATTTGAACTGCAATGGTAAAATTGATCAGGGAGATTCACCTCAAGCGGGCTGGACAATTAATATTACAGATCCGGGTGGTGCGGTTACAAGCACAGTTACCGACGCAATGGGCAATTACACTTTTAGCAATCTCCGTCCGGGTAATTATACCATCACCGAAACAATGCAAAGTGGCTGGAATCCAAGTGCATCATCGGGACCATACAATGTGTATGTCGCTCCGAATGGTAGCATTATGCGCGATTTCTTGAATTGTAAACCACCAAGATGTATAGAACTGTTTACTCCAAAAGAACAGAATGATGAGTGTTGTAATACCAGCTTCAGCGTGAGCAACGCAAACAGCACCGGTTTACAATCATTATCTTATGTTGTTTCGGGCGGTGTTGTTAATAGTATTACAGTCAGCCCTTGCACTCCGATAACAACTCCGGTTAATTTGAATGGAACAACAACAGGAACCTTGACTTTCAATACAGCTTGTACTGTTGCTAATACGCTGAATTTCTATGTTAATGCGACTGCTACCAATGCAACGGGAGAAGTTTGTATCACTTGGAGTGGTATATTTGTTCAAAACGGTCAGACATTCAAATGCGGTACAACTACTTGCATACAATGCGAGAGAATGCCTAAATCCTGTAATAGCAAATTGAATGTTGTGCCGAATGTTTTTGGTACTGTAAATACTGATTATAGAACATTCACAATAACAAATATGAAACAACCAGTTTCAACAATTCAGTCGGTTGATTTAAAATTCATCAACGAATCTGTTCCGCACCACATTGGCGGTGGCTTGATTGTTGACGGAAATAACCGCAATTGGACTTTCGGAAACTCGGGTGGTCCGGCGGATGCTTATACACAGGTTCACTTAGCTTGTTCGGGTTCGAACGCTGTTCACGGAAATGCCGCTAATAACACTGTTGCATTTAACCTTGGTGTTGACAATACCGTCGTTCCATTATATACCGGTACAGTTCATTTTATGGTTATATATTGCGATGGTGACACTTGCGAATTTGATTATAATTGGGCTCCTATTGTTAAACACGATAAATCGGATTATCTAAAAACAAATCAGGGTCCTACGAATAGTAAAATGTTCGGATTGGACATATCGCTTCCTGAAGGCGGTGAATCGTTCAGTATTACATTAAAAGACCCTCTTGCAAAAATTGTAGCTGTAACAGCTCCATCGCAATACAGAGGAATAGATAAAAAGGATATCAGACGTAATGTTTTCAGTGAAGGTAATACAGCAATGTATCAAGTTATAGAAGGCGAAGGTAGTGATGCTGTAATTACTGAAGTACCAATAACAGTTGTTTATATACCGAGCGAAAATTCTTCAGGTCAATCCCTGCCGGTAATTGTACGCTATTTTGATTCTGAAGGTAGAGAAATCGGTTCGGGTCAGGTAATCATTTCTGTAACGAAAATTTGGGACGCTGAAAATCAAGGATCTAAAACATACAATTTTGGGATTTCTTTAGGAATGAATCCTAATCCTGCCAATAGTCGCGCTGTTATAAAGTTAGATTTGATAAATGACGAATTTATTAGTTTGACGCTTAACGATATAGAAGGCAGAGAAATAAGCAAAATCCTTGATGAAACTATGGTTTTCAAAGGAACACACGAATATATAATAAACAATGATCAATTAATGAGCGGAACATATTTTGTTGTAGCTAAAACAAGAGACAACCGAATTGTTAGAACTCAATTGAAAATAGTAAGATAAAAATTCATTTATAGAGCTCTCGTATAAAATCCTTCGTTTGCAAAAGCGAAGGATTTTTTTTTAAGTTACCTACAAACATTTCATCCTTTCAGGATTTGAAGACAATATGGGGCTGTCTCAAAACTTAATTTTAGGATGACAAGCAAGGATGCTTATCCCACCAAGTTATTGAATTGCATGTGGTTCAATCATCTTTGATTGACTAATATTTTGATAATTTTGAGTTGTGAGACAGCCCCACAAGAAGCCACAGAATTGAAAATACTGGCGAAGGTAGTAAAAGGTAGGGAGCTTTGGGACAAGACACAATATATATATATATTACATTCCGCCTTTGTATTCTTTGACTATGGATTTGTCGGAACACTCGTAGAGTAGTTGTCCAATGGTTTTATTGAAAACTGGGTGGAGTGTATTTGGTGCTATGTCATTGAGAGGTATTAGTACGAAGCGTCGGTCTTGCATACGGGGATGCGGTATTGTGATATCGGGTAAATCGATTACTTTATCGGAATATAATAATAGGTCAATGTCGAGTTCGCGTTCCTGCCATCGCATACGGATTTGCCTTCCCGTGAAATATTCTATGCTTTTACACAAAGTAATCAGGGCAAAAGGTGATAACTCAGTATATCCGGAAACGGCGATGTTCAGGAACCAAGGTTGATCGAGGTTGCCAACAGGTTCGGTTTTATACCATTTAGAAACTTTTAGACAGGACAATATATCGGCTTCTTCCAATTGACGAATCGCTTTCAGCAAAATCATCTCGGGATTTCCTAAATTGGAACCTAAAGATAGAAGCACAAAGCTCTTGTTGTTGATATTCATAATTATCCGGTTTATTACAAACGAGGGCGTCTGTTCTACAGCGTAGAGCATACGCCCACATAAGTTCATATTAATTTTACAATTAAGTCGTTCTTTCTATAGACTGTTCCGCTTCCACGTAATCCACGTATCGTCTTAACGGTACATTTAATTTGCGAATTCGGCAGGTGGCTTTTTGTAGATAATCAAATCGCTCCATCAACATATTAAGAATTTCATTGCATATTGTTTCAATCAAATCGTAGCTTTCTTCGCCATTGATTACTTCGCTAATGCAAAACATAGCCTCCTCGTAGTTAAGAGCTTCGCTGACATCGTCGTTAATTATGGCTTTTGTGGCATCGTACCAAAGTTCCAAGTCAACTTCATATTTGCCGCCGATTTTCTTTTCTTCAACTTTAACGCCGTGGTAAGCATAGTAAACAGCGTTTTCAATTTTCAATTTCATTAGTGATGTAGTTTTCATTTTTTCTTATGTAAAATAATTATTAATTTTTATATATCTAATTCTGTATGAATATCAAATTCCGGAGGATTTGCTAATACTTCTTTCACTTTGCATAGGTTCGCTGAGCGGATTAAGGCTTCGTGATATTGTTCAGGGAAGGTTACCGGTACTTTGATTTTCATTATAACTTTGGTCATTTTGCCTGTGGAAGTAAATTCCATGTCCTGTATAATCTCTATTCCTTTAGTGTCTAAGCCACGGCTGTCGCAAAAACCCTTTATGTAAATACCTGCGCAAGTGCCTAATGATGCTAAAAAAAGCTCAAATGGACTTGGTGCGGTTCCGTCTCCACCACCTCTAACCGGTTGGTCTGTTTCAATTGTAAAGTTTCCTACTTGCGCATAAACTTTCTTTCCGCCAGGGAAAAATACTTTTATACTCATTATCTATCTCCAGATTTATTTATAATGTTATTTAATATTGTATCCAAATACTCATTCGATTTCGCAATATTTGAATAATTTTCTTTAATTGAATGTGTAGATTGGACGAAAGTATCTTCTTTTATTATATTTTCAGCTCTTTGCAACAACACGTCCAAACTTTCTGCGGTTTGTTCGAGATGAAATTGCAATGCTAACGCGTTTCTGTATCTGAATGCTTGGACGTTAGTTGCGAGACTGAGTGCCAAGGTATCAGTGTCTAAACTCAACCTGATCGTATCGTTGTGCCAATGTAACGGTGTGAATTTCGAAGGTATGCCCAACAAAAATGGTTCTTCAGTTCCTGCTTCGGTTAATACAACATCGAACCATCCCATTTCGGCTTTCGTATTTTTTTCGACATTCATATCCAAAGCTCTTGCAATTATCTGAGCGCCTAAGCAAATTCCCAGCACAGGTTTGTCGCTGAATATTATTTTGCGAACGAATTCCTTTTCCGCTTTTAGCCACGGATTGGCGATTTCGTCCTTCACATTCAACGCTCCACCGAGTATAATAAGAAAATCTGTTTCAACAGATGCCGGTAAGGGGTCGCCGCGTTTGATATAATTTATCCTGTAATCATAATTATGCTTTTCGAGCCATTCAATGATTGAACCCGGAGGTAAAGCAGAAATATGTTGCAGGATTTGTATTTTCATTTTATTCTTCAGTTTTTATTTCCTCCGCCGCTAATTCAGCATTTTTCGGCTTCCGTTCCAAAAAAGGTAAATGTTTGTACATCAAAATTAAAATGCAGGCTCCAACTGTAATGGAAGAATCCGCGACATTAAAAATAGGGAAATAAGACCAATGGATAAAAAGGAAATGGATATCGGGTATATCAACTTGCACCCAATCAATGACTTTGCCGTAAAACATCGGACCGTAGTCAAAAATCACACCGTAGAATACTCGGTCGATACCGTTGCCCAAAGCACCCGCGGCAACGAATGCGATACCGATTTTCACCCATAGCTTCGCGTCTTTTATTTTCGATAAATACAGAATAAGAAAAACCGACGCTACAATTGAAAATAAACTGAGAAATATTTTTGCCCAGCCAAATGAGATTCCGAATGCCATTCCCGGGTTTTCGACGTGGGTAAATTGCAAAAAAGTCCCAATCACAGGAAGCGAATCGCCATAAGGTAATTTGCTGAAATAAAATTTAGTTACCTGATCGATGACTACTAATAAGACCGCTAATAAATAGAATCCTATTAGGTTATTTTTTCTTTTTATATCGTTCATTTCAATTCTTATACATTAATAATATTCAAATATAATCAAAGATATTTTACTGACAAAATATGAAAAATGTAGATTAATTCTTATAAAATTTCTATATTTGTAATTATTTAAAATTGCTATATTATTTTAAGATTTATGGAAAACTTATCACATTTTGAACCGGAAGACGAAACCACTTCTCCATTTGGAATAAGTGTTGACGATGACTGGATTTACTTGAACGAGGTAATTGAGCGGCACGAACCCGATGCGGATTTCGAACTCATTAAGAAGGCATTCTATTTTTGCGCTTCGGCACATTCGAAAGCGATTCGAAAATCGGGGTTGCCGTACTATACACATCCTTTGAATGTTGTTTTAGTTCTTTTGAATGAGTTTTCTATTCACGATACCAATACTATCACCGGCGCTTTACTGCACGATACGATAGAAGATGTCGAGGGTGTAACCAAGGAATTGATTGCCACTGAGTTCAATCCCGATGTTGCCGATATAGTGGAGAGTGTTACCAAAATCAAGCACGAAAACATCACTAAAGACCTTAAATTTGATGAACAGAAAAACAAGGCGTTCACTTACCGTAAACTTTTTTTGGCGCTTGTTAAGGACGTTCGAGTAATAATAATCAAATTAGCGGATAGGTTGCATAATATGCGAACCCTGCAATATATGAAACCGGAGAAGCAAGAACTCGTTGCGCTGGAGACCTTAAATTTTTATGTTCCTTTCGCCCATCGTTTGGGTTTGACAAGAATAAAAATGGAATTAGAAAACCGTTCTTTCTATTTTTCGAACTCAAAATTATATAATGACGTTAAATCGGCTCTTGAAGCAAAACGCTGGAATTTTATTGAGTACATAAATCTATTTTCGAATTTGATTGCCGAGACACTTGACGAACATCATATTGAGCACGTGATAACGATTATTCACAAGCACGAATATGAAATTTACAAGATGATTCAAGATGGTCAACCGCTTGAAGATATAGACAATTTTTATTCATTGGTTATAGTGTTATCGTCCGATAATCCTTCGATATGCTACCAAACGTTCGGAGTATTAGCCAACGCTTTTAAAACCGTACATTTCCTTGATGGAATAGCAAATCCTACAATTGACTGGTTTAAATCACTCCGTTTGGACGTGATGGGACCTGATGGTAAAAAAGTAGAAATACTTATACGTACCTGCGAAATGGAAAAAATATCGGAAGAAGGTTTTACTAGCGCATATTTGATGAAGGGCGACGGCTTCCGCGCACTTGTTATTTCGGATAGTGATTTAGAGCATTGGGGAAGCTGGATGGAAGAAATTATTGAATCGGAGGGTGAGAAAGCCGCAAAAATAATTTGGGATTCCATCAAAGTCAACATTTTCGATTCTGCACTTACCGTTTATACAAAAACCGGCGAACAAATATTTTTGCCGGAGGGCTCATCTGTTTTGGATTTTGCTTTCGAACAACTTGGCGATGATGCAATCCATTCAATAGCCGGAAAAGTGAACGGTCGTATAAGTGATTTGAATTATCAATTAAATAATATGGATCAAGTAGATATAATACTTTCTCAAAATTATTTACCCGAAATTGATTGGCTGAATTATGTGATTTATTATAAATCGGTAGTTATTCTTTATAATTATTTCAAACAAATCAGTGATGAAGAAGCCAATACTGAAACAATTCAACCCCAAACCTTCCTTCAGGAAGTAAAACTAATTATCCGAGGCGAAGACAGAAAAAATATGTTGTCCGATATTACAACCGCAATTGGCACTAATAATATAAAGAGGATAAATCTCGGAGCATTGGGTGAAGATTTCGAAGGAATTTTAACATTGGAAATTCCTAATAAAAACGAATTAAACCGCTTGTTTTTCAAATTATTAAGCATCGCCGGCATTAAAGAAGCATTAACAATAAAAGAATAATTTAAAATTATTTTGTAACATTTTCGACTTTTATCTGTTATTATAGGTATTAATGGAATGTTTATTTATTTTTCATCATTAATACTATGAAATAAAAATTTGAAATATCTTGAATATATATATATATTTATCAATTAAATTTGGAGTTATTATGAAAAGATTAGCCACAACGGCAATCTATATCCTTCTAATGGTCTTGGCTGTTACAAGTAACGCCTCAATTGACGTGAAGCAATTCGATGCTGTAAAAAAACCTGTCAATTTTGCGGATTCATTAGGCTATACTATTGGTTATATGACCGGTTACAGAATTTGGAAGGATTCTTTACCAATAAATAAAGACCTCTATTTACGAGGACTTGTGGACGGCTTGGACAGTACTGGAAGAGCAAAATTACGTTTATTAGTGCAAGACGATATGGATAAAACATTCTATAAATACGATTCTTTGAAAATGTTAGAGCGTCAGAGGGGAGAAGCAGCAAAAGAAGCACTCAGACAGAAAAAAGGTGAAGAATTGCTAATTCAAGGTGCTAAATTTCTAGCCGATAACAAAAAACAACCTGGTGTAGTAGTTGCTGAAAGCGGTTTGCAATATAAAGTTATTACCGCGGGTACAGGTCGCAAACCTTTGAAAGAAGAAGTTGCTGAGATTAACTTTATCGGCAAACTTACTGACGGTACAACTTTCACGAATACTTACCTCTCAAAAGACCCTGCAGTTAAACCAAAAGCAGCTACTATTCCTATTGACAGGGTTCCTCCGGGATGGTCAGAAGGATTACAGCTTATGCCGGCCGGTTCAAAATACATTTTATATATTCCTGCGGATTTAGCTTTCGGCGAAAAGGGTATGGTACAAAACAAACAAGATATCATTCCACCTAATGCTGTTTTGATTATGGAGATAGAAATGATAGCTATCCACGATAAATCGGAAGTATTAGACCTTAATCAAGGACAGCAACAACAGCAAGGACCTCCACCGCCTTTGCCTAAAGGAATTAGACAAAGACAAGGACCGGGCGGACCTGCTCCTAAATAATCTTTTAATAGATAGATGACTAAAAAGGCAGTAAGAAATTACCGCCTTTTTTTAAATTATTTTCACTTTTTTGCCTTTTTTTTTGAGGGGGAGAGAAAGAAATGGACTTCTCAGTTGTCTATACTTATAGAAATGTACAAATTTGAAAAAACAAATTAATTTTTAAATATTTTTGGATATATGGAAATTTATATTTAATTTAAATGTATAATGATGGTAAAAACAATTATGAATTTTTATTAATGAAATATATTCAACACTTTAGAGGTCTTATGAAAACATTACTAACAAAGTTCTCCGCATTAATCTTTATTTTAGTGTTAGCGGTAGCTTCGGCTTACGCAACTAATAATGATGATGCCAGAATTCGCAAAGAACTCCCACGCCTATTAGGTTCATCGAACCAAGGTACTGAGTTCTATATGACTTTCCACCCTTGCTGGGAAACAGCAGGTAAAGCCGATGGTTGTAAGATATATATAACTTCAGCAGTTGCGACACGCGTAACAATTGAAATTCCCGGAAAGGAAATATATATCCAAAAAACAACCTTACCAAATGATATCATTGAAATTTCTCTGGATCCCGGAATTGCTCAATGCTATCGTAAAACAGACCGTGAACCACCTCAACCACAAAGAGTGTTTAAAGGTTACGGTATAATTGTAACTGCTGACGATCCAATCGTATGTTACGGCGTAACACGCTATCAATATACATCGGACGGTTATTTGGCAATACCAAAAAGCGGCTTGGGTAAAAGCTATATTTGTGCTTCTTACAACGACCCTTGCCAAGACAATGGGAACCAATACTTGTCTTCTTTTACAAGTATAGTGGGTGTTTATAACAAAACAGACGTCAAAGTCAAATTAGGCGGACGTTTCAGTAACTATACCCCGGGAGCTAACCCATTAAAAACAGGTGATAGACGCAACGAAAGATTGGACCGCGGCGACGTTTGGTTGATAGGTACTATGGGCGACTATAGTGATTTAACAGGTACAACTGTTGAAGCCAACAAACAAGTAGCAGTAATTTCCGGTTCTTTCTGTGCTTATATCCCTATTCAAATGTCGGCTTGCGACTTTACCAGTGAGCAAGACTTACCTATGGAAACTTGGGGTTATAAATACCACGTAACCAGAATTATTAAACGTTTGAAAGCGTCCATCATTCGCGTATTCGCTTCAGAGCCAAATACTGTAATTTACCGTGATGGTAACGAATGGTCTTTAGTTAAAGGAGTCGGCGGCCCCGAGGGTACAGGATATGTCGAAAGACGCGCTGTAACGGAAGGTGATGCACTTCGTCCGGTAACAGTATCCGCTAAAAACCGTATCGCAGTAGAGCAATATAACAGTGGTATTAGTGATGACGGTATCGACAGTGATCCATTCCAAATCGCTTTAACCCCACTTGAACAATATCAAACAGGTTTTGTTTGGTGTACACCTGGTGTTTTGGGCGGTTCTTCGTTTAAAGATAACTTCTTAAACTTGTGCTATAAATCAACAGAAGACGGTCAAATTCCTGATGATATCGAATTCGGTAAAGTCAGTAACGGCGTTATCAACTGGAGAAAATTATCTACAGTTATCGGTAACCCTGGTCAAGAATTCGTTGATGAAACAGTAACAGATAAACGTAAATATCGCTCTTTAACAATCACATTGGAAGACCCCGCAGGTGTTTACTCATTGCGCAGTGCTGAAGGTATGGCCGGTTACGGTTACGGTTTTGACTGGTGCGATTCTTATGGTTATCCTGTATCAGTAGCTTTGGCAGATTTGTCGAAACCTGATATTTGGGCACCAATTCCTACTTATACTATAGACTGTATGGGTAATGTTGACGGTCGTGTTATCGAACAACCTGAGAACGATGAATCATTACGTTCCAATATGGCAGATTTACGTTTAGTTAAAGGCGAAAGCTATAACTTTACCGATCTTGTTTATGATGAAGCAAACTTCTTCCCTGGTGAAACATATATTATGGACTGGAGCTTGAAAGTTATAGATATCGAATCCGATGCTAAAGCAGTTTTGGCATTTATGGATCGTGCCGGTAACGATACAACAATTACTATAGAATATAACCGCACCAAATTCTCAATCAAAAACAGAATTGAGAACTGGGGCTTAAAAGCATATAACGATCCTGCAGAATTTAGAGATTTCAAATTAATCAACGAATCTTTAAAACCTGTTGTTGTTGACTCAATTTTATTATTGTCAACAGAAAAAGGCCGTAAATGGGCTTATAATGGATTCAAATTAGATCCAGCAATATACAAAGCTAACGGTGGAGTTTTACCTGGTTATACCATTCAACCCGGCGAAGAATTGAACTTCAGAGTAAGCTTCGACCCACAAACAGTTGCCGCAGAAATTATCGGCGGTAAAAACCAATTCTTAGATTCCATTGGTATCAAAGCATATTGGTCAAACGACGTAAACAGCTATTGTTATTTCAAATACAGAGCCGCAGTTAAATCTGTAACAGGTTCCCCTTGTATAACAGTTGACAGATTGGACTTTGGTCAAGTAACAGTGAACAATACTAAGTCTTTGCCATTTACGATTTTCAACCACGGTACAGCAGAATTAACCATTACGGGTTATGTATTACCTGCTGGCGCACCTGATGACATTTATGTATCTAACGATTTAGGACCTGTAACACCTAACAATCCGATTCGCATCGCTTCCGGAGCTAGCGCAGGTTTCTCAGTAAGATTCAAACCAAATGATGTAAAACAATTCCCTGACCAAATCGAATTCATTAGTGATGCCGATGTAACTTGTTCCTCACACGACCCAATTTTAGAATTGACGGGTGAAGGTATCAAACCTGGTATCGAATTAGTAGGTTACGATTGGCCAAGATTGCGCGTTCACTTACCAGTTTACGACGACCCAACCAACCCTTATGGTAATAAAATGTTCCCTTACACCACTAAAGCTGGTGGCAAAACCACTTCAATGACAGTAAGCAACACAGGTTCACAAGAATTCACAATTACCAGCGCCACAATTAAAAACGGCGTTAATCCTGAATTCTTCATAATGGACTTTAACGATGATGGTATTATGGACGGTCCAATCTCTGATAACCTATATCTATTGATTGGTAAAAAAGTACTTCCACAAGAACTTAACACATACCCTGTTTATTATGATCCAAAAGCAATTGGCGATCATACAGTAACAGTAGTAATCAAAGGTGAAAAAGACGGCTATCAAGTAGAAGGCGAATGTACTTTCCGTGGAACAGGTATCTACCCTGTAGGTAATACATTTGATTATATGTTCACAAAAAATCTTCCAAATCAAACCGCTATTGTAGATCCTGCTAATAAGGGCTATGACGAAACAATTCAGTTTACCGCCAACAATTGGGGCGACTTTGCTGATGATTTAACAATCTACGGTGTAAATTTGGTTAACGCTGAAGGTAATGCAATATCACAAGTTATTGGTACCCCAGGCGACAGATTATTCTCTTATGACAAAAATGCAATTACATTCCCAGTAGTTTTGAAACCGGGCGCAACTTTCAGCTTCCCTGCAAAATACTATGCAACAGCTTCTAGTCCAAACTTAGGTAACGATCCTTATGTAGCTCACGTAGTCTTTGTAACAGATGCAGACGTAACAGCTCACACTTCAGAATGGTCAGGTAAATCAGTGTCTCAAGGTGCAATCGCCAAGGGCTTCTCAATTACCACTTGTATTAAATACGAAGAGTATGGCGTTGCAAAAATAACCAATACCGCCGATGGTACATTAGACATAACAAGTATGTTCATCAGATATAACAGTGTTGATAATGGCGCGTTTACAATCGTAGATCCAAGTCCATTCAAATTAGCCGCCGGTGCAAGCAAAGACATCCAAGTTCTTTTCAAAAATGACGTTCCTGGAGTAACAGGCGCAGACATTGTATTTGTAACCTCAATCTCCGCTGCCGCTGAAGTTAAAGCAGCAATTGAAGGTACAACTTTCAGCTATCCACGTACAACCACCGGTAAGATCAACGGTAGTAAACACGATGCAACTCAAGCTTATCAAATTGGTTTCTCGAAAGATCCACGTGGCAATGCAACTAACAAGTTCACTTACACAGTAGAAATAGACGCAACGAGTATCAATATGGACGAAGTTAATAAAGAAACAAACTTCTACGTTGACGTTGTTTATGATCGTAACTTCTTGGGTGCAGACTTTGACGAAGTTAAAAAACAAGTAAAAGTTGATTTAGGCTTAGGCTTAAATGCATCAGACTATGTAATCACTGACGTTAAAGAAGAGAAATTGGACGCACAATTCTCTAAGATAGCGATTACAATCCGTAACGTAAGCGGTCAACCAATCACTAGCAAAGGCATTATAGAACTCGTTAAATTGAACTTCAGCGTATTCTTAAATGAAACAACTATTGATTTGAAGAGCTTAGCAGAACGTACAACTAAGATTGAACATACAGTAACCACAAATGAAACTTGTTTACCTCTTACAACGGTTAGCATACCTTTCGCAGTACTTCAAGAAGTTTGCGTTCAGAATATGCGCTTGATCGTTCAAAATCAAAGCCAATTCTCTTTGAAAGATGTCAATCCTAATCCTGTTGGAGCAAACGGTGCAGACATTTCTTACTCATTGGGCTTCGATTGTAATACAGAAATAACAATTTTCAACTCAGCCGGTTCAGCAATCGCAAAACCAGTTGATGGCAAACAAACAGCAGGTGCTCACAGTGTTGCAATTCCTATCAACGAATTAGCTTCAGGTGTTTATTTTATCGAATTGAAAGCCGGTCCTTACGTTGGCACTACACGTTTGGTAATTACTAAATAATCTGATAACTTATGTAGATTAATCAACGGCGGTGTGAAAACACCGCCGTTTTTTTTGCGCCAAAACTTGCGAATGTGGGTTTTGGCTTTTTTTGTACCGTAGGATTTATATATTCGACCACTTCGAGGTTGTAATTTCGCCCTTTCAGGGCTCTTCTTGGGTATGCTCATTCGCCGTGATGACACGCCCACGGTTATTGTTATTATGCTCTTTCAGAGCTTTTGTGGGGGTTATAACCTAACTGCATATATCAGACAATTGTCTAGTAAATCCGATTCAGAAAAGGATATTTCATCACTACGTGATTTTTGGAGCAAAACATTATCGTTGTTCCTATAAATATCATCTCCCTAGGGGGATTTTACATCGATAGAAAAAAACATAAATTGACGGTTAGAGGGTTTAGCAATATATGCGTAATTGATTGAAATACAGGGAACCCTCTTAAATCATAGCAAAGTGGGCGACTTCTCGAGATGTTACCAAGCAGGATTCCCGATCAGGTCGTCAATGAGAACTCCACAGCTCTTTTGCGCCTTAGGGCGTGTCCAAACCCTACCCTCAAAAAAAATCCCCGGTTCCGAAGAGCCAAGGATTTTGGGAATGCTACTTATGAGAATAGCAAATTTTTAAAACTCCCAGCCTACGCGAAGCTGAACACCGAATTTGTTCGAAGAGTAGAAGTTGTTTTGTTGCTTATAATACAGCATACTATAATCAACACCGGCGATGAATTTGAAGTCTTTGAAAGGTTTGATTTCAATAGCAACCATCATAGGACGAACAACATAACCCGCACCCAAATGATTAACAGGAATACCGGCGGATGCTTCCAACATCGGAGAGACCATACCAATTTGAAGACCCTTCGGTTGGTAGCGTGCAGAAATAGAAACTACTTGGAAGTTCGGATTCTGCTCATAAGCATAAGTATTGCTGAGCTCTTTGCCTTGGAATTTCTCATAATAATTTTCGCGTCTGTAATCCATTCCAATCGCTAAGTTACTCGTTGCTTTGTAAAATGCCGCAATATTCATATTGTTCATTGATTGGTATTGGTCAGGGTGCATTGTTCCACTGTTTACTGCGTAATATCCTGCACCACCAATTTCAAGCGAAAATCGGCCGTCTTTGATAATAGGCATTTCCGATAAATAATCATTCGATTCTGTCATCGGTAAACTATTATTACCAAAATTTGAATTGAAATTCGATTTATCATTGCTTATGTATGACATTAGATTATTGTTATCGTAAGAATTACTGTTGGCGATTTCGTAAATATATTTTACTTCGGGGGTAGTACTCGCAAAATCGTTATTTCCCAAATTCTTATTCACATAGATATATTTATATTGATAAACTATTTTTTCAGGTTGCGCTTGGGCAATGTTACCTGCATTATTGTTTAACGCGTAACTTTGTACCATCGGAACATTCTTAGTAAACTTGTCTATTTGACCATCTAAATTTACACTATTACCCCAAGGTTCCAAAAACAGTAGTGTCAAAACCACAGCGGCGGCGGCAGAAGTTATACTACTAATTATAGCTGATGAATTTCTAGCGAAAAATCCTTTTTGCGCAATAGGTACAGCCGCAACAGCCGCAAACCCAAGCTTATCAAAAATATTCAAGGTGCTTTCCGCTCGCGGTGTAAACGCTCTTAAATCTCTATGTACAGCAGATGTCATTTTCAACTGCTGTTTAAAATCAGCTCTTAGTGAGCTGTCTTCCGCCAAGTTGTTAAATAACTCATCTTCTTGGCTTTCGCTTATGTTGCCGTCAATATAATCGTGTATTAATCTATCAGTTTCCATATCTTACCGCCCTTTATTTAAAGATATAGTGTTATACTCTTGCATATATGGTTTAAGTATTGTCATTAGTTTTTGTTTCGCTCTAAAGAATCTTGTTTTTGCGTTTTCTTCCGATATTTGTAATAACTCCGATATATCCCTATATGGCAAATCACTGTATTCCCTCATTACAAATATCTCCTTGTATTCGTCGCTTAATAAATTTATTGATTTTAATACAATTTCGTTCATTTCCAGTTGGTCGTAGCTGATGTAATCTTGAATAAAGTTCTCTACATTTTCAATATCAACTGTAGGTTTTTTATTTCTCATCAAATTATAATGTACGTTACGTGCTATTTTAAATAAATATGCTTTCACGTTTGCATTGTCTCTATTATCAACATATTGATAAAACTTAATAAATGTTTCTTGAAAAACGTCCTCCGCTTGGTCGTAATCGCTAACCACTCGGTAACAATACGCGTGGACTACAACTGAATAACGGTCATATAGCTCCTTGAACGCCAATTCGCTATCACCGTTTTTCTTACTGATTATCTCAGCAAGTTCCAAATCTTCATATTTCTTATATTTATTTATCATTCTTATGTTAATGTATCATATCTTATATACACATTAATTACTATTTTGTTACACTTCGTGTTGAAATAAATTGTGACAAAATCAAAGAACAAAGTGCAAACCCCGCTCCGGCGAAAAATGCTAATTGAAAATTAACCATCCATAATATTCCGCCTACCACGGGAATAATAACAGCAGAAATATGGTTGATAGTAAAGCCGGTTGCTACAGTCGAAGATATATCGCGAGGATCGGCTGTTTTTTGCAAATAGGTGTTTATTGACATCGCGAATGAGAAAAACATATTGTCGAGCATATAGAGCAGTGCCGCTACCCAGCCAATTTCTATAAAAGCGTAGCTGAGGAATACCAAAATCATACAAAAGTATTCCATCGACAATACCTTGCGTTCGCCGAAACGGTTTATGCTTCGCGCTACTAATGGATTTACAAAATATGCCAGCGCATTATTCAAAATAAATAAAAGTGCGATATTTTCCACTGTGAAATGATATTTCGAAACTAAAAGGAATACAGCAAAAACTATGAGAATTTGTCGGCGCGCACCGCTGAAAAAACTGAGTAGGTAGTAAAGCCAGTACTTTTTCTTGAACATAATTTTGCGAATCTGCGGTTCGGCATTGTTTGGATGTGGATTTCGCGTAAGCCCGTATATAGCGGCTAAAATTGTCAAACCACCGGTTAATAAATACACCTGTGGTATTTTAAATACTCCACTGTAAGACACCAAAAGCCATATAACTACGCCAACTATGATATTCGCAAGAGACGAGTAGCTTTTGTATTTACCCATTACAGTAGGAGCTTCATACAGGTTGAAGTTTTGCAATATCAGCGATTGATTGACCGCCTCGAAATAATGAAACCCGACCGACATAATGAATGTTGTTATCAGTAATCCCCAAAACGATGGGAAAAAGCCCGTCAGCATCACCCCGATTCCGAAAATCAAAATTGATAATGCCGCAAGTTTATATTCTTTAATGACTAAAAGTATATAAACCACAAGCAGTGATAAAAAGCCCGGTAATTCACGAAATGATTGTATGACACCGGTTTGGAATCCGGTTACGTGCGCGAAGTCCACAGCAAAGTTGTTATATAAGCTGTGCCAACCCTGCAAACCGGAGGACGACACTATGGCAAGTAGCATCAAGTACTTGTACATAGGATTTGTTTTAATTGATTCCGCTAAGCGCATTGTTTACTTTTGTTTTAATTTATTGACTCATCCGATAACCGTGTAGTTATCGGATGAAATGGTTTGTTTTTCGTTTATGAACTGCAAAAATAAGAATAATTTAGGGATTTTTTTAACTTCTCTTACAAATGATTCTCAAATTCCCGCACCCATTCCGTCATTTTTTCTTGTAGCAAATGTTTATCAGGTAAATAAAGACTGTATTCGGAAGCATATATATTAGCATTTTTGGGTAATGTAAGTTTACAAGAGCATCCTTCTTCTTTTTACATAAAAGTATCCCGACTGTTGTTATATCGTTGTTTTTGCTCATAGGCTTTGGTTTAAATTATTATCTTGATCTGTAACAATTATTTTTTGGAATTCAGAACATTTTTAAGTTCTTTACCCATCGCTGAAAGTCTATATTTTTGAAATTTGCTGTTTGGTTTATTTGGAAAAGTCATTTCTACAAAACCAGTCTTTAGGGCAGGTTGAAGATACTCTGAAATAAAATTAGCGCGTCCTTTTAATTCAAGTTTTTTCATAATTTCATTACTGGACAATTCGCCATCTATTACCATCACAAACTTTTTGACTTGTTCCGTTACTTGTCCTGTTACTTGTCCTGTTACTTGTTCCGTTACTTGTCCTGTAACTTCTGCATATCGCGTATCTATCTTTGTTTTATAATCAGTATCTTGTACGGTGACTTGTACGGTATCTTGTACGGTATCTTGGTCGGGTACTTCTATTATAGAATTTAAGATAATTTTTAATTCATTCCCTTTGTCCGTAAGTCTATATTTTTGAAATTTGCTATTTGGCTTATTTATCATAAGGAAATAACGTCAACTAATGAATTTATTATATACCACATTAGAACTGGAGGAACGGCGTTACCAATGGCTTTATATTGTCTATTTTCCGATACAATGTCAAGCTTAAAGTTTTCTGGAAATGATTGAATATTTGCGGCTTCTCTTGGAGTAAACCTTCTATATCTATTATTAACAAATAATACAGGGTCCGTACCGTTTAAACTTATTTTGGAAAGATGAGAACTTATAGTATTACAAGGTTCATCAAAATTTTGAATCCTACCTTTATTCATTTTTTTTTGTACTTTTAGCATACCCTCGACTGCCTTATTGCTAAAAAAGTACTTTTCATCAATTGAATGATCAACGTCAACAACTTCCTTTAATTTTGCCTTTTTATCACCTGTAGTTGTAGGAGTTGGAAATTTAAAATCAAAATATTCATTATAATCTTTAAATCCAATAATGAATATTCTTTCTCGCTTTTGGGGAATGCCAAAATCAGATGAATTCATTAATTGGTATTTTACAAAATAGCCGGCACTTTCGAATTCTTTTATAATCATCGGGAAGGTTTTTTTGTTATTAACCGATAATAAACCTTTTACATTTTCGGCTATAAAATACCTTGGTTCCTTTTCTTTTAAAATTCGAACCATTTCAAAAAACAATTTGCCTTTATCATCTTTATAACCTAATCTTGGAGGATTTTGAGCAACAATTGAAAATGATTGACAAGGGAAACCTCCGATTAATAGCTCGTGACTTGGTAGATTTCGTTCAAAAACATTTTTAATATCATCTATTTCACATTTGTGGGTAAAGTTTATATTATAGATTTGAGCCGCATACTTGTCATTATCAAGTGCATATACGATTTCAAAAGGGAAATTGGAATACGTTTTATTTAGAAAAGTAAAACCACCAAGAAGACCCAAATCCATACCTCCGCAACCACAAAATAATGATGCAACTTTTAATTTTCCCATATTAATAACTCCGTCCATTCACCTGCGTCTTCTTTGAAAATTATATCAGCACCATCGCTTATCATCATTCTTAATTTGTCCGATTTATATTGATTGACAGGATTCTGAATTATAAACAACTTCTTTTCAAGTTTGCTCAACATAACGCGGTAAACAAAGTATCTATCACCAAGGGTATCTGCAGAACCCCATTCATTTTTTGTCAAATGGAAATTGTAAAAATTTAAAGGTTTGTTACTAATCGTCGTTTTTACCTCAATATAACGCTTTCTAGAATCAAGCTCTACACTTTGAATATCATAACCAAGCGCATACATATTGGGAATTCGTTTAATTAAGTGGATTAGATCCGCTCTATTTCCTAATTTCATTCTCATACTTTCGTGTCCTAAAATCAGCCCTTCGCCTACATCTCCAATATCCTTGGTTCTTGATAGTTTATCAATATCTATATCATTTTCAATGTTTTCGATTGAAGTATTAATTAAATCTATATATGAAGATTCTTCAATCCCAAGATATTTTAATACGTCTGTTCTAAATAACTCTTCCCCTAAATCCGTATTAACATAATCAAACCATAAATCTTCTATAGATTTGAATGGTATATTTTCTAAATTGTCGTAATAATTATCATATTTATCAAACCATTTAGTGCTTTCTATAAAAGCTGTTACGGCCTCTCTTTCATTCCAATTTATATAAAATTTATTTCCGTGCATAACGAGTAAATTAGCTATGACCAAATAATCTAAAATATCACCGGCATATCTAATAGTATCCCCTGTCAACTTATATTCTACAGCATTTTGTCTGTTTACTAAGATTGTTTTAACAACATCATTTGGGTCACAATTGTTACGAGTAATTCTTAAATCATTGAATACACAATGCGTTAATTCAGCTTTGTTTATGTAGAACCGTTCTTTCGATATATTTTCGCCACTTTGTAATAATTTAAGTATATATATTGCTGGTTTAAATTTTATTCCATTGGTAATTAGTTCTTTGTTATAATGCGATTTTAAATGACCTCCAGGATATTGGAAATAAAATAAAAAATATTTAAAAAACTGGATTAGATCTTGTTCCTTTGAAAGTTTTAAAGCAATTTCACCAGCCCAAGAGCTTTTTTCAATACTGTTCTTTTGTATGAAGCCAAACATAGCAGATATTTCAGTTCTCCAATTATCAATTGTTTTTTTTGATATTTGAGTATTTCCAGGAAATAATCTAATTGAATTGTTCAACCTGTTTCTAAATTCTTTGAATTGCAATTTAGGAATTTTTGATATTTCATTTGCCATAAATAACAATACAGCTTCAACATTGTTTTTAAACCTTGGTCGGATATGATGAATTCTAAAATAAAACTCATCGGGTGTTTTATAAATCATAAAAATCTCCTTAAGGCAATGGCTATTTCTTTTGCAAGCATCGGGGGTACAGCATTGCCGACTTGTTTATATTGACTTGTTTTGCTTCCCAAAAAAATAAAACTATCATTAAATGATTGAAGCCTTGCGCTTTCTCTAACAGTAGGCACCCTATTATGCAAATAATGGAAATGATGGCGATGCCCTGTATCAATAGTAAAACTTGGTTTGTTACTATCTAGTCGTGTCCAAGCAATATTTACTTTCCTTGAATTTATTAAATGATGTGGTAAATCCTTATAATTGCCACCGTTCGGGACTCGTGAAATTATATCTGTAGTTTTTTCATTATGCATTGTAATTTCGTGGTTATAAATATATTTAAACTCTAATCGCATTTTTCTTTGGAATTCTGATTTTGGTTCAGAAATATATCTTGAGCCATTTTTTAATGTGCCTTCAGGTAAATCTGATATGGCTTCAAAAGAAGTAATTGGTTCAAGATCACTTATTTTTGGAAATTCATACATATTATTGCCCTTTAACCCTACAAAAACAGCACGTTTCCGATTTTGCGGTACTCCATAATTTGATGCTAATAAGGTTTTATAAACTACATTATAACCTAATTTTGTGAACCGTTTTAGAATATTATCTTTAATAATACCATCACCTATGGTAAGGATATTAGGTACGTTTTCCATTATAAAGGCTTTAGGTTTAAAATAATCAACATAATCAATAAATGTTTCATAAAGTTTATTTCTCTCATCATCAATAATTCTCTTGCCTGCTATAGAAAAGCCTTGGCAGGGTGGACCGCCAATAACTACATCTATGTTATTTAGATTCATTAGATTTGCAATTTCCTGAGGTTTTGCTTGACTTAGATCAGCAAATAAACCTTTTGATTCTTTATGATTAAATTCATAAGTTAATATAGCATCTTTCCAATTATCAATTCCCAAAATTACATTATAATTTGCTTGCTCAAAGCCATTGGAAAGACCACCACATCCAGAAAATAAATCAATTACTGTAAATTCGTTCTTGTGCATTTAGTTCCTTAATTTAACACTTTTTTATTTCTGAGCATTGAAATCCGGCTTCTTGTCAATCAAATCCAGATTATAAATAAAATCTTTTGTAAAATTATAAGCCGCCTTAACAGCATTATAATTTATTTTATTGGCATCGTCCTGCGGGGTGTGGTAATCGTCGGAAAAACCGCCGAAAACTATAATCGCAGGGATACCCTTTTGCAAAAACGGAGAATGGTCCGACGGAACCGCGCGTTGGCTGTGTGTTAATACAATCCCGCTATGTACTGCCGCTGAATCGAGAATCGGTGGAAATGCCGACGAGCTTCCCGAAGACATCGCATATAGGGCTTTGTCGTTTTTACCAACCATTTCCAAGTTGACCATAGTTACAACTTTCGCGGCGTCTTCACCTAAATTGTCAACGAAGTAATTTGCACCTAAGGAGCCCATTTCTTCGGCGGAAAAAGCAGTAATCACTACAGTTCGTCTAAGCGGATTATCTTTAATATAGCGAGCTAATTCCATAATTGCCGCGACGCTTGATGCATTATCGTTTGCTCCATTGTGAACAATATCTTTTTTGTTTGGAGCCATTTTAGTTCCGCCGCCGCCAAAACCGATATGATCGTAATGGGCACCGATTAATATAATCTCATTTTTTAAAATGGGATCCTTGCCTTCTATTATTCCGCCGATATTATATGCTTTCGATTTCACAGGATTAATAACAGGTGATATTGTCAATGTCATATCGCCCAAATCAAAACTTTCAGGTTTCAAAGCTTGAGCAACTCTGTCCTCCAAACGCATCAAATTCCTTTCCGACGGAATATACTTTGTTATAAAAGTTCTGCTGGCTTGAATAACCGGAATCTCTTTGTTATCGCCGAAGTATTTCCATTTCAGGTCAATAAACTTATTCATTTCATTGCCCTGCTTACGGATAAATATTACTCCGATTGCTCCGTGAGCTACTGCATTTTGGATTTTATAATTCATCGATGTGAAATTACAAAACTTTTCGCATTTTTCTTCGGGTTCCGGAGAATCCATCATAATTATGACGATTTTGCCTTTAGCGTCAACTCCTTCATAATCATCATATTTCAAATCCGGTGCGGTTATCCCATAGCAAGCGAAGAGAACATTACCGGTAGCGGTTTTGTTCGCCGAAGTTGCTAAAGGAATATAATCCTGGTTTAATTTCCAACCTTGTTTCATTCGTTTCCATTGCTCTTTTGGCAATCCCAAGCGAGGAATTAATTTTTCAGCAACAATGCTGGTAGCGGAATCTATAGTGTAAGCTATAGTAACATCGAATTCTTGCTTGAAATTGTTTTTATAAGGTTTCAACCCCATAGATTTCATTTCATTCATTATGTAATCCGCCGCTTTGTCTGAGCCGCGAGTTCCGGCTAAACGCCCTTCGAGGGAGTCGGAAGCCAAGTAATTAATATACTTTGTGAAATTTGTATTATCCGGTGTTTGGGATTTATTTTCGTTTGTACTTAGTACAATTAGAAGAACTAGTAGAAAAAACTTTTTCATTTTGGTACCTATTATTTAATTTCAATACAAATTTAATCATTTTTTTTCATAATTTAGTTTATTTTTGTAATGTAATAAAAAGTAATTTTTTGCAATTAGCTATGCACAATGAAAATGAAATAATACAGAAATTGGAACGGGAGAACGCTTTATTAAAAGAAGTCCTGGATTTACTCCCATACGGAATTTTTGTAAAAGATATAAACAACGATAATCGATATATTTACGCAAATAAAATAACGGAGTCAATGACCGGTATCTCTACCACCTCGCTTATAGGTAGTAAAGATTCCGATATTTTCGATTTCATTGGCTCTCAAAGTGAAGATTTCGATAAATCTCTCGTTTCCGAATCTATCCCTTATGCTGAATACGATTCTATTGTCAAATTCAGTTCCGGGTACCAAGGTTATTTCCAAATACAAAAGCACTTAATAGTGGATGATAAAAAAAATCATAATCTAATTATGGCGGTTATACAAGATAAAGAAGAATTAAAAATACTTCGCACTGAATTGGATAGAAATTCAAAAACAATGGAAATTTTGCTGGAGAATTTACCCGGTGTGGCGTTTATTTGTGCTTGCGACGATGACTTTTCTTGGGAATTTATAAGCAAAGGTATAACAGAGTTGGCAGGGTATAAGCCGGAAGAACTTCTTCAAAATCCGAGCATAAGCATTATTCATCCCGACGAAAGGGAAACATTGTTAAAATCCCTTAGGAATGCAGAGAAATATACCAAAACTTATCTAATTAATTACAAGATTCTTACCAAAAACGGCAAAACAAAACACGTGGGCGAGAAAGGAATCTTTATTGTCGATGAAGATGGGTTGAAGATTCACGGTTTCATTATGGATATGACACAGATAAAAGAAGACCACGATGAAACTTTAAACCACTTGCAAAAAATCCGTTCAATCGTTAGAGCTATACCTGATAAAATTGCCATATATGAACAATCAGGTTTTTTAATAGAAGGCGATTTGCCAAAGGAATTACAAGGCATTTATGATAATCACATCACACTTGCTTTGTCTAATAAAATAAATGATTCCGTCAGAAAAACACTTCAATCCGATGACACCATCATTTTTGAACTCGAAGTTAACGAAGAATCCAATAAGAAGCACTTTGAGTGCAGAATGGTCAAGCTGACAAATGAAAAAGTTCTTGCCATATTCCGCGATATAACGTTGACAACTGAAATTCGGCGCGCTCTGCAGTATAGCTATGATTTATATCACAACTTGATAGAAGCTACGGACGAAGGGATCGCCATTTTTGACCATAATCGTACTCTTGTATTGGCAAATAAGGGCTTTACAGAGGGAGGTTTTGAGCAATTGTGTGAAAGCAGCAAACTCCAAAATGATTTATTTTTTGAATATGAAACAAACTTCGATTCTAAAATTATCGGTCCTAATGGCAAACTTCAATATTACAATACAAAATCTATTCCCTTGAGCTTAGCCGGTGAAAATCGGAAGGGCGTTTTGCTCATCGCTCACAACTTAACCGATATCAAAGAATTTCAGTTGGAATTAATCAAAGCGAAGGACCTTGCTGAACGAAGCGAAAAGTTGAAAGCCTCCTTGTTTTCAAATATGGGTACAGAGATTCGTACTCCACTGAATTCCATAATCGGTTTTTCGGAACTTCTTTTGGATGATTCATTTCCTCAATTTGAAAGATCGAATTTCTACCAAATTATAAAATACAATTCCAAAATATTGCTCGATTATATTAACGACGTTTTGGATATAACAAGAATAGAAACCGGCAAGATTGATATCAGCAAAGAACAAATCAGTTTAAATGACCTCCTGCGTTCTATAAAAAGCGAGTATTCAATTTTGATGAATAATAAACCGGAACTCAAACTGGTTTTAAACATCTCGCTTAGTGATTATGATGCTTTTTTATACTCCGATGACCAGCGTATTAAACAGATTATTCTTAATTTATTAGATAATTCATATAAAGCTACCGACGAAGGTTATATTGAATTTGGGTACGACCCTAATCTTTATAATAACAAATTTGTAAAACTTTATGTGAAAGATACGAGAGCAGTTTTAGAAGCAGATTACCTCTTTGAAGATGTCAATGAACTTTTAAATAATTCTCATAGTGATGTGAATCAACGAAGTTCAAATCTAAATTATTGGATTTCAAAAAAATTAGTCGAACTCTTAGGTGGCGAGATTTGGTCTGAAGCAGGTGATAAAAATGAATCTATTACCCATTTTACATTGCCCTACATTTCGCCCGAAAAAATTCAAAGCAATATAGACATATTACTTAAAAAACGCCACTGGAAAGGAAAGTCTGTTTATATAAACAGCAAGGATTACGAAATGTTTTTCAATATACGGCAGATACTTGAAAAATCGGGTGTTGAAGTAATCCATTCTACCGATGAGACGCAGATGCTGCCGGAACTTAGCCAAAGCTTTTATATTGATGTGATTGTTTACGATACTGATGATTGCGATTATGAATTACGCGATATAATTGACACTATTGCAAAGCTATACCCAAGTATTAAAATTATTCCATTGCTGAATTATAACAATCCTGAACTGATAAACGAAGCGAAAACTATGGGTATCGATTACCTAATTAAACCAATTCAAACTGCCGAATTACTTGAATATTTAGACAACATTTTTGGATAGAAATAAATGAAAAAATTACTTATTATCTCGTTAATAACATTATTTATAGGCGCCTGCACCGACCCTGTGTCTCCGACAACCTCCGACCTATATGGTATCTGGGAGGGCAGAGAGGTGATTGAAAAAGCTAACCCCGATTCGACATATCTTTACTGTGAATTCGATGGGACAAACGAAACCGTAACCGGTCAAGCGATATTCCAAGCGAATCGCTTTTTGTATCAGAAAAATGATTTTTCTAACTTACGGTACTACCGTTCGGGTCAAATCAGCGGTAAATTTGTAAAGCCGAATATTACTTTTAATTTCAAAAATGATCAAAACATAGTGTATTCTTTTATAGGTGTTGTAAACGATAGTTTGGATATAATAATGGGACAAATGTCAATACACGACAAGAATTATACAACACTGAAGGATACGACGATAAAATGTAATATTACTATTAGAAAGCAAAAAACATAATTTAATAAAAACACAAAGGAAAACAATGAACAAATTAAAAACAGCAATTTTGCTAATAACTTTAACTTATGCCTCATTTTCGGGCACTTTAAATTTAAAAGGGGAAGACAAAGTGAGTAATGTAGTCGAAGTACCAACACGTCAACAAATCGAAGATCGCTATAAATGGAATTTGAATGATTATTATCCTAATAAAGCCTCTTGGGAAAAAGACTTCTCGTGGTGCGAAAAGCAATTTCCATCGGTAAAGGCTTTAAAAGGGACTTTAGGAAAATCGGATGTTCAACTATTGGAAGCAATCAAAAAAATAAATGAAGTTGAGAAAAAGGTCGGATTAGTAAGTTTTTATGCGTCTTCGTTACGAGATCTTGATTTATCGGATGCGGAAGCACAAAATCTGTACAACAAGAGCTCAAAACTATCCGCCGATTTTTCGACCGAGGTTTCGTGGTTTGGACCTGAATTTATGCTAATTCCAGACAAAAAATTAACCGAATTCTATAAAAAGAATAAAGAGCTTTCCGCCTTTAAACATCAATTAGATAAAATAATTAGAATGAAGGAGCATACCCTATCGGCCGACCAAGAAGAATTGCTTGCAAAAGTAGCCCCAATCGGAGATGTTGCGAGTGAAACTTATGGTATTCTTAATAACACGGAATTGCAGTTCCCTACGGTGAAAGGACCCGATGGAAATGAAATCCGCATATCACACGGACTCTATGGAGCGGCTTTAAGCAATCCTGACAGGCAATTCCGCAAAGATGTTTACAAAGGGATATATGTACCTTACACACAACTGAAAAACACGATGGCAACGCTTTACAACGGTCGCGTTCGCCAGCGCATAATCGAAGCGCAGGTACGCCATTTCGACAATCCTCTCGAAGCTTCTTTATATCAAAATAATATTCCGGTTGAGGTTTATGATAATTTGGTCAAAACTGTGAGATCGAATATCGGAATTTTCCACCGTTGGGCAAATATCAAAAAGCGCGTTTTAAAACTGAAAGAATTGCATCCCTACGATCAATACGTTTCTCTTTTCCCTGGTGTGCCCAAAACTTATACTTATGACGAAGGTATAAAAATATGTTTAAACGCTTTCAAACCTTTGGGTACTGAATATTGCGACGCAGTGAAAAAATGTTACGAGAACAGATGGATTGACGTATATGAAACAAAAGGTAAACGTTCGGGCGCGTATTCAAACAGTTGTATGAGTGTGCATCCGCTGATATTACTAAATTGGTCAGGTCAATTGAACGATGTCTTTACATTGGCTCACGAATTAGGTCATAATATGCACTCATTTTTCGCTGAGAAAAACCAACCATATCAATACGCTCATTATCCGATATTTTTAGCAGAGATTGCTTCGACAACAAACGAAGCTCTTCTAATGGATTATTTGATAAAAAATGCAAGTACTAAAGAAGAAAAATTGTCATTGATTGAAAAATTCTTGATCAATGCGCAACAAACTTTCCACCGTCAAACACGTTTTGCCGATTTTGAAAAAGTAGTACACGAAAAAGCCTTAGCAGGAGATTATTTGTCAAGCGATCAGCTAACGGAATTATTCGGTAAAATGTATAGCGAATATTGGGGTCCGGCTATGACGGTTGATCCCGAAGAAGGCATCTCTTGGGCGAGAATTCCGCATTTGACAAATTATAACTTTTACGTATATCAATACGCTACCGGTTTTGCCGCCGCTCAAGCTATTTCTGAAAAAATTGCCACCGAAGGACAACCAGCAGTGGACAGATATTTGAAGAATTTCCTTTATGCCGGCGACACAGAATTTGCATTAGATATTTTGAAAAATACCGGGGTTGATATGACCACACCGGAGCCTATTATAAAAACCTGCAAAAAATTCGAAAGATATTTGGATGAGTTAGAAAAGCTTATGGCAGAATAAAGCATTTAAAAATAGATATAAGATTTACTAGGGGCTGTCTCAACACTCCAAATATCGCCGACAAGCTATTGATATATCGGTGGGTCATTCATCCTTGATTGATATTAATTCTAATAATATGGAAATTTGAGACAGCCCTTTTTTGTGTTGAAGGTGCCGCAAAACACAAGTTCAAACCCAGGCCGGAATTTTTGAATCTTCATTTAGAGGTCATTTAGTTTATTTATTTTTTCCAATTTTTTAGTACATATCAATAATTATTGTTAAATTTGAGAACTAATAATGGCATAAATCTTGTTGATATCTATTATTAAAAATGAATTAAATACTTGGGTAGAGCAATTATGAAAAAAATTATAAAATTTGGTTTTCTTGCGGTTTTCTGCACTTTATACGCATTCAATTTGTATAGTCAATCCGATACAAAAAGCAATATAAGCGTTTACTTTGTCTATTCTAATAATTCTTCCGTCGGTTCAAGTCAAGCGGCTCTTAAGATTCTGATTAATGACTTTTTGAACTACCCCGAAATTAAAAAATTCGCTGTACTTGCGAAAAGCGATGCTAAACTCTCCAAAAACCTAAAGCGGGACTTCCGTCTCGATGGTGTTCTTATTAACGATGGCAAAACAACATATAAAGGCGTTGAATTAAAATCCACGCAAGATATTCTTGTTTTTGGTGACGATGACGCGCTGATTCAACAGTATTCAAATTTCTCGCAAATGAATGAATTACTCTTTACTTCTGGTAAGGTTCAAGAACTCGAAAATCACAAACTTAATCCGAAAATGTTCGGCGAATGTTCTGTCGTACTTCCTGTGGACGATGATAAAAAGGGCTCAATCAATCTTATTTTACCCGAAGATGGAAAGATGATATGTTTGCGAAACAAACCTAAAAAAATTACCGAAGCCGAATTGCCTAACTATTTTGATTGCTTTTACTATTACGGGCACACAGTACAGAGCAAAATCTACCGAGACGACCAAATCAAAAACGCGCCAATTGTCGTAGAAAAATATTACAAGAGATTTGACAATAATATAGCCTTAATCAAAGAGCTGACAACCGGTTTTGGCGACACCACCGGATTGTATATTACATCAAAAAACGCGGCTTTGAAAATGGACAGCTCGGTAATGATTTTTCGGGAAATAGATCAGGACAAATTGAGTAAAATGCTAAAAAAGGATTTCTATTTATCGCAAAATATCGGCTTACGAGCAACTGCCCGTTTAAACGATTCCCTTATGGCGGCTATGCTTATCAAAACGCCCGGAAATACCAACCACTTGGGTCTAATTGATATGCAAACCAAAACGATGAAGATCGCCAAAGACCTCGACGGGGTAATGAATTCCGACTCGCTTTTTTATATTCGTTTCTCGGGTGACAAAAACAATAAGTTGTATATGATGAATATTAAAAGCAACGAACTCAAAATCATAGATTTTAAATCACCGACCAAACCTACTGTTAAAAACAACAAGAATTTTTTACAAAATGGACTTGCTAACCGAATTTTGGACATCTACGCTTCGGACAAAGTTCTTTATGTATTCTATTTCCATCCAACGAATCCAAATTCGCTATATATGGAAGAATACAAGACAGATGACTTTTCATTCGCCCGTGGGTATAATTTGCCAATCAATCCAAACGAAATGGAATTAATTAATATTGCCGGCATAGTTGACAAATTGATTTATTTCTTATACCAAGATTCCGGCGGTGCTTGGATGATGAAATCATTCAGAGTTCTGTAATATTAATTGGATGGAAGAGACGTTGCACGCAACGTCTCCTACACCCCCTTAACTATCTTGATTTCTTCTTCCGTCAAGCCGTATAATTGATAGACCAATTGGTCTATTTCGCGTTATGATGTGCCGGTGTCCGCTTTTGGGTCGGATTGTTTGAGTGAGAGAATTTGGTTGACAAGATTCAAATATATAGGATATATATAGTTTTTGATGAATATTATTTGTTAATAGGTTTTACAATAATGATATTTTTTAATCGTTAATTTTTATAAGCCGACTTGGTACTCCGAATGGGGATATTGAGCCGCAAAAAAAATCTCCCCGGTTTGAAACCGGGGTTTTTTGTTAGTGCCGAACAATCCCACAAGAATCTGTTTTACTCGCTTCTCTTAATAATATCGGTTCAAAATAAGAAAAATATTTATCGACGTTATATTTTTTTAATGATGATTTAGGATATTCTCTTCTATAAAGCAAATGAGCAATTGTATCTACTGCCTGAATAAAATAAGAATCAAAGGAAGTTTTCATTATTACATCTTCGACTATGTGTATAGTAGGTTCATTCCTATTTCCTGGCAATGGATTATATCTTCTCATCTCCCTCAATTTTCTTCTTACCAATGGTTCGTTTGTATCATCAGAAATTATTATTCCGTAAGCATTATTATTTTTAGCTAAAAAAGTTTCATATCTTTGGATCATTCTATTCCAAACTATTGATTGGAATTCATCAATAATCGTAAAGTCGGATTTATTCAGACAAACATTTATAATACGTGAATTAGGAAATATTTTAGGGATTGCTTCTGCAAACTCTTTCAAAATGCTTAATCTATTGTTTTTTTTAATTTTAGAATATTCTTTGATTTTATTAATACGAATTAATTCCGATGCGTGAATTTCAGTTTTCATTAATAGTCCGTAATTAGCCTTGATTTGTAATCGGAAATCTTTTGTACGATCCAAACAAGCCAGCCAATCGTTGATTGGAACAATTATACCACTTAATATGAAATGCTTTGAACTAAAAGCAGTAGCCTTCCCAGGGTCTCCACTTTCGTCTATATATAAAATGTACGAAATATCAGCCATATTTTCTTATATCCTATGATTATTTATTTAATGTTCTTATCATTATCAATTATCAACTGTCAATTTTCAACTATCTTAATTTCTTCTTCCGACAAGCCGTATAATTGATAGACCAATTGGTCTATTTCGCGTTCTAAGGTGCATGTGTCCGCCTTTGGGTCGGATTGCTTGAGTGCGAGGATTTGGTTGACAAGATTTATTAACAATTTATCTTTGCCATTTTCTGGCAATGGAATATTTATCTTCTTAATATTCTCTATGAGGATACGCGGAAAAGTTTGTTTTTCTGCAAATAAATGTTGGTAAAGAAAATTTATGGTGCTTGAATTTAACAATGCTAATACATATTGATTTTTAATTGTAAAATCTTTCGAATATAAACAATATACTGATTGCAATGTTATTTCACCATTATTGCTTATCGTGGCATTGATTTTATTTCCTAATTGTCTTATGATTATTTTGTTTTCATTATATCTTTCAATGTTTTTTTGAATATTGGTTTTTGGTATAAATACTATCTTACCTTTTATTTCATATCTGTTTATATTATCGCCCTGTATAATACGTTTCGAATTCTCAGAATAAGTCTCGGAAGTAAGTTCCGAATTTTTACCAATTTCCTCGCCTCGCCAAATTTCGCAAAAATCATTAATTGACAAATGTTCAAATATTTTTTTTAACAAAGAGAATTCTTCACTGTTAATAAATAATAGTCTATATGAATTTATTTTATCGTCGGTTATATAATATATATTTTTGGTTAAAATATCGTTGTTAATCCAAGAATTATATGTTTCAGTTTTAATAAACTCAATATAATTTCCTTTATTTGCGGATTTAACAGTAAAATATATGCTCGAACTTACATTTGCCTCTGGAAAAACTTGGTCTAATTGGGCAATTCTATATAAATCTGTATTTTTAAATAGAAACTCGCGTATTGGTGTGAAACTTGAACGTGCTAAAAAAGAGTCCGGTACAATTAAGCTATTTACTCCATTTGTTTTAAGAATAACTATTGATAATTCCATAAATAGAGAATATAAATCAAATTGTTCTTTTGCTACAATGAACTTACTATATGGAATTTTATCTTTGATTTCTTTGGTTGAAATATACGGCGGATTTCCAATCACTACATCAAATCCGACGAAATTACCGTTGTCGTCCAATACCTCTGGGAATTCGAACCGCCACTCAAAAGCGTTGTCGTATATTTTGTTGTTCTTTATTTCGGCAATCTCGGCTTCGATTTTTTGTATTTCGTCCGTCAGCTTTTTGATTTCTTTTTCCCAGCGTGCTTTGTCGGTTTTGCTCATCTCGTAAAGCTGTTCCTCTGTTTTTCCGCTCACCTCCAGCTCCAGCTTCTTCTTCCTTGCCACCCGCTTGTCGTTAAACTTTATTTCCGTCTCGAAATCGCTTTTTATCGTCGCTATCAATTTTTCCAAGTCTCGTTTTTCCGTCTTGCTCTGTGCGTTCCGATAGCCCATAATGGCATTTTTGTAGCTGTCTATCGTCCAATTGCTCCTCTGCAATGCGGCTTTTATATTGGCATCTAAGCCGTAGCGGCTAATGAGCGAGTTCCCGCATTTGATATTGATATCAATATTGGGAAGGGTTTCCAATTGGGGTTGTAGAGACGTTGCATGCAACTTCTCTACGCGATAATACGAATTCTTCAACAATTCAATCCACAACCTCAATCGGCAAATCTTGACCGAATTCGGATTGATGTCCACGCCAAACAGGCAATTTTCTATTATGGTTTGCTTTTCGTGGAAGAGTGCCGATTGAACGCGCAGACTTTCCTTCAGGTTTGGATTATATTCAAATATTTTTCCCTCGTCATCGGTTACTGTTAGCTCGTCATTCGCCACTTCGATATTGTAATCTTTCAGCTTGCGTCCGTCGCGGTCAAGCAAAATCCCCAACTCACTCTTAATTGCGATTATCTCGTTCAACGCCGAAACCAAAAAATGCCCCGACCCAACCGCCGGATCGCATATCTTGAGCGAATTAACGATTTTGTTTGCTTCTTGCAAATCCTCAATTTTATTATAGAGCGCGTGTAAATCTGTGCAATCCCAACCCTTCACTTCTTTGAATTTCTGTAATACCGCGCGGCGTATCGTTTCGCGGCACATATACATCGTTATAAACCCGGGTGTGAAAAACGAACCGTCCTTGTACCCGTTAATCTTTTCGAAAATCAGCCCCAAAACCGAAGCGTTTATAAGCCGTTTGTTGTCTTCCTGTATTTCCTCCGAACCTTCGCTGGCGAAGTTGTAAGCATTCAGAAACTCGAATATATATTCCATCACCGTGAGCGAGCCTTTCCGTTTGTTTCCGTCCGCGGAGTTGATGACCGATGTTGAGATTAGCGGGAGTTCGTCGTCCGTCAATTGACCAATGAAAAAACAGCTATGCTCCAGTTCCGTTGGTTCGAACAGCGACGAATTCAGGTACGGCACTTTTGAAAACAAGCGGGTCATTTCGGCTTTTCTTTCTTCGGGTTTGCGCGCCAATACGCTGAAAAACAAACTGTTCAGGTCGTCGAAATTCTTTACTTTATCTATATTCAAAAATGAGTAATCTTCCGAATCGGAGCGATTGTATTTGATAATCTGGGCTTCCAATAACTTTAGGAAAAGTATTCGGTTAATCCAAGTAATGGAAAGTTCCAATGCAACATTGAAGAGCTTTTCTTCGTAAGTCGCACCAAATTGTTCGGCATTCTTCAGATATGAGATTTTGTCCAAAATTTCCAATTGGTCAATAGTATTTTCAATTAAGGAGTGCGGGTCTCGCTCACCTTCTTTTTTCCGCTGGATCAGTTTTTTTGAGCCGTCCTTCGTTTCTGTAAGCCCGATTATATGCAGAAGTTCCGCATAAAAAGTTTTATCGAGTGAATTGCTGTCATTTGCGAATGGCAGTTTCAGCAGATTTTCAGGAGAAAGCAATTTGTATAAAGCGATTAACACATTGTCGTCGCTTTTGCTGTCGTTTCGGAGCGGTTTATCGTATTGCCGGATGTCGAAATATGCGCAAGGGATTTCGGCTGTAATAGCGTCTATTGCGGATTTCGCAATCTCTTTATAAAAGAAATCCGTCTTTATTCCTGACAAACGACCGGATTCGAAGTCATTGAATTGTTTGACTAATGCTTTATTTTGAGAAAAATATTTTTCAAATATCTGTGCGTCAAAAATAAACCATTCATAAATATTTGTCGCGATTAGGTATTTGATTTCGAGATTATTTTTTGTGATCCGCTCGCGTAGATAGTATAAAATTAACTCTTGAAGTGCTTTCGAGTTGACGTTATCCTTGCTCATCATTTCACTTTTATTGCTCGGGCGTTTCGCTTCGATGATCACACCTACGGAACTTTTGGAATCCTTACCGTTGTGAATTACAAGGTCAATACTATCCTTGGTGTTGATATTATTTTTATCTTTGTAATATGTATCGCGTAAAAAATTCATAATATGAATTTTCTGATTTTCCTCGCGTTCTATTTCGTCAATTTTTCCGAGGAGTTCAATAAGGTTGGTTTTGAATAAATCAATTTCAGGTCTATTGGGTTTAACCATTAGGAATGCTTTATTTAGAGCTAATCTGGGTTTTAGAGTATTTAACAACATTTCGTGCCTGTGCTTTTCATATTTTCACTGTTTACATAAATTCAATTCAAATATTTCTTTTTATAAATTTAGATTTGCAAATATATGAAATTTTTGTTAGTTGGGGGACCGTGAAAAGCGGAATGTGCAAAAATATATTTTTCTTCACCCATCCCGCCCAAACAGAATTTATTCAACCCCTTCGGGGCTGATTACGGATTGCTCATTTACTGCGGGTTTCACCCGCGGTTATTGAGATTAAACTACTTCGCAGTTTGAAGATGGCATCTCGACTCCGCTCGAAGACCGGTTCAAATGGCATTCGGCGACTTCTCTATATAACTCACTATTCCGTTATTGATCTCAAACTAATAGAACCCATTCTGCCTTGTGACCAATTGGCTCGGCTCTTGATATATGGCGTAGGGTTCGACGCTGACCAACGTATAGGGTTCGGCAGTACGACTGACATTAACGCGGCTTCGCGCTTCGTCAGCTCCGTAGCGTGCTTATGGAAGTGGTGTTCAGCGGCGGCTTCAGCACCGTAAATACCCGGAGCCCATTCAACAACATTCGCGTAAACTTCCAAAATCCGTTTTTTACCCCAGATGTATTCGATTAGGTAAGTAAAGTATAACTCTAAACCTTTCCTAACATAAGAACGGTGGTGAGTTAGAAAAACATTTTTAGCGGTTTGCTGGGAAATCGTACTTCCCCCGCGAACTTTTTTACCTTTTTTAATCTTATTATACCGCTGGGCATTTTTGATTGCTTTCCAATCCACACCCTCGTGGCGGAAAAATTTTGCGTCCTCCGCCCCGACTACCGCACGGAATACATTCGGCGATATATTGTCGAAACTCCGCCATCTATAATCAATTCCGGTTGCCTTACCTTGCGATAAGCGCATAACCATTATAGGTGTTACAGGCGGATTTACAAACTTATAAACCACTACTAACAATATAGAACCGGCAAAGAAACCGAAAAATAATTTAAAGAAAATTATAAATGTTTTTTTAATCATAACTACTCATATCTTAGTGCATCAACAGGATCCAATTTCGAAGCCCTAATTGCAGGAAGCAATCCCGCTATCACACCTACAACTATGGATACAACAGTTGCTATAAGCAACAAATTAATCGGTAGATAAGGCTTCAAAAATGACAAAGCTTCTATATATTTCGGTAATATCTGAGATGCCGCGTAAACTAATATCTGGCAGAATACGAATGATAGTAACGCACCAACCAAACAGAGGGTTGCGGATTCGAAAAGAAATTGAAACAGAATGGATATGCGTTTAGCACCAACCGCTTTGCGGATACCAATCTCGCGGGTTCTTTCCGTTACAGTAACGAACATTATATTCATAATCCCAATAATACCAACAAAAAACGAAAGGAACGTTATTCCGTATCCGACAATTCCAACAACCGATCGAATCGAATCTATCGAACTCGAAAAAGCTTTCGATTCATTGATGGAGAAATCGTCTATAGCACCGGGTTTCAAATTACGAGCACTTCTCATATTCCCGCGTATTTCATCGCGGACTTGATCCATTTTTTCCTCGCTACCTGCTTTTACTGCAATAGTATAAGAGCCGAGTGAACCATAAAGGTTTTTATATGCCTTCAATGGCAAATAACAGCGATTGTCCAACATATCAAAGAGAAAAGTACCTTGCTTTTTTAAAACGCCGATTACTTCGAATTTTTTTCCATTTAGAGTGACGATTTTCCCGATTCCATCGTGTTTTGGAAATACTGTTTCGAAGGATTTAGATCCCATAATAATTACTTTCGATCCAACTCTCTCCTCCTGCTCGCTAAAAAAGCGTCCGTCGTCTATCGTACCACTGGAGGTAATAGCAAAATTAGCAGTAGTACCGACAAATGGTAAACCTGAGTATTTTTCGCCCTTCGCTGTTAATGAGCCTCCCCAATTATTTAATTGCGGGATGATCTCTTCAGCGCTGGTTCGGTATTCCATAAAATCTCGTACTTGTCCCTCGGTTAAATCTTTGCGCTTACGCATATCGTCCCAGCTCATACCGCCTGCCCATTGCCATTTATCAACATAGAGCATATCAACACCAATGGAATTGAACGTATCGTTGACGACAGAGTTTAAACCGGACAAAAGCCAACCCATCAAAATCACAGTCGAAATACCGATTACCACACCTAACGAAGCAAGCAAAGACCTCATTTTATTGTGGGTCAGCGCCTCCATCGCTAAACGGAAAGATTCTACTAAATTTGATATCATCATTGAGGTATAAACTGTGTTTCGTTAATAAAATCTTTTTCTATCAAGCCGTCGCGCATAGATATAACTCGTTTAGCGTGCTTTGCTATATCCGGTTCGTGTGTAACCAAAATTATAGTATTGCCTTTTTTCCAAAGTTCATAAAACAACTGCATAATCTCTTCACCGGTTTTAGTGTCGAGATTACCGGTTGGTTCATCGGCTAAAATAATGGATGGGTTATTTACCAAAGCTCGCGCAATAGCAACCCTTTGGCGCTGACCACCGGAAAGTTCATTCGGTTTGTGTGTCATTCTGTCCGCCAATCCAACTGAGGTTAACGCTGTTTCGGCGTATTCCAATCTTAAATGCCTTGCTACATTGCTATATACCATCGGTAATTCTACATTTCGCAAAGCGGAAGAACGAGCTAACAGGTTGAAAGTTTGAAATACGAACCCGATTTTGCGATTTCTGATATCCGCCAATTGGTTGTCGTTCATTTCGCTAACCGCTTCACCTTCGAAATCGTATTTTCCACCGGTAGGGGTATCCAAGCAACCCACAATATTCATAAGCGTTGATTTGCCCGAACCCGAAGGACCCATTATAGCTACGTATTCGTTAGCGAAAATTTCTAATGATACATCGCGCAGAGCAAATACTTTTTCGGAACCCATTTGGTAGATTTTTGATACGTGCTCAATTTCTATTATTTTCTTTTTGTTTTCCATATTTGCTATAGCTTATTTTTTTAAAATGGGTTTTTTGATAGTTTCTACTTTTACTTGGTCACCGTCTTTTAATGAACGGCTGACTGCGGAAAATGGACCTGAAATTATTTCATCGCCTTCGCCTAAACCTGTTATAATTTCTATGTAACCTTTGTCGCTGATGCCGGTTTCGACATTCACCATTTTTGCTTTACCTTTTTTATTGATAAACACAACCGATGGCGGCTTAGAAGTTTTCTTTAGTGCGGTTGATTCTTTGTTTATGCTACCTTCCGATTTTCCTAAGTCGGGATTCCTATCAACACCGGTAAAGTTTCTTACTGTTACAGATTGAAGCGGAACAGCTTTTACATTTGAGCGTATTTTAGTGATAATATCGGCGTTACAACTCATTCCCGGTCTCATCTTCTTTTCAGTATCCAATAGTCGGATTTTAACGCTGAAGTTTGTTACTTGGTCCTGAGTACCCAAGGCTGTCAAGTTAGCTGAATGACCAATTTCAATAACGGTACCTTTGAACACTTCATCAGGAAAAGCATCTATTTGAACTTCAGCCATATCGCCGATATTAACCATTGTAATATCGTTTTCATCGACATCAACGACTGCGTTCATAACATTCAAATCGGAAACCACTAGAATCTCTGTACCGGCCATCATACTTGTTCCAACTACTTTTTCGCCCAACTCGACATTCAGTTTTGTTACAACACCGGCTATAGGGGCATATAAAATTGTACGTTCAGCATCGCGTTGAATTTTACGGTAAGAAGCATTTGCCTGATCGTAGCGGCTTAGTGAAGCTTCGTAAGAAGATTTTGATTGCTCGTATTGAGATTGATATTTGTCATATTCTTGTGAAGAAATATATTTTTTATCGAACAGCTCTTTCATACGTGCCAAATCGCGTTCTAATTGCTTCATATTGGTTTTCGCCATATCAATTTCTTTTTGCGACGATTCTACACCGGCTTTAAACTGCTCTAATTGCGTTTGAATGATATCCGGTTTGATGCGGATTAAAAGTTCGTTTTTAGTTACCGCGTCACCTTCTTTTACACCGATAAATGTGATTTCACCACTAGTTTCCGGCGAGATTTTTACGGCTGTTTCCGGTTGTACTCTTCCTGTGGCAGAAACGATTTGCTTAATCGTTTTAATAGTCACTTTATCAGTTTGGACTGATGTTATATTATTATTTCCCTTTGTTGCGGCAATTATCACAACAACTAAAATTAATGCTCCGATTATACCGAGAGTAATCCATAAACCTGAGTTTGATTTTTTCTTTGCCATTTTTTTAAAATCCTAAAAAATTCTAATTCAAAATTACTGAATAATTATTTTATATCGCCCGTAGAGAACAATACGCCTTTTTGCGAGAAGATATATCCATATACTGCATTAACTGCATTTATCTGAGCTGTAATCAACTGTGCATTCGCCAATGTAAGGTCGGTTGTTGTAGCCGCGCCGACATTCATTCTTCCTTTCATACTATCATAGTTTTGCTGAGCCGAGATAACCGATTTGGCTGTAACATCAATTTGCTTTTCAGAAGCGTCCAAATTTAAATATGCAGTTTGAATAGCTTGTTTTAAGCTTTGTTCAGCTTTTTTCTGATTTATTTCTTCATTTGTCAATTGCAATTTTGCCAGTTGTACGGTATTATTAGGTCTAAAATTGCTAAATACAGGTATTTGCAATTGAATACCGCCGGACCAGGTATTTTTTTTATTTAACCCTATCATTTCATTATTCTGCCAATTCCAACCCAAGTTCGCGTTTAAAGACGGAGAATATGAACTGTATGCTTGACGGACACCTTGTTCAGCAATTGCAATATTACTTTCAGTTACTTTATAATCGTATCTGTTTTCCAACGCACGGTTCACAGCTTGAGAAAAACTGCCCATTGAGCGGCGGAAATTATCAACCTCTATAGTGTTGATTTCTGTCGGTAACCCCGATTCAAGAAATTCACATTCCATAGTAGGGTCTAAACCCATAAGTGTTAAAAGTGTTGCTTTGGAAATATTAAAATCGTTTTCAGCATTAATCAGTTGACTTTCGCGATTACCTAAATCGGCTTCTTGAGTATAAACAGCGTCAATAGCTGTTATTCCTGCATCATAGCGCGCCTTAATTTGTTCTAATTCGGTTTTACCCAAACTTAAATTTTCGCGACGGATTTTGACGATTTGCCAATTTCGTATATGATTTATGTAACTCAAATATGTTTGGTAAATTACATATTGTTTGGTGTGGCGGATATTATATTCGGTAACTTTTGTACGTTCTTTTGCCGAAGCATACTCAGCTTCGCGCGAAAATCCGTCAAAAATTGTCAAATTCGCACTACCGCCCATTGAAAATGAATTGGGTTCTGTTCCGGGGATATGTGTTGTTACACCTGATATTAATGTATCAAACCCGGCAGCCGGATTAAGTATTCTGTTGTAGCCTGCGGAAAAACTCATTGTCGGTAAATAACTTCCGAATGCGGCTCTCAAACCTGAAGCCGCGGTTGTGATTTGCGCTTCCGATAATTGAAGGTCATAATTATTTTTTACTGCTATATCAACACATTCTTTTAGATCATAAGTTTTTTGTTTTGCATAAGATACCGAAAACCCCGATACAAGTAGAAAAAATAGTAAAAAACCATATTTTTTCATTAATTCCTCATTGTTTTTTTCTAATCACTAAATTACGAATATAATATGGAAATGTTTCTTTAAATTTGTATTTTTGATTCGTAACTATTCAAGATTTATTACGTAATAAATGATTATTTAATTCAAAGGGTATTATAATGAATGTTGCCGAAAGCGTTCAATTAGCATTGATTGCGGTTAAAGAAAACAAACTTCGCGCGGGCTTAACTTTATTGAGTATATCGATAGGTATATTCACTATTATATGTATCGGCACGTTAGTCAGTTCATTGAATAATACTGTATCAGGCGAATTATCTTCTATGGGTGAAAATTCGTTTATCATTCAGAAAATGCCTGCTGTACAAATGGGCGGAGCTACTTGGCGAAAATATATGAGCCGTAAAGCTATATCCTATTCTCAGGTAAAAGAACTCAAACAAAAAATGCAATACACCGATATTATTTCAGCTTTTGCTCAAACACGAGGCGCAACGGTGGAGTTTCTTGAAAAGAAAACCGACCCCGATGTAAACCTCTACGGCGCAGACGAAAACTACCTTTTAACTCAAAAAATCAATATTTTATCCGGCAGAAATTTTTCAAAACCGGATATAGATTATAATCAAAAAGTTTGTGTTATCGGCAAAGACCTAGCTAATGAACTGTTTAACGGAGCGAATCCGCTTGGCAAGACTGTTAAAGTAAAAAATGCAAAATACGAAATCATCGGTACTACAGAGCCTCGGGGCGCAATATTCGGACAAAGCTTAGATAATTATATCGTTATTCCTATTACCGACTTTCTAAAATACTTTTCCGACGAGTGGAGCGAATCGCTGACCGTTTCGATTGAAGCGCAAAACAAAGAGTATCTGCCTTATACGGTTGAAGAAGCAATAGGCGCTATGCGCTCAATTCGAAATTGCAAACCTTGGGAAGACAATAGTTTTGAGGTGATTACCAACGAAGCCGTTACCGAGCAATTTGCAAGTTTAACGAGCTATATTACTATTTTCGGTTTAATTATAGGTATTATAGCATTAGTTGCCGCAGGTGTTGGAATTATGAATATTATGCTCGTATCGGTAAAAGAGCGTACTCGTGAAATAGGTATTCGTAAAGCCGTGGGTGCTAAACCGGTTCAAATAATGTTCCAATTCATTATAGAGGCGGTTACATTGTGCAATTTAGGCGGACTTGTAGGAATTATTCTGGGTGTGATATTTGCGCTCATTATTGGCTCGTTGGGTAATTTAGGATTTTCTCTACCCATATCGTGGATTTTATTGAGCATTGGTTTTTGCTTCGCGATGGGCATTATTTTCGGAGCTTACCCCGCGTGGAAAGCAGCTAAATTAGACCCAATCGACGCGCTGAGATACGAGTAAAGACCAATTTTGAATGTTGAATGTTGAATGTGAAGAATGAAACGGTCATCGAGCGAAGTCGAGATGCACAGCGACATTTAATGTGAAGAATCCGCCGGTCATCGAGCGAAGTCGAGTTGCACAGCGACATTTAATGTGAAGAATCCGCCGGTCATCGAGCGAAGTCGAGATGCCATCTTCTAACCATTTTGAATTTTGAATTACGAATGCGAAGAAGACCATCCCCTTAGGGATAAAATGTTTATAGAATAAAAACTGAACAGCGACCACGAAGTGCCGTAGGAACGAAATATGCGAAAACCTAAAAAACCTTATTTCACATTTCAACCTTAGTAGAAAATCCGGTGCCAATACTTCTCCCGCGGGCTGAAAGCCTGAAATACGCCAACACAGGGTGTAAGCCCTGTGAGAAAGAAACCCACCACAATTAAGCCCTGAAAGGGCGTAATAATAACCAATTGATGGCTTTACTAAAATAAATATAGACCTTGCGTGCAAAGTCTATATAAAAGCTAGAACCAAAACAATCTTTATCATTAAGCATAAACCAATCTTCCTTTTGGTAAAGGAATTGGTTTTCCGATAGCTTTAGCGGTGTCTATCCATTCTTGTATAATTATTTCAGTATTTTGCAAAGCTTCGGAATATGTATTCCCATCTGCCATACAACCTGATAATTCTGGGACTTCGGTAACAAAAGAATTGTCTTCATCGCTCCAATAAATTATTATTTCGTATTTATTCATTATCTATATTTCCCAATTTATATTTCAAAATAATATTCCTAATTTGTCTGACTTGATATGCCTTACTTTTATTGTTTTCGTTAGGTTGAATATTAATGATTTCGCTTATACCGGTTTTGAAAAAAATATGATGACTACCTTTGATTCTCTCTTCAAAACCTAAATATAGCAATATATTTATCAAATCTTTGAATTCAATATTCGAATCGCTTGTACCGTTTAATATCTTTAAAAGTACTTTTACTATTTTAGTCATATTAATTTCAGGCGTAATTTTTAACAATTAATAAGAAGAAATAATATCGAAATTATTTTAATGATATATGGATATAGAAGGCGTCACCATTCCGGGCTTCTGTCTGGATTCCATCTTAGGAAAATTTTGAATTATGACTGCGATTCATTCCGCCGGTCATCGAGCGAAGTCGAGATGCCATCTTCTAACCATTTTGAATTTTGAATTACGAATGCGAAGAAGACCATCCCCTTAGGGATAAAATGTTTATAGAAAAAAACTGAACAGCGACCACGAAGTGCCGTAGGAACGAAATATGCGAAAACCTAAAAAACCTTATTTCACATTTCAACCTTAGTAGAAAATCCGGTGCCACAATTATACAACCTTATTACCTTATTAACTGAAAAAATAAGGTAATAAGGTTAGTGCGTTCGTACATATCGCTTTTCTACTAAGGTTTTTGTAACAACATCCGGTTATGTTATTCAACCCCTTCGGGGCTGAATGCATATTTCGCTTTTACCACGGGTTTCACCCGCGGTTATTGAGATTAAGCTACTTCGTAGCTTGAAGATGGCATCTCGACTCCGCTCGATGACCGTTCGACTCCGCTCGATGACCGGTTCGACTCCGCTCGATGACCGTTCGGGTCGGGGAATGACGACATTCCTTCAATCCAAATTAAGGCAATTGTTAATCTTTAATCATCAATTTAAAGTCTTCTTTGGTTTTTATTTCCAGCCAACCGTTCAATTCTGCGTCCCGTTTTAAAATTGCGGTTGCTGGTTCGTCCGAATAATCGCGGTTTGCGTCATTGTGATTTAAAAACATCACCAAAGCTCCCAACGGATTGGTTTGAGTGTATTTCATTATATGATAATCGCTGGAATCGCCGGCTATAAGAAGGAGCGGGGTAGTCAGCAGTTTTTGTCTGATGAATGGAACGCCGTCCTGGCTTTTTACAAAGTAGGGCGAGGATTTCATAGTCATTTTCAGAGTATTCGAAGCGGTATCGTAACGGAAAAATGGTTCCCTGCCCAATACATTTATAGCCGGAACGCCGAACATTTTATCTGAAAAGCGCGCCACAAAATCGCGGTCGAAGTTCCCGTATAAATAAACGTTGAATTTGTTGACGTTCAGATAATGAATTATTTCTTCGATGGCTTTGTAATACTTTACGCGTGAACTTTTCTTGCTTGGATAAAGAAATTTGTCAACCTGAAGCGAGAAACTATCGGGCGTCATATCGTTATAAACGCCAGAATAAAGATGATAATACTTGTTTTTATCGAATGATTTGCAAAATACCGGATCGCGCTGAGCAATTTCTTTATATGGGCTTTGCGGTGCTAATTCAGTGTCTTTTTGACTGAGCTTGTCAATTGAATAGAATATAAACTCATCCATCAGCTCATCGGGTTTGGTGGGCAACAAAACCCCATTTAATTTGATCAGGGCGATTCTCTCCTCCTCAGGAATAAAGAGTTTGCCATTTTGTGAAGCCCTTTCGACAAAGGATATAATTTCGCTTTTGGCTTCGTGGTTATTCATTGATGGAATATAATCAATTTGAACCATATTTTTTTGGCTTGTACACGAAACAAGAACTAAAACAATAAGAAATAATATTTTTTTCATCATAAGTATCCGATTAATAATTTCAAATTTACGAAATTTTCTTATAATATGTATGATAATTTGTTAATAACTTCTAAATGAGAAATGGTATTTTTGTATTTTACAAAGACTGCAAATAATAAAATAGATATATGTATTTATCAAGTATAGAGCTCATAGGTTTTAAATCATTCGCACAGAAAACCAAACTTACCTTCACCGACGGTTTATCAGCGGTTGTGGGTCCAAACGGTTGTGGCAAATCGAATATCGTCGATGCCGTGCGTTGGGTTTTGGGCGAAAAGAAAGCGTCTGTACTCCGCTCCGAAGTAATGGAAAATGTGATATTTAATGGTTCGCGGAAGCGCAAACCCCTTGGTATGGCTGAAGTTACTTTGACTATCGAAAACAACAAGAAGATTTTACCTTTAGAATACGACCAAGTTACGATCACACGCCGACTTTTCCGAAGCGGTGAAAGTGAATACTTGCTCAATAAAGTCAAATGTCGCCTACGCGATATCCACGAACTTTTTATGGATACGGGTATGGGGTCGGACAGCTATTCGGTTATTGAGCTAAAAATGGTCGAAGCGCTGCTTAGCGGTAGAGTTGATGACCGCAGAAGGATTTTTGAAGAAGCCGCCGGTATAAAGAAATTCAAACAACGCCGCAAAGAAACCCTATCGCGTTTGGAAGCTGTTAACCGCGATATGGAACGCTATGTGGATATAATCGAAGAAGTTCGGAAAAATGTATTTTCTTTATCGCGCCAAGCTTACAAAACGCGTCGATATAATACTTTGCGTCAAGAGCTTGAAGAAATAGAATTAAAACTTTTTGCGCACGAATTTAAAAAACTCAGCACCGATAAAGATATTTTGCAAGTTTCTTTAGACACGCTTAATACTGAAAAGGAACAAACCGAGAAAAAACATTCCGAATATATCGCAACGATTAATTCGTTTAAAAAAGAACTCGCCGAAGTAGAAGAAAAAAACGAAATCGCCATCGCTGAAGAAAAAGCGCTCAACACCTTGATAAAGGAAAAGGAGCGTTCGTTGGCTGTTACTCAGGAACGGATTATCAGCTCCGAACTCGAAGCGGCGCGTTTGGAAAAAGAACTCGATGATGCTAAGATAAAGAAGCAAACGATTCTCAATGAATTGAAATTTGTTGAAGATAGACTGGCGGATTTAGAAGCTAACAAAAAATCAGCGGAAGCCGACCTAACGGAATTGAAAATAGAGGGTTCGGAACTTAACGATAAAACCAACGAATTCCGCAAGCAGGTTTCCACCTGTAACGAGCAGATGTTTTCGCTAAAGCATAACATCACTTCGCATAACGATTCGCTAAACCGTCTGGAAAGCCGTAAAAAAACGCTTACCGACAGTATGAGCAAATTGGATAGCCAAACCCAAGACCTAAACCGTCAGCTAAGTCAGTTAGAAGAAAAACGTTTGGAATTGGAAAACGCGCAGAAAGACTTTGAATCGGAAGTTAGCAATGCTAAGATACAATTGGAAAGAGCACAGGAAGAAAAAAAGGTTTTAGAACAAAATATTGACACATATCGCGAACGCTTGGACAATTCTAAATCCGAGCTATCATCACGAAAAGCCTCCTTGGTTTTCCTTGAGGGATTGGAAAGCGGGTCGGAAAGTGTGAAATTCCTGAGTAAATCTAAATGGCTCGAGGGCAAAGACAAAACCCTTTTCGGCGAAATCACCGATACGAACGACAAGTTCCGTGTTGCCCTTCACGCCGCTTTAGGCGATGCGGGTCAAAGCTTTATAGTGGATGACGATCTGAATGCGTTTGAAGCCATTGAAATGCTAAAATCCAACAAAAAAGGCAAAGTCGGCTTTATAAACACCGCCAAATCAACTGTCGCTCACAAAGTCAGCAATTCTATAAAAGGTGAGGGTATATTTGGCGCGGTAAGTTCATTAGTCGAAGCAAGCGACAGTATCAAAAATGTTTTGGAATTGCTTTTATCGAACACATACATTGTCAATGACCGTACCGGTGCGGCGAAAGCACTTGGTCTTGGCGCTGATAGAGCTGTTACACTTGATGGTGAGATTTTCCACAAGAGTGGCTATATCCAAGGTGGCTCGTCTTCCAAAAGCGAAGGTATTACTATCGGTCGTAAAGAGCGCATCAAAAAGTTAAATGCCGAAATCAAAAATTGGGAAGAAAAAGTAGCTGATTTGGATAAAAAAATCATTCAGGCGCGCGAAAGTGTTGTTCTTTTAGACATACCCGATTTTGAAAATAAACATCGTCAAGCAGAACGCGAGCTAACGCAAAACAAAAATGATCAAGCGCGCTTGGAAATTCAGTTCGAATCGGCTTATCGCAATCAGCAATTAACCGACGAAAACAAAGAATCCTATATCAAAGAAATCTCCAATATTGACACTGAGGTTAAAAATCATAGTGACGAAATTGAACGTCTGCAACCAATGCAACTTCAAGCAGAAAAAGACTATGCGGAGTATCATCAAAACTTGATGGAATACGAAAGCAAACTCAACCGATTCAATGAAAACTTGAAAATTGCCGAAATAAAAAACGTTCAGGTGCAATCCGATATTTCGCAAGCTTTGGATAATATAAACCGTTTAAAAACTGACAATATCCGATTGGACGAAGAGTCAACCCGCAAACAAAAGGAAATTACCGAAAGTTTGAGCTCAAAAGGACTCTTGGCTAATGAGCTTATTGAACTGCAAAAGGTGTTGGACGATTCATTGATAAAAGAAAATGAAGCCGCCGGCAAAGTGACGCTCACCAACGAAGAACGTAAAATTATTTCCGAGCAAATCGAAGTCAACACTACCGAAATAGAGAGCCTGCAGAAAGAATTGTTCAAAAAAAGCGAGCAAATTCATAAGATTGATTTAGCTTTTAATGAAGTAATTATCAACCTGAATTTTATAATCGCCCGTTCGCAAGAAAACTACAGCGTTGAGTTGGCAACTTATGAATATAATGAAGAACCTGACTTTTCGATATCAGAATCCAAAACATCCATTGAAGATTTGAAAGATAAACTTTCTAAATTGGGTAGCATCAATTTCCAAGCTTTGGAAGAATACGACGTTCAAAAAGAACGTTTGGATTTCTCGGAACGCCAAATGCAGGATTTGATAGAATCGAAGCAAATCCTAACCGAGACAATAGAAGAAATTAATATCCAAGCCGAAAAGAATTTTGGCGAAACTTTCGACGCGATTCGCATCAATTTCAAAATGCTGTTTAAAAAACTATTCGGTGACGAAGGCGAAGCAGATATAACATTGGCTGATGACAATATGCTCGAAGCCGATATACAGGTCAGCGCGAAACCACCCGGCAAAAAACCGCACAGTATCGAAATGCTCTCCGGTGGTGAAAAAACACTTACAGCAATAGCTCTGCTGTTTGCCATTTATCTCGTGAAGCCAAGCCCATTCTGTATTTTGGACGAGGTTGACGCACCGTTGGATGATAAAAACATAATGCTGTTTTTGAATATGATTAAGGATTTTGGCGATAACACCCAATTCTTACTTGTAACTCATAATAAAAAATCAATGGCGGAATCGGAAAACTTATACGGTATCACAATGCAGGAAGACGGCGTTTCGAAAGTGGTATCGGTAAACATAGAGGCAATAAAGTAATGAAAAAAATAAATTCGGTTAAGCGAAAAAGACCAAATCGAACTATCAGAGCAAAAAAAACAAATACATCTTTGACCACACCGCTGAAAATAGTTTTAGGGGTAATCTTCGCGGTAATTATCAGCTTTTTAGTGTTTAATTCTATATATAAAACCGCGTTGAACAAAAGAACACCTACCGCTGAAGTAATCATAAACATCCACAAGGGCGAAAGCATTGACCAAATAGTTGATGAATTCAACTCGAAAGGTATGATGGAGCCGGGTTGGATTTACAAATTTCATTTCAAATATTCCGCCCGTTTCGAAAATAAATTTATCGCCGCAGGATGTTTCAATATACCATCTAATATATCACATTATGAATTGATTGAGCGAATGTTGACGGGTGAATTTTCGGCGCACCGCAAGATTACTTTTCCCGAAGGTCTCACTTACAAAGAAATAGCCTATATAGCGGTGAAAAATGCAGGTATAAACAGAGCGGAGTTTCTGGAACTTTGCACCTCGGATTCGGTTTTAAAAGCGCATAATATTAATCAAAAAAATGTCGAAGGTTTCTTGTTACCCGAAACTTACTTCTTCAAATTCGATGCAACGGCTAAGGATATTTTCAACCGCCTGTTGTTCGCCGCTGAGGATTTCTGGACTCCTGCGTTGTCAGCCAAAGCGAAAGCAATGAATATGAGCAAAAAGCAGGTCTTGACATTAGCATCGATCATCGAAGCGGAAACACCATCGGCAAAGGAGTATCGCAAAGTCAGCGGAGTTTATCACAACCGTTTGCGGATAGGAATGCCGCTTCAAGCAGATCCTACGGTGCAATATGGTTTGGGTATGAAGAAGAAACTTCTCCGCGCAGATCTGAAAACGCCGACTTTATATAATACTTATTTACAGCGTGGTTTGCCGCCAACCCCAATCAACAATCCGGGCAAAGGCGCTATATTAGCCGCCGTTGAGCCCGAACAGCACAACTTCCTTTACTTTGTAGCAGTCGGTGGTAACCGTTTAGAGCACAACTTTGCCGCGACATTCGCCGAACACAAAAAGAATATAGCAAAGTATAGGAAGAATAAGAAGTAGGTCTGAAATGAACATAACTAAAATCACATACTGGCAAGAATTGAATCCGTTCGTGCGCTCGCGGTTTCTCGTCTTCGCATTTTCAATTTTCAATTTTCAATTTGTATTAAAATTTGGTCAAGTCAAGAATTATACTTAATTTAGGTTTCAAAAACAATTGTAAATTTAACTTTCTTGAATTATGAATACAAAATTAGTATTTTTGATTGCATTGTGCTTTGCTTTAACATCAATAGGACATTTATCGTCCGCTATCTTACCTACCTTACCACAGATATATATTGATACAAAATATGATCCACCTGAGGGTGGAAAAATTATCTCCATTAGTACTTCAGCGGCTTTTCAAGCGGCTTTACAGTCCTCTAAATTAGGCGATATAATCGAACTGCAAGCAGGTGTGACTTATAATGGACCGTTTACACTACCGAACAAAACAACTGGCACCGGATGGATTTATATCCGTTCTTCCGATTATTCAGGTTTACCTGCGCCTTGCAATAGGGTCAGTCCCGCCGACGCTGTAAATATGCCCAAGATTGTCGCGGCTACTGCCGCAGGATTGGTAATCGGCACTGCTTCAAAAGCGCATCATTTCCGATTTGTAGGAATTGAAATCGCGCCAACCACCAATAGCTATCTCTACAATGTTGTAAATATCGGTAATGGTGAAAAATTAGCAAGTGATCAGCCGAATAATATCGTTTTCGACCGCTGTTATATCCACGGTGATCCAAACACCGGAAGCCGCAGAGGAGTTTTGATGAATGGAGCTTATGTTTCAGTTATTGATTCTTATGTTTCGGATTGCAAGGAAGAAGGAGCGGATAGTCAAGCTCTCGCTATGTATAGCGGAACCGGACCTATAAAAATAGTGAATAATTATTTAGAGGGAGCCGGAGAAAATGTGATTTTTGGTGGGAGCGATCCGAGCATACCTAATGCTGTCCCTTCCGATATTGAGATCCGCTGTAATTTATTTTTCAAGCCATTGAAATGGATGAACGAAAAGTGGTCTATAAAAAACCTGCTTGAATTCAAGAATGCCCAACGTGTTTTGGTCGAGGGAAATCGCTTGGAAAATTGCTGGCCCCAAGCTCAAAACGGTTTTGCTTTACTTTTTACTCCGCGCAACCAGAATAACACAGCACCTTGGTCGGTAGTTCAGGACATAACTTTCCGTTTTAATACATTTGTAAACGTGGCGCAAGGTTTGAATTTATCAGGATATGACGCTCCAAATAAAAGCGAAAGAACATCGCGAATTCTTATTCAAAATAATGTGCTGAATGTTACAAACCTCGGAACCGGTGGTGACGGACGAATGTTTCAAATACTTAATGGATCAACCGATGTTATACTTGACCATAATACAGGCTTTTGCACTAATGCTTATTTGGTAGCGGATGGTAAACCAAAAACGGATTTCTTTGTATTTAAAAATAATCTCATATCGCACGGTGTTTATGGATTTGTTGGCAGTGGAATGGCTTATGCTAACACTACACTTGCGGCGTATTTTAATCCTAATTGGGAAGTTGTTAAAAATGCGGACATCGGCGGCTCTGCAACAAATTATCCTATAGACAACTATTTTCCAAAGAATAACGTAGCGGTTGGTTTTGTGGATTTTGCAGGAGGTGATTATCGTTTGACCGCATCAAGCCCATATAAAGCATTAGGAACCGATGGAAAAGATTTGGGTGCCGATATTGACTCAATAGCAATTCTGAGCGTTTATAAAGGTGATGGACCTATAAGCGTTCGAGAATCAAATCCGCAAGTGGATGTGGTTTTATATCCTCAACCGGCGGATAATTATATGAGAATTCAGACCGATATGAAAAATGATTTGAATGCGGAAATTATTATTTGCGACTTATTAGGAAACACGGCTAATTCAACAATGCGGAATTCAAGTGATCAACCAATTGACACGTCCAAACTTCCAAATGGCATCTATATATTGATATTTAGAAGCGAAGGAAGTGTTGCCGTTCGTAAGTTTATAGTTTTACATTAATGGTGTTGTAGTACAAACCCACAGGGCCGTCTCAAAACTTAATTTTAGGATGACAAGCAAGGATGCTTATCCCACCAAGTTATTGAATTGAAGGTGGGTCAATCATCCTTGATTGACTAATATTTTGATAATTTTGAGTTGTGAGACAGCCCCACGAGATGTTTTATTGGGAGCTTGACAACGAGAAATTTCTAAAAAAAAAGACGCCGCTATTAAGCAACGTCTCTGATAATTTTTCAAGATTATGAAGAAATATTACGATATTCCTAATACTTCGAATTGCTGAACACCCGTCGGTAAATTCATATCGGCTATTTCGCCAAGCTTTTTAGCAAGGAGACATTTCCCCAAAGGTGAAGCGGTAGATAGTTTGCCTTTTTCATAATCAGCTTCAGCGTCGGATACCAGAGTATAATCGAAAATCTTGCCTGTTTTTACATTTTTTATTTTAACTTTAGACAGAATATGCACCTCGCCATCGGGGAATTCGCTCAAGTCAATTACCTGACAATTAGATAACACTTTAGAAATTTTCGATATTTTCAATTCGAGCATTCCTTGAGCATCTTTCGCGGCGTCATAATCAGCATTTTCCGAAAGGTCACCGTGTGAACGCGCTTCAGCTATTTTCAAAGCTATATCCTTGCGTTCGTGTACCTGCAGATAATGCAATTCGTCTTCTAATTCTTTTCTTTTTTCTTTAGTTAGTAAAATAGCTGCCATAAACATCCTCATTAGATTAATAATTCATTTTCGTATAAAAAAATACTGCTTATATAAAGCAGTATTTTAGAGCTTCTGCTTATATAAATCTATTATAAATTTGTTAAATCGTGTCCCATTTTCTCTTTTTTAGCACATAGATATCTGTAATTTATATCGTTAGGCGTTGTTTCCAATGGTACTTGCTCTACAACCTCCAATCCATAAGCGGTCAGTCCGACTCTCTTAGCGGGGTTATTCGTCATCAATCTCATTTTCCCTACCCCCAGATAACGGAGTATTTGGGCACCTATACCGTAATCTCTTTCATCGGCTTCGAAGCCTAATTCTAAGTTTGCTTCTACGGTGTCGTAGCCTTTTTCTTGAAGTACATACGCTTTCATTTTATTTGCCAGCCCGATCCCGCGACCTTCTTGGCGCATATACACCAAGACACCGCGACCTTCTTCCTCAATCCGAGCTAAAGCTTTGTGCAGTTGTGATCCGCAATCACAGCGCATCGAACCGAATATATCACCGGTTAAACATTCGGAGTGGACACGTACCAAAACCGGTTCGTCTTTTGTCCAATGTCCTTTCGTTAAGGCAACGTGTTCTTTGCCGTCCACAGCGTTGGTGAAAACATTGACTACAAATGTTCCCATCGATGTAGGTAAATTCGCCTTTGCAACACACTCTACCAAAGTATCGTGTTTCAATCTATATTCAATTAAATCTTTCACTGTGATGATTTTCATTTTGTGTTCTTCGGCGAAACATTCAAGTTCTTGTCGGCGAGCCATTTCGCCGTTTTCCTGAATGATTTCACAAAGAACTCCGCTCGCTTTCAAACCAGCCAAGCGCATCAAATCAATCGTTGCTTCAGTGTGTCCTGCTCTGCGAAGAACACCGCCATCGCGGGCGATAAGCGGGAAAATGTGCCCCGGACGCATCAAATCATAAGGTTGGGTCTCGGGATTTACTAATGCTCTAATAGTTGCCGCACGGTCGTGAGCCGATATTCCTGTCGATGTACCGTGACGGTAATCAACAGAAACTGTAAAGTTAGTGTCGTGAATGGCAGTATTTTGCTGTACCATACGGTCTAATTCCAATTCGTGAGCTCTTTCTTCGGTTATAGAAACGCATATTAGCCCCTTACCTTTAGAGCTCATAAAATTGACAACTTCGCTGGTACAAAATTCGGAGGCGACTATTAAATCGCCTTCGTTTTCTCTACCTTCGTCATCCATTACAATAACCATTTTGCCGGATTCTAAATCAATCAGAGCTTCATCTATTGTGTTTAGCATTTTTCTAACATATCCCATACAAAAAAGAAAAACAAATCTTCCATCCGTTTTGTGGGAGATGAAAGATTTTATTATTCAAAATTAGCAATTTTTTTTCAATTACTATATATATTCTTATTATTCTTCGAAATTTCCGCTGTCAACTTTGGTTGTTACAAACGATTTTTCGATCTTCATTTTTACATTTGTATCAATTTCAATTGTAATCGTTTTGTCGTCTTTAGCAACGATTTTACCGTGAATACCGGAAGTAGTGATAATTTTATCGCCGCGTTTCAAATCGTTCAACATAGCTAAATGCGCTTTTTGACGTTTTTTTTGCGGTAAAATTGAAAATATATATAGAACAGCAAACATACCAACCATTAAAATGATTAGGGGTATAAAAGAGCCGCCTTGAGCGCCTGCCGCACCTTGTCCGCCTGCCGGTGCCATTAGTAATACATTAAGTATTGCAAACATTTTTTTCCTCGTATTTAATTATATTATTTATAAATTTCTAACATATAGTTTTTCCACGGACGAAATTCTCCGCACATTATTTTTTCTCGGGCGTTTTTTACTAACCACAGATAAAACGCGATGTTTTGCAAGGAAGCCAATTGAAGCCCAAGTAGTTCTTCGGCTTTGAAAAGATGGTGCAGATAACCAAGCGAAAAGTTTTGGCTCGCGTAATCGTTGAGACCCGGATCAATTTGTTCTTCCGACAGCTTGTATTGGGCATTGCGGATATTTATTTTTCCACGGGTAGTGAATAGCTGTCCATTACGGGCATTACGAGTCGGCATCACACAATCGAACATATCTATTCCGCGGTCTATACATTCCAAAATGTTCTGCGGAGTGCCGACACCCATCAAATATCTTGGTTTGTCTTTCGGCATTATTTCAGTGCATAAATCCGTCAAGTCGTACATTACTTCTGTCGGCTCGCCCACGGACAGTCCACCGATTGCAAAACCGTCATACTCCATTTCGGTCATTCTACGTATATATTCTTCGCGCAAATCAGGGAACATACCGCCTTGCCCTATTGCAAAATGAAATTGGCGGTGTCCGTATTTTGGCTCACTGTTCAGAAAAGCTTGTTCAGCCATTTTTGCCCAGCTCAGAGAAAGCTCGAGAGATTTTTTTGTATAATCCTTTTCCGCGGGATATGGAACACATTCATCGAGCACCATCATAATATCGGAGCCGATATTGCGCTGAATTTCCACAACTTTCTCAGGTGAGAAAAAATGCTTCGAACCGTCAATATGCGAACTAAAGCGAACTCCCTCCGGAGTCAGCTTTCGAAGTTCCTGTAATGAGAACACTTGGTATCCGCCGCTATCCGTCAAAATAGGTCTATCCCAATTCATAAATTTGTGCAATCCTCCGAACGCGTTCAAAGTCCCATCACCCGGACGGAGATACAAGTGGTATGT
>JBBRAO010000022.1:0-56178 GCA_038206725.1 Kapaibacterium sp. (SeqCode)
TGGGGTTGATGAGCCAGCAGTAATCACAATCTACAACGCACTTGGCGAAATCGTGATGTTTGAATCTATTCATCCGCTAACTTCAAATCATCGAATGAATGTAGAGAGTTTACCGCGAGGGATTTATTTTATACGTATTGGCGATGAAGTGAGTAAATTTGCTAAGATGTAGATACTTACAACCTTCCGAAGGTTTGGAACCTGCGGAAGGTTTAGTAAGATTAATTCCCAATCAAGTCGGGAATGATATTCGTCTTATTCTCATTCAAAGTTCATCCTCGTGGGGCTGTCTCAAAACTCTAATTGTTCAATTTTAGAACAGACGTGGGCGTCTATTCTACCATATTTATCAATGACATATTAGAACATACGCCCTCGTATGTTCATCAATATCAGAGTTGTGAGACAGCCCCACGCTTTTCTTATCCTCTCTGCGTATTTGAGTGAGTCTTCTCTTTAGTTCTCTTCTGTATCCAATTCAATCAATCTTGCGGAAACAGATTTAACTAAATTCAATTTTCTTTCCATTTCCTTCATTTTTTCAACATCGCCCATCATTTCCAAGAACAACAAGCCCGATTGTGAGCAATTTTCTAATACATCTTCGTGTAAACCAAGACGGGTTTTAATAAAGCATCCCCAACCGGTTAAGATTTTTTGTACTGTCTCTGCGGAATCCAAACGTGAACCAACTAGTACAAGCATTACATTCTTTTTCATAGCGCCCTCTTTGAGAGTTAATTAATAATTTGAATAAGATCTTAATGATTTATATTCTATATTACAAAAATAATAAAAAATATTAGATTAGCCCAAAAAAAAGAGACCTCTTTGCGAAAAAAGAAGCCTCTTGTTTTTTTTACACCTTTAAAAAATTTATTGAACGATTATTTTTGTTGCTTTTTGAGCATCCGAAGTTTTTAAAAGTATATAGTACATCCCCGGGGCGATATCGTTTCTCTCCAAAGTAAATACATTTTCACCTTTGTCCATATAACCGTTATGTACTTGATATATTTCTCTGCCATTTACATCAACCAAACTTAACTCCGCAAAACCGGAAATTGACATATAAGCATTGATTCTAACACTTTGGACTAAAATATTAGGGTTCACATTGATTAAAGTTTCCGAAGAATTTGTCAGATTGGAATTATCGCTGAACTGTTTGCCGGTTTCAAATGAACGAATTTCCGACCAGCCGCTTTTATCCAATTGTCCATAGGATTTTACGCGCCAATAGAAAACCCTGTTTGAATTGCAAATATTATCGGCTAATTTTATCGAAGTATATTCCTGTATGCTATCTAAAACGACGTTATTAAATTCGTAATCCGTAGCCACTTGAATTTTATATTTCACTGTATATAGTGCTTTATCCCAAATCAAGTCTGTATTTTGAACGATTCCCATAGCATTTTCAGTTGGAAATAGCAAAACTGGTGGTATAATCTTGACAAATCTATTTTCATACCAAGCGATTTTGTTGTCAGATGCCGACGCGGTAACAATATCCAAATCTCCGTCCTTGTCCATATCGGCTACTTGCAAAGCACCGGCACGCATCAATTTATTTTTAACAACCGAGGACGAAAATGCTCCACCAAAGTTATTAAACCATTTTACATCGCATCCCCACCACGAAGCACAAACTACTTCAGGTTTCCCTTGATTGTCTAAATTAGCCGCTATAACGGTTCGAGCACCGTCAACTTGGTTAGAAATCAAATGACGATAGAAGGTTTGCTTTCCGTCGTTTTCAAACCAATAGAGCTTGTCACCATTGAACGCTGTAGCTAAAATGTCTATATCACCGTCCAAATCCATATCTTCACAAAAAGCGCTCGAGGCATAATCTACATCAGTCGAGATTACCCTTTCAACGTAGTTATTGCCTCCGGTATTTTCAAACCACGAGACCTTATTATCTTCCCAAGAAGCGGTAACCAAATCCAAATCGCCATCTTTGTCCAAATCGCAAACTTTTACGCACTCTATACCATTCGTATTATGGGTTATTACAACAGTTTGGAATTTGTAACCGCCCATATTTTTGTACCATATCACTTCATCACTGCCGTAATAAGCAACAACGATATCCAAATCGCCATCTTTGTCCAAATCCACAGTTTCGCACCAGCAAGGTCTGCGTTTTGTTTCGTTCATTTCATTTTTTCGGCTGAATGTATCAAGCAGAATGGTTTTGAATTTCATATTTCCTTGATTGATATGAAGAGCCACTTTGTTATCCCACCAAGAAACGCTTACCAAATCGAATAATCCGTCATTATTAAAATCTACGGAATTCAATTTACGCAAACCTACTAACCCTTCTATTAGCACTCGTGGAGAATATTTTTTTGGATAAACATTTTCGTATAATACTATATTTTCACTATAATACGATGCTCCAATAACATCCACATCGCCATCTTTGTCAAAATCACCTGTAACAAGGTCAATTGTGGAATACATTTGCGTGTTGATAATAGTATTTGTGAATTTGCCACCTTTGTTTTCGTGAAATACTATATTACCCAATCCATTTAGAGCTGGACCGGGACTAGCGGAAACAGCGTCCATATCGCCGTCTTTATCGAAATCTGTCGTTACAACGCAATGTGATTGCACAGCATTATTGAATATTGCTCTTTTTTGATAATTCCCCGGGCTGGTTGTCTCTATCCAATAAACTGTATTATCCGAAAAAGAACTTACATAAATATCGTTGTCATTGTCTTTATCTATATCGGCAATTGACAAATAATAGGCACCGTTCACGCCTGCAATATTGCTATTAGTAAAATTGCCACTTCCATCGTTTTTTAAAAAACCAACTTGCGAGCTACCATACGCACACCAAATAATGTCCACATCACCATCTTTATCAAAATCTACCGGTTTTGCGCACATACATTGGCTTGAACTAATTACGTTTTGAGTTGAAAAGTTATATCCACCCTGATTCAAATGCAAATAAATAGCACCATCGTTCCAGGTCGCTGTAACAATATCCGGTAATCCATCTTTGTTTACATCGCCAAAGCTTATAAACCTATACCCATCACCAATAGCTGATGGAATGCTGTGCTTGGCGAAATTCATATTCCCATTATTAATATATAGAGCAAGCTCTCCACCGTTTGAACCATAAACAATATCCATATCACCATCATTATCAATATCGTTTATACCACAAGCCCGTGTCCCGCCAGCGTTGCCTTCAATCAGTACTTCTTTATATTGTTCTGGACCTATATTTTCATAAACAATCACCTTAGAATCATTCCAGCAAGCAATAACAAAATCATAATCCCCGTCTAAATCAAAATCTGCGGCGTGGATTGACCTTGCACCGCCTACATTATCACCTATTATATGACCAACATAATTATTAAATCCCTTGTTTTCGAACCAAACGGCCATATCTTCAAATTTACTGCAAGCAACAATATCATTTAGACCATCTTTATTCACATCAACAATTTCGACGCAATCAGGACCATCGAATGGAAAATCAAGATAGTGTTGAGTATCGAATAATACTTCGCCAAATGCCGGATTCGCAAAGTACAACAATATGGTGATTAACAAAACAGCCTTTTTCATAAGCTATGCCTTTATCTTTTCGCAATATACTATATAATATGATGGATAAAATCTTCTTAGTAGTGGCCGAATTCCAAGCAATGTATGAGGGCATTTAAATGTTTTACCTTCTATCAACTTCCAACCGGTTTTTTCTAATAAACGGTTAAACTGACGTACTTCGAATTCGTGAAAGTGGCAATCCCAAGGCTCGTTATTGCTCCAATGCGAAGGTGAAAACCAAACATTTAGAGGTACAGAAGCAATTAGTTTATTTGCTTTAACATTTCTTAAAATGGTAAATGGATTGAACAGATGCTCTATTATTTCAAATGCTGTAACAACCTGATATTCATCGCTTTTTACTATTTCAAAATCTATATCTAAATCAACTTCAGGAGCAGTGTTGCTCACATTATAACCCATTGATTTTATCTGTTCTGAAAGTTCATTTGGAATTCCTAAATCCAAAATCTTCAAATCTTTGTTAATATGCTTATTTATAAAAGCGATGGTTATATCGAATCTCTTTTGCAAATATTTATCAGCCATACTTTGTTTCTCCTAATAAAAATAAAATTTTAATAATTGCAAAATTATTAAAATTATATATCTAAACCAAATTATTACAAAATATTTGTTACTTATTTTTGAAATCTATCCCCGAGACGAAAGCCTTTGTGTTTTTTAGCGATTCAAAGATTATATATTCTGTGGAAGGTATATTTGTCCTGCCTTTGTAAATAGTGTCGCAGTCTAAAACCACAGCGTAGTTAAAACCGTCATTTACCAATTTTATACGAATGGCATTCGAAAAGTCGTAGATGCAATTTACGGTAAATACCTCTTTTCCCTTATCCGTAATTCTGATTACTTTATTCGTGATATTTATACATAAAGCTCTAGGTGATTGGTATTCGAAAGGCACATCACGTAAACAAATGTTTAGGTTTTCACCAAAAAGGAAATTGAAGCCGAAATCCCACACCCCGTCCGTACTATTAACCGCTCTCAAGGAAACGCATCCATTTTCATTCAATGTAAAAGCATTATCATAATTAACTTCAGCATCGTGAATTGAGCGCATTTCAAATCCTTCTATCCTGTTTTGACCCGAAATCTTATCCAAAGTAAATCGGTCAGGAACGCAGGAAACAAGAAGTAATAAGACCAACAAACAATGTATATGCATATTATTGTGTAAATCGTATTTCATCGGGAAGCATTATCCTATCAGCAAAACCAATCGAAAAATTAAATATCACCTTTGATATTTCTTTATTACTGTTGTAACCGAGTGGCGAAAGATCAGCGCCAAAGTCTCCGGTTTTACCTACTGCATATTCCAATTTCGCGTTCATCGTGAACATCTCATTCAAGCGAATATTCATAGCAACGCCAATTTCCGCAACTGTGGAAGGATAATAATTCAATTTTAAAAACGGGCGTGCTATAAGTGAATTGCCAATCAACGGTTTCCAATAACTGATTTCTATAGGCAGTAAACCGGCGAAAATTTGCTTCGATTCTTTCAGCGAAACAAAGTTAATCAACGATGTTCCCGCAGTAAACCGATAATCTCCGAAAGGTAAAATAATATGTGTTTTAGCAATTTCCATCGAATAACCTGAAAACACCGCATTCAAATCCTTTCCGCTAAACATATTCAATCCAACATTTATTAAGCCGACATTCCAAGCCGAATGCTTGTGGTTTTTCCATTCCGTATTATAATCTTTCAAAGTATTTGTAAAATCAAATACCCCTACCCCAATTCCGAAATAAGGTGCTACAACTGTTTGCGCTGTACTGACGAAGTCATTGTTTTGGATCTGTTGAGTTTTTTCCGAATTATAACCCATTACGATTCCGAGGTAAGTTCTTAAACACAATCCGCCATAAGAGCCAATATCGAGTGAACCGGATAAATTGAGATAATTACTTGGGTACAGACCAACACCTCCTGATGCGCTTATACAAATATAAGGCAAAGTTTCTTTGAGGAAAAATCTTTTTTTAATATAGACCGGGAAATAACTGAACAGCATATCCTCCGCTTTTGAATTTGGCAGTATAAACTCAGCGGCATTTATTCCAATTGTCCAATTGGGTGAATCTTCAAACCAACGTAATCTATATTCTAAAATACCTAATCTATAAATCCCCCCGCCGAATATTTTGCCTTTTTCACCTCTATAAGTCAGGGAGAGCTTTTTTAATTCGGGGTACACCCCAAATAAGCCCGTTCCTATTCCATTACTACTACCATTTATTAAACCCACACCTTCGAAAAGCCCGGCTCTAATAAAAGCGGGGTAATGTCTGCTCTCAACGCTATCTCGGCTTATTTCAGTCCTTTTATGTATTTCACGGGTTTGAATTGGAGCCAAAACACCTTTGGCTTCCATTTCGTTTTTATCAGATGAATTATAAACGTATAATGAATCCTTTAAAGTAACCTTGTACAAATCACTTTCCGAGCGATTGAGCAAAGCGCAGGATTGTACTAACAATCCGGCGGCAAATAATGTGATAATGAGCGTTAATCTATCTAATCCAGTTTTCATATTGATTTTCAAGTAAAATTAAATCCGCTAATGCGATTGCGGTTACCGCCTCGATAACAGCAGGTAGTCTTAGGGCAAAGCAAACATCGTGCCGCCCTATTATTTCCAAAGTTTCGATTTTATTGGTTCCTAAATTATAGGTTTTCTGGGGTTTACTAATTGAGGATGTCGGATGAGCGGCTACTCTGAACACTATTGGGTTACCATTTGCTATTCCGCCGTTTATACCTCCGGAATTATTTGTTTTCGTTTTACCCGAGGCGTTTAGAATAAGATCGTTATAAACAGATCCTTTCATTTCCGCTGAAGCAAATCCGCTACCAAATTCCACACCTTTTATCCCAGGAATTGAAAATAATATATGCGCCATAACCGATTCTACTGAATCAAAGAAAGGTTCACCCAAACCCATTGGAACATTATTAACGGTACATTCCAGAATCGCGCCCAAGGAATCGCCTTCGTTCTTTGCTTTTAGAAGTTCTTTCTCATAGTCGGCAAACCCACCGACAGAGATAATTTTGCAATTGATTTCGATACGTTTGATTATTTTTTTAGCTATTACACCTGCGGCAACTAAAGCCGCCGTCAATCTACCACTAAAATGACCCCCACCCCGCAAATCAGAGAAGCCCTTATTTTTGTGTTGGGCTGTAAAGTCAGCGTGCCCGGGTCTATAATGTGTTGTAAATACCCCATAATCGCTCGAAGCGGCGTTTTTATTAGCTATCATTAACATTACCGGTGCTCCGGTAGTGAAATCCATATAAACGCCGGAGACGATGTTCACCGAGTCATCCTCTTTCCTTTCCGTTGTACCAACAGCACCCGGCTTCCTTTTGGACATATCCTTACGAAAGTCCTTCTCTGTAAGAAAAATGCCGCAAGGTATGCCATCAATAAGCACACCTACGGCATTTCCGTGAGATTCTCCAAAGATTTGGATATTAAATATTGTTCCGAAACGATTCATAAATAGTCCGGTTAATTATTCTGACACTATTACCAATTCCGTTCTTCTATTCAAACGTCTGCCTTCATCAGTTGAGTTCGAGGCTATTGGTTGTTTTTCACCGTAGCCTTTTGTTTTAATTCTATGTGCGTCGATGCCTTTGCCGATTAAATAATTTTTTACGCTTTCAGCCCTTTTCAAGGATAAAGCATAATTCACTTCACTTGAACCGACAACATCGGTATGACCTTCGACAAGCAAAGCAATGTTAGGTTTTTTAATCAGGAAATCAGCTATTAAACTTAATTCAGGAACTGATTCCGGCAATGCCGCGCTTGCGGTTGCAAAAAGCAGATTTTCAATTATCAACTTGCGGCCAAGACTGGTTAAAGAGACATTTCTCTTTATCCAACGTTGGGTTTCAGGTTCAAAAAGCGATATCTCAATAGAATCAGGGATTGCTTCCTCGTCGCTTCTGTAAGTCATCAGATAGATATTTGAAAATCTACTGGTGAAAAAACTTAATGTTTGTGAGAACGGTGATGTGATATCGTAAGTACTTCCTCTGGTTTTCAATGATATATCAAGATATTGCGTTAACCTACTCGGTACAATCGAAAACAATCTCACTTGATTTTGCTGAAGCATAGTTATTATAGACTCGGTATTTTGGTTGGTTGAACCGTCACCTTCTTCATAAACTTGATGATATGGCGCATCTGTAACAATTATAAATATCTTATTCGCGTATTCTCGAAATTTAATTTTGTTAACCCCAGCCTTTATTGCCTCCAAGGCATTCTCTTTTGTATCTCCGCCTAACTCACAAACGATTCCGTTCAACCAACTTTTAAACTGTTCGACATTGCTTATTGGTTGATATATATTCTCCACTACGTCCGAAAATAAAATCATTCCTAAGCGATAATCAATTTTTGCTGAACCTAATTTTTTTGTGAATTCAATGATATTATCTTTAATTTGATTCATATTCATTTGCATCGTCGCTGTCTTGTCAAGTATAAAAACAAAATCTACCGGAGTATCTTCGGTAGTTTTTATCTTCTCGACCTTCAAAACTTTTTTTTGCTTTCCGGCTTCATAAATCATCAAATCTTCGGCTTTCAAGGTATCAATTGGTTCCCCGTTTTTCTTGAAAGCTTCAAAGTAAATCGTTACGTCGGGTAGATGCGTTACATTTACTTTGTTTATTGTGATTAATATATCTCCCTCTTCAGCAGTAATCTTCGCGTCCTTCAATACTTCCGCCGCCCTATCAGGCTTTGGCTCCACTTTTTTAATTTGCGCGGAGCTCGTAAAAGTTATTAAAAAACAAAGAAGAATACTAAAAATATAAAACTTCATAGAACACCTAATTTTTTAAAAAATCCCTACCCGGCAGTATCGAGTGCTGTTTCGGGTAGGGGATTACTTTTCTACGACTAATCTATATAGATATTTTGATGACCGGAGAAATAACGAAGTAATTCTTTATTTCATAAGGTCTTAGGTCGTGTATTGGTGTCGAATATTTAGCTTCTAAATAGAACCAACTGCCGAATAAAGGTATCCATAGTTTCCCCAAAAAGATACCGTTAGACAATTGTGCAGAAGCGCCAAATGGATAAACCGCTTGATTTCTATACTCTACTCTTAAAAATAACCAATCTGATGTTGTTTCAGCGGTCCAAGTTTTCAATCCTGTAAATCTACCATCATTACCAGGAGATAAATTATAAACTACAGGATCGCCTGGTTCATTTGCAAAACGTTGCTCGAATAAGCCTGTTTCTTGAACTGTTGCATAGCTGTACCCAAAATCAAATCTAAAATAGTTTTCAGGATTTCTTTTGTTTAACCATAAATGATAAAATGCTGAAATTCTTCCGCTCTTCATTAAGATTGGAGCAATTTGGCCAATTGGATGAGACTTTGTATAGAATGCTTCTGTCAAATCGGCTTCTCCATTAGGGTTTGGAGTAAATTCTACAGCTTCTGTAGCATCATAACCACCATAAGAGCCTTCTTCAAAATTATATGCTGACAATTTAGTCAGAGGTATAGAAGCACTAACAGTTACACCCAATTCAGGCATCATCGGTAAATGATAATCGAAACCACCGGATAGATATCCGCCATTGAATGAGTTTAATGTACGGTTTGGAACCCAGGACATAATTGAATTGTCATTAGCTAAGCCGGATTTGTGGCGGTATCCCACCCCTAAAAAGACGTTAAGTAGATTTGGAATTCTATCTCTCGATTCATCATCCTTATTTTCTAATAATGGTCTTTGTAATGTGATATTGCTTTGACCTGAATACCAGAACGGGAATCCTACATCGTCATTACCGGCTGCAGAACGCAACCAAAAACCGGTAGAACCAATTTTAATAGCTTGTTCAAATAGCGATAAAGTGAATACGTGAGAAGCATTCGTTGGATTCATATAGTCAATAATAGCTTCAGCTTGAGTTGCTGAAAGAGGTGTTTTTGCAGGTATTTCCACATAACAGTAATCTCTTTTAGGGATTTCATCCTCGAAAGGATAACCTCTTAAGTTTCCAGTGTAGTGCATATCCCCGGCCAAAAATCCAACTAGCAAATCAGTCATCCACGAATCAATTTGTACGGCATTTATTTCTACCTTACCGCAGGAAATTGATAGCAATTGATATGCTTCATAAGGCGATGATTTCGGAGCCGCTAAAATCTGTATGTCGGATTGATTAAGTTCTTTTGCATCAAATCCCTTATAAAGGAATGTGTTGTAAATCTGAACTTGCAAATCCGGTTCACATATATTCCAGCGTGGAAACCATTTTTTTATATTTGGATCAATTGTTGTTAAGCTGTCTAGTATAGAATTCTGGTCAATTTGTTTGTCTGTGCCCCCTTGCCCAAAAACTGTAATAGTTGGAACAATGAACATCAACACTAATAATATTGCAATTTTTTTCATTTTCATCTTCGGATTTATTTTACTTTAACAATTTACTAATAATTAATTAAAAGAACATTACAAATCTAACATTTGGAATGACTATATTTTGTGGTTCCCAAGGGCGCAAATCATTTTCGAGGACTTTAACAAAAGCTTTTGCATCCAAACGTACTGAAAAAGTATTTTTAACAATTGGGATTTGTAACCAGATATCGCCGGTTATAGCTTCGTCAAAATACTGTAAGCTTAATCCGTAAGGAGTAACAATATTTTTAACCATAAAGTCCATTCTGCCGGATATTCCACCAATCATTTCGTTTTTGAACATTTTATATGTTTTAACCATATCAGGCGCTTCACCTTCAACATCATAGAACCAAGTTTCAGCTCCATACATACCGGCTCCTAAGCCAAAGCGTAATAGATAGTTTTCATCTAAAGCAATACCGAAAGTATAATGTAATTGTGCTGTATATCTTATTAAGTAATCTCTATTAGGATCGCTTATCATCGGTTGACCTGTTTCAGGATCGTAACCGCCTAAGTTTTTACGTGAATTTGCATAATAATCCGCCGGTTGTGCATCGCCTGAAACATAGCTACCCTTGAAAGAAAACACACCGCTTTTTGGTATAACTGCAATTGGGAAATCTGCTTGTGCATTTATTCCGAATCCAGCATAAGTCAATTTGCGATCTTGTTTGTAAAGAGAGTTGCTCAATTGCGACCAACCGTTTGTCGGTAAAATTGCGCCTAACTTAACGTTTTTCCAAATAAAATTGGCTGACATTCTTTCACTGTATAGTGATGGAAGATTGATATCATCTATTCCATAACGCAACTCTACACCAATATTTGGCATATTAATATTTGTTATAGACGATAGAGTATCTTTTTGTCCATCATTATCAACTATCATATATTCATAGTTTTTCCAAGAAATCAAATCAGGGCTTACGATTACTTCATTTTTCTTCATTGTGATATCTTCAGGGTCACCATTGGATACTCTTAAGAAAGATTGGATATCTGTTCCTGAAATGTCGGATTCCGAACGGATAATAGGAGAAGCATTACCTGCTTTTGGTGCGGCAAACATAATGTCTGTACCGATACCTTGAGCTTCTAATGTTACGTCTTCTACGTTACCTTGACGGAATGAATTTAATACTAATTCATAGAAATCGTTAACACCGAATTCACTTTTTAAATTATCGTCGAATTCTTGTTTCAATTCCGGATAGGTGAAAATCTTTTTGGCACCTATGTTATTCAATTGCTCTTTTAATTGGTCTTCGTCTTCTTCTACAGTCATAACGGCTATAATAGTCGAAGGCATAGTTTTGTTAGGACCAATTCTGGTTGTTACAGCATATACATACTGTAATTTCTTTTCTGCTCCAACACTTTTAGAGGCAATATAAATCTGCGCTAATACGGCGTCATCCGGTACAGCCCAACCTCTTTGGTCAATATCTGAAGCTATGGCTCTTTGAGATTTGCCACTTTTTGCACTTTCGCTAATAAAATTAAAAACGTCTTCGCCAACTTTTTTCTTTAAGGCATCCAAATCAGCTCCACCGCCAGCGGCACCTAAAGTGGCGCTGGCTTGGATGGACTCTTGCTTTTTCATCAATTTACGAATTTCGCCGATTTCACTTATTCTATATACTGAAATAGTGGAAAAACGATAATTCTTAAACTGGCTTAATACGCTTTCTAATTTATTTTGAAAGGCTTTATCACCGCCTTGTGCTTTAGTTACCAAAGGAAGTATTATTGTCAAAGCTAATAGAACTAATATTGCTTGATTTATTCTTTTCATTGTGATATTCCTTTTACCTACTTTTTTTTTATATTGATAAAACATTTACTAATTATTATCTAGGACCCATTTGTTTCTTTGGTGCAGCACCTTCAAAGTTCACATTAACCAATATAGATGTCTGTGATGTCTCAGATTTTACACCGCTGACAGGGTTAACTGCAACAGCATTCAATTTTAGTGTTACCGTACCACGGGCTTTTTTCTTACCTTGGTCAGGTACACCGCTTAATTCAAATTCAACTTCATATCCGCTTTCTGCACTACCAGAGATAGTTGGTTCGTTGGAAATCGAGTATCCGGTCAAACCTTCCGATATATCAGCTCCTGCTACTTCAACACTAACAGCTGATGGAGTCGATGAGCCTGTACCAGGTTTTGATGCGCTAATATTAGCAACAGAAACTTTAAACTTACGAGTGGTACCCGAGAAATTATTAATAATACTCGAAGTTCCAATCTCAGGTGGTTCTTGTTTAAGTGATACTGTTTTTTCAGCAAACAACTCAACTTCTTTTTGAGTGTATGGTTGAATCCAGATTATCTTCAATGAAACTGATTTAGCAGAAGGTGTATAGTTAAACGCTTGTTCTTTGTCAAGTGTTAGACCTTCAACATAAGGTTTTTGAGGATTATCATTTGTAGTTAAATATATTCTAAACTGGTCATTTTTAATTTTTGTTCCGGAATATGGTACTGCCGAGAAGCTAGTTTTGTAACCATAATATGTAGAGAACGCAAGTTTACCATTGATATCACGTATTGATTCCTCGGTCAAACCTGTTTTAAATATTTCTAATATAGATTGATCAGTAGCTGTTTTACCTCTTAAAGAGTGCTTTATTTCAATTTTGTATTTACCCGGAGCCAATTTACGTTCCACAACACCGCGCAATTCTAATGGTGATTCCGCTGTTGGAGCGGAAACGCCTGAACCTGCTATCTGATGTTTAGGAGTAAAGTTTACACGAGCAACATTATTACCATTATCGTCCAATACTTTACCTTCAACGATGTTTGCTCCGTCGTTTTTATAAGGTGATATTGAACATTCAAATACTGGTGGCACTTCATCGAAGCAAGCCGCGTATTGTGGTAAATAAATAGTTGGTGGTGCATTTGGCGGGTTAGGTGTTATTACGTGAACATCTATAGCCATTGCCCCACGGTTTTGAGAAAATGTAGTGGATAAACCCGGAACTAATAATTTAGCAATATAACCGTAAAGTTGAATATTACCTTTTACTTCGATAGCATTTTTCTCGTCTGTTACATTACTGGACGCTTTTCTAACTTTAGCGTCTAAATCGTCAACATCACGAGTTTCATTTAACTGCTCTATAGTAGGAAGGGCGTATTTTTCTAATTTTCGTTTTAATTCTTTATAAACGTTTTTCAAATCCTTTACAGAAAGTTGAACTGTACCAATGTTTACTGTGGATTCATCATCCAGTTCAGCAAAACTCTGCCCCGACCGTACACCCAAAATTCTATTTGTTCTGGAAGCGAAACGTAATTTAAACCAACCTGCTTGGCTTGGTGGTTGGAAGTTAATAACAAATGCCCTTTTCTTAATATCATCGGAGCTTGTTACAAGTTTGCCTAAACGGCTGTCTTTGTCCGAATAAAAGAAAACGCTATCTACAGGAACACCTGGTGGTGATACATTATCACCAATGTTTTTTCTTAAACTTTGCGGATACATTGGAATTATGGCTTCCGCTTGAAGAGTTCCCTTCGGAATCATATTCTCAATAGTTTTGTAGGTTGCATCTAAATCAAGACGCATCTCTTTACACCCTACAAACTTCCAAGTTGCACCATCTTCAGCAGTTATGAATTCACCAGGCTGCATTTTGGTCAAATCATATTTTTCTACTTCTTTATCGTTAGGGAACGATGGTGGTTCTTCAACATTCTGATCATTGCTGAAGAATATCTGATATTGAATTTGCTCAACATTTGCGAGCTTAATTAATTTTTTTACTCTCTCTTTGTACTCTGCCATTACCTCGTTTTCGTATTTCCGCATTTCTTGGGAGATATCTGTTACACCAACCTCAACGATATATTTACGTTCAGGTTTAATATCTGCGCCCAATGCGTCTTTTACGTTAACTCCTGGAGGAGGAATTGTGATTTCGTCTTGTGGACGGGTATTGATTCCTTCTGTACCAGCGCCTGATTGGAGTTGCGATAAGATACTTTCAACTATCCTCATAGTATCTCTTTGCTTTTTACTTAGAAGTTCCTCCGCCTCATCACGTTCTACGATGATAATCAGAAGCTCTAATACTACAGCTAGATACAATACGAAATAGACCTTACCGGCACCGCCGCCTTTTCCCATAGTTTGTCCTCCTGACAGCCTAAGCTGTGACTATACTTTTTTAAAATTACTGTTTCAATTATTAAATTTATTACAAAGTTATTACTAAATTAATAAAAAATCATTTTTCTTTAGTACAAAGTTAAAAATTTTTCATAAAACTAAAAACATTTTCCTAAAAAAAAATAAAAAAAAATTATTTTTTTCCTAATTATTCCCATTTTTAGGTTATTTTAGTCTTTTTTTTACTCATTTTTACAAAATTATTATGTACAGATTTATTGCCGAAAATACAATAAAAAACAAATGTCCGTCTTTATTTTTATCAAAAATAAAAAAAAATGGCGAATTAATTCACATACCTGAATTAAGTTCTTTAGTCGGAGTTCCACAACCGCCGGACAAACACCCCGAAGGTGACGTATTTACACATACTTTGGGGGTTATTGACGCCGCGGCTATGTTGAAAAATAATTTATCATTCGAAGAAGAAAAAGCAATCTTTATGTTAGCCGCTTTGTGTCACGATTTCGGAAAACCTTATGCTACCACTGCTGAAAATGGTAGAATAACAGCACCAAAGCACGATATATACGGCTTAACACCGGCTTATAATTTTCTTGCCAAATCCGAAAATAAAAAATATTTACCGCAAGTACTGAATTTAATCAAAGAACATTCGAAACCGCTACAACTTTACCGAGATAAAGATATTGTTTCAAAAAAAGCATTAACGCGTTTAGCCGATAGAGTAGATATCGTTTTACTTCTACTTTTGCAATCCGCCGATACCGCGGGAAAAAATAAAATTATACCCAGGGAATACAGCGATGCAACTAAATGGCTGATGGAAAAATTTAATCTATCAACATTACATAAATAATTTATCGTAAAGAACTACAAACAAAGCGTCAATAACGATCACCATAAATATCCCCGAAACTACCGAACCTGTGGTGTTTTTACCGACACTCTCAGCATTGTTGGTTACCTGCAAACCGCGGAAACATCCAATAATCGCAATAATAAAACCAAAAACGAATGCCTTTACAACGCCATATACTACATCTATCATCCTGATAGATGCTCCTAATGCAGAAAAATATGACGCAATAGTAATATTCAATGTGGACAATCCGGCAATCAACCCACCAACTACGCCCATCAAATCGCAAATTAAAACTAATAATGGCAAAGCTAATGTTAAAGCAATTATTCTCGGCATAACAAGAAAAGCGATTTTATTGAATCCCATAGTATCTAACGAATCCAATTCGTCCGACACTTTCATAGTCCCGATTTCTGCCGCAAAAGCCGACCCCGAACGCCCAGCAACGATAATTGCGACCATTATTGGGGAAAGTTCGCGAATGATGGAGAAACCAACGAGAGGTGCCAAAAATTGGTCAGCGCCAAATTGCTTGAGTTGAATAGCTCCCTGCCAGCCGGTTATAAATCCTAAAAGCAAAATTATAAGCACATTTATTGGAAGTGCGTTCACACCGGTAGTATAAAAATAATTCGGAAAATCCTTCCAACGGATTAAGCTTGGGTGTATTATGCTTTTTACGAAAGTTTTAAATATGACTCCCAGAAATTCTATCATTTGACGCATTTCTCTGTATTTATCAACTATACCGTTGCCGAATACTTCAACAAATTTGTAAAGAGTCAAATGTTCGCGACGGATTTGGTTCTCATCCATTGTCCGTTGAACCGAAATAAAAGCTTTAATAGTATCGCTGACATTTATATATTCTATCTCTATTTCTCTAAACAAAAACTTTTCTTCCAATTCGTCAAGAAAAACTAATAAAAAAGAATCATAAAATCCTAAATTCGAAAAATCAAATTGCACCTTTGTGATGCCATCCGAAATGCTATCACAACGACAACTTTCATCAATACCAACAGAGTGAGAAATATAAAATGGTCCCAACAATTTTATTATAAGAGTACTGCCGATTTGTTCGGTACTGACATATTCGATTGCCAAGGGTTCTATTTTTGGGGTTGGATTTTTCATAATTTCGTTTCCAATTGTAAGAGAATTTTGCGTGTCATCCCCAAATTACCAACCATTTCAGTATAGTAGTAATCCAAGAGATTATTGCAAATTATACCGATTTTCATAGTCGGTTTAGTAAGTGGTAAATCGTAAAATAGTCTTAAATCAATAATATGTACAGGCACATAAGCATCGGCGTTTTTGATTTGAATCCTGAGCCGATCGTCGAAGGTTTCAACTTTGCTTTTGTAACGGTAATCCATACTTAATGTAAAATCCTTAACCTTGAAGGATAGTTTGTTATACCATACATATTTTGAACGGTATTTTAGAAATTCGTTTGTTGATAGATCGCGGGGATCCATATATGTTATTCCGGACTCTATGCCGACAGTGCCAAAAACCAATGTCCTGACACCCAGTTCCGAGCCTAAAATCCTAACTTTCGATACATTGGCAAACATTATCTCCGGTTTATTGGAAGTCAAGAATCCGGGTTCTATTAAGTCGCTCATATCGTTTTGAAAAACCGAACAATCCAATTCGACCGGTAATACATCGTTCAAAAACTTATAATTGAACCCAACCTCGTAAGAAACACTTTTCTCCGGTTTCAAACTATAATTCGGTACGACAGCGAAACCTTGGAAATTTAGTGAAGCAAATCGTTCGGCAACCGATGGAGCTCGGAAACCGAACCCGCTTGAAGCACGAAACGACAAGTTTTCAAGCATTTTATAAGATATACCAAATTTTGGTGAAAGGCTCTTATTGTCATCCAATTCATCGGCCGATTCTAAATCAGCTCTGCAACCTGCTGTTAGAATTATTTTTTGTATCGGGGTATATTCCGCCTGCGCGTAAGCCGAAGCGATATCTTGCTTATGCTGACCGTAGGTTTTGGAGGTTACATTATTAAATACATAGGTTAATCCGCCGGTAAAAACTAAATTTTCCCTGATTATGGAATTGAATTGGATATCATTGTCGAAAGAAAACGAATTTGAATTACGGTATTCAGGCGAAGACTCGTCCAAATTCAACCAAAATCCTTTATAAAAAGCACACGAGCGGACAATTATGAAATTGTTATTGTTGATTATATAATTATAATTCACAGCCGCGGTGGATTTGTTCGACAAAATTCTTTGATTCAGATCCGTTGAAGTCGGCGGTCGTGTAGCGCTGTCCAAACTATTCCAATATACCCAATCCGTACGGTCCGATGTTTGGTAATTCAGCAGTAAATTTAACTTTGATTTATTACTGATGTTATAATCTATCTTTCCAAAAACGCTTAATTTATTTTGATCATCGTATTTTCGCCAACTTTCATCCCTAAGCGCGTTCAATGAAAAAAGCATCGCAATATCTTTGAGCTTTGTTTCATAAGCAAGATCCGCCGAATAGCTTTTATTCAAAGTTTCGGAATATTCCCATTGTTTGAACCTTGGTTTTGTATAAACACCGGAGTTCAACCTAACTTGAAACGTTGATTTTTCCTGTGGCTCTTTGGTTAATATATTTATCACACCGCCTAAGGCGCCGGTTCCGTATAGTGCCGAACCCGCTCCTTTGATAATTTCTATTTGATTGACCGCAAAAGCGGGAACAATATCGAAATTCATTGAACCGTCGTCGGCTGATACCATCGGTAAACCATCAACCATCAGCAATGCACGCGAGCCCACCCCGAAAGAAAAACCGGAACTGCCTCGGATACTTAGATTGTCATTATTGACTTCGACACCGGGAACATAACCCAGTACATTCTTCATTGAACTGCCGGCATCATTCATTATATCATCTGAATTGACAATTGAAATCGAAATTGGCACATCTTGAACTTCTTGGACTCGTCTATTTGCGGTAATTACAATTTCGCCGCTTTGTATTGGTTGACTAAGCATAACAATTTCTAATGCTTTTTCTAATGGAACATTTATTTTAATCTTTTTGTTTTCAAAACCCACCATTGTAATTAGTAATTCATATTTCCCCGGTGTAACTTTATCAATCGAGAAAGCTCCATCCTTATTAGCATACCCGCCGATAAAAGTATTGAGCAATCGAACGGCAGCACCCTGCAAAGGTTCGCCGGTTGCGGAATCGCATATTTTGCCGTTTATACTTGTAGGGTTCGCGTTCAATAAAGTAGGTGAAAGAATAATTATGGTAATTATTGAGGCAACAATTATTGAAATAAATTTTAATCTTAATATGGATTTTTCTGTTTTAGTCATTTTTTGTTTTCTGTTAAAAAGGTTTTTATCTTTATTTTTGAAATTTAATCATTGTTCGATTAGCAAGTATAATTTTCTTAATATAACGCCTTACGTAATAATCTATAAATTCCAAGTCTGCCTTTTCCGATGTTTATTTATTTTTTTTAATAATATTGACTAACAATTAATTAATTTTGCTGTATTGATATGTGCAATCATTGCAAAATTAACATTAATTATGAATTATCCTAATATATAAATGCTCGAAAACTTCGCAAAATTTGATTCTTTTTTTAGACCAAAGTTAATCAGCCTTCCATTTTTAATTGCCGCACGCCTATATTCACCTAGTCGTAAGTTTTTTATTAAACACCTCGGTAAACAAAAATTTGCGGAGATGGTTAAAATCAGCGGGGAATACAAGCAAACTTTATGGGGTATTGAGTTTGGAGTACCATTGTTCAATGCGGCGGGAATGTTCAAATCCGGCGATGGATATTATGCTATGGCGTCGCAAGGTGCCGGAGCTTTTTTAGCCGGAACAACAACGTCCAGCCCCAGAATGGGAAATAAAAAAAGTTGTATTTTGCACCCGTTTATGCCTATGCCATACTCAAAATCAGCAATTAACTGGATGGGTCTGCCAAATAAAGGACATTTATTTACTGCTAAGAAATTGGCAACATACTATAAAATCGCCGGTTGCCCGATAGGTGCAAGTATAGCACCCGATCCGGGGGTTATAAATTTGTCGGCGGCAACGGGTTTGGTCGAAGGACTTAATATTTACGAAAGAGCAAATGTTGATTTTGTGGAAATAAACGAAAGCTGTCCAAACGTCCAACATACAAAGGGCGAAGCAAATAATTGCGGTTTGGATTTCGGGCTTATCGAGCGCTTGGAATTTGTTTCTGAGTACTATATTAAAAGAAGGGTTCGAAAGTTCCCGATAGTAGTCAAATTCTCGGTTGACACAAACATCGCTCTTATTCCGGATTTAATGAAAACTCTAATTGATTTAGGTTACGACGGCGCAAATTTCGGAAACACATCAGTGAATTATGAAAATGCTGAGCTTTTCCTTCATAAAAGAGAAATTAGGAATTTCCGCATATTTACCGCTAAATTTGGCGGTGGAGTAAGTGGAACGCCGCTTCAGAAATTATCGTTGGAATTAGCCTCCGCGGCAAAAAAAGCGGTGGATGAGATCAATCCCGATAGAGAATTTCATATTATACGTACCGGCGGAGTAGAAACCGCTAATGACATCGAAGAATCGAAAAAAAACTGTATCGCTCTTAATCAGTGGTTTACCGGATATTTCGAAGCATTTTCGAAAGATGGCAATTCACTTTATAAAGCGATTTTTAAATAAATGGAACAGTAATTGATATTAAATAATAGAAAATTAATTTTAACATATTTTTGAAAAATGGAAAAAAATAAAAAAAGAAACTTTGCTTTAATCATAGCACTTTTGGCAATATCATTATTAGGATTTTTTGTCCTATACTCTGTTTTATCAGGTAATACACAAAGTTTGTACCAACTCCCTGCAACCGCGTTTAATAATAAGCCCCTTAATCAGGACGCATCCACCGCCTTGCAAAAAGCAATTGGACAAAACGATAGTCTCCGATTTGCCGGCATACCGGACGAAGAACTATATATTGAATATTGCAAATTAAGTACAGGCTTAGACAAAGAGTTTTACACCGGAAAAAGAATAAATGTTTTAATAACCGGTGTCGATTCAAGACTTGGCACCGGTTCTAAATTAGCCGATGCCAACCACATAGTTTCTATCAATCTAAGCAATGGTACTATAAACATTGTGGCTATCCCCCGCGATACACCGTCGGATTTCACACATCTGGTAAAAGTTTACACAAGCCCCGACAGTAGTACATTCGTTTGGGATACTGCTTATGTAAAACTTACCGAGACTCGTTCAGGCAAAGGGCACGACGTTTATATGCAACAAGTTTCACTTATCGGTGGGTTCGATAGAATGCACTACTGGGCGGAATTTGGTTTTTCGCAAGCTATGGGAATTTTAGAATTCTTGGGATTCAAGGATTCCAAAGCAACGCTTCAAATTCTAAGAAGCAGAAAATCTAACGCTTCGGGCGATTACCAACGATGCTACAATCAAGCGCAATTTATTCGCCAAATGATTCTAAAGTATTTTAAGGTTTTAGACGGGATGGGTGGAAATTTGATTTTGCGGGGTTTACTTGCTATAGTCGAAAGCGACTTATCGTATGACAATGCAAAAAAGATTTTTACTCAACTGAAAGCAGCGGGCTTCGACAGCAGACCTGAACAAATTACCGTTCAAGTAAAACCGAGCGGAATTAAAAGCTTCCATAACTTCGATTATACCGACGAGCGCACATTTGACTCACTTAAAACCGCTGTTGCACGTTATTACGAAAAGCACGGCGATGGCGACACGAATAGTAAACCATTCAGTGTCGAAGGCAGAGTTCTTGGAAGATTAACATCGGCGATTAGAACTGCTGAAGCTGACACCGCCAAAAGACCGCAATTGGTCGTAAACAAACTAAACATTTATTATATCCAAAGAGCTTGGCTTCAAGTTCAGGATAGAATTAAACGTGAAGAACTGCGCGATAAAATAGCTGATATGCTAATTCGCGCTTATACAAAGTTGCAAGATGCTAAAAGAGTACGCGAAATTAAATATACAATCGAATCCGAAAAAGCTATGTTCGGGAATAAAGATATTTTAAATAGTAATAACGTTAAAAAATGAAAACATTAATATTAGTTCGTCACGCAAAAGCAAGTTGGGAAAACGAAGAATGGGCTGACTTAGAGAGACCCTTAAACGAAAGAGGGCTTTCGGATGCTCCTGTTATGGCTGAAATAGTCGCTAAAAAATTGGAGCCCAAGCCCGAATTAATCTTAACGTCAAATGCCTTGAGAGCTTTGACAACCGCTAATATTTTTGCTAAAACTTTGGATAAGAACGAAGATGCGGTTTCAGTTGAAAATGGAATATACGATCGGGGTACAAAGTTCATTATTAATTTACTTAAAACTCAACCGGATGATATAAATTCAATAATTCTATTCGGACACAATCCTGACGTAACCTCGATGGCAACCTATTTTTTAGGTAATTATATAGTGAGTCTGCCTACTTGCGCTGTTGTTGCGATAGATTTCGACATCGAACAATGGACAGAAATAGAAGATATTAACGGTAAACTGAAATTCTACGAATACCCTAAAAAGTATCGTAAAAATTAATTAAATAACAATTTCCCAAACTCTCAGAGTTTTGAACACTCTTTTTAAAATAGACCAATATAAGATGAATCCACCAAACGACCGATATACTGTAGATTTGCACCTGCATACCAATTATTCCGACGGAATGTACACTCCGCAAAAACTCATCGCCTTAGCGGCGACGACCGGATTGTCAACAATCGCCATTACAGATCACGATTCTGTATCGGCATTACCGGAAGCGATTATTGCGGCAAAAGAAGCCGGAATTGAACTTATCAGCGGATGCGAAATCAGTTGTACCGAACTCGAAAAGGAGTATCATTTATTGGCTTATAATTTTGATACCGAAAACAGTTTCTTCACGGAAAAGCTTATAGAATTCAAACAAATGCGAATTGAACGCGCAATAAAAATCTGCGAAAAACTCCAAGAACTCAATGTAACTGTTGACATAAAAGATTTACTCTATAATACAAAAACAGCCACATTGACACGTATGCACATTGCAAAAGAAATTGTTAAAAAAGGTTATGTCGATTCGACAAGAGACGCGTTTACAAAATATCTTTACGACAACGGACCGGCTTACGAACCGAAATTTGATTTCTCGGTCGCTGAAGCGATTAAGATGGTACATTCCGCCGGTGGTGTTACTTCATTAGCCCATCCGGGACGTCGAACATCATCCCGCGAAATTTATAAATTCGTTTCGGCAGGGTTAGATGGGATAGAAGTTGTACACCCGGAGCACAACCCATCTCTGCAAAAAAAATATGAAACCATCTCACGGCAATATGATTTATTGCAAACAGGAGGAAGCGATTTCCACGGTTCTCGCGATTGGGAACGCTATGTATTCGGTTCTTATACTATTGACTCGTCAAACGTAGCCGCATTGAAACAGCGCTCTTTACTCTATAGATAAACATAATCGAACGTTACGCCATTAATTTCGTTACCAAGCTCCCACTTGGTAACGTTTTTTTTCTCACTCACCCGCTAAGTAAAATAAGGAAGCGCCGTCATTCCCACGGAAGTGGGAATCCATCTTCAAACAACCGTTAATGCGAAGAAAGACAATCCCTTTAGGGGGATAAAATGTTTGTAGAAAAAAACTGAACGGTTGCTATGACGTGCCTTTAGGTACGAAAAATATAATTAATTTTCACCCCTTCCCGCCAAAACCAAAAATATTCAACCCCTCACGGGGCTGAATATGGATTTCGCTTTACCACGGGTTTCACCCGTGGTAATTGAGATTAAACCGCTTCGCGGTTTGAAGATGGCATCTCGACTTCGCTCGATGACCGGACTTTTCTTCCCATTAACATTTATCATTATTTATGAAGGGCTTCCAAGCACGCTTCTTCATAAGTCAGATCCGGGTGCGATTCTAATATCGCATTTACGGTTTCATACATTTCCATTCGGGCGGGGTTAATATTACCGCTCGTGAAGTTGAAAGCGCTCTTTTCGCGTGGGGAAAACGATTCGGAAAATTCGGTAAATAATGAATTGTTACGAGCGATTTTGCTTATTGCCGTGTAATATTCGGCTACTTCGCCGAAATTGCCTGTTTCATAAGCCCGATGGAGCACATTCTTTATCTCGCCGTTTGCAATATTACTTTCCGCAAAATCCGAATAAAGCCGCTCGAATTCTCCATCCTTAATCTGCCGCTCGAGCTGTTCGATTTTTTCGGCATAGTCATTATTTTGCTTTTGTAGTTCCTCAAGCTTTGATTTTTGTTCGCAGTTCGATGATCCAAATTCGAATGAATTGTAATCATTTGCCGCTTCTTCCGACTTCCACTCCTCATATTCCAAAACCTTCAAATCTTTGACCGCCGGTTGAGCCGCGCCGAGAAAACCCAAATGTCGCAATAAGTTATTCGGATACAGCGATATGGAAACGTTTCTGAATCTGCCGTGTTTAATATCATCGACTAAATCTTCCGATAAATCCTTCAGCTTTGCCACAAGAACTTTTCCGCGACGGGCTAAGCGCTCTACCCAACCCAAAGCCGGTTCATTAGTTCTGGGATGGCCTTTTACCACGGGCGCTAATGCATCTTGCGATTTTTCACATTGGGCGTTATACAAATTAGCGATTTCGTCCAATCGCTCTTCGGTGAATTCTTGCACCTCACCGTTTGCCGAGGTGTGAGTGCCGGTTTTAAATATTTCAAGCCACATATACGTTACTCTATAAATGAAAAACACAAAAATATAACAACACATAATAACCTACAATAAAAGCATTTATAACTTATTTTTAAATTAAATTAAACCTTTTATAATAATTTTGAGTCAAATAGGTGATTGAAAACGAAACGATAAGCAATTTACAAACTAAATACGGCAATATGACTAATTGGGATGACCAGCAGTTAATAGATGAGTACCTCAGAACAAAAAGCGATCCCGCGGCAAATATCTTGATGCGACGGCATCAGAAATTTGTATATTCTGTAGCCTACCGATATCTTAACGATTACGACGAAGCCGACGAAGTAACTCAAGAAACGTTTATCATAGTTTTTCGTTCTTTACATAAATTTAATGGTAAAAGTAAACTCCGAACGTGGCTTTATAGAATTACCGCCAACAACGCACTTTCGTTTAAAAGGCGGACCGCTGTGAGCCGATTGTACTTACGCGACGATACAGAGGAATATATGAATATGCCATCGACAACAAGCGATGCATTACAAGATATAGAAAACGAGAACTTTAAGATTGAATTTGAGAAGGCTTTGAGTAAACTGCCTAAAAAACAAAGAGAAACCTTCGCATTACGATACTTTGACAAACTACAATATGATGAAATATCAGAGATGCTTGGAACAACCGTTGGCGGTTTGAAAGCAAATTATTTCCAAGCAGTAAAGAAATTAGCAATCTTTTTGAAAGATTATTCGAGAGCCGAATTATGAAAAAAGCTTTAAAAAATAAGTTAGAAAATATGTTACCCGATTATATAAGCGGTGACTTGGACAGATTGGAAACTGAGTATTTCGAACGCGAAATAGTCAACTTTCCGCACCTCGAGGAATTGGTCCAAGAAACTAAAGCTATATATAAAAGGATTGATCAAATCGACTATGACTCGATATTCGAATCTAAGTCGCAAAACTTATCCGTAAAAGCAAAATTGGCAGTTAACAAAAATCGCAAATCCAGCTGGTTTGTACGATATGCTTTAGCTCCTATTGTTATTTTAATGGCTTTGTCAGTTTATTATATTACAGATATTCATAATCAAACGAACCAAAACACAGTTGCTGAAGAAATCCAAATATCGGATAGCTTCTTGGAAGATTATTCAACAGCGTATTTAGACAGCGATGCCGAATCAACAGATGAAACATTTAATATTAAAGAAGATGTGGTTGAAAAAATCAATAATGCTGATAGCTTTTTCGACGACATATATGAACAACTATCGGCTTACCCCGAATTAATGTACAGATACTCAGGATTTAACATATTCAACATTAAACCTGAAACAATTGAAAATAAAAATTTAGATAAAATTATTGAGGAAATGCAAAATGATGAGATCATTTAAAAGTGCAAGTCTTATAGCCGTTCTTATTCTAGCTCTTACGGCTGGAGCGTTGGCACAGCCAATGTTTGGCGGTGGCGGAAAAGGTTGCGATAACGGCGATATGAAATACGGTCGCCAAAAAATAGAAAATATGAAGAAAATGAAATTATTGGAATATTTGGATCTAAACGAAGACCAAGCCGATAAATTCTTGGTAAAATACAGTGCAGGTTCAAAAGTTATTATGGACAATATGAAAAAAGCTGACGACATAGGCGATAAACTTAAAGACGCGATGAAAGATAATTCAGGTTCGAAAGAAGCCGTTTCTTTAGCTGACGATTTAGTAAAAGCTCAAAAATCTATCGAAGATGCCAAAGGTCAGTTGATGGACAATATGAAATCAATTTTACCTGCCGAAAAATTCACAAAATTCGTTTATTTCGAATCTCACTTTCAAAAGGAAGTTATGAAACGAATGATGAAAATGCGCAAGAACAAAGGCGGCGAAGACTGTGACCGTTCGGGTCAGGGACAAGGCAGAAGATAATTGCCAATTAGAAATAATCATTTTAAAAAGTTCCCAAGCTACTGCTCGGGAACTTTTTTTTTAAGTCCTCGCCTTGGTCGGATTTAGATTGCGAATACAGTGTGCTCGCAATTGATAATTTAAAATATTAATCTTAGTTGCCACGGCTTTTAAGTCGTGGATATAATGCGATTAACGCGTTCGGCTCTAGCCTAATTCTTTATAATCAATATTTGGGCTAAAGCCCATTTATAAGAGGTATTCACAACCCCCGACTTAAAAGTCGTGGCAACAAAAAAAGGGATTAATAATAATTTATCAACACTTAGAATGGATAACATTTAGCTATGATAACAAAATGACTTTTCCACAAAGAGACACAGATATAAAAACTAACCTTATCTTATCTTAAAAACCTTAGTAGAAAAGCGATATGTATGAACACCATAACCCTATTCCCTTATTTATTACTTATAATTTTATAAACCAATCCCACATTGAAAAAAGTGTTAAACATCTTGCTGTCACCCTGACCCATACTACTTAATTTGCCGGGGGTGTAAAGGCTGAAAAAACTTCGTGAAATCCTGCTTTCAATACTGAGGTTTTTATAAATCGGTATATTGGAACCGATCATTAAGCCTTGTTCCACTTTACGTATAGCGTTGAAATTGTTGAAGTCATCGTGAAAATCATCAATAAAGCCTCCGTTTCCTATCACAACGCGCACATTGCCCGCGTCCTTGCCTCCCACAAGCACCGAAACATAAGGTCCAAACAATAGTTTGAATTTCCCGATACTATATGTTACCAATAATGGAATATCAATATAATGCAAGCGCATACCACCGGTTACGTAGGCAGTGTAAAACGAAGGCACCTGACCGCTTTGATTATTAATAACCACAGTAATCAATGTATCGCGGGTAAAAGTTTGGCTGTAATCAACACCGTGTAAAGAATAATATAATCCGGGTGAAAATGAAAAGCGTTTGCTGAGAGGGATAGAATAGGAAACGCCCAGATTCTGACCAACTATAGGTTTGCCTTCGCTATTCTCTACAACCTGTGTTGGCAAAGGTCCGCCAAAGTTGATACCTGCTCCAATACTGAAATTTTGTGCATTACCAACTAGTAGCGAACAAAAGAAGATGAGCATTATGTTCAAAATGTTTTTCAATGTACTACCACGAATTTAGCCGATGAAACAAAACTGTTACCAATCCAAGTCTGTACAATGTAACTACCTTGTTGCCATTCAGAAACATCGAGCTGATGATTTTTCTCGGAAGGGGTAAATGACTGTATAAAGCGTCCGTCAATTGCATAAATATGACAAAGGAATTGTTCGGTATTGGTGGTATTAAACGACAGAGAAAGATGCTCTGTTGCCGGCGTGGGAAAAACATCTATAGAAAATTCCGGCATCAGTAGTTCCTGCACACCGTTGGAATACTCCAACGAAATATCATCAACGAATAAAGTACTGCCAACCTGTCCGGGGGAGCCATTGCCACCTGCGCTTGAGGTAAAAAATAATAGAATTGAGTCGGGGGCTATCTCGGTATTGATGTAGTCAAAACTAACGTCAAACTGGGTATATTCCAAAATGCTATTTTTAATTATCTGTAGAGCCTTTGCTATAGTGTCCTGTTTGCTTGTCGCTTTATTGAATCTGGTAAGCATAGCCAATACCGCAGATGAATCGCCGTTCACGGACGTAAATTTTATCCACCCCTTGAACCTCGTCGGCTTATCTGTAAAAGGCTGTCCCTGTTTTATAAAAGGAGCTGTCATTATAAAATTGCCGGAAGCCAACAGTCCGGGAAGTAGGAAAGTGCCCCACTGCTTGGTTTCCAGTTGGGCCGCATACGTCCCGGAATGCACATCGCTTGTACGGCTTACAGTTACTGGTCCACCCAGTGCTGACAAAGTGTTTAGCGTTGTCCACCAACCTCCCGTTGGCTCGTAATAAGTGTTCTGGGCAGATGGTGTCCAATTGTTAAGCCCGCCCTCCGGTATTTGAGCCTGCACTATTGCCGAACCTACAATGAATAATGAGAATAATATAAATAGTCTCTTTTTCATAATTATATCCTTGTATATTGAATTGATTTATTTAATTAAAACAGCACTTTGCTATTCATTAGTGTTTTGTAAAATTCATTCATTTGATACATACTTGTCTTTTATCAGCTTTACTATTTCCCGAAATACTTGTAAATTAATACAAGCAACTGCTTATTAAAGCTTCTTTTGCCGGTCATCGAGCGAAGTCGAGATGCCCGGAAAAAACAATTTTTATTCATTTCTCTGATAATTTCTAAAATTGCTATCGTTTTTACATTCAGCCAAATAATGTAATAACTCAATTTCATTGTTAATCAACACTTCTTTCTTAGCTCTACTCCATTTTTGTACTTTTTTTTCGTTGAAAAATGCTTCATCAATTCTACTGAATTCTTGAGTGAAAACCAATTTTATTGGAAGACGGTTTGTTGTATAAATGGCACCTTCACCGTTTTGATGCTGTTTTAATCGGAGTTCCAAATTATTTGTGCTCCCTGTATAATAACTACCATCAGCACATTCTAATATATACATATAACCTTTCATTATGATTCCTTGCTTTACATCTTTTCTAATGCCGGGCATCTCGACTACGCTCGATGACCCGCGGTACAAAACTTATCTACTCGACTACGCTCGATGACCCGCGGTACAAAACTCATCTACTCGACTACGCTCGATGACCCGCGGTACAAAACTTATCCCTCTATTTCGTTCGGAAACTCGTCTTCTGCTTTCTACATCTCTTAAAACTCTGCGATCTAACCATCTTTACGCGAGTCTTCTCTTTACAACTAATTCCCTATTCCACTTCCCCTACTACTGCTACATAATTTTTGCCGTATTTTTTGGCGCATTTCGGGCAGGTGGTGTACCACATATACCATTTTTTAACTCTTAAGCCCTTTTTTACAGCATTAGCTTCGAAATCTTTACACCATTTATCGGAGTCTTTGGAATTCCCTTCGTAAACTCGGCTGTAGAACTTCCCACTCAAAATATGATTATCCGCGTCGGGTATTTCGTTGTCCACTTCGATTAAGATATTCATATTCCACTTCGATGTATGATCGGAAAGGCACATTTTATCCTTCAACTCCGCTCCCATTTTATGAAACAATTTATCAATTCTTTTCATAGCGGAGCCTAAATTGATCGGCATATAGTAGAAGGTCTTCACTTTTTCGCTAATGAATCGTTTGCCTTCCCAATCGAATACCTTGTCATCCCACGGTTCGAGAATAAATTTCTGGCAGCATATTTCGTTATCTTTCGACATTGTTTTTACCTCTAGTGTATTTGAAATGCTTCTATTATCTTTTGCAAAATTAAAAAAAAAATCTTAATTATTGCAACGAACCCATCTCGAATTGCCACGGACGGCGATGGATAAAAAAAAGCACCGCTTTTTGGGGCGGTACTTCAAGATATGTGATTTTAGTTATTCTCATTCAATACAATCGGATGGACAAATTGCTTTGCATTGTGGTTCATCGAAAAAACCTTTGCATTCAACACACAATTCAGCGTCGATAACATAAGTATCAGCACCTTCGGTGATTGCATTTACAGGGCATTCAGATTCGCAACTGCCGCACATTGTACATTCGTCTGTTATAATTAAAGCCATTTTAAACCTCAAAATTTTAAAAAATTAGAAATTGAACAAATTTCGAAAACAAATTTAAGCTAATTATATATAATGGCAAAGAAAAATATTAAATTTCTTCATTTTTTGCGCAATTTATTTTATTATTCCTATAATTATTATAGTAAATAGCTGTTATAAGTATCGTGAAAAACGTTGCGGGCCAAACAAACCTGCCGTCGGAATAAGCTGAAAACATTGTATATACGAATAGGACGACATATTCGAGCAAAGCTAAATAATAAATATAAGTTTTGCGGATGAAATCACAATTCTTTTTAAGCATTGCTTTTACCAACAGAACCAAAGCCATAAACCCCGGGATTCCCAAACTTAGTACAAATGATATTATAGCGCGCGGACGGAATAGATTTTCGCTGAGAGTTTTAAACGACGGTTTCCAAAAGTAAACCGTTTCGGTAGGGTAAATAACATTTCTGATTATATAAGTTGAAACGAAATAGAATAAAACCGCTGTTATCGAAAGAGTGATAGCCTTTTTCAGATCCTTTTTTTCAACCAAGATATAGAGGAAAATGATAGGTATAACGAATATCACCGTCTCTTTACCGAATGTGAAAAGCGTTATAGCCATCGGCAAATGCTTTTCCTTACCGATGACGACCAAATAGAAGCATAGAACCGTCCCCAACATAGAAATCGGATCCAAAACCCCTATCGTGGAGTAATAAAATGTCGGAAAGCTGACTATAAACAAAACCGCTGACCAAAAGACTATTTTATCCCTTATGTTGAATGCAAAAAGCAGTTTAACAAATACGAAGAGCGTAATAACCATTATCAAAGCGTTAAGCAAATTTAGCGATATGCCCCCTGAAAATGGCAGAAATGAAGCAAGGTATGGCACCAACGGACGGTATCCGAACGGTGCGCCGACAGTCAAGCCTTCGACACCTCTAAAAGTTTCAACGTAATTGTTGTAATACTGGGAATCACCCAATTCTTGCGTAGTGTATTTCTTTATGAAGAAATCATTTCTGTCGAATCTTACTGTAATAACAGCAAGTAAAAGCAAGGTCAATATTAGAAATTTTAATCCGAAGTTTCTCATAATTTTATCTTCTTTGGTTTGTATCTTCTCCAAGACATTAATTTAGTTAACGAAGTGTATTCCACCATCTTTCTTATAAATTTTATACCCATTGCTAAATGTAAAATATAGAAGCAGAAGCCGGACAGCCCCCCCCATAAAACACTCAGAATCAGGAAATTTATAACCTCGGTTTTCCAAGCGCAAAGAGTGCTGATGTTACATATATAATTGCTGTAAATTAATCGGGTAAAGTATTCGGCGGCGTAATAAGCCAAAAACCATATAAGAAATGCAAATAAATGTGGTGTTTGAATCGCCCGTTCGGGACAAGTATTCATACAGCGCATACAGTTTTCGCAGGTATATTTCCAGTACGGTCGGTCGTTAATTCGTATGATGGATTGGGTAGGGCAATTTTCGATACAGACCCCGCAATTTGTGCATTTCGAATCCGCCATATAAGCTTTGGCTATGAAATATCGTCCAACAAATGAATATCCCAATGTAATAGGAATAAGAGGAATATCAATCCATAAAGCATACCAGCCATTATAAACATATTCGCCGTCGAGCATTTTTGCGAGCAGGCGTTCAGTTTTTTTGGTATAATATTCATACATAACATTTATTGCGTTGTCAGTAAGCCCCGGGTGGATTGAAATCCAATTGGAGGGCAAATCTATGGGTAAAAATCCGCGGCACTTGTAGCCCTTAAAACGAAGCATCAGGCTCGGTTCATAAAAAGCCATTCCGCTGATCCCCGGAAGCAGACATTTCCCGACTTTAACTCCGGCGCGTGTGTTTAAAATAAAAATGTCGGCATTTACCCCGCGTGGAAAATCGGATATGAAATGACCCATAATAGGGGCGATATAAAAACCGTGAACCGGTGCGGCAAAGCCTATGAGAGCTTTACCTTCAAATTCCGGCACTTTTATATCGTGGTCATAGCGGTCAACCGAAATGAGATGAGTCTGCATTCCCAATTTTTTAGCATAGTTCACCATACAGCGAGAAGCGTTTGCCGCATTTCCCGTTCCGCTGAAATAATATACTATTAAAGTGCTGTATTTTGAGGATTTTGTTCTTTCTTCCGCTTTTTCCATTCTTTAATTTTCTTTATTAATTGAAGATAAAGTATAAATAAAGTCATAAATAAAATAACTTCACCGCAAAACTTCGATAACCAGTCTCCATTGCTAACATAAAGCGATTTTTCTTTCAACAGTGGCAACGACAGAACACCCGCATTTGGAACATAATGCTTCAATGTACCTAAACTGCGTCCGGTCGGAGCTATCCAACCGGATATGCCGGTATTGGCACAACGTGCGATGTAGCGGCGATTTTCGATAGCGCGAATTTGAGCAATCACATAATGCTGTCCGGGTCCGGTTGTGAAATCATACCAAGCGTCATTTGTTTGAATTACCAAAAGTTCGGCGCCCATTTTTGTGAATCGGCGTACAAAATCAGGGTAAATTGATTCTATACATATTACAGAACCGATAGTATGGCGTTTGCCGCCTTTGTAGAAAGTCATATTATTCTGTTTTTCGCCTTTACCCCAAGCCGATAAACCAACGCCGGTTTTCATAAAAGTCTTCAGGAATGGCATTTGGTCAACATAAGGCACACGTTCAGCGAACGGTGTCAAACGCATTTTGTGGTATATCCTTGGTCGTGCAGTATCGTAAGGCTTTTTGTTCAGCATCAGTGTTGCATTATAGGATATATACTTGATTGAGGTATCCATTGGAAGTGGATCCGCTTGCTCAGGAGCGTTTTCACCGGTGAAAATCCTTGTGTCGGAAAACCCTACCAATAGCGGTATATTTCGCGTTTCGACGTACCTGTCTAATAATGCGAAATTATGGTCAACACTGAATGACCAACCCAAATAAGGTATTGCTGTTTCAGGCCATACCGCCAAATCAATTTTGCCGGTTGTTGTTGAAATTAATGAGTCTAATAGGTTGAAATGTCTTTCCACCATACCAATCGGGCTAGTCTCCCATTTTACCCACGCATCATAAGCAGGTTGTACAAGCGCTACATTCAAATGTTCGTTTTCAGCAAGTAATTTTTTGTGATCAAATTTATTAAGTTGGAAATAGCCATATATAACAGGAGCTATTATGCAAATTAAAATAAGCGATAGCTGTAGCGGCTTTTTCAAAACAGCCTTGAAGAAATTGAGTCCCTTTTCGCGGGAATATTCAAAAATCTGTAGAAGCAGGATATTGATAAGAGTTATTACGAATCCGGCTCCAAGTATTCCAACCAAATCAATGAATTGTATCCAAGGTAAAAATATCAATTGCGATTTGCCGATAGAAAGCCAAGGATAACCCAACTCGCCCAATGAATGAAGCCATTCAAACGTAATCCAAATAAAGGGGAAAAAGCGTAAAGCGATTTTGGTACCTAAGTTTTTGATGAACCAACGGAACAATACAATAGGCAGAAGGAAAAACAGCGGATGAACGAAATCAATCAGTATGCCCGAAGCCATTAGATAAGGATTTGTTCCCGCCCTCCAGGAACTTATCCACCAATTCGAGGCTACGTGAAATATGAAAAAAGTTATATAGCTTAACAAATATGGATGCTTAAGCTCCTTGTCACGAAGCATAATCAGTAAAGGAATAAAAGCGAAAAATGCTAATATATTTGCATTAACCGGTGGGTAGGAGAGCGCTAATAACACGCCCGACAATACGGCATAAAGGATCTGTTTTTTTTGCAAAATTTCCCTCATAATTATTTATTAATTTATTTAAAATTCAAGCTGAAAGAAACGCCCATAATATAAGCGGGTCGGACGTTAAGTGTTAGGTTCTCGTTTACATTGAAATCGAATAAATGTGCTCCTGTATAAGCATCAATCGCCGCTACACCATACACAGCCAAAAGTCCCAAACCGAATAAGTCGCGGTTGTTGTGGTAATACTCCCGCTCGGCTTTTTTATTGGCATAAAGCGGATCGGTTTTCAGCATTGCGTCGGTTTGCTTTTTCAAATCGGCGTACTTAATATGATTATCATAAATTAGGTATCCCATCACCACAGCTGATGCTGTGAAAATAGGAGCTTTTATATAATCTTCATTATACAATTGCCCCCAGCCCGGCAAAACAAAAGTGCGCCAAACCGCACCCGCAGGGCTTTTGGTCATTTTTGCCAATGGCACGGGTTTCTTTGCTGTTGTATCAACGGGTGTTTGCGCCCAAGAGCTCGAAACACAGATCAATACAAATAGTAATATATATATCGTTTTTTTCATATTCTTTTTTTATCTCGAACCCCACCTATATCCTCCCCAGAGGACAGGTCTTCCCCTTCCCCTTTGGGGAAGGACGGGATGGGGTTCTATCTTTTCAATTTTCAACTGTTTGAAGATGGATTCCCGCTTCCGCGGGAATGACAAAAAGTACTATTCATCCGATGAATGGTTAGTCTTGGGATGAATGTATAATTTATTTCTTATCTACAATTACATAGTGCAAATACTCCGTTGTTTTATTGGCTATATGATTCTGGTTTTCAGTTTTGTCTGCTTTGAATCGTTTATACTCTTTAACATAATATCCATATTTTCCACGTTTACTCATAATCTCTTCAATTTCTTTATGAGACATTATGCCTTCATTATTATAGCTTAAAAAGATATATCTCATATTAGCATTCATAATCAGATCATCGAAAGCAGATAGAACTTTACTTTTTTGGCAATATAATGACTTTTGCTCCGAATACTCTCTTAACCCCGTCTTTCCATAAATGAGCGGATTGTCATAGCGGCTAATCGTTTCAAGCAGATGATAGTTAGTTGCATATTGCCGGTGATTGTAGGGCGGATCTAAATATAACACATCACCTTTTATCTTTTTAATCAAAGTATTAATATCTTCACAATAAACTTCATGGTCAACATCATTAAGTATTAATTCTATGGGATTTAAAACCAATTCCTTTTGCGCCGTTTTTTTAAACTGTTTTAAATATGCTCCATAAACAGAAGCAGTATTTGCTAATTTATCAATGCTTTCTATGAGAGTCGCGAGTAAATAATAATATTCATGGTCATTTATATAATTTTCTTTATACCATTCTTCGATTTTTTGTCTAATTGCATCACATTTTTTTCCATTATAATCAGTAAAATACATACGCTTATGTTCCTTATTATCCGCACCACTTGGACAATAGTTATTAAAAACAAAACCTGCTTTACCGTTTAAACCAGATAAATATTTGCAGACAAAATCGTTCCTTTTCTTTTTTCCAATATTTGATAGTTCAGGAATGATGTCCAATAGATTATCAAAGGATAATATTTTATGATTTCCAACATATTGCTTATTTAATACATAGCTAAAATGTTGTATGTCATTAGAAATAAGGCTGAACCCTTTCTTTTTGAACAATGTGCCCACAGCACCTGTACCGGCAAACAAATCGCAAAATACAGTGCAATCATCATCCACAATTTGAGTAATGGATTCATTCAAAAATGATAGTAAGGAATATTTACTGCCTATATAATTCATATATTTTGGTTTTAGTTATGTAATAAAATAATAAAACAATGCACTTTATATTGTTTATCACCACATATTTGGTGCTTAAATGAAAAGTTGATTTCTATTGCTTTTTCCAAATCAGTATTTTCAATTTGTTCTTTAATTCTTTCAATGGAGACATCTTCGTCAATATAGACAACTAACAATCTTGGATCTGCACCAAATCGTCCTTCGTCTTGATATTTATATAAGAATTCAGCAACATTTTCAGGATGTGCAATAGCTTGTTCTCTCCAATTTTCTCCAAAATGTTTTTTAAATTCATTTGTTGGACTTTTTGCGACTTTTTGATCATAAGAAATTCCATTAATGAAAAAATCTACACCCCTTCGATGGTTTGATGTAGGTAAAATATTAGAATTTCGCTCAAAAATAAGTGTTTCTATAAAATCATTTCTTACGGTATTAATTTCTTTAATTCTTCGATATTTAACTGCCGCAAACTTAACTTTTTCATCTTTAAAAAAACCTGTTATATTTTCCGAATTTATTCCTTGAACGAAATCATCAAAGGCGCCTTGCGAAAAAGGCCAGGAGATTTCACCTAAATCTAAACTATTCCATTCACTTAATAATATTTCCATTGCGTTGTCAGCTTCTTTTCCACTTTGGTATTTTTTTGTGTTTTTAAAAATACTTCTAATTATAGATTTACTAACTTCATAGTTCCATGTTTGAACAATCATATCCCAAATCTCTTTTGTAGAATTCTTAAAATGATTTTTCCTAATTTTTTTCCTCTTGTAATTTCTCTTGTTTTAATTGAACGAATCGGTTCAATTTTATTCATTTCAATCAAATAGTTTGTAGCGTGTTCTTTGTTCCCAAAAATTTTTTTGGCAATATCTTCTGATAGTTTAGATTGTATATAATCCATTAGTATTCGACCTCATTAAAAATAAATATGTATTCGTGTTTGAAGATGGATTCCCACTTCCGTGGGAATGACGCCGTCCTTTTTCTTCGTTCCCCCTTGTTCCAAGGGGGTTAGGGGGTTTCTCTTCGTCTTCGCCGTGCATCTCGACTCCGCTCGATGACCGGCTTCGATTAATACGGTTCTATCTTCTTTTCTTTATAACTTTATAACCGTTAAAATACTGCTACAGCTTCAATTTCAATTAGCGCGTCTTTTGGTAAACGTACAACACCGAAAGCGGCGCGTGCGGGTTTGTGGTCGCCGAAATGTTCGGCATAAACAGCGTTCATTGCGGCGAAATCGTTCATATCTTTCAGCAAACAAGTAGTTTTGACTATATTGTCTAATGTGCCCCCTGCTTCTTCGACGATAGCTTTAATATTTTTAAGGCACTGGTGAGTTTGCTCTGTGACGTCATTACCCACGATATTGCCTTGCACATCCAGCGGTGTTTGACCGGATATAAATAAGAATTTGCCTTCCGCCAATACGGAATGCGAATAAGGACCAATTGGTGCCGGCGCGTTTACGGAATTAATAATCTTTTTCATCTTAGTTCTCTCAATTAATTAAACAATTCATTTTTTGTATAGTTCAAAAATAAGAAAAAAAAAGTGCTTACCGAAACCGGCAGGCACTTTGTCTTAATAAAATATTATTTTTTAATAACCAACGCGTTCTGTATAGTGAGTGTGAAGAAGTTCGTGCGATTTGTGACCACAAGGACCTTCTGTCAAGAACTCAGTATAAATTTCCGTTATTTCAGGGTTTGTATGCGATTTACGGAAAGGTAAGTTACTATCTTCCTGATAGATAGCGTCAGTACGTTTTTTACGAATTTCAATATTTGTAGGAATTGGTTGACCGCCGCCGCCGATACATCCGCCAGGGCAAGCCATAATTTCGATAAAGTGCCAGCCGTGCGGATTTCCGTCACGAACTAATTTCATAACGGCATCGGCATTTACCAAACCGTGAGCGATACAAACGCTAAGTTCAGCACCATTCAAGAAGCTCCAAGCAGGAACGCAGTTTTCTAATAAAACTTTAGCTTCTTTCACGCCTTCCATACCACGTACAGGCATAATGTCTAAGTGTTGGAACGGAACTTCGCGGCCTGTTACTAATTCGTAAGCAGTACGTAAAGCGGCTTCCATTACACCACCGGTTGCGCCAAATATAACAGCGGCACCAGTACCAACACCCATAAAACTATCAGTGTGTTCGATTGGTAGTGATAAGAAGTCAAATCCGGCTTGTTTAATCATTATAGCCAATTCGCGTGTTGTTAATACATAATCAACATCTTGATAACCGCTTGAGCGCATTTCAGGGCGTTGTGCTTCGTATTTTTTCGCTGTACAAGGCATAATTGATACTGAAACGATGTTTGCAGGATCAACATTGATTTTTTGCGCATAATATGTTTTTGCCAAAGCGCCGAACATTTGTTGCGGTGATTTGCAAGTTGACAAATTAGGCAATAATTCAGGATATTTATGTTCGATGAATTTAACCCACCCAGGTGAGCAAGATGTAGCCATCGGAAGAGTAACTTTAGGGTTTTTGTCAACCAAAGCACCTTTCAATCTCATCAACAACTCTGTGCCTTCTTCCATAATTGTCAAGTCGGCAGTGAAGTTTGTATCTAAAACTGAATCGAAGCCTAAGCGGCGTAAAGCGGCGGCCATTTTACCGGTAACGATTTCACCGTTTGGTAAGCCAAGGTCTTCGCCCAATGCAACGCGAACGGCAGGAGCAGTTTGAACAACAACGTGTTTTTTAGGATCAGCGATAGCATCCCAAACTTGATCAATATAATCTTTTTCAACTAGTGCGCCAACAGGACAACGGTTGATACATTGACCGCAATTTGTACAAACGACTTCGTTCATAGAGCGATCTAAGAATGTTGAAATTTTCATTTCCGCACCTTTTCCGGAAACTCCCAAAGCACTTACTTTTTGTAATTCTTCGCAAGTACGAACACAACGTTGGCAACGAACACATTTGCTGTCATCTTTGATAATTGATGGAGAGTAGTGGTCTATAGTGTAACGGTGATCTTCTACTAAGTCCATAAATACAGAACCATTAACTTTGAATTCAGCGGATAAATTCTGTAATTCGCAATTACCATTTTTATAGCAAGATAAGCAGTCTTGTCTGTGTTCAGATAATAGAAGTTCTAAAACGTGTTTGCGAGCTTGGCGAACTTTAAGCGTATTTGTCTCGATTTCCATTCCTTCGAAAACAGGAACAGCACAGGAAGCGGGCAAAGTACGCAAGCCTTTTTGTTCTACGATACAAACGCGGCAATTGCCGGCGACACAAAGGTCATCGTGAGCACATAAAGTGGGGATATGAATATCCAATTTTTTGGCGGCGTGTAAAATAGTTGAGCCTTCGTCAACCGTTACAGGCATACCGTTTATTTTTAAATTTACTTGATTAGCCATATTTATACTATTATAATTTTTAACATAATTAGTTAGTTAGATATTAATATACCATTTCTTCTTTGAAGTTTTCTACTATAGAAGCGAATGAGTTACCTACTGATTGGCCTAAACCGCATTTAGCAGTCAATTGCATTGATCTGGATAATTTTAACAAATCTTCCAAATATGATTCAGGTTTTTCGCCTTTCTTAACGGCTTTTAAACCTTTAAGTAGTTGTTGGCATCCTACGCGACAAGGTGTACATTGACCGCAAGATTCTTCTACGAAAAATTCCAAATAGTTATGTAATACATTATACATAGAACGTGTGCTGTTAAATACCATCATAGATCCGCCGGTTGGAACACCTTCGAAACCGATGATTGTATCTTTGAATTTTTTGCGGGGTACGCAGAAACCTGAAGCACCGCCAACTTGAACCGCTTTAGCATCGCCATCCGAAAATTCATCAACGAATTTTTGTAATGTCATACCAAGTTCTAATTCATAAATTCCGGCATTTGGTAAATCGCCCGATACTGAGAATACTTTAGAACCACGGCTGTCAAGAGTACCTAATGATTTGAATTTTTCGGCGCCATATTTTACAATCATCGTAGCAAATGCTAATGTTTCAACATTATTGATGATTGTAGGCTTGCCACGGAAACCGCTGATAGTTGGATAAGGAGGTTTGTTGCGAGGTTCGCCGCGTTTGCCTTCCATTGATTCGAAAAGCGCGCTTTCTTCGCCGCATACATAAGCACCTGCACCTATACGGAAACTGATTTTGAAATCAATATAACCTTTTATCATATCATTGAATAAATCAACTCTTTCTTGCAGTTCTTTGAGCATAAATTTATATTCATAGCGAAGATAAATGAAGCCTTCTTTTGCGCCGATTACTTTGGCGGCTATAGCCATACCAACGAATATTTTTTCAGGTACTTTTGCTAATATTTCGCGGTCTTTAAATGTTCCCGGTTCGCCTTCGTCGGCGTTACAGATTACGTACTTTTCATCGCCCGGTGTAGCGGAGGTAAATTTCCATTTCATTCCTGTAGGGAAGCCTGCTCCTCCGCGTCCACGAAGACCGGAATCTATCAACTCTGATGTGATTTCATCATTTGAATATTTGAAAACGGATGCTAATGTAGCGTCCATACCTTCACAAGGTTCAAATATGAGTTCTACTCTGTTTAGAGATTTATTTTCCATAACTTTATCCTTTAATATTATTATTTCTGTTGATAATCTTGGATAATTTCGATTACTTTATCCGTGGTTAATTCAGTATATGGAATATCGTTGATTAGCATAGCCGGCGCTTTGTGGCACCATCCCATACAGTTTGTTTCCAACAAAGTGAATTTTTTATCACTTGTGGTCTCACCATTTTTGATCTTTAATGTGTCTTCTATCGTGCGTAGAATTTGAGTTTTGCCTTTCATATCACACGATATTGTTTTGCAAATACGGATTACAAATTTACCGCGTTCTTTATGATCTAAGAACGAATAGAATGATGCAGTGCCGAATACGTGAGCGGCTGAAAGGTCTAATTCTTTCGCAATGTTTAGCATTGCTTCATCGCTTAGATAATTGTGCTCTGCAATAATTCCTTGAAGTATTGGCATTAAGGCTTCGCTATCGCGGCCGTATTTATCTGCCAATGCTTTAACTAATGATTTTGACTCGTACAATTCTTTACCCTATAAATAGTAAATAAAATTGAATATTAACAAATTTTAATTTTTCAAAGCACAAAATTACGAAAAATTTCTTTATCAAAATAAAATAGTGCAAATTTTTTTTATTAATTGATAACTTTTCACAATTATATTTATTTATGAATGTTTTTTTATTTTTTCTGAACTATCGAAATCCCAATAAACTTGTTATACAGCAGTAGAGCTATGATACAGACTACTCCGATACTTGAAAAAATCAGCCACAACTCCTGAGTGTGCGCTTGCGATAAAATCTGTGTTTGCGTTAAACCCGACGACCGCGGAAGCGGAAATCCATCTTTAATAAATAATCCAAAAATATTTTTATTTCTCAAATCACTCTAAGCTATATATATAGGGTTGTTATGTTTTTCTTCACCGTAAAATAATTTACAATTATTTAGAAATAACATTTTTGATTTGGATTTATTTTGTTAATTTAGTTTTTAGATAAAGAGTTTAAATGAAAAATTCATAATCCTTATTAAAAGAATTGGACTTATTATATATTATAGTGGACTGTGTTTATGATATTGATAATGATGAAAAGAATTGAACAAAGAGCGCGATTAAACGGCATTACTCAAGGGAGTAGCGTCTTTCGGTTCGTGTTCACCCTACTCCCGCAAATTTAGAACCAACCTAAGCGATTAACATTGAACAAAAAGACGAACTTAACAATGTTAAATTCGTCCCTGTAGCCATTAAAGGCTGAGTCGAATCCGTAATAGATTATTGGTTAGAAGAATTCTATTACTGACATTGATAAGACGTATATTTTTGTTTAATATTTAATCGGAAACAATTGACCGAATAATCTAATTCTATTCAAGTTTAATTATTATTGCTTAAGCGAATTGTATCAGAACACTAAAAGTTGGTGGAAAGATACCGAATAAAAAAATAATATTTTGTTTAATTTTAATAGGAGAGTTAACAACTCTCCTTTTTTTGAATATTTTTGAGGAAAAAATGATAAAACATATTTATATTATTCTTTTATTATTAACTATTATTAGTTGTAATAAGAAAGAAGATTTCAATTCATCATTAACCAAATACGTTAATATAGATAGGGTTATAAATACTGGTTCTCAATTTAATGGAATGTCAACCGAATTTGCGTTTACAATTTTTAATGACTATGTATTATTAAATCCTCAATTAACTAATGATGGGTTTAGTATTAAGGTTTATGATATTAAGAAAAATAATTTTACACAAAATTATTTTAAAGTAAATAGATGTTTTACTGATACATTGAAACATTATTTCGGTACACAACCTTGGGATATTGATGCTGATAGTTTCAACATATATGCCTTATTTGGAGACCGTTTATTAATTATAGATAGAAACAATACTAATAAAACTTATTTGACAAATTTAAAAGAACCCTATCAAAAACTAAAAGTTTTTAGAAAGGAATTATTCCTTTGGAGAGCTTACAATTTCACCCTTTGATAACCAAGATACCTATAAAAATTGTCAAATATGATATAGAAAGGGGAAGAATAATAGTAAAGGATTTGGGGAGTAAGGATTATGATATTCTAGAATCAAAAAAAGAAATAGTAATTATAATATCTAATGGAATGGCTTGTCATGAATGCCTTATAAATTTGAATAAATATTTCGCAGTAAACTTCGATTTGTCGTTTTATAGTTATAATCTAGTTTACGAAGATAATAATAGTATACCAGAAAGAAGGTTGGTTAAAGAATTGTATTTAAAAGAATTTGTCCCTAATATTCAAAACATATACTTTATGTCCGAAAGTTTAATTATTCAAAAAAGGTTAAATATTAATAATAAGATATTTCATCAATCAACTCCATATGTCGTTTATATAGATTCCAACAAAAAGGCATTGTATTTTTCTTATGAATTAATTTTCAATATTGACGGAACAGTAAAAAAATCATTTAAAATCAAATAATTATTTAAACAAATAAAAATATTACCTCACGTTTCAACATGGGGAGGTCGATGAGTCCCAATCCTAATCTACAACACAAACCGCGAAAAAGTGATGGCTGAATCAATTCATCCGATGACTTTTCGGTCATCGGATGAGTATTAAAAAATAATTGTTAATGCGAAGAAATCCTCTTCAATCACGTAGTGATGAAATATTAATAGAAAAAGGTGGTATTTTGACCGGATATCCCGTAGGGATGGAATGTTTGTAATAAAATTGATCTGCTTGTTCGTACAAAACCCTGAAAGGGCGACATAATCCTTTAAATCCTGGTTCAGACAAATGGTTTTGGGCATCTCGACTCCGCTCGATTTCCGGTTTATTTGCCATCCCCCACCAAACCCCAAAAAAAAAGGTTCGTTTTACCGAACCTTTTTTTCACTGTATTGCTTTGTTAAAAGCCGTCTGCGACTTTATATTTTGTTGTGTAGCTGATAGCTTTTGTGGTATCGCCGTCCGGTATAAATTTATATCTTATTATAGACACGCCGGTTGTTACGCCTGCATCCAAGTCAGCAAAAAAATGTGTTTTGCTGGATACTTGATTTGGCCATAAAGTAAATTCACCAGGGAATAATTTGTCAACTAAGGAAGGAGGGTAACAAGTACCACCCATACAAACTAATAGACTGTGACCGGGCGTCAAGCTTACGATTTCCATTTTTATTTTGACTGTAACTTGCTTGTCGGAAATATTTTTAATGGCGGCTTCCGATTGCAATAAGCCTGGTTTACCCGATACGCTGTCTGTTTTGCTGACAAATTCCAAAACTTGTTCATCAACAGGTTGAATAGGGTCATCTTTACAAGATGTAAGGTAAATTAGCGGTAGTACAATCGCGATTAGTATTAGTATTTTGTTCATTTTATTTCTATTTAATTAATAAATTTTAATTAAATAACGAATCTCTCATTATTTTGTTTTAAAGAAAAACATTTTCTTCGTAATTTCGTATTAAATAAATAAACCATTTACAAAAAAGCAGGAAAAACTGATGAAGTTAAAAGTATTTGCTCTAATGATAGCGATGTTGTTGAGCGTTGGAATAAGCTCAGCGAAAGATAAAACGATACCTTCTGTTTCGATTAAAGATTTGAAAGGCAAGGTAGTTGATACAAAAACATTTGACAATGGCAACAAACCTATGTTTATTACATTTTGGGCTACTTGGTGCAAACCTTGCTTAACAGAACTAAGTGCAATTGACGATAATTTCGAAGCGTGGGCTGAAAAAACCGGCGTTAAAGTAATCGCGATTTCTATTGATGATTCGAGAAGCGCGCGCAAATTACCGGCGTTTGTCAAAGGACGTGATTGGAAATTTGAAGTTTACAGCGACGAAAACAGCGATTTCAAACGTGCAATGGGTGTAAACAATCCACCACATAGTTTTATTATTGACGGAAAAGGCAAAATTGTATGGGAACATAACGGCTATGCTCCGGGCGACGAAAACGAAGTTTTCAGAAAATTGAAAGAATATACAATAGCAAAATAAAAAGTGCCAAGTTGAACAATGACGCTTTGAAATTTGAAAAGACACGAATTATTATCGTGTCTTTTTTTTATGCCAGATAGGGTAATTATAGAGATGTAGCAATATCTCTAATATAGAAATATGGAATATTATAACCCGAGCTTATCCAAACAGATTCCGAATCTTTTCGAAATATTCCTTTTCCTGTTTCGACGATTTATGCGATGGATTTATATTTTCCATAGTCTTCATTTTATTGAGCATATCTTTTTCTTGGCTGTTTACTTGCTTCGGTATAAATATGTTTAATATAACCAATTGCTCGCCTTTTCTCGATGAATTCACATTCGGCAATCCTTTGCTTGATAAACGAATTGTTTCGCCGGGAACTGAACCTGCTTTAACGCCGATTTTCTCAGTGCCGTACAGGGTTGGAACCTCGATTTTTGCTCCCAACACCGCATCGGGATAACTAATCAGCAACTCGTGTATGATTGTATCGCCGGAACGCTTGAAGAGTAAATGCGGTTTCACTTCGAAAATCACAATCAAATCGCCTTCCAATCCGCCTCGACGACCTGTATTTCCTTTTTCACGCAAACTCATATATTGACCACTTTCTACTCCGGCAGGTATGTTAATGCTGACGGTTTCTTCTTTTTGCTTGATTCCTTCGCCGTAACAAGAGGTGCATTTTTCGCGAATGATTTTTCCTGTGCCGCCACATTCAGAGCAATCGGAAATTGATATTGTCTGACCTATGAAACTGCGGCGCATTTGTTGAACTTGACCCATTCCGTTACAAGTTGGACAGGTTTCTGGGGCTTTACCTGCTTTCGCTCCGCTTCCGTCGCATACTTCGCAATTAACCATTCTTTTAATTTTTACTTTTTTCTCTATTCCTGTGGATATTTCTTCCAAAGTCAGCGGAATACGGATTTTCAAATCGCTACCCCGTTCTCGACGCGGTCCGGAAGAGCGACGCGATGAACCGAAACCGCCACCGAAAATATCGTCAAAGAAGCTACCGCCCCCACCACCGCCGAAAATGTCGCCGAATGCCGAGAAAATGTCGTTGATATTGGTATAGCTATGGAAATCTTGTCCGCCGCGTAAACCTTCGTGCCCATAACGATCGTAGCGAGCACGCTTATCGGCGTCGCTTAATACTTCATAAGCTTCGGAGCAAAGTTTGAATTTCTCTTCCGCCTCTTGGTTATCAGGATTTTTATCGGGGTGGAACTGCATCGCCATTTTGCGGTACGCGGTTTTTATCTCATCTTGCGAACTAGTACGCTCGACAGTTAAAATTTCGTAGTAATCTTGTTTAGCCATTAGTTCCCTTCGTTTCCTTTTGAAGTAATAACTTTGGTGTGACGTAATACTTTTTCACCACAGCGATAACCTTTCTGAACCTGTTGAACAACAGCTCCTTCGGGTAAATCGGACGGCATAGCCAATATAGCTTCGTGGAAATTTACATCGAATTGCTTTCCGCAAGGTTCTTCGATTTCGATTATATTATGATCCGAAAATATTTTTTGAATTTTTCTAAATATCATTTGAAAACCTTCGAGCATTTTTGCGCCGCCGCTCGATTTTTGTGCCGCATCGAAAGCGTTTTCGAAATCGTCGGCTATTTCGAGAAAACGAACTTGAAGTTTTTCGTTGCCGTATTCTAAAAGCTCCTGTTTCTCGCGGTTTGTGCGTTTGCGAAAGTTCTCTAATTCTGCCGCTTTGCGAATTACTTGATCTTTTAGTTCGACATTTTCTTTTGTCAATTTATCGATTTCCTTTTGGCAATCAATTTGTTGATCGTCCGATATTTCGATAGTTTGTTCTTTGCTATCTGCTCTATCTTTCGTCTTCATCTATTTTTCCTAATATTTTCAATCCAATTAGGCATTGACGAACAAGTAAGCGATTTATTAAAAAAACTCATTTAGGGTATTTCGAAAAGCTCTGGGCGGATGAATCGGAAAGGTGAATTGATGCTTTTATAGTTGATACTAAAAAGCCGATTCTGTTGATAGTGTATTCACTAAAGTCAATAATATGCAGTACCATAAATAAAAATCAAGAGAAGGTTGATTTTACCATTTATCAATCATTTCGAGTAATTCTTGAACAATTTCATCTTCGGGGATTGTTTTTATTTTCTCACCTCTCGAAAACACTATCGCGCTGTGTTTTCCGCAGGCAACTCCTAAATCGGCTTCCATTGCTTCACCGGGACCGTTTACAATACATCCCATTATCGCAATTTTCATATCTTTTTCAATACCGCTCACCGCGGCTTCCACTTCACCGGCAATTTTAATTAAATCAACGTCCAAACGACCGCAGGTAGGGCACGAGATTATCTCAATACCTTTTTTCCGCAATCCTAAAGCTCGCAGAATATCTATCCCTGTTTCAACTTCCTTTTCAGGGATGTCGGTAAGCGAAACTCTAATCGTATCGCCAATTCCTTCGGAAAGCAAAGTGCCGATACCTATCGCTGATTTAATAGTCCCTTGACGGTTTGTTCCGGCTTCTGTTACACCCAAATGCAAAGGATAATCCGTACTGTCGGATAGCAATCTATACGCGTCTATCATCAGTGGTACGTTGGTGGATTTGACAGCTATGATTATATCTTCAAATCCGACCGACCTGCAAATATCTATATGACGCATAGCGCTTTCGAACAAAGCCTCAGCGGTCGGTTTGCCGTGTTTTTCTAAAATGTCTTTTTCTAACGAACCTGAATTTACACCGATTCTTATAGGCACATTCTTCCTTTTTGCCGCTGTAAGTACCTCTTCAATTCTGCTTCGCGAGCCGATATTTCCCGGATTAATACGGATTTTCGCCGCTCCGGCTTCAATTGCTTTGAGTGCGAATATATGATTGAAATGGATATCGGCAACGATTGGAATAGGTGACAACCTAACGATTTCAGAGAATGATTCCGCCGCTTCGGACGTGTTCAATGTAACGCGCATTATATCGGCTCCTTTATCGGCACATCGTATAATCTGGTCAACAGTACTCGCAACATCCGCGGTTTTGGTTTTGGTCATACTTTGAACGGAAATTGGTGAGCCATTGCCAATAATGACATTGCCTACACGAACTTCGCGCGTTTTTTTTCGCTCGAATTTCATTACAGTTTTTTACTTAATTCATTCAATATGGTCTTTTCTTTATCATCCAAGTTTTGGTAACCCTGCGATGATATTTTATCCAATATCGTATCTATTCGTTCTTGAGTAATTGTCTCGCCGCCAATAATATAAGACTTTCGTGCAGTAGTATTGCTACTCGGAGACGGTGGTTCTTTGCTAACTGTCGCGTGCCAATTAGATTGTGTTTGAGTCGGTTTTTGATAATATTGATTCGGATTATTGCGCATACTCGCGTTATAATCGTCGTTATAGTTTGTATATGCCGAGCTCTGATCGGCGCGTAATCTAAATTTGAATAATCGTTCGATATAGGAATATATCTTCAAATTTGGAGCGTATTTTGTTAAAAGGAAACCGGCTATAGCACCGCCTATATGAGCAAAATGCGCAACTCCGCTATTCGACATAGTAACACCGCTGAATAGTTCAATCGCCATATATATTAATATGAATAAGCGCGCGGAAATCGGAATAAATAGTGGAAATATTAAAAGCTTTCTCTTAGGAAATGTTACAGCAAACGCCGCCAATATGCCCATCACTGCACCTGAAGCGCCAATTGTTGGAACTACATCGCCCATCACATATAATACGCCTAAGTGAAGCAAACCCGCGCCTAAGCCCGAAATAATATATACGCATAGGAATTTTGCGCTTCCCCATAAACGTTCCATTTCCGCGCCTATCATCCAAAGCATAAACATATTCATAAATACGTGACCTAATCCTCCGTGAAGGAACATATATGTAAATAGCTGGTGGGGCCAAAATACCGCACTGCCGAAATTCGCAAGCATTGTGCCTTTGACATCTACAGGCCATAAAGCCGCATACGAGATAATCCAATCGTGAATTGTGACTCCGCCAACCATAACTCGTCCAAATATAAAATAATCCAAAGCGAAAATTAATACGTTGATTATTATCAAGCCTTTTATTACTGGTGGCATACCCGTCGATTTTCCGGTTCCTAACATTGTTCCTCGAATTTAAATCAAAAAAAGAGAAATAGACGTAGCAAAATTATAACAATTGCTATTTTGCTTTTTGGGGGTTAGGTGCTTTCTCAAACAAAAATAAGAAAGAAATTGTATTTTTTATTAAATCCTTACTGTACTTCCGAAGCTTAAACCGAAATGTTTGCCGAGGAACATATTTTCAGGCATAAATCCTTTTGTTTTGAATAAAAAGTTTAAGTCGAACGATATACCTTTTATGATAGTTTTGCGCTGATTCAAGAGAAAGTATTTTACATCCAAATCCACCGCTCCTCCGCTGAAAGACTTGGCGGTATTGAAATCCAAATTTTTCGGTTGCCGCCATATATGACCGGCTAAGCTGACGGAAACCCTTTCGATGGGTCTGTAATCCACTAAGCCAACGCCATAAGCCGAGAACCAGTTTTCTTTATTTTGAGCTTGACGTGCATAAAGAGCAAAATTTAATGATTTATATTTTACCCAAATGTTCTCGTCAATAAAATCTCCAAACGGGCTCATTGTATAACCCATACCTACATTAATGCTTGTTTCGTTATTAAGTTTGAAATTCTCTTTGCCGATTATCATCGGATTAAGCAGATTGATCAAAGAACGATACCCGGCGCGTGAAATGAACAATTGTTCTTCGCGTGTTAAATCTTCATAACGTATATATCTGTGGAATTCAGCATTTGGTCTGTAAAGGTTTTTCACCGCTCCATAAGTATCAAATCCAACGATATCGCGTTCCAATTCATTGCTTTCTTCAGCTAAGTCTATATCATATTTGAAAAGTCCCATAACGTAATACTGTAAAATAGCCAATTTACGCATCAGGTATTCCCATTTGTAATTTTTATAATCATCGAACCCAAAGCTACCTATTGCCTCCATTTGCTTAGTAAGCATATAGTCCGATTCCAGTCCTGCGGTGTGTAACCGGATATAGGTTGGCAAATCGGTATCGCGAAGATTTTTCAATGTGGCATCGGTAACACCTTTCACATAAGCGGCACCGGATTCATTGAAATATGGTTGTGACACCGAACCTATATTACGGCTTGTTAAAATTGATCTGTGCCCTTCTTCGTGACTTAACGGAGTAAGTACTAATGCCTCTAAGCAAAGCTGGATCAAATCCGAAGTCATCGCATTGTCGGTTATGGAATTCAATCCACGAGCAAACAGCCTATAAGCAGACAAATAGCATTGGTCGAATTGCTTCATAGTGAAAAGTTGGGCGGGTGAATCCTGTATGATAAAACTGTAATCGGTCGTTTTTGCTGTACTGTCCGGCAATGCCGACGCATTATAATATGCAGTAAATAACAATACTAAAATCAATATTTTATTCATTTTTATCCATTATTGATAATAATCAAAATATAAATTAATAATATTTTTTGAATAATTTATCAAATATAGGATTAATTTTGTTTTTTGTTCAAACACGTCGTTGCTGGGGTGGCTTAAAGCTAAGCAACTCATCGGATAACTGTCAGCCATCGGATGAGCAAAAGTCTTCTTCTTCGGTTCCCCCTTGTTCCAAGGGGGTTAGGGGGTTTCTCTTCTCTTCTTCGCATTCACAATTGTTTAAAGATGGATTCCCACTTCCGCGGGAATGACGCCTCGGCTTCTTCTATCTTCTTGACATTTACAATTTATAATTGTTTATGTTGTTTTACTGAATCTTGCAATGGCAATTGAAAAATAGAATACCGCCAGCCCGGCCATTGCGTAAAACTCTACGGCTAAATCATTGAAACCTGAGCCTTTTAGCATAATAGCCCGACTAACTTTAACATAATAGCAGGATGGGTTAATTATGTATGATACTTTTTTAGCCCATTCCGGCATACTGTTGAACGGTGTAAATATACCGCTCATCAGTACATAAATCATTATTATGGCAAAAACTGAAAACAGATATTGTTGCTGTGTGGAAGCAAATGACGAAACAAAGAGGCCAAGACCCAATACCGCGAACAAGTAAACGATTGTATGGAGTAGTAACAGCAAAACAGAACCGTTGAAATGTATTCCAAAAACAAATTTCGAAAATATTAATCCTATCGCTAAATCAACTATACCTATTAATAAAAATGGAATTAATTTAGCTGTTATAAACTGCCATTTTTTAATTGGGGATACGTTGATTTGCTCAATGGTTCCCATTTCTTTTTCTTTTACCAGATTCAAACCCGCCAATAACAAACCAATCGAGGTAACTAATATTACCAATATTCCCGGCACCATATAATCATAGTAATCAAGAAGTGAGTTGTACCAAAACCGATGATTAATATTGATGGTTTCCAATCTTGCCATATCTACGTTAAATGTCTTCATTAAGATATGTTTATTGAAATTCATTATAACTCCGGATGTATATCCGGCGGCAATTTGTGCGGCCGATCCATTGATAGCGTTAATTACAACTTGTATATCTGCTGAATTAGATTCGGTTAGTTCGTTGCTAAAGCCTTTGGAAATATTCAATATAACATCAACTTTGTTGTTTTCTAACAATTCATAAACTTTATTTTCGGAATAGGTTTGAGTTACTATCGTATAAAAAGGCGAGCTTGAAAATTCATTGATTAATTGACGTGAAGTAACCGAATTGTCCTTGTCTATTATGCCGAGTTTCAGGTTTTTAACTTCATAGGTAATCGCCGGCGCTAAAAGCAGAATCTGAACTATTGGTATTATAAATATCACTTTGCCTAAAAACTTATCTCTGAATATCTGAATGAATTCTTTTTGCAATAAATACAGGATTTGTCTCATTTTTTCACCTAATCCAATCTAATTTTAAATCTTTTCGCGCTTAAGGCAATAAAAAATATAGTCATCCCCAGCAGGACGTAAGTCTCAACTTGTACAGCCCAAAATCCCGCGCCTTTTATCATAATATTTTTGATGATTACAATAAACCATCTTGATGGCATTATTAAGCTTATGTAATGGTATATGTCCGGCATATTTTCAATTGGAATCATAAAACCGGACAGTATCATCGAAGGCATAAGTAATCCAATCAGAGAAATAAACATAGCCTGTTGCATATTTGTGGCAATAGTCGAAATAAATATTCCTAATGATAAAGCTAAAGTAATAAATAAACAACTTTCGAGGAGTAGTAAAACAATTGACCCCTTCATAGGCAAATCGAATATAAAATAGCTCATAAGCAAAATAATAACGACATCAATAATTGATAGAAAAAGGTATGGCGCGACTTTTCCAAGAATAATTTGAATAGGTCTTAACGGTGATACTAACAGTACCTCCATAGAGCCGAATTCTTTTTCTCTTGTTATTGACACGCTGGTCATAAGAACGCAAATCATCAGTAAAATCAATGCAATAACGCCCGGCACAAACATATACGCACTCTTTAATTGAGGATTATAGTGCATTAATATTTGAGGTTTTACTTGCGTTATTTTTAGGTCTATCGGGATATTTTCTTCCTGATATTTTCGAACAATAGACATAGTGTAATTTGCGGTTAGGTTAGCCGTATTGGGTTCACTACCATCTAAAATTAACCCGATTTCCGCTTTTTTTTCATTTTTTAACTTTCTTGCAAAATTGTTTTCGAAAATAATTGCGCAGTTGATATTTCCTTCTTTAAAAGCACGGTCTATGTCTTCCGATGAATATAGCACTTCCGAAATCTTAAAACGCTCTGTAGCCGCGATTTTTTGTACTATCGCCCTCGTTACGTCATCTTTGGAATTGTCCATCACCCCGACGTGTATATTTTTAATATCCATCGAAACGACTAATCCAAAAAGCAAAATCTGTATAGTCGGCAAAGCAAATACAATAATAATAGTTCGATAATCCCTCACGATATGGAGAATTTCCTTCATTATAAATCCCATCATACGTTTCATAGCAACTCCGGTCGTACAATTTTTATAAAAACATCGTTCATACTGGCGACGGCAAATTGTTTTTTAAGATTCGCGGGAGTGTCTAAAGCCACTATCTTACCATTATCCATTATGGAAACTCGATCGCAGTATTCCGCTTCGTCCATATAATGTGTTGTTACAAAAACAGTTATTCCGCTTTTTGCCGCGTCGTAAATCATACCCCAAAATTGGCGTCGTGTAAATGGGTCCACTCCGCCCGTAGGCTCATCCAAAAATACGATTTTCGGGTCGTGGAATATTGCTACAGCGAAAGCCAACTTTTGCTTCCAACCAATCGGCAACTCCCTAATTAATTTATTTTCCAATCCACCTATGCCTACTTTTTCTATCATTTCCTTTATTTTGGATTTGACTTCAGTACGCGACAATCCATAAATCCCTCCATAAAAGCGGATGTTTTCTATTACCGTCATATCTTCGTAAAGTGAGAATTTTTGACTCATATATCCGATGTTTTTCTTTATATCTTCAGGATGTGTTGCCGCGTCCCAACCTGCTACAAGGATTTTTCCCGACGTTGGGTGCAATAAACCACAAAGTATTCGCATAGCGGTAGTTTTACCCGCACCATTAGCACCAAGGAAACCAAAAACTTCACCTTCGTAAACATCGAATGTCAGATTGTCGTTTGCGACGAAATCGCCGAAGCGCTTAACAAGATTTGTTACTTCGATAATTTTTTGTCTATTTTCCATCACCACTTCCTATTTGTAAAAAACAATCTTCTATATTAGGATTAGTTCTGAAAATTGTCAAATCCGGGAGGATATTCTTTAAGTCACTTTCTATAACTTCTATGGATATTGCTTCATCCATTAATGTAATATGAATGGTTTCACCAAAAGCGAATGCTGAACGTATCCGTGTATCATTTTCCAGAAGCGTTATTAAATCCGATTTATAATTAGATTTTGCCGCATAAAGCTTATAATTGAAACTGTCCACAATTCCTTGAGGACTATCAACTGTCATAATTTTGCCGTTTTGTATCAAAGCAACTCTATCGCATAAACTCGCTTCGTCCATATATGGCGTCGAAACTATAATTGTGATTCCGTTGTCTCGCAATTTTTTCAACATAATCCAAAATTCATACCGCGAAACAGCATCCACGCCCGTTGTAGGTTCGTCCAATACAAGTAAATCGGGTTTATGAATCAGCGCGCAACATAAGGCGAGTTTCTGCTTCATTCCACCGGAAAGTTGTGCGGCTCTCCGTTTTTTGAACGGTTCTAAATGAGAATAAATAGATTCAATAAGATAATAATTTTCTTTAATATTTGAACCAAACACAGAAGCAAAGAACTTAAGGTTTTCTTCAACACTCAAATCTTGGTAAAGCGAAAATTTGCCGGGCATATAACCTAAGTTATGCCGCAAAATCTTATAATCTTTAACAACGTCGTAACCGGCAATAGTGGCCGAACCGGAGTTTGGTAATATCAATGTCGTCAATATGCGAAAAAGTGAAGTCTTTCCCGCGCCATCGGGTCCGATAAAGCCGAAAAGTTCATTTTTTCCAATATCGAGCGAAACTGAATCCAAAGCCAAAACGTTGCCGTAGGACTTAGAGATTTTATCTATATGTATATAAATTTCGTTATTCATATTATTTAAATATTACTTCACCGGGCATACCGATTTTGATTTTACCATCGTTTTTCACAGATATTTCTACAGCGTAAACATAATTTACGCGCTCTTCTTTTGTTTCAATAGTCTTCGGTGTAAATTCGGCTTGTTCCGCGATCTTTGCAATTTTTGCGGTATAATTATAGTAATCTTCAGCACCGTTATCAATTCGTACTGTGCATCTGTCGCCGATTTTAATCTTGTTTAATACTTTTGATGTTACAAACACACGTAAAGTCATATTTGAAACATCGGCAATTTTCATAATAGGTTTTCCGGGTACGGCTATTTCGTATTTTTCGGAATATTTATTAAGAACAACACTGGCGATAGGCGCAAAGATCTTACAGCGGCTAATTTTATCGCGCAGTTGGTCAATTTGGGAATTAAGAACTCCCGCTTCGCCCACCACAGAGGCGTTTTGAGTTCTCACTTGCTTGATCTGAGCTTCGTTGACTTTAATTTTGCCTTCGATATTATCCAACTGCTGTTGGGTAGTGGCTTTGCCCTTGAGCATCTGCAATGTTCGGTTTTTCTCTATAACGAGCGATTTGTTTTGCTCATCCAAAACCTCGATTTGAGCATAAACACTCGGAATTTTTGTTTGTATTGCGCGCTTTTGAGCTTCAGCTTGCTGAATGCCCAGTATAAATCCGGAAGAATCAATAACCGCGATCAAATCGCCGCTTTTCAGCGTTGTGCCTTCTTCGGCTTTCATTTCGATAATTTTTCCGGCTATTTCGGAGGAGATTATTATTTCGGTCGCTTCAAAATTACCGTTCGCGTCCGATGTTTTTTGCTCGGTTGAGCAAGCCGCAAGTGCTACGGCTATAATCAAGAATAATATGTACTTTTTCATTGGCATTTAATATTTAGTTTATAATTTTCCGGCTAATAAAAGATATTTTACTTTGTTTTGTTCAAGTTGAATGATGTGTGTTTCTAAGCTTAATCTTGCTTGGCGTTCGGCGTTGAATTCGGTTAGGTATTCGGTCGAAGTTATGACTCCAGCATCCAAACGGATTTGAGCGGTTTTAGTAACTTCCTCACGAATAGCTATTATACGTGCATCGGCGATAATGCTTTTCGATAATTTTTCTATTTCACCTTTCAGATTATCGAGCCCTATCCAAACATTTCTCGTAAAATTGTTCGTTTGGGCATTTACCAAATCTTTGCTAATTTCATTTATTTGGATACTTCTGCGTGTTTTAAACCAATCGAAGAAATTCCATTTGATTGACGCGCCGACGTTATAGTAAAATTCAAAGTCTTCGCTGAAGAAATTCGCCCCCGCCGGTTTACCATAACCCGCTTCCGCAAAAAGTCCGGCTTTAGGCACTAGCGCTGTTCCCATCAATTCACCCACTTTGCTGAGTTTTTCTTTTTGTAAATCGAAAAGTTTCAATTCAGGGCGGCTTAATTCAGTTACTTCACCCAATATAATTTCATTTGTTATAAATCTATCGCCCGATGTGATATTCATTCCCGTTAATCGGCTTAATGCTGAATGAAGTACACCCATCGAGATATCTATTTCATCCAAAGTCTGAGTGTTCTTTATCATTTCGGCATCCATAATATCCACATTCATCGCCATTGCGGCACCAGCGGAGACAGCCACTTCCAATGTTTTGATTCTTTCGTCAATGGTTTCATTATAAAGCAGAATTATTTCCCTTTGTTTGCTCAAAATCACTATAGAATAAAACAAATCCGAGATTTGGTTCTTTATCTGCGATATATCGCTGATTGTGCTTTGGTTGTCTATTTCGTTATCAATTTCCTCTAAAGCCATACTTCTGGAAGTTGCTCCGCCATCCCATATCAGTTGGTTCAAACCCAACGTCGCTTTGTATTGTTCGTGCGGCATAGAGGGGAATTTCAAATTAAATTGAGGAGGCAAACCGGCGGTTACCGTTGAAAAATCCACAACACTGGAGCTGTATGACGCCGAACCGTTAAGCGATAGAGAAGGATAATAATTTGTTCGGCTATTTTGTTGTTTTTCTTTACTGATTTTGTTCCGGTTGTCCACCTGTGAGCTAAGTGGATGTGTCGCTGTTGCCGACCGGAGCAGGTCATTCAGTAGAATATCCTTGGCTTGCAAGCTTATGGAAAGAAAAATTAGAAGTATTATTAGGATTATTTTTTTCATATTTATAACCATTTATATTTTTATTGAATTAATTACGAAGTCGCCTAATGAAGTTTTTCTGTGTAGTAGAAATTTCGTAAACTCTTTATTAGAAAGGCCTAAAACTTTCATATACATAGGTTTCGCGATAAAGTTGAAAACGCTTAGCGAAATACAATTCAGAATGAGTTCTTCCAAAACGATTGGGCGAATAATTCCGCGCTCTATTTCACTTTTGAGCTGTTTTTCAAGAATATCTTTAATGCTGGCAACCTCTTCTTTTTTTATAAATTGGAATATTCTGTCGGGGTTACGGCTGATTTCGTTTATCACAAATAAAGGTAAACGTTGATTATTTTCTATAGCTGATAGATGATAATCGAAGAATAAGCGAATTTTCTCAAAAAAAGTGGTTTCGCTAATTATTTTTTCTAAAAGCTGTGAGATGATTTGGCTCGCTATTTTCTCAAAAACTATATTAAACAACTTATCCTTGTTCCGAAAATAATAATGTACGAGTGCTTTATTCAAACCCGCTCTGTCGGCGATGCTTTGTAATCTCGCGCCTGAGTAGCCTCGTTCAAGGAATTCCTCTTCCGCCGAGAGCAGGATTTTTTCTTCTGT